>NZ_AP021903.1:0-600000 GCF_018326005.1 Pseudomonas sp. Seg1
CGAGTTTCGCCCCCAGTTGTCCAGTGCCCTCAGAGGCGGTTATCCACAGAGCTTATTCACACACCGTTGGTCGCCTTTTTCCCGGTTAACGCATTGATAAATCATGGTGACCGCACAACCTGCATGTGGATAAGTGGGCGGCTCGCCGCTACAATGGCCGCTTGTTTTTGCCTCACCGGCTTTCAACTTAGGGGATATCCGTGTCAGTGGAACTTTGGCAGCAGTGCGTGGAGCTTTTGCGCGAGGAGCTGCCTGCCCAACAATTCAACACCTGGATCCGTCCACTACAGGTCGAAGCCGAAGGCGACGAGTTGCGCGTCTACGCACCGAACCGTTTTGTGCTGGACTGGGTCAACGAAAAGTACCTGGGCCGTGTCCTTGAACTGCTGGATGAGCACGGCAACGGCATGGCGCCGGCGCTTTCCTTATTAATAGGCAGCAAACGCAGTTCGGCTCCGCGTGCTGCACCGAACGCGCCGCTGGCTGCTGCGCAGGTTTCCCAGGCCCAGGCAAATGCCGCGCCTGTGAGTACGCCATCCGTTCAGTCGCCAGCACCGGCGGCCAAGCGCTCGACGCAGAAAAGCCCCGAAATCAGCGATGAACCGTCTCGCGACAGTTTCGACCCGATGTCCGGTGCCGCTTCGCAACAGGCACCGGTTCGCGCCGAACAGCGCACTGTTCAGGTTGAAGGCGCGCTCAAGCACACCAGTTACCTGAACCGCACCTTTACCTTTGAAAACTTCGTCGAAGGTAAATCCAACCAGCTCGCCCGCGCGGCGGCCTGGCAAGTGGCGGATAACCCCAAGCACGGCTACAACCCCCTCTTCCTTTATGGCGGCGTCGGCCTGGGTAAAACCCACTTGATGCACGCGGTGGGTAACCATCTATTAAAGAAGAACCCGAATGCCAAGGTCGTGTACCTGCATTCCGAGCGTTTCGTGGCCGACATGGTCAAGGCGCTGCAACTGAACGCGATCAATGAGTTCAAGCGTTTCTACCGTTCGGTGGACGCATTGCTCATCGACGATATTCAGTTCTTCGCCCGCAAGGAGCGTTCGCAGGAGGAGTTTTTCCACACCTTCAACGCCCTGCTTGAAGGTGGTCAGCAGGTCATTCTCACCAGTGACCGCTACCCGAAAGAAATTGAAGGCCTGGAAGAACGCCTCAAATCGCGTTTTGGCTGGGGTCTGACGGTTGCCGTCGAACCGCCGGAACTGGAAACCCGTGTCGCGATTCTGATGAAGAAGGCCGATCAGGCCAAAGTCGAGTTGCCACACGACGCCGCGTTCTTCATTGCCCAGCGAATTCGCTCCAACGTCCGTGAGCTGGAAGGTGCGCTGAAACGCGTGATCGCCCACTCGCACTTCATGGGTCGCGACATCACCATCGAGTTGATTCGCGAATCCCTGAAAGACTTGTTGGCATTGCAGGACAAACTGGTCTCTGTGGATAACATTCAGCGAACCGTCGCCGAGTACTACAAGATCAAGATCTCGGACCTGTTGTCCAAGCGCCGTTCGCGCTCGGTGGCGCGTCCGCGTCAAGTGGCCATGGCATTGTCCAAGGAACTGACCAACCACAGCCTGCCGGAAATCGGCGATGTGTTTGGCGGTCGCGACCACACGACGGTTTTGCACGCCTGCCGCAAGATCAACGAACTTAAGGAATCCGACGCGGACATCCGCGAGGACTACAAGAACCTGCTGCGTACACTGACCACTTGATGAACACCAGCGCAGCTTATTAAGGCAAGGGACTAGACCATGCATTTCACCATTCAACGCGAAGCCCTGTTGAAACCCCTGCAACTGGTCGCAGGCGTCGTCGAGCGCCGACAGACCTTGCCGGTACTCTCCAACGTGCTGTTGGTTGTCGAAGGCCAGCAATTATCGCTGACCGGTACCGACCTGGAAGTCGAGCTGGTCGGTCGTGTGCAACTCGAAGAGCCGGCTGAAACAGGCTCCATCACCGTGCCTGCGCGCAAGCTGATGGACATCTGCAAAAGCCTGCCCAACGATGCGCTGATCGATATCAAGGTCGACGAGCAGAAGCTGGTCGTGAAGGCCGGTCGTAGCCGTTTCACCCTGTCCACTCTGCCGGCCAACGACTTCCCGACTGTCGAAGAAGGTCCGGGTTCGCTGACTTGCAGCCTGGAACAAAGCAAACTGCGTCGCCTGATCGAACGCACCAGCTTCGCCATGGCCCAGCAGGACGTGCGTTATTACCTCAACGGTATGCTGCTGGAAGTTTCCGAAGGCATTATCCGCGCTGTGGCTACCGACGGGCACCGTCTGGCCATGTGCTCGATGAAAGCCGATATCGGTCAGCCGGATCGTCACCAGGTCATTGTGCCGCGCAAAGGTATTCTCGAACTGGCGCGTCTGCTCACCGAGCCAGACGGTAACGTCAGCATCGTTCTGGGCCAGCACCACATCCGCGCCACCACCGGCGAATTCACCTTCACCTCGAAACTTGTCGACGGCAAGTTCCCGGATTACGAGCGCGTTCTGCCGAAGGGTGGCGACAAGCTGGTGTTGGGCGATCGTCAGGCACTGCGTGAAGCTTTCAGCCGTACCGCGATTCTGTCCAACGAGAAGTACCGTGGTATTCGTCTGCAACTGGCGAGCGGTCAGTTGAAGATCCAGGCCAATAACCCGGAGCAGGAAGAAGCGGAAGAGGAAGTGGGCGTTGAATACAACGGCGGCTCCCTGGAAATCGGCTTCAACGTGAGCTACTTGCTCGACGTGCTGGGCGTGATGACCACCGAGCAGGTTCGCCTGATTCTGTCCGACTCCAACAGCAGTGCGCTGGTGCAAGAGTCCGACAATGACGACTCGGCTTACGTTGTCATGCCGATGCGTCTGTAATCAGCTGACCCTGGATGTCCTTAAGTCGTGTTTCGGTCACCGCGGTGCGCAATCTGCACCCGGTGACCTTCTCCCCCTCCCCCCGCATCAACATCCTTTACGGCGCCAACGGCAGCGGCAAAACCAGTGTTCTGGAAGCCATTCATCTGCTGGGGCTTGCCCGTTCGTTTCGTAGCACGCGCCTGTTGCCGGTAATCCAGTACGAGCAACTCGCCTGTACCGTGTTCGGTCAGGTCGAGCTGGCCGAGGGTGGCCACAGCGCGCTGGGGATTTCGCGGGACCGTCAGGGCGAGTTCCAGATCCGTATCGACGGCCAGAACGCCCGCAGCGCCGCACAACTGGCGGAGATCCTGCCGCTGCAATTGATCAACCCGGACAGTTTCCGCCTGCTGGAAGGTGCGCCGAAGATTCGCCGGCAGTTTCTCGATTGGGGCGTGTTCCACGTCGAGCCGCGATTCATGGCCACTTGGCAGCGTTTGCAGAAGGCCTTGCGCCAGAGAAACTCCTGGCTGCGGCATGGTACACTTGACGCCGTTTCGCAAGCGGTTTGGGACAGGGAACTGTGCCAGGCCAGCGCTGAAATCGATGAATACCGCCGCGCTTACATCAAAGCCTTGAAACCAGTCTTTGAACAAACCTTGAGCGAACTGGTTGAGCTTGAAGGTTTGACGCTCAGCTATTACCGAGGCTGGGACAAAGACCGGGAATTGAGCGCCGTATTGGCCGGATCCCTGCAACGGGATCAGCAAATGGGTCATACCCAAGCCGGACCGCAACGGGCTGATTTGCGTCTTAGATTGGGCGCACACAACGCCGCGGACATCTTGTCCCGGGGTCAGCAGAAGTTGGTGGTCTGTGCTCTGCGGATTGCCCAAGGGCATCTGGTCAGCCAGGCCCGACGCGGTCAGTGTATTTATCTGGTGGATGACTTGCCGTCCGAACTGGACGAGAGCCACCGTCGCGCGCTGTGCCGCTTGCTGGAAGACTTACGCTGCCAGGTGTTCATCACCTGTGTAGATCAAGAATTATTGAGGGAAGGCTGGCAGACGGAAACGCCAGTCGCTCTGTTCCACGTGGAACAGGGCCGTATCACCCAGACCCACGACCATCGGGAGTGAAGGCATTGAGCGAAGAAAATACGTACGACTCAACGAGCATTAAAGTGCTGAAAGGCCTGGATGCCGTACGCAAACGTCCCGGTATGTACATTGGTGACACCGACGATGGCAGCGGTCTGCACCACATGGTGTTCGAGGTGGTCGACAACTCGATCGACGAAGCCCTCGCCGGCCATTGCGACGACATCAGCATCATCATCCACCCGGATGAGTCCATCACCGTTAAAGACAACGGTCGTGGCATCCCGGTAGACGTGCACAAAGAGGAAGGCGTTTCCGCCGCCGAGGTCATCATGACCGTCCTCCACGCTGGCGGTAAGTTCGACGACAACTCCTACAAAGTATCCGGCGGTCTGCACGGTGTAGGTGTGTCGGTAGTGAACGCACTGTCTGAAGAACTGGTTCTGACCGTTCGCCGCAGCGGCAAGATCTGGGAACAGACCTACGTCCACGGCGTACCTCAGGCACCGATGGCGATCGTTGGTGACAGCGAAACCACCGGCACTCAGATTCACTTCAAGGCTTCCAGCGAAACCTTCAAGAACATTCACTTCAGCTGGGACATCCTCGCCAAGCGCATTCGTGAACTGTCCTTCCTCAACTCCGGTGTGGGTATCGTCCTCAAGGACGAGCGCAGCGGCAAGGAAGAGCTGTTCAAGTACGAAGGCGGTCTGCGGGCGTTCGTTGAATACCTGAACACCAACAAGACTCCGGTCAACCAGGTGTTCCACTTCAACATCCAGCGTGAAGACGGCATCGGCGTGGAAATCGCCCTGCAGTGGAACGACAGCTTCAACGAGAACCTGTTGTGTTTCACCAACAACATTCCGCAGCGCGACGGCGGTACTCACCTGGTGGGCTTCCGTTCGGCACTGACGCGTAACCTGAACAACTACATCGAGCAGGAAGGTCTGGCGAAGAAGCACAAAGTCGCCACCACCGGTGACGATGCCCGTGAAGGCCTGACCGCGATCATCTCGGTGAAAGTGCCGGACCCGAAGTTCAGCTCGCAGACCAAAGACAAGCTGGTGTCTTCCGAAGTGAAGACCGCGGTCGAGCAGGAGATGGGCAAGTACTTCTCCGACTTCCTGCTGGAAAATCCGAACGAAGCCAAACTGGTTGTCGGTAAGATGATCGACGCTGCCCGTGCCCGTGAAGCGGCGCGCAAGGCCCGTGAGATGACCCGCCGTAAAGGCGCGCTGGACATCGCCGGCCTGCCGGGCAAGCTCGCTGACTGCCAGGAAAAAGATCCTGCGCTGTCCGAACTGTACCTCGTGGAAGGTGACTCCGCGGGCGGCTCTGCCAAGCAGGGACGTAACCGCAAGACTCAGGCGATCCTGCCGCTGAAAGGCAAGATCCTCAACGTCGAGAAAGCACGCTTCGACAAGATGATCTCGTCCCAGGAAGTGGGCACGCTGATCACTGCACTGGGCTGCGGCATTGGTCGCGAAGAGTACAACATCGACAAGCTGCGTTATCACAACATCATCATCATGACCGATGCTGACGTCGACGGTTCGCACATCCGTACCCTGCTGCTGACCTTCTTCTTCCGTCAGTTGCCGGAGCTGATCGAGCGTGGCTACATCTACATCGCCCAGCCGCCGCTGTACAAGGTCAAGAAAGGCAAGCAAGAGCAATACATCAAAGACGACGACGCCATGGAAGAGTACATGACGCAGTCGGCCCTGGAAGATGCGAGCCTGCACCTGAACGAAGAGGCCCCGGGCATTTCCGGTGAGGCGCTGGAACGTCTGGTGAACGACTTCCGCATGGTGATGAAGACCCTCAAGCGTCTGTCGCGCCTGTACCCGCAGGAACTGACCGAACACTTCATTTATCTGCCGGCCGTGAGCCTGGAAATGCTTGGCGACCACGCCAAGATGCAGGACTGGCTGGCCCAGTACGAAGTCCGCCTGCGCACCAACGAGAAGTCCGGCCTGGTCTACAAAGCCAGCCTGCGTGAAGATCGTGAACGTGGCGTGTGGCTGCCAGAAGTCGAACTGATCTCCCACGGCCTGTCGAACTACGTCACGTTCAACCGCGACTTCTTCGGCAGCAACGACTACAAAACCGTCGTCACCCTCGGCGCTCAACTGAGCACCCTGCTCGACGAAGGCGCGTACATCCAGCGTGGCGAGCGCAAGAAAGCGGTCACCGAGTTCAAGGAAGCTTTGGACTGGCTGATGGCCGAAAGCACCAAGCGTCACACCATCCAGCGATACAAAGGTCTGGGCGAAATGAACCCGGATCAGCTGTGGGAAACCACCATGGACCCAAGCGTGCGCCGCATGCTGAAAGTCACCATCGAAGACGCCATTGGCGCAGACCAGATCTTCAACACCCTGATGGGTGATGCGGTCGAACCTCGCCGTGACTTCATCGAGAGCAATGCCCTGGCGGTGTCCAATCTGGATTTCTGATCCGGTACACCCGTGACGGTTCGGCCACCCCAAAGGGTTGGCCGGCCAAGCCAGAAGAAGGCCCGCGCAAGCGGGCTTTTTTTTGCGTACGATGCAGCCTCGATTCCAGCCTCTGATGTTGGCGCATGACGAATGGACGTGTATCGATGAAGGATCTGCTTAAACGTTTGCCGGTTAATCTCTTGCCTTTGCTGATGGGCGTTCTGGCATTTTTTATCGTCGTGGGGCCAAGGGCGCTAAACCCGGAAAACATTGCCTGGCTGGGCCACAGTGATCCGGCGACGCATTACCTGGGGTGGGCGTTTTTCAGGCATTCACCCTGGTCGATTCCGCTGGGGCTCAATCCTTCCTATGGATTGGAGCTGGGCAGCGCGATCATCTTCTCGGATTCCAATCCGCTGTTTGCCTTTATCTTCAAACCGTTCGCTTCGCTGCTTCCCGAGCCGTTCCAGTACTTCGGGCTTTGGTTGCTGACGTGTTTTGTGCTGCAGAGCTGGTTTGCCTGGAAACTGATGGGGCTGGCCACAAGCAATGTGACAGTGCGTCTGTTGGGCGCGGCATTGTTTCTCTTCAACCCGGCGATGATTGCGCGCATGGGTGTCCATTTATCCCTTTCCGGACATTTCCTGATCCTCGCCGCGCTGTACCTGACGCTACGCCGTGGAAATGACAAGCGCGTTCTGGCCTGGGGAGCCCTGCTGGCTGCATCGGCTCTGGTCCATGCTTATCTGCTGGTCATGATTGCGTTGATCTGGTTCGCCGATCTTCTGTACCGAACCCTCAAAAACCAACTGAGATCGGGCAAGGCAGTTGCCGAGTTGTTCGGCCTCTTGTTGTTGACGGGATTGTGCTGCTGGCAGGCGGGCTACTTCACGATCAAGGGAGCTGGTCTGGCCTCCGTCGGGTTTGGGCTGTTCCGGGCGAATGCGTTGACCTTCTTCAACCCTGGCGGGTGGTCGTATGTTCTGAGGGATTTCCCCGGAGTGCCCGGCGATGGAGATGGCATGGCCTTCCCGGGGCTAGGGGTGATGTTGCTCCTCGTTTGCGCGTTGCCGCTCATGTTGTCCGGCAAGAACAACGGAGTGATGGCCGCCATACACAAGCGCTGGATATTGATGCTCGCGCTGGTCGGGTTGATGATTTTTGCGCTCTCCAACAAGGTCGGGATCGCGTCATACGAATTCGACTATTGGTTGCCGGACGCCTTCATTGAAATGGCGGGTATCTTCCGCGCATCGGGTCGGATGATCTGGCCGGTCATGTACGTGGCGATTTTCGCGGTGGTTTTCTTGGTGGCCCGAGGAACCAGACCGTATGCGGCGATCGTATTGTTGGCGCTGGCGGTAGTCGCTCAAGTGGCCGATACCCGTGCAGGCTGGGCAAACACGCGCAGCCATCTGATGATGGCTTCGCCGAGCAAGGAATGGAAAACCCCGTTGGTCGATCCTTTCTGGCGTAGCGCGGCATCGCATTATCAGAACGTGCGATGGATGAGTCCGCAAAACTTTTCCGTCCATTGGATGACACTGGCCGACTATGCAGGCAAATATCATCTGGCAACGGATGCCGTTTATCTGGGACGGGTCAGCGCGGTGGCGCAGGAAGCTGCTCAGCGTGCCGCAGAAAGGACCGTCGAGTCCGGAAAGTATGATGCCGACACCCTGTATGTACTGGACCAGCGGTCGGCGCTGCAAGCAACGGTCAAGCTGGATCGCACTGCCGATATCCTGGCCAGAATTGACGATTTTTATGTCTTGGCACCGGGTTGGAAGCGTTGTGCCGACTGTCCCGCCATCAAGGCAGTACAACCTCAAGAGCTGATCCCGACTTTCCAGCCGGGTGAAAAAATTCAGTTCACCGACAGCAGTTCGGGGGCCGCCGGTCTGGGTACAGGCTGGTGGGTTTCTGATGCCTGGGGTACCGGGTCTGTGGGTTCAGATGCGGAAATCATTCTGAGACCCGCCGGTCGTGTGACCTCGCTGTCGCTGGAAGCCAACGCCTTCCTGGCGGAATCACATCCGCGCCAGGTGGTGGATATCCGCATCAATGATGTTGCGGTGCTCTCCACCAGCCTGACCCAAGCCAGCGCGAACAAGATCGATGTCGTGCTACCGCCGCAGGTGCAGCAGCTCGTTGCGCAGCAAGGTGTCTTGCGCATCCAGTTTCATTTTCCATTGGCGATCAGCCCACACGAACTGGGGATGAGTGTGGATGAACGAAAGCTGGCGATCGGGTTGCTCGGGTTGACGTTTCATTGATCAGTAAAAAGAGATAGCAGCGCCTGCATTGATCTCGTGCAGGAGCTGCCGGAGGCTGCGATCTTTTGATCTTCATTCTTGTACAGTCGCCACACTCTCCAACCGATACCCGTACCCATAAATTGTCAGCAACTGCCATCCGCGATCGGCCGTCAGCCCCAGCTTGTTACGCAGCCGGTAGATATGCGTATCCAGTGGCCGTGACGAGGCCATCTCTTCATGGGGCCAGAAGCGCTCATACAAGTAATCCCGTGATAACGGTCGGCCAAGATTGCTGAACAGGCAGCGCGCCAGTCGATATTCACGCTCGGTCATCACGATGGGTTTGCCCTCGCGGGTGACCGTCAGTTCGGCGTCGTCGAATGTCAGGTCATTGAAGCTCAGCACCTCGGTCGCGGCGCTGCGTGACAGATTGTGCCGACGCAATACTGCAGCGACTCGCGCTTTCAGCTCATTGGGCCGGAACGGTTTGCTCACGTAGTCGTCGGCGCCGGCATTCAGCGCCTGGACGATATCGCTTTCGCCATCGCGGCTGGTGAGCATGATCGCTGCGGGAGGCGCTTCCATGTGTTCGCGGGTCCAGCGCAGCAACGCCAGACCGGTGAGATCAGGCAATTGCCAGTCGAGGATCAGCAGGTCGAAGGTTTCCCGGCGCAGTTGTCGCAGCAGGTCTTCACCGCGCTCGAAGCTGTGCAGCGACCATGGCTGTTCGGAGGCTTCGACCATTTGCTGCAGAGTCTGCTCGACCCGGCGCAGTTCGGCGGGTTCGTCGTCCAGTATCGCAACGCGCATACGCGGTGGTTCCTTGTTGCTGGGGCATCTAGCCGTAAACCTTAGTCGCTCGGGCCTAGCCATGAAAGTAAGCGGCCCGCCGTTGGTCGACGTCCGCTATGATTCTTCGGGTCATGTCTCAGACCAGTGACCCATGAAACCATTCACATTGCCCTGCCCTTTTTCCCATGAATGACCGCAGACGGCACGAAAGCCGCGAACCGAGCCAGGTGCAGCGACTGTTCCGCCAGTTGGTGCGCGAGTGGTTGTGGATAAGTCTAGTGCTGTTACCGCTGACTGCGCTGTTGTCGTACCGGGCGCAGGTCAATCTGCATGACGCGTCACCGGGGTTGGGCGCCGTGCTTTCCGTGGGTTTGGTGACGTGCGTTCTCGGGCTATTGTTATGGCGCCCGCGTCTGGCACTTTGGGTGACGCTGATCGGTATGGCTTGTGTGTTATTGACCAGCGCAGGGTTGGCGGAGATGCGGTGGTGGTGGTCACCGACGCCAGCCGTGCTGGGCATGCTGTTCGGCTACCTGATCTGGAACTGGCGACGCCTCAGCGTGGTGCTGACCTACTTTGGCTGGGAGTTGGCACGGCTGGACAATGAACCGAAAGTCTTCCCGGAACGCCGTCGCGCGCAGTTCACGGGCGCTGATCGCCTGCAGGGACAGATCATGGCGCTTGAACAAGCGATGAGCCGCACCCGTGATACGCGGCGTTTTATCGCTGACGGTCTGGAATACCTGCCGGTCGCCACGCTGATCAGCGACCCCAAAGGGCAGATTCTGTTAGGCAATCGCAAGGCGCGAAACCTGTTTGATAACCCTCTGGTGGGCGACGATGTGCTCGATCAGTTGGCGCAACTCGGCTACCCCGAATTGTCCACTGCCGCCCGCCCGTCGTTATCCGCCCTGCCCCTGCTGGAGTTCCGCGATCACAAGGAACGCAGCCTGCGCCTGGAGCGCGCGGCGTTGTTGCCGGTGGACGGCGATACGCCCATCGGCTGGTTGCTGAGTCTGACCGACCTCAGTGCCGAGCGTGCGGCCGAAGAGCAACGCAGCGTTTTGCTGCGCTTTCTTTCCCATGATCTGCGCGCCCCCCATTCGGCCATCCTCGCGTTGCTCGATGTCCATCGCCATCAGGCTGGCGCGGATGCGCCGCTGTTCGAACAGATCGAGCGCCAGGTGCGCCGCGCGCTGTCGCTGACCGATGGCTTCGTATTGCTGGCGCGGGCGGAGTCCGAGACTTACCAGTTTCAGCCAAGCCTGTTTGCGATGCTGGTACTCGATGTGCTGGATCAGGCGTTGCCGATTGCCCAACAGAAAAGCATCGAACTGCTGCACGACATGGATGAACCTTCTCAAGAGCGCCTAGTGCTGGCTGATCAAGGACTGCTGACCCGGGCGCTGTTCAATCTGCTGGAAAACGCGATCAAGTACAGCGGACCTCACACCAAGATTCACCTGCAGGTCCGCTGCGATGGCAACGTGTTGCGCGTTGAACTGAGTGATCAGGGCAAAGGCATTGCCGCCGAAGAGCTGCCCGATCTGTTTATTCAATACCGGCGGTTTTCCTCAGCCCAAGGCACCGATGGCGTCGGCTTGGGCCTGTCGATGGTCAAAGCTGTGGTCGATCACCATGGCGGCCGGATCGAGTGCCGCAGCGTGGTCGATCAAGGCACAACGTTCGTGCTTGAGCTGCCGTTGATTGCCGAGTAAGCAGGCACAAAAAACCGGCTATATCAGCCGGTTTTTTTACTTCCGAAAAAAACTTATGCACCTTTTACGGTGTTTTATGAGCTTGAGAAATATATAAGTAAATCAATCACTTAATTTCAATATTCAAGCCTTTTCAACAAAACCGTACACAGGTTATCCACAAAATCTCAGACAGTGATCTGATCATTTGCGGCCGGTGCCTGCGGGGCTGGTGGCAGCGAACCCATTTCGCGCTGAGTCTTCTCGTTCCAGGCCTGCACCCGATCATTCAGCTCGGCAATAGCGCGAGGCCCAGTGCCTTCGGCATACATTGGTTCACCGATGACCACAGTGATCACACCGGACTTCTTGCCCCAGCCGATTTTCGGCCAGAACTTGCCGGCATTGTGTGCAATCGGCAGTACCGGAAGCGCCGCATTCACCGCCAATGCGCTGCCACTGCGGGAAAACTTGCCGACCGTGCCATAAGGAACGCGAGTGCCTTCCGGGAAGATCAGTACCCAAACGTTGTCCTTGAGCAGCTCATCACCCTTGGCCGCGACCTGTTTCAGCGCAGCTTTCGGGTTATCGCGGTCAATGGCAATCGGCCGCAGCATGGCCATGGCCCAGCCGAAGAACGGCACATAGAGCAATTCGCGCTTGAGCACCTGGCTCAACGGCGAGAAATAAGCGGAGAGAAAAAACGTCTCCCAAGTGCTCTGGTGGTTCGACTGAATCACGCAGGGCCGGTCAGGCACGTTTTGCGCGCCTTTGATTTCGTAACGGATACCCAGAAACACCTTGGTCAACCACAAGGCGCAACGGCACCAGTACACGTTGATAAAACGATATCGCGCCTTGAACGGCAGAAAGGGCGCGATGAAAAAGCTCAGGCTGCACCACAGCAAGGACGTGGTGCCCAGCAGCAGGTAAAAAAGGAAAATTCTGAAGGCCCGCAGTATCGACATGGCGACGTTTACCGTTACGGGGCAATGCCCGACTGTTCAAGCGCACTCCCGATCAATCCTGGTCAGGAATGTCAGAAGTACTCTAGTTGTGGATAAGTTCTGCGGCAATCGCCGCCAGATCGTCAAAAATCAGAGTGCCAACCGGCAGGGTTTTGCCCTGAGTCTTTTCGCCTTTCCCGGTCTTTACCAAAACTGGCTGTGAATCGACGGCTTTGGCGGCCTCCAGGTCACCAAGGCTGTCGCCAACGAACCAGACATTCTCAAGCGTCACGTTGTAATGCGCCGCGATGGTTTTCAACATGCCCGGTTTCGGTTTGCGGCAATCGCAACCTTCATCCGGCCCATGCGGGCAGTAAACGATCAGCCCGACTTCACCGCCCTGCTCCGCCACCAGCTCGCGCAAGCGCGCGTGCATGGCATCGAGGGTGGCGAGGTCGTAGTAGCCGCGAGCAATGCCCGACTGGTTGGTAGCCACTGCCACCGTCCAGCCGGCCTTGCTCAACTGCGCAATCGCCTCGATCGAGCCGGGCAACGGAATCCACTCCGACACTGACTTGATGTAAGCGTCGGAGTCGTAATTGATCACTCCGTCCCGATCGAGAATCAGCAGTTTCAACAGCAATCCCTCAACCCAGCAGCGAAATGTCGGCAACGCCGAGGAACAAGCCACGCAGACGCGCCAGCAGCGCGTAACGGTTGGCTCGAACCTTGGCATCTTCGGCATTGACCATCACCGCGTCGAAGAACGCATCGACCGGCTCACGCAATGCCGCCAGGCGTGCCAGCGATTCGTTGTACTGACGCGCTGCGGCCATAGGCTGCACTGCCTGATCCGCTTGCTGGATCGCCGAGTACAGCGAGAACTCGTTGGCGTTGTCGAAGTATTTGGCTTCAACCACAGTCGGCACCGAGCCTTCAACTTTGCTCAACAGGTTCGAAACACGCTTGTTCACCGCCGCCAGCGCTGCCGCTTCCGGCAGTTTGCGGAAGGCCTGAACCGCTTGCACACGCTGGTCGAAGTCCAGCGCCGAACCTGGTTTCAGGGCACGAACCGACAGGTAAGTGGCGACATCGACGCCTTCGTCTTCGTAACGCGCACGCAGACGGTCGAAGATGAATTCCAGTACTGCTTCGTTGAGACCGGCCGCCTTGACCTTGGCACCGAACGCATTCACGGCGAAAGCCACGGCGTCGTTCAGGTCCAGATCGAGTTTCTTCTCGATCAGGATGCGCAGCACGCCGAGTGCCGCACGGCGCAGGGCATACGGGTCTTTGCTGCCGGTTGGCAGCATGCCGATACCGAAGATACCGACCAGGGTGTCGAGCTTGTCGGCGATGGCGACGGCTGCACCGGTCAGGGTCGCTGGCAGTTCGGCGCCGGCACCACGAGGCATGTACTGCTCGTTGAGCGCCAGCGCGACGTCTTCCGGCTCGCCGTCATTGAGGGCGTAGTAGTAACCGGCAACGCCTTGCATCTCCGGGAACTCGCCAACCATTTCGGTGGCCAGGTCGCACTTCGACAGCAAACCTGCGCGGGCAGCCCACGAGGCGTTGCCGCCGATGCGTGCGGCGATGTACGCAGCCAGTCGGGAAACGCGCTCGGCCTTGTCGTAGACGCTGCCGAGTTTTTCCTGGAACACCACGTTCTGCAGGCGATCGTTGAAGGCTTCGAGCTTCTGCTTCTTGTCTTGCTTGAAGAAGAACTCGGCGTCGGTCAGACGTGGGCGAACCACTTTCTCGTTACCGGCGATGATCTGCTGCGGATCTTTGCTTTCGATGTTGGCGACGGTGATGAACCGTGGCAGCAACTTGCCGTCGGCATCCAGCAGGCAGAAGTACTTCTGGTTGTCCTGCATGGTGGTGATCAGCGCTTCTTGCGGCACGTCGAGGAAGCGTTCCTCGAACGAGCACACCAGCGGCACCGGCCATTCGACCAGCGCGGTCACTTCGTCGAGCAGCGCTGGCGGAACGATTGCCGTGCCTTCCTGACGGGTGGCCAGCTCTTCGGTGCGCTTGCTGATGATCTCGCGACGCTCGTTGGCGTCGGCCAGTACATAAGCGGCACGCAGGTCAGCCAGGTAGCTCGACGGCGAACCGATGCGCACGCTTTCCGGATGGTGGAAGCGGTGACCACGGGAATCACGGCCAGCCTTCTGCGCGAGGATGGTGCAATCGATGACCTGGTCACCGAGCAGCATCACCAGCCATTGGGTCGGACGCACGAACTCTTCCTTGCGCGCACCCCAACGCATGCGTTTCGGGATCGGCAGGTCGTTCAGCGAATCTTCGACGATGGTCGGCAGCAGGCTCGCGGTCGGCTTGCCGGCGATGCTTTGGCTGTAGCGCAGTTTCGGGCCGCTCTGGTCGATTTCGCTCAGCTCGACGCCGCACTTCTTGGCAAAACCCAGGGCTGCCTGAGTCGGATTGCCTTCAGCGTCGAACGCCGCCTGACGTGGCGGGCCGTCGAGGTTGATGCTGCGATCCGGTTGCTGGGTAGCCAGCGCAGTGATCAGCACAGCCAGACGACGCGGTGCGGCGTAGACGGTTTTAGTCTCGTAGCTCAGGCCAGCCGCTTGCAGGCCCTTGTCGATACCGGCGAGGAACGCTTCAGCCAGAGTGTTCAGGGCTTTGGGTGGCAGTTCTTCGGTGCCCAGTTCAACCAGAAAATCTTGCGCACTCATTGTGCAGCCTCCAGCTTGGCCAGTACTTCGTCACGCAGGTCCGGGGTCGCCATCGGGAAGCCCAGCTTGGCGCGGGCCAGCAGGTAGGCTTGCGCAACGGAACGCGCCAGAGTGCGCACGCGCAGAATGTATTGCTGACGCGCAGTCACCGAGATCGCCCGGCGCGCATCCAGCAGGTTGAAGGTGTGCGACGCCTTCAGGACCATTTCGTAGCTTGGCAACGGCAGCGGCTGGTCGAGTTCGATCAGACGCTTGGCTTCGCTTTCATAGAAGTCGAACAGTTCGAACAGCTTGTCGACGTTGGCGTGTTCGAAGTTGTAAGTGGACTGCTCCACTTCGTTCTGGTGGAACACGTCGCCGTAGGTGACTTTGCCCATCGGGCCGTCAGCCCAGACCAGGTCGTAGACCGAGTCCACGCCTTGCAGGTACATCGCCAGACGCTCGAGACCGTAGGTGATCTCGCCGGTCACCGGGTAGCACTCGATGCCGCCGGCCTGCTGGAAGTAAGTGAACTGCGTCACTTCCATGCCGTTGAGCCAGACTTCCCAGCCCAGACCCCAGGCGCCGAGGGTCGGCGATTCCCAGTTGTCTTCGACGAAGCGAATGTCGTGGACCAGCGGGTCGAGGCCGACATGCTTGAGGGAGCCCAGGTACAGTTCCTGGAAGTTGTCCGGGTTCGGCTTCAGGACAACCTGGAACTGATAGTAGTGCTGCAGACGGTTCGGGTTTTCGCCGTAACGGCCGTCAGTCGGACGGCGGCTTGGCTGTACGTAGGCGGCGTTCCAGGTTTCCGGGCCGATGGCGCGCAGGAATGTCGCGGTGTGGAAAGTGCCGGCGCCTACTTCCATATCGTAGGGCTGAAGTACCACACAACCTTGCTCGGCCCAGTATTGCTGGAGCGCGAGGATCAAGTCTTGGAAGGTACGCACGGCTGGCGTAGGCTGGCTCACGAAATTCACCTGTTTCTTGGGCTGCGATTTAAAGAGCGGGAGTATACCCGATTCAGTCGCACCTCCACCCCTGGAGCCTTATGCCACGCTGCTTTTGGTGTACCGAAGATCCGCTGTACATGGCTTATCACGATCAGGAGTGGGGCACGCCGCTACGCGATGCGCAGGGTTTGTTCGAGTTGCTTTTGCTCGAAGGGTTCCAGGCCGGGCTGTCGTGGATCACCGTGTTGCGTAAACGCGAGCGCTATCGCGAGGTGTTGTTCGACTTCGACGTACAGCGCGTGGCGCAGATGAGCGACGCCGAAATCGACGAATTGATGCTCGATCCGGGGATCATCCGCAACCGTCTCAAACTCAACGCCGCCCGGCGCAATGCCCAGGCCTGGCTGGCGCTGGAGGATCCGGTGGCGTTCCTCTGGTCGTTCGTCGGCGACCGACCGATCATCAATCATTTCAAGGATCGCAGCGAAGTCCCGGCGATCACCCCCGAAGCTGTGGCGATGAGTAAAGGCCTGAAAAAGGCCGGGTTTACGTTCGTCGGCCCGACCATTTGCTACGCGCTGATGCAGGCCTCGGGCATGGTCATGGATCACACGCAGGATTGCGACCGCTACGCGCAGCTCGTCAACGGCGGTTAGAATGCCCGCCTCGCGCACCGCACAAAGATCAGGAGTGACCTGTGGAAAAGTTTAAAGGCGCCTTGCTGGTAGGCGCTCTGCGGCTGTTTGCCCTGCTGCCATGGCGGGCCGTGCAGGCCGTGGGTTCGGCGATTGGCTGGATCATGTGGAAAACCCCCAACCGTTCCCGCGACGTGGTGCGGATCAATCTCGCCAAATGTTTTCCACAGATGGACCCGGTCGAGCGTGAACGTCTGGTCGGGCAGAGCCTGAAAGACATCGGCAAGTCGCTGACCGAAAGCGCCTGCGCGTGGATCTGGCCGGCACAGCGCTCGATCGATCTGGTGCGCGAAGTCGAAGGCCTCGACATCCTCAAGGATGCGCTGGCCTCGGGCAAAGGCGTGGTCGGCATCACCAGCCACCTGGGCAACTGGGAAGTGCTCAACCACTTTTATTGCAGCCAGTGCAAACCGATCATTTTCTACCGTCCGCCGAAGCTCAAGGCGGTGGATGAATTGCTGCGCAAACAGCGCGTGCAACTGGGCAACAAAGTCGCTGCCTCCACCAAGGAAGGCATCCTCAGCGTCATCAAGGAAGTGCGCAAAGGTGGTGCAGTGGGCATTCCCGCTGACCCGGAACCGGCCGAATCCGCCGGGATCTTCGTGCCGTTCTTCGCCACTCAGGCACTGACCAGCAAATTCGTGCCGAACATGTTGGCCGGTGGCAAAGCCGTCGGCGTGTTCCTCCACGCACTGCGCCTGCCCGATGGTTCCGGCTACAAAGTGATCCTCGAAGCGGCGCCCGAGGCCATGTACAGCACCGATACCGCCGAGTCATGCGCCGCGATGAGTAAAGTCGTCGAGCGCTATGTGGCGGCGTATCCGAGCCAGTACATGTGGAGCATGAAGCGCTTCAAGAAACGTCCGCCGGGCGAAGAGCGCTGGTACTGACCCACTTGGCACACTCTGTGGATAACTTGTAGGAGCTGCCGCAGGCCGCGATCTTTTGATCTGGCTTCTGCGGTTATTCACACCCCGTTCATCGAAGGGCGCAGAAAGATGTCCGAACAACGCAAATCCTTCCGCATCAAGATCAGCCACGACAGCTTCGGCGAATGTCTCGGGCAGACGCGCAATCTGACGCCTGTCGGGGTATATGTGCAGCACCCGCGTCTGGCGTCATTGCCCAAGGGCGCAGTGGTTTATGGCCAGGTGCAGGGTTTACCCACAGGTGCGCCACGGGTGCGGATGGAAGTGGTGACGGTGGATGCCGACGGCATCGGTCTTCGCTATCTTTGACTTACTGCGCCTGACGCTCGAGCTTCTTCAGAAACACCGTCATTTCCTTTTCGGCCTGCTTGTCGCCATGGGCGCGTGCGGCTTCCAGACCGTGTTCCCATGCCTGCCGTGCGGCGGCGTGATCGCCCAGCGCGAGTTGCGCCTTGCCCAACAATTTCCATGCTGCGGAATACTTCGGATCAAAACCGACACAGCGTTCGAAGTGCTCGGCGGCCTTGGCGTTTTCGCCCAGGTCCAGATAACCCTTGCCGAGGCCGAAGCGCAGCAGGGAGTTATCCACACCCTTGGCGAGCATTTTTTCCAGGGATTCGAGCATCGGTGGATTCCTTTTCTGGTGTTCCAGGGAAAATCTGTGGCGCCGCCATCGCTGGCAAGCCAGCTCCCACAGGGATCTTTGGTGTGCATCACATCTTTGAACAACCAAAAAAACTGTGGGAGCTGGCTTGCCAGCGATGGGGCCAGTGCAGGCACTGAAAAATCCGGATCAGAAGAAGCTCAACCCCACATGGAACAGCTTCTCCACATCGCGAATATGCTTTTTATCCACAAGGAACAGAATCACATGGTCGCCCGCCTCGATCACCGTGTCGTCATGGGCGATGATCACTTGTGCATTGCGGATCACCGCGCCAATCGTGGTGCCCGGCGGCAAACCGATCTTCTCGATCGGCTTGCCGATGACCTTGCTCGATTTCGCATCACCGTGGGCAATCGCCTCAATGGCCTCCGCCGCACCGCGGCGCAGTGAGTGCACGCTGACGATATCGCCACGACGCACGTGGGCCAGCAGCGTGCCGATGGTCGCCAGTTGCGGGCTGATGGCGATGTCGATGTCGCCGCCCTGGATCAGGTCGACGTAGGCCGGGTTGTTGATGATCGTCATGACCTTCTTCGCCCCCAGCCGTTTCGCCAGCAGCGACGACATGATGTTGGCTTCGTCATCGTTGGTCAGGGCGAGGAAGATGTCTGCATCGGCGATGTTCTCTTCCAGCAGCAGATCGCGATCCGAAGCGCTGCCCTGCAACACCACGGTGCTGTCGAGGGTGTCGGAGAGATAGCGGCAACGTGCCGGGTTCATCTCGATGATTTTCACCTGGTAGCGACTTTCGATGGCCTCGGCCAGACGTTCGCCGATCTGCCCGCCGCCAGCGATGACGATGCGCTTGTAGGTCTCGTCGAGACGACGCATTTCGCTCATGACTGCGCGAATATTCTCACGGGCAGCGATGAAGAAGACTTCGTCATCAGCCTCGATCACCGTGTCGCCCTGCGGCAGGATCGGCCGGTCGCGGCGGAAAATCGCGGCGACGCGGGTCTCGACATTCGGCATGTGCTCGCGCAACTGGCGCAGTTGCTGGCCTACCAGTGGCCCGCCGTAATAGGCGCGCACTGCCACCAGTTGCGCCGCACCGTCGGCGAAGTCGATCACCTGCAAGGCGCCGGGATGCTGGATAAGGCGCTTGATGTAGTTGGTAACAACCTGCTCGGGACTGATCAGCACGTCGACCGGAATCGCTTCGTTCTGGAACAGCTGCTCTTCGCGATTGAGGTAGGACGCTTCGCGCACGCGGGCGATCTTGGTCGGCGTGTGGAAAAGCGTGTGGGCAACCTGGCAGGCGACCATGTTGGTTTCGTCGCTGTTGGTCACCGCGACCAGCATGTCGGCGTCGTCGGCGCCGGCCTGACGCAGCACCGATGGCAGCGAGCCACGGCCCTGCACGGTGCGGATATCGAGGCGGTCGCCGAGGTCGCGCAGGCGCTCGCCGTCGGTGTCGACCACGGTGATGTCGTTGGCTTCGCTGGCCAGATGTTCCGCCAGCGAACCGCCGACCTGCCCTGCACCGAGGATGATGATTTTCATCCAGTCACTCCATTGAATCCGTTTAGCCGCGCGCGGCAGCGATCTTGATCAGCTTGGCGTAGTAGAACCCGTCATGCCCGCCCTGCTGGGCCAGCAATTGGCGACCGTGGGGCTGTTTGATCCCGGCAGTCGTGGCCAGATCCAGCTCCCGGGCTCCTGGCGTGCGCTCGAGGAACGCGGCAATCACCTCGGTGTTCTCGGTCGGCAGCGTCGAGCAGGTGGCGTAAAGCAGGATGCCGCCCACTTCGAGGGTTTTCCACATGGCGTCGAGCAGCTCGCCTTGCAGTTGTGCGAGGGCGACGATGTCGTCTGGCTGACGGGTCAGCTTGATGTCCGGATGGCGACGGATCACGCCAGTGGCCGAGCACGGCGCGTCGAGCAGAATGCGCTGGAACGGTTTGCCGTCCCACCACTTTTCAGTATCGCGACCGTCGGCGGCGATCAGTTCGGCGTTGAGGCCGAGGCGCTCGAGGTTTTCCTTCACGCGCACCAGACGCTTGGCTTCCAGATCTACTGCCACCACGCCGGCCAGCGCCGTTTCGGCTTCGAGGATGTGGCAGGTCTTGCCACCCGGCGCGCAGCAGGCGTCGAGCACGCGTTGCCCTGGCGCCAGATCGAGCAGGTCGGCGGCCAACTGCGCGGCTTCGTCCTGCACGCTGATCCAGCCCTCGGCAAAACCCGGCAGGCTGCGCACATCGGCAGCGGCTTCGAGAATGATGCCGTCGCGGCTGTAGACACATGGCGTTGCGGCGATTCCGGCGTCGGTCAGCAGACCGAGGTAGGCGTCGCGGCTGTGATGGCGGCGGTTGACCCGCAGGATCATCGGTGGATGCGCGTTATTCGCCGCGCAAATGGCTTCCCACTGTTCCGGCCAAAACGCTTTGAGGGATTTTTGCAGCCAGCGCGGGTGGGCGGTGCGCACTACCGGATCGCGCTCCAGCTCGGCGAAAATCGTTTCGCTTTCGCGCTGGGCGTTGCGCAGCACGGCATTGAGCAGACCCTTGGCCCAAGGCTTTTTAAGCTTGTCGGCGCAACCCACGGTTTCGCCGATGGCGGCGTGGGCTGGCACGCGGGTGTAGAGCAACTGGTAGAGGCCGACCAGCAGCAGCGCCTCGACATCGGCGTCAGCTGCCTTGAACGGCTTCTGCAGGAGTTTTTCTGCCAGTGCCGACAGGCGTGGCTGCCAGCGGGCGGTGCCGAACGCCAGATCCTGAGTGAAGCCGCGATCGCGGTCCTCGACCTTGTCCAGTTGCGTCGGCAGGGAACTGTTCAGCGAGGCTTTGCCGCTGAGCACGGCGGCAAGTGCCTTGGCGGCGGCCAGACGTGGGTTCATTGCGCGTCCACCGCTGCGCCGAGGACGGTGCCAACAGCGAATTTCTCGCGACGGCTGTTGAACAGGTCGCTGAAGTTCAGCGCCTTGCCGCCGGGCAATTGCAGACGGGTCAGGCACAGTGCTTGTTCGCCGCAGGCGACGATAAGGCCGTCCTTGCTGGCGCTGAGGATGGTGCCCGGCGCGCCTTTACCGTCGGCGATTGTCGCCGCCAGCACTTTCAGCGCCTCACCGTTGAGGGTGCTGTGGGTAATCGGCCATGGGTTGAAGGCGCGGACCAGGCGTTCCAGCTCAACCGCAGGACGGCTCCAGTCGATGCGGGCCTCGTCCTTGTTCAATTTATGTGCGTAGGTGGCGAGCTCGTCATTCTGCACTTCGCCTTCCAGTGTCCCGGCTGCGAGGCCCGCGATCGCTTGCACCACGGCTGGCGGGCCCATCTCGGCGAGACGGTCATGCAGCGTACCGCCCGTGTCTTCGGCAGTGATTGGCGTAACGACCTTGAGCAGCATCGGCCCGGTATCCAGGCCTGCCTCCATGCGCATCACGGTCACGCCGCTTTCGGCGTCGCCCGCTTCCACGGCACGCTGGATCGGCGCCGCGCCGCGCCAGCGCGGCAGCAACGACGCGTGGCTGTTGATGCAGCCCAGGCGCGGAATATCCAGCACCACTTGCGGCAGGATCAGGCCGTAGGCGACTACCACCATCAAATCCGGCTTCAGTGCGGCGAGTTCAGCCTGAGCGTCAGCGTTGCGCAACGTCGGCGGCTGCAACACCTGGATATTATTTTCCAGCGCCAGCTGTTTAACCGGGCTCGGCATCAGTTTTTGTCCGCGACCGGCCGGACGATCCGGTTGGGTGTAGACCGCAACGATCTCGTAAGGGCTGTTCAGCAGGGCCTTGAGGTGTTCGGCGGCGAATTCCGGGGTGCCGGCAAAAACGATGCGCAGTGGCTCAGTCATGAAGGGGTCTCATAAAAAGAAAAAGGCTTGCCGCAGCAAGCCTTTGAAGGAGGGCATCAAGCGTTCTGGCGATGCAGCTTTTCCAGTTTCTTCTTGATCCGGTCGCGTTTGAGCGTGGACAGGTAATCGACGAACAGTTTGCCGTTGAGGTGGTCGCATTCGTGCTGGATGCACACCGCGAGCAGGCCTTCGGCGATCAGTTCATAGGGCTTGCCGTCGCGGTCCAGCGCCTTGATCCTGACCTTCTGCGGGCGGTCGACGTTTTCGTAGAAACCCGGCACCGAGAGGCAGCCTTCCTGGTACTGATCCATCTCGTCGGTCAGCGATTCGAACTCGGGGTTGATGAACACCCGGGGTTCGGTGCGGTCTTCGGAAAGGTCCATCACGACGATACGTTTGTGCACGTTGACCTGGGTCGCGGCAAGGCCGATGCCCGGCGCTTCATACATTGTTTCAAACATGTCATCGACCAACTGACGCACTTCGTCGTCCACTACAGCCACAGGCTTGGCGATAGTACGCAGACGCGGGTCCGGGAATTCGAGGATGTTTAAAATGGCCATAGGCTGATTGCTGCACGTATTGAGTAAAGTCGGGTCGATGGCCTGGCAGGTCCGAAGATGCAGGCTACCGTTGTGAAGCGTAGCTAATGCAGTTTGCACTAGCGAGCCACGGGGGCTCTGACGGTTCACGCGAACGCACATGATAAAGGGATTCGCTGCATGAGGAAAACACTACTCGCCCTGCTGCTGTTGGCCTCGGCCGGCGCTGCGCAAGGGCAAGTGCAACTCAGGGATGGTTTTCCACAGCAATACACGGTGGTTTCGGGGGACACGCTCTGGGACATTTCCGGCAAATACCTGCGCGAGCCCTGGCAGTGGCCACAACTGTGGCGGGCCAACCCGCAGATCGAAAACCCCAATCTGATCTATCCCGGCGACACGCTGACGCTCAGTTACGTCGATGGCCAGCCGCGCCTGACCGTCAATCGCGGCGAATCACGCGGCACCATCAAGCTGTCGCCGCGTATCCGCACCAGCCCGGTGGCCGAGGCGATTCCGAGCATTCCGCTGAAATCGATCAACAGCTTTCTGCTGAGCAACCGCATCGTCGACAAGGTCGAGGATTTCGACAAGGCGCCGTACATCGTCGCCGGCGATGCCGAACGCGTGCTCAGCGGCACCGGCGACCGGATCTTCGCGCGTGGCCATTTCGACCCGAATCAGCCGGTCTACGGCATCTTCCGCCAGGGCAAGGTCTACACCGATCCGCAGACCAAGGAGTTCCTGGGGATCAACGCCGATGACATCGGCGGTGGTGAGATCGTTGCCACTGAAGGCGATGTCGCCACCCTCGCCCTGCAACGCACCACTCAGGAAGTGCGCCTCGGTGACCGCTTGTTCAGCGGCGAGGAGCGCTCGATCAATTCGACCTTCATGCCCAGCGCACCGACCAGCAATATCAACGGCGTGATCATCGACGTGCCACGCGGCGTCACCCAGATCGGCGTGATGGACGTAGTCACCCTGAACAAGGGCAAACGCGACGGGCTCGCCGAGGGCAATGTGCTGGTGGTCATGAAAACCGGCGAAACCGTCCGCGACCGGGTCACCGGCCAACCGCTGAAAATCCCCGACGAACGGGCAGGATTGCTGATGGTGTTCCGCACCTACGACAAACTCAGTTACGGCCTCGTGCTCAATGCATCGCGCTCGCTGGCGGTGCTCGACAAGGTGCGAAATCCGTAAGCATGCTTCACAAGTTACCAACAGAGTTATCCACAGCTTGTTCCGAATAGTTCGGGGCTTATAACGATCAAGGATGATCCATGACGCTGTCTGTCTGTACGCCGGTTTCCCCTGCGGAACTGGAAGCGCGCCTGCGCCTGCATCGCTTGCCGGAAATCGGTCCGAAGCGATTTGCCAAATTGCTCGAAGCCTTCGGCTCGGCGTCAAAAGCCATCAGCGCGCCGGCGAGCGCCTGGCGCTCACTGGGTTTACCGGCGGTGTCAGCCGAAGCGCGGCGCAGTCCCGAGGTGCGCGACGGCGCCAGCCATGCAATGCGCTGGCTAGAGCGGCCGGGACAACATTTGCTGATGTGGGATCAGGCGGATTATCCGGCGCTTCTGGCGCAGATTGCCGATCCGCCACCGCTGCTGTTCGTGGCCGGAGATCCGCTGATTCTGGAAAAGCCGCAACTGGCAATGGTCGGCAGCCGCAGTGCTTCGCGGCCGGGAATGGACACCGCCGCAGCGTTTTCCCGCAGCCTGGCAGGGGCCGGTTTTGTCATCACCAGCGGCCTGGCCTTGGGGATTGATGCGGCGGCGCACCAGGCGGCGCTGGATGTCGGCGGGCTCACGGTCGGAGTGTTGGGCACCGGTCTGGAAAAGTTTTATCCACAGCGCAATCGGCGGCTGGCTGAGGCGATGATCGCCTCCGGCAGCGCGGTGCTTTCAGAGTTTCCGCTGGACGCCGGGCCGAGAGCGAGCAACTTTCCGCGACGCAACCGGATCATCAGTGGTTTGTCCCTGGGTGTGCTGGTGGTTGAGGCGAGTGTTGCCAGTGGCTCGTTGATCACCGCACGGCTGGCGGCCGAACAGGGGCGAGAGGTTTACGCCATTCCCGGGTCGATCCATCACCCCGGCGCGCGCGGTTGCCACCAGTTGATCCGCGACGGCGCGGTGCTGGTGGAAACCATCGAACATATCCTCGAAGCCCTGCGTGGCTGGCAGCATCTGCCGCACTGCGCAGAAACGTCGAAACCCGATCATCCGTTGCTTGCTCTGCTTCACGCGGCGCCGCACACCAGTGAGGCACTGGCCGACAGCAGTGGCTGGGCTTTGCCCAAAGTCCTGGCGGCCCTTACCGAACTGGAAATGGATGGCCGCGCCGTGAGTGAAAACGGCCGCTGGTTTGCGCGGGTGAGCTAGGTTTTACAAGGAAGATCGGTAAACTGCGCGAAACCTGTTTGTGGAGAGTTTTTTCATGGTCAACAGTTGGCGTGTGCAACAAGCCGCACGAGAGATTCGCGCCGGGGCGGTGATTGCCTATCCAACCGAAGCCGTCTGGGGGCTGGGTTGCGACCCGTGGAACGAAGACGCGGTGGATCGGCTGCTGGCGATCAAGAATCGCTCGGTCGACAAGGGACTGATTCTGGTCGCCGACAACATTCGCCAGTTCGACTTCCTGTTCGAAGACTTCCCGCAAGAGTGGATCGACCGCATGGCCAGCACCTGGCCGGGGCCGAATACCTGGCTGGTGCCCCATCAGAACTTGCTGCCGGAGTGGGTCACCGGAGTGCACGATACCGTGGCGCTGCGAGTCAGTGATCACCCGCAGGTGCGTGATTTGTGCTCGATGGTCGGGCCGTTGATCTCCACGTCGGCCAACCCGCAGGGGCGGCCGGCGGCGCGTACGCGGCTGCGGGTCGAGCAGTATTTCCGTGGACAGATCGATTTGATCCTGGGTGGCCAGTTGGGCGGTCGCAAGAATCCCAGTGTCATCCGTGATCTGGCCACCGGTAATGTCATTCGTCCCGACTGACATCACTTAGAACTTCATATATTGAGTGCTCTTCGGCTTTTATAGCGAGGAGTACTACGCATGTCTGCGATTTATCCTTCAAGTAATTAACCGAGTTAAACACTTCGTTGTTTTGTTCTTTTCCATACGCGTAAGAATAATCGGTAAGTATTCATTTTCAGTAACTTTTCCCACGTCATTATCAGAAGTCGCGCAGTGGCGATATTTCTAAAAGCATCCATTATTCCAATGCGCCAAGGAAACTTCGATAAGTCAACGTCTGCGGAGAAGGAATGGATACTACGGATTTGCAACTCATGGATTATCTGCAGTCACTTCAGGCAACTTTGAGCAGTCGCCATGAAGATTGTCGCGTCGTTACTCTTGATGCGGGTTCAGATACGCAAGAGTTTGAACGATTCATTGGTCGGCAGTTTCGCCTGCGATTGCAACATTACATGCTGACCTCCCGGGCCCGGATGCTTGAAAAGCGGCTCGGGATCACGTCGCGCAGTACGCACTTCCTGCTTTATCAGCATGACCACCTTGTGGCGGTATTAAGGGTAACGCCTGCGCCGTTCGAGTGGGCGTCACTGGCGCATCGGCATGTTTCTCCCACCATGGCGTTGTCGCGCCATGTCGAGTTCAGCCGCTTGATTACTCACTCGCGAACCCATCTGCCCGTGCCGATCAACTGCCTGCTGGCAGCCGCCACAGCGTGGGCAATCAACCATGGATATCAAGGCGTCACTGCCTTGTGCCGAACGCCGCAACGGCGACTGTTCCAGCGATTCGGCCTGACACCGATCACCTCCGACGCCCTGCAAATCGAGCAACGCGCTCGCGGTGGCTACTGGCTGCTGTCCGCGCAATGGCAGCAGATCCTTGCGGCTGTACAACAACCTGACCACGCCACCGTAGACCAACCGGAGCACCACAATGAATGCGCCACTCAGCTTTGAACAACAGTTGATCCAGCTTGATAACCGAATCGAAAAAGCATGGGCCGAGATACTCAATGGTTCTCGCTTGGTAAAAGCCATACGTGAAGGTCGTGTGTCCAATGCCTTATATGCGATTTACATGATCGAAACCTTTCACTACACCGCGCACAATGCGCGAAACCAGGGACTGGTCGGTGTGCGTCATGCCGATAACCCGGTCTATGCAAAGTTCTGTTTTGAGCACGCAGCGCAAGAAGTAGGTCATGAAAAAATGGCCCTGCATGATGTCATGAGTCTTGGACTCAAGAATGAGAGTTTCGATATACCCCCGGCACTTCCGGCAACCGAAGTATTGATTGCCTATTTGTACTGGATATCGTTCACCGGTAATCCACTACAACGCCTCGGATACAGTTATTGGGCGGAAAATGCCTATCAATTCATCACGCCGCTAATCAATAAATTGAGCGAAACGCTGTCATTGAAACCGGCGCAATTGACGTTCTTCGTTGCTCACTCCGATATTGATGTCGAACACTTCAACGAAATAAAAGTCATCCTGCAACGTACGTGCAAGCGCCAGTGCGACTGGGACGCCATTGCCAATGTGATGGAAACCAGCTTGCGCCTGACCGGCAATATGCTTGAAGCCGTTTATGAGCAATATGAGGCCTGGCAAAACGACCTCGCGCCGCGTTATGACTTTCTCCATGCACTGGCCGACTCATGAGGCTCCTGCGGCGATTTCCCCGATGGGTGCCGGGAGGCAGGCATGGCTGACTACTTCCAGCAACTGAACTACGCACTGGGGGATGAAGACTCCGCGCTGGAATACGCGATCCTGCCCGCACGTGCCAGGCACGTGATGGGCATCGCCGGGAGTGGCGGACGGCTGTTGCCGCTGTTGGCCCGCAGTCCGGCGCGCATGACCTGTACCGATATCAGCGCGCCGCAACTGGCGTACACGCGGTTACGATTTGCCCTGCTGGAACAGACCGATCACGAAACGTTCATGGATTTCATGGGGTACCGGGCGGGGACTCTGGTGTCACGACGCCAATCCATCCTGCAGCAACTCAACGTACCGCGAGCCGATCGGCGCTGGCTGGCGGAGTTGTTCCAGGCCCGTCAATGGCAAGCGCCGATCTACATGGGGGCGTTCGAGCAAACCCTACAGCGGTTGGCGAAGATCAACCGGCTATTTACTGGCAAGGCGGGGCGGGAGATTTTTCAGTGCCGGGACCTCGACGAGCAAACGAACTATTACCGAACCCGTTTCCCCCTGAAGCGCTGGCGGGCGGTGATTGCGTTGTTGGGCAACGCAGCGGTGCTCAACTCGCTGCTGTACAAGGGCTCGTTTCCCCGCAACAACCTGGGTATCAGTTCTCGCGAGGTGTACCTGGGGATTTTCCATGCCCTGTTCACCACGCAAGTCGTGCGTGAGAGCTTTTTCCTGCAAATGCTGTTTTTCGGTGAACTGCGCGACCCGCAAGGTTTCCCGCTGGAGTGCGAGCCGGAAATTTTCCACAAGGCCCGTGAAGCTCTTCAACAGTGCGAGTTGCGGGTGGTGCAGGCCGACATCCTCGATTGCGCCGCCAACCACACGGATATCGATTTCGTCTCGCTCTCGGACGTGCCTTCCTTCATGCCCAAGGCCACCGGTGCCAGCGTCTTGCAGCGCTTGCGCCCGTCATTGGCCGAGGAAGCGCTGACGGTCATCCGTGCCCATTTGCATGTTGTCCGGCCCGATTGTGCAGGTTTCTGCGATACCACCGCCGAATACCAGGCAGCGATCGCACGAGAGAAAACCCAGCTCTGGCGTGTGCAGGTCTATCGCCGGACGACATCTTTGCAGGCATCCCGATGAATACTCAGCAACCGACCGTCAATTGGGTAAAAAACCGTGTCAGACAGGCGCGCGCCGATCAGCAGCAGTTGTTCGATTCCGGGCTCAACGGCTTGGAACTGGTCAGGCGTGAGGGCAAGGACATTGAGTTGAGCAGCGGCGAACGGCTGACCGAGTTCCTCTCATGCTCTTACCTGGGACTGGAGTGTGATCCACGCCTGATTCACAGTGCGGTGAGCGCCGTGAAATCCTTTGGTGTGCAGTTTGCCGCCGCACGCACCCGCGCGCTGCTGCCGCCAATGCTCGAGCTGGACGAGCAGTTGAACCAGATATTTCAGGGGCACACGGTCACCTTCAACTCGGTGGGCAGTGCGCATCTGGGCTGTCTGCCTTTGCTGGGTTCTGGCGAGTTGCCGTCCTACCCGTTACGGCGTGGTCCTTGCTGGATCGTCGACCGGGCGGCGCATGCCTCGATGCAAGTGCTGCAAGGGATTCTGTGGCAGTTCGGGCCCGTCCAGCGTTGCGATTGCAGTGATGTGGAGCAAGTCGAGCAGGCCTGCTCCACTGCGGTAGCCGCGGGCAATACCCCGATCATCCTGACCGACAGCATTGGCTCGATGCGGGGTGTGTATCCGATCAATCGACTGCTGCAACTCGCGGAGCGCTTTGAGGGATATCTGTATGCGGATGATGCTCACGGCACCTCGATCCACGGCACGTCAGGGGGTGGTTATGCACTCGCCGCGGCCGATGCGCGACTGCGCCACCGCTTGATCCTTCTGTCTTCGCTGTCCAAGGCGTTTGGTGCGACGGGCGGGGCGATTACCGTGCTGACCGCCGCCGATGCCGAGATGATCAGACGCCATGCGTCGACCTATACCTTCGGCGGGCCACTGTCGATGGGCGGCGTTGGCGCGGCGGTCGCCTCCGGGGACATTCACCTGTCGCCTGAGCTCGGGCTATTACAGGCGGCCCTGTGGCGAAATGTGGCCGTGATCGACGCTTTGCTAGGCCCGGTGCTGGGTAACCATGAAGTCGCCTCGCCTATTCGTTTTGTCCGTGTCGGCGCCGAGCGCGATGCGATCAATCTGGCGCTGCACCTGCGGCGGCAGGGCATTGCGGTCACCACCGCACTGTTTCCGGTGGTGGCCAAAGGTGAGGCGATTCTGCGTCTGGCCATCAGTGCGATCCACAGTCAGACCCAGTTGGAATGTCTGGCCAATGCCATCACGGACGGATTCGATGAGTTGGGCATTCGTCAGGGAGGGCGCGGCGATGAACATTGATCCGACAGTCCCGCCCGATCAGGCCTTTGCGCGCAAACTTGCCGATGCGCGGTCACTGCCGTGGTTCTGTAAATTGTGTCCGCAGATCCTGCAGGTGCAGACCCGGGAAGACCTGCATCGCCTGCCGATCCAAGCCGTGGAAGATGAACACGGTGGTGTGTTGTTTTCCGCGCTGGGCGAGGCTTCGCACCGTGCGCCGGGTGGCGGGCTGACCCTGACGTCGGGAGGCAGCACCGGCAACCGTAAACACATCACCCATTCCTGGGCATTCAACGCGAGCATCGTGCCTTTGGGTGCGAGGATGTTCGGTGTGGCGGATGAACGTCCCGGAGTGGTCATCAACTGCCTGACCGCCGGCGAGATGCAGGGCGCTTTTCAGTACGCCGCAGCCATCGTCGAGCACATCGGTGCGCGCCTGTTGCCCGCTGGAGCATTGATGGGCGTTCAGCGGATTGCCGAGCTGATTCAGTCGCAAACGGCCGATGCGTTGATGTGCACCCCTTCCTTTGCGGCAGCTCTTTTCAACCACGACGATATTGATACAGAGCAATTGGCCAGTCTGCGATGGTTCTACTACATCGGGGAGCCATGCAGTCAGCGGCTGCGCGATCAATTGGCGCGGGACTGGCCCACCATAAAGGTACGGTCGCTGGGCTACAGCTCGACGGAGACCGGCCCCATCGGCTTTCAGTGCGCTCATCTTGAGCACGGCTTCTATCATCTGCACGCCGACACCATGCTGCTCGAAGTGGTTGATCCACTGACCCTGCAAGCAGTGGCCGAAGGTGAGCGCGGCGAGTTTTTGCTGACATCCCTGCTGCCAGATCACGTGCCGTTGTTGCGGTATCGGATTGGTGATCGTGGGCGGGTGCTGCGTAATGTGGCGAAGTGTGCCTGTGGCAGCACACTGCCCGTGCTGCAACTCGAGGGGAGGGTCGAAACCACGATCAAACTGGGCGGCGCGATCGTCACGCAGCGGCAGGTCATGAGCGTACTCGCCCGGGCGCTGCCTGACCTGGACACTAGCGACGTTCAGGTACAGATCAATCGGCAGGCCAATGGTGCCCGCATGCGACTGGTGATTGCTCAGGACAAACTGCCTGCCCGTGCAGAAGTCGCCCTCGAACAGGCGTTGCAAAGCGAAGCGCAAGCCAGCGCTCTGCTCAGATTGCCTGGCGTGTTGGGATTGCGGATACAGCGTCTTGACCGCAGTGGTTTCGAAACAACCTCTGCCGGCAAGACGCCGTTTTTTGTCGAGCTGGGCATTACCCCGGACTCAACGGGGTAGCGTGGTGTCACGGCAGCAGGACGGTCGAGCCGGTGGTGCGCCGAGCCGACAACTCGGTCTGCGCCTTCGCTGCGTCAGCCAGTGGATAACGCTGGCTGATATCGACCTTGAGCTTGCCGCTGATGATCATTTCGAACAGCTCATCGGCCATGCGCTGCAGGTTTTCGGCGTTGTTGGCGTAGGTCGCCAGGGTCGGACGAGTCACGTAGAGCGAGCCCTTCGCCGAAAGGATGCCCAGATTCACGCCGTCCACTGCGCCAGAGGCATTACCGAAACTCACGACCAGACCGCGCGGCGACACGCTGTCCAGCGACGTCAGCCAGGTGTCTTTGCCGACGCCGTCGTAGACCACCGGGACTTTCTTGCCGTCGGTCAACTCCAGTACGCGTTCGGCAACATTTTCGTGGCTGTAGTCGATGGTTGCCCAGGCCCCGTTGGCCTTGGCCAAGTCGGCTTTTTCTTTCGAACTCACGGTGCCGATCAGCTTCACGCCCAACGCCTTGGCCCATTGGCAGGCCAACGAGCCGACGCCCCCGGCAGCGGCGTGGAACAGGATGGTTTCGCCACCCTTGAGTTCGTAGGTCTGGCGCAGCAGGTATTGCACGGTCAGGCCCTTGAGCATCACCCCGGCGGCGGTTTCAAAACTGATCTCGTCCGGCAGCTTCACCAGATTGGCTTCAGGCAGGACGTGCAATTCGCTGTAGGCGCCCAGCGGGCCACTGCCGTACGCCACACGATCACCGACCTTGAAACGGGTGACGTCGCTGCCGACCGCATCAACGATGCCGGCGCCTTCAGCGCCCAGGCCAGACGGCAGGGCTGGCGGTGCATAGAGGCCGCTGCGGAAATAGGTGTCGATGAAGTTCAGGCCGATGGCCTTGTTGGCCACACGTACTTGATTGGGGCCGGGTGCCGCGGGTTGGTAGTCAACATATTCGAGCACTTCGGGACCGCCGTGGACGCGGAACTGGATACGCTTTGCCATCTGCCTGCTCTCCTTGGGTCTTTTGCGAGGTCCCTATCCAACTCTCATGCTTGATCTTCGTCAACTGCGGCGCGCTTGCCTGCGGTGGTATGCTACGCGCCCATTTGCGCCGACCCCCGCCTGCGGGGCGCCGCGTAGTTATGCCCCGTTCAAGGTGAAGCCATGACGACCCGCACCGACGCCGTAAAGGCCTATCTGCTCGACCTGCAAGACCGCATCTGCGCCGCACTCGAAAACGAGGACGGCGGCACGCGTTTCGTCGAAGACGCCTGGACCCGGCCTGCCGGCGGTGGTGGTCGCACCCGCGTGATCGAGAACGGCACGCTGATCGAAAAGGGCGGCGTCAACTTTTCCCACGTCTTTGGCAGCGGTCTGCCACCCTCGGCCAGCGCCCATCGTCCGGAATTGGCCGGCCGTGGCTTCGAAGCCCTGGGTGTGTCGCTGGTGATTCACCCGCACAACCCACACGTGCCAACGTCCCACGCCAACGTGCGCTTTTTCATCGCCGAGAAGGAGGGCGAAGAGCCGGTCTGGTGGTTTGGCGGCGGCTTCGACCTGACCCCGTATTACGGCAATGAAGAAGACTGCATTCACTGGCACCGCGTCGCCGAGCAAGCCTGCGCGCCGTTCGGTCCGGACGTGTATCCGCGCTACAAGGCGTGGTGCGACACCTACTTCCACATCAAGCATCGCCACGAACCGCGCGGCATCGGCGGCCTGTTTTTCGATGACCTGAACGAGTGGGATTTCGACACCAGTTTCGCTTTCATGCGTGCCATCGGTGATGCCTACATCGACGCTTATCTGCCGATTGTGCAGCGCCGCAAGAACGATGCGTTCACCGCCCAGCAGCGCGAGTTCCAGGAATTCCGCCGTGGCCGTTACGTCGAGTTCAACCTGGTTTACGACCGTGGCACGCTGTTCGGTCTGCAATCGGGCGGGCGCACCGAGTCGATCCTCATGTCGCTGCCGCCGCAAGTGCGTTGGGGCTACGACTGGAAGGCCGAGCCTGGTAGCGAAGAGGCGCGTCTGACCGAATATTTCCTGCAAGACCGCGACTGGCTGGCCCAGGCCTGAGGACATCTGATGGATCGTTACGTCGTTTTCGGTAACCCGATCGGTCACAGCAAGTCGCCGATGATTCACAAACTGTTCGCTGAACAGACCGGACAAAGCCTCGACTACAGCACCTTGCTGGCGCCGCTCGACGACTTTGTCGGTTGCGCCACGGCGTTTTTCCAGGAAGGTCGCGGTGCCAACGTCACCGTGCCGTTCAAGGAAGACGCTTACCGCCTGGCCAACAGCCTGACGGCGCGGGCGCAACGCGCCGGCGCGGTGAACACCTTGAGCAAACTGGCTGACGGCTCGCTGCTCGGCGACAACACCGATGGCGCCGGACTGGTGCGTGATCTGACGGTGAATGCCGGGTTCAGTCTGACCGGTAAACGCATCTTGCTGCTCGGTGCTGGTGGCGCGGTGCGTGGGGCGCTGGAGCCGTTGCTCGCGGAGAAACCGGCGTCGGTGATCATCGCCAATCGCACGGTGGATAAAGCCGAGCTGCTGGCGGAACTGTTCTGCGATCTGGGCCCGGTGTCGGCCAGCGGCTTCGACTGGTTGCAGGAGCCGGTGGACGTGATCATCAACGCCACCTCCGCCAGCCTCACCGGTGAGGTGCCGCCGATTTCACCGAGCCTGATCGAGCCGGGCAAGACCCTGTGCTACGACATGATGTACGGCAAGGAACCGACTGCGTTCTGCCGTTGGGCCAGCGAGCATGGCGCAGCGGTGTCGATGGATGGCTTGGGGATGCTGGCCGAGCAGGCCGCAGAGGCATTCTTTTTGTGGCGCGGTGTGCGTCCGGACACTGCGCCGGTACTCGCCGAGTTACGCCGCCAGTTGGCCCTTTAAGAGCATCGCTGGCAAGCCAGCTCCTACAAGGATCACCTGAATCCCTGTGGGAGCTGGCTTGCCAGCGATTGAGGTCGACACGGATATCAGATCAATCCTCAAACCTGATCGGACATTTCTCTGGCCCTTCAAGCTTCCTCAACTCCTCCACCACCTGCGGCCGCGCCCGGCGCAAGGTCAGGCTGCGATCCTGGCTCAGCAAGCGCCGCGCCTCCTGGTGCAGCATCTCAACGCCTGAATAGTCGATGAAGTTGATCTGCTGCGCCTCGATCACCACCCGCGCGCCGTGCAGGCGTTGCAGGCGCACTTGCAGGTAATGGCTGGCGCCGAAAAAGATCGAGCCGCCGACGCGCAACACATCGTCCTCGCCATCGCGCCAATGCTGCACCCGTGGCTGCGAAGTGCGTTTGAGGTAAAAGAACAACGACGCCAGCACCCCCGCGTAAATCGCCGTCTGCAATTCCAGCAGCAATGTGGCCAGACACGTCAGGGCCATCACCACGAACTCGGCGCGGCTGACACGCAACAGTGCACGGATGCCTCGATGATCCACCAGCCCCCAGGCGATCAACAGAATGCTCCCGGCCATGGCGGGAATCGGAATGTGCGAAATCAGTTCGGCACCGAAAATTGCGAACAGCGCGACCCAGATTGCCGAAAATACTCCGGCCAGCGGCGAGCACGCACCCGCCTCGTAACTCAACCCCGAGCGGGTAAATGATCCGGCGGACAACGATCCGGAAAAGAACGCCCCGACGATATTCGATAAACCCTGTGCGCGAACCTCCTGATTGGCATCGAGCAACTGCTGCGATCGCGCAGCAATCGAACGGGCAATCGACAGACTGGTGACCAGTCCGAGCATGCCCACCGCGATCGCACTCGGCAGCAGGCGCAGAATCATGTCGAGATCCAGCGGCAATCCACTGAACGGCGGCAACCGCCCCACAAAAGCACTGACCAGATGCACATGGCCGAACATCGCCGGCCACAGCCACACCACCAGACTGGCCAGCACTAACGTGATCAGCAGGGTCGGCCAGCGTGGCACCATTTGTTTCAGCACCACACCGACGAACACAGTTGCCACGCCAAGCAGCAATGAAGGTTTATCCACCGCCCGCCAATGCCCCAGCAGATCCATCAGGCTGGCGAGCGCCGTGGCTTTCGCTGGCAACTCAAGCCCCAGCAGATTCGGCAACTGCCCGATGGCAATCACCACTGCCGCGCCAAGGGTGAAACCGAGCACCACCGAATGCGAGACGAAATCCACCAGTGCGCCGAAGCGCAGCAAGCCGAGCAACCACTGGAAAATCCCGGCGAGAAAGGTCAGCAGCAGAATCAGGGTGATGTAGTCCTGGGAGGCCGGCACGGCCAACGGACTGACGCTGGCATACAGCACAATCGAAATCGCCGCCGTCGGGCCGCAGATCAGGTGCCACGAGGAACCCCACAGACAGGCGATCAGCACCGGAATGATGGCGGCGTAGAGGCCGTATTCGGGTGGGAGACCGGCGATCAAGGCGTAGGCAATCGACTGCGGTAACGCGAGAATCGCACCGCTGAGGCCGACGATCAGATCCCGTCCGACGCTGGCGCGGGTTTGCCGGGGCAGCCAGGTGAGGAAGGGAAGCAGTGAGCGGCGACTGGGGAAGGCCATGGGTCCTCGCGGTTGAAATTTTAAACAAGGGTATCAGCCCTTACGCCGATCGTTCCCACGCTCTGCGTGGGAACGCAGCCCGGGACGCTCCGCGTCCCATTCAAAGCCGAACGCGGAGCGTCCGTTGAGGCATTCCCACGCGGAGCGTGGGAACGATCTGTGCGCGCTAAATTAAAGCTTCGCTTTCACCGCAGCCAACGCATCCATGCCATCAGCGGTTTTCACCCCATCCAGCCATTTGTCCAGCACCGCCGGATTCGCCTTGATCCACGCCTTCGCCGCATCTGCATTGCTGACCTTCTTGTTCACCACCTCGGCCATGATGCTGTTCTCCATCTCCTGAGTGAACGAAAGATTGGTCAGCAATTTACCCACGTTCGGGCAGGCCTCGGCGTAACCCTTGCGCGTGAGAGTAAACACGCTACCGGTGTCACCGAAGTATTTCTCGCCGCCCTTCAGGTAATGCATTTTCAGCTGCACGTTCATCGGGTGCGGCGTCCAGCCGAGGAAGGTCACGAATTTCTGTTTCTTCACCGCCCGCGACACCTCGGCGAGCATCGCCTGTTCGCTGGACTCGATCAGCTTCCATTGACCCAGGTCGAAGTCGTTCTTCTTGATGATTTCCTGCAACGAGATGTTTGCCGGCGCGCCCGAACCGATGCCGTAGATCTTGCGTTCGAACTTGTCGGCGTATTTGTTCAGGTCGGCAAAGTCATGCACACCCGCGTCCCATACGTAGTCCGGCACCGCCAGGGTGAACTCGGTGCCGTCGAGGTTTTTCGCGAGTTGCGTGACATCCCCGGTCGCGACGAACTTGTCGTAGAAGCCCTGCTGCGCCGGCATCCAGTTACCGAGGAACACATCGACCTGGCCATCCTTCAAACCGCCGAAGGTAATCGGCACCGCGAGGGTGTCGACCTTGGCCTTGTAACCCATGCCTTCCAGCAGAAACCCGGTGATGGCGTTGGTCGCGGCGATGTCGCTCCAGCCGGGGTCGGCCATTTTCACCGTCTCGCAGCTTTGCTCGGCGAATACCGATCCGCTGGCCAACGCCAATAAGCTGATCGTCAGTGCTGTGGATAACTTGCGCATGGACTTCCCCTTAACATTATTGGTTTTGGCAGGGTTGTGGATAACGGGCCTTGCGTTCCAGATCGTCGAGGTCGATGTGGTTGCGCATGTACTGCTGACTGGCGTCGACCAGCGGCTGGTGATCCCAGCTCTTCAGCTTGCCGATGGTCAACGCATCGGCGACAAATCGGCGTCGGCGCTGGCTGGCGAGCACAGCGCGGTGAATGGCCGGGATGTCCCACTTGGCTCGCGCTTCGGCGAGAAAATCGTCGAACAGCGAACGATGTTGCGGCGAATAGCTGAGTTCTTCCAGTTCACGCGGATCGTTGTGCACATCGAAGAGTAGGCAAGGGTCGCTTTCACTGTAGATAAATTTGTAGGCGCCGCGACGGATCATCATCAGCGGGCTGATCGTGCCTTCGGCCATGTATTCGCCGAAAACTTCGTCGTGGCCGCCCTGCCCTTGCAGATGCGGCATCAGCGAACGGCCATCCAGCGGCAAGCCCGGTTCCAGCGTGCCGCCGGCCAGTTCGACGAACGTGGGTAATAGATCGGCGGTGGATACGGCGGCGCTGATGCGGCCCGCTCCGAACTGCCCCGGAGCACTTATCAACAGGGGCACGCGGGCCGCCATTTCAAACCAGTGCATTTTGTACCAGAGACCTTTTTCGCCAAGCATGTCTCCGTGGTCGCCGGAGAAAACGATGACGGTGTCGTCAATCAACCCGGTTTCTTCGAGAGTTTGCAGAAGTTTGCCGACGTTGGCGTCGATGTAGCTGCACGCACCGAAGTACGCACGGCGCGCGTCGCGGATCTTATCCACAGGCAGCGGCTTGTCCCATAGGTCGTAGACTTTGAGCAAACGCTGGGAATGCGGATCGAGTTCGTGTTGATCCGGCGTCGCAGGCAAGGGGATATCGGCGTCGTCGTACAAATCCCAGAACGCCTTGGGAATCGTGTACGGGTCGTGTGGGTGCGTCATCGACACCGTCAGGCAGAACGGTTGATCTCCGTCCTCGCGGATGTGATCGAACAGGTATTGCTGAGCCTTGAACACCACCTCTTCATCGAAGTCGAGCTGGTTGGTGCGTACGCACGGCCCGGCTTGCAGTACCGAAGACATGTTGTGATACCAGCTCGGCCGCACATCGGGCTCATCCCAGTTCACTGCCCAGCCATAATCGGCCGGGTAGATGTCGCTGGTCAGGCGTTCCTCATAGCCGTGCAGTTGATCCGGGCCACAGAAATGCATCTTGCCCGACAGCGCGGTGCGGTAGCCGAGGCGGCGCAAGTAATGGGCATAGGTGGGAATGTCGGCGGGGAAATCGGCGGCATTGTCATAGGCGCCGATCTTGCTCGGCAACTGGCCGCTGACCAGGGTGAAGCGCGACGGTGCGCACAACGGGCTGTTGCAGTAAGCGGCGTCAAACACCACGCCTTGGGCGGCGAGGCGGGAAAGATTGGGCAGTTTGATCGGCGAAGGGCCGTAGATCGGCAACATTGGCGCGGCCATCTGATCGGCCATGATGAAAAGAATATTCTTGCGCTTCATGTGATCGCGGCATTCCATAGTGAATATTTATGCGACATTGCTGCGATCGAGCATGGAGCCCATGCTGTATCCGGTAAAGCCCGCGCCGAACAATGACTAGGATAAGCACAGCTTATGTATGAAGCCCTTGGTGATCTGTCGCTCGACCTGCTGCGCGCCTTCGAGGCCGCCGCTCGGCATCGCAGCTTTACTGCTGCGTCAGTAGAGCTTGGCACCACGCAACCGGCGATCAGTCAGCAGATCAAACGGTTGGAGGAACAGCTCGGCACTCGACTGTTTGATCGCATCTACAGAGGTATCGAGCTGACTGAAGTCGGGATAATCCTGTTCGAGCAAGTTACCCTCGGGTTGCAGAATATCGACGCAGGCTTGAGCGCAATCAGCGCACAGCAGCAACATGAGGTACTGCAAGTCGCCACCGATTTCGCTTTCGCGGCTTACTGGCTGATGCCGCGCCTGCACCGCTTCCACGAAGCCAATCCTCACGTCGATGTCAGCCTGGTCACCAGTGAGCGCAACCACAATATGCTGCGCACCGATATCGATGTGGCGATCCTGTTTGGTGACGGGCGCTTCAAACAGGGCGAAAGCCATTGGCTGTTCAGCGAGGAAGTGTTCCCGGTGTGCAGCCCGCAATTGCTCAAAAATCGCTCACTACCTCTGCCCGCTCAGGCCTTGCTGGAGTTTCCGCTACTGCACCTGCGCGGTGAGAACAGCAGCAACTGGTTCGACTGGAGCGGATTGTTTCGCGAACTCGGCATCACTACCCCGCCCGCCCCGGGGCAGTTGCGTTTCGACAATTACACGCTGTTGATTCAAGCGGCGATTGGCGGCCAGGGCGTGGCGATTGGTTGGCGGCACCTTGTGGATAACTTATTGACCCAGGGTTTGTTATGTCGACCGATTGCCGAAACCACGTTGTCGCGGTTGGGCTATTACGTGGTATTGCCACAGCGCAAACGCCGGGGCGCATTGATCCAGCAGTTTGTCGATTGGTTGATGATGGAGCAGGCGAGCAGTGCCGAATCACTCAATGGACTCGCACTGCCTTCTATCGCCGTGTAGCGACCTATTCGCTAGCCGCGACGAAATTCACATGTTGGCCTACATGCAGATTCAGCCGCAGCTCATCGGCAATCCCCACGGCCACCCGATTCAAACGCTCCAGCGGTTCTGCCAGACCCGGTTCGAGATTGCTGCCGACTTGGCTGAAATGTTCAATCGTCAAACCTGCAACGCCGCGTGGTGCGTTGACCAGCGTCCAGTGCAGCGGGCTGCTTTGCAGTGCTTCGCGAATTTCCTCGGCGGCGTGGCGTTGCAGACGATCATCCAGATCCTGCTCGTCGAGCACGGCAAAATCACCCACCAGAAACAACCGCGAGACGTTGGCTGTCTGCAAACCATCGACCAATGAATCAACGGCCAATACCTGCTCCACGGGGCCCAGCAACACGGATCGTTCTATATGCTCGCTACTGAATGGCAGGCCCGGCGCATCAAGCAGACAGATCACTGCCGAACTGCCGGCCACGCTTTGATTGACCCGTTCGGAATCGAACAGATCGCCGCTTTTGGTACGTAAACCCGGACGCGGTGCGAGGGCGGTGAGGTCGTCGAGTATTGCAATCACTTCGTGCTGACGGCGCAGCAGTTCAGCCATCAACGCAGCGCCCAGGCTACTCATGGCACCATAGAGCACCACTTTTACCACCGGGGTTTCGGCATTTTTCATGGCTGATCCCTTTTTGTTTTCCCTTGTATGGCGTGTGACACACGCTCAACGTCGAGGGTTCGAACCGATTTGCGAGGCTTTCAGATGCAAGCGATCAAGGGCTATCACGCCCACGTTTATTTCGATGCCGGCACGCTTGAGCAGGCGCGGGCCTTGTGTGAGCAGGCAGCACAATTGTTTGCGTTGAAAATGGGCCGCGTTCACGAGCGCCCGGTCGGCCCGCACCCGGACTGGAGCTGCCAACTGGCCTTCGGCCCGGAACTGCTCGGCGAAGTGTTGCCGTGGCTGGCGCTCAATCGCAACGGCCTGGTGGTGTTCCTGCACCCGGACACCGGCGATGATTTGCTCGATCACACCGAGCACGCGATCTGGATGGGCGCGATGCGGCCTCTGGATCTGTCTATTTTTTGAGCACTCTTTAGTCCGGATAAAGCGTTTCCTCCGGCTCGCCCGGCAGGTGTTCGTCCAGATGCAGCCAAGGCAGTTGGCTGCCGGTCCAGATGTGCCGCTCGGCCGCTGCCTGCTCCGGGTGATCCAGCGTGGCAGTGGTCACGTCGATGCTCTCAGGGCTGAGCAACGTCACCAGCGCCAGTTGCGCACCACATTTCGGGCAGAAGAACCGCGCGCAGCTACTCGACGAGTCATAGCGCGACGGCGTCCCGGCCAGCCATTGGAAATTCGCCGCCGGTACGGTGATCCATGTCGTGACGATGCCGCCGCTGACCTTGCGGCAGATCGAACAATGGCAGTGCGCAATGTCGTGCAGCGCACCGCTGAACTGATAACGAATGTGTCCGCAATGGCAGCCACCGCTGTGCAATTCGCTCATCCTCAAAGCCCTCCTCCCCGTGTTCATTGACTCTAGTTCGCATCCGACGATCGGTTGACCGTTCATTCAAAGCTTTCATCAGCGAAAGCTGGCTGAAAGCTTGCCCCATTAGGATCGCCTCACTTCCGGCAAAAGACCGGTTGGCCAACGCATGTGATTGCTCGCACGCCAGGCCCAATTAACAACAACAATGGTGATTCTGATGTCCTCTGTAGCCCGCCTCCTCGCTCCCACTCCGCCCGTATGTCTCGTGCTTCCCGTTCTGCGCTGATCCGCCCGATCTGCTCATTCCCTAGCCGCGCTACGCCTGGAGTATTCCCATGCTGACTTTCCTTGGCTTCGCCATGGTCATCACATTCATGTTCCTGATCATGACCAAGCGCCTGTCCGCGCTGATCGCCCTGATCATCATTCCGATCATCTTCGCCCTGTTCGGCGGTTTCGCGCCGAAGATCGGCCCGATGATGCTCGAAGGTATTACCAAGCTCGCGCCGACCGGCGTGATGTTGATGTTCGCCATTCTCTACTTTGCCTTGATGATCGACTCCGGCCTGTTCGACCCGGCCGTGCGCAAGATCCTCAAACTGGTCAAGGGCGATCCGCTGAAGGTGTCGGTCGGTACCGCCGTACTGGCGCTGGTGGTTTCCCTCGACGGTGACGGCGCGACCACTTACATGATCTGCGTGGCCGCCATGCTGCCGCTGTACAGCCGTATCGGCATGAGCCCGCGAATCATGGCCGGCCTGATCATTCTGGCCGGTGGCGTGATGAACATGACCCCATGGGGCGGCCCGACTGCCCGTGCGGCGAGTGCGCTGCATGTCGATCCGTCGGACATTTTCGTACCGATGATCCCGGCCATGGCCGCCGGTGTGGTGGCGATCCTGGTGATTGCCTACTTCTACGGCAAGCGTGAGCGTGCGCGTCTGGGTGAATTGCACCTGGCGGGCGACGAGATCGATCACAGCGAAATCAGCGTCTCGCAATTCCCGGATGCACGTCGTCCGAAACTGATCTGGTTCAACGGTGCGTTGACCTTCGGCCTGATGTGCACGCTGATCGCCGGCCTTCTGCCGCTGCCGGTGCTGTTCATGGTCGCGTTCAGTATCGCGATGATCGTCAACTACCCGTGCCTGCAAATGCAGAAGGATCGCGTCGCCGCCCACGCCGGTAGCGTGCTGGCAGTGGTCGGGCTGATCTTTGCCGCCGGTATCTTCACCGGTATCCTGTCGGGCACCGGCATGGTTGATGCGATGTCGAAAAGCCTGTTGGCGGTGATCCCGGATTTCCTCGGCCCGTACCTGGCCGTGATCACGGCGCTGGTGAGCATGCCGTTCACCTTCTTCATGTCCAACGACGCTTTTTACTATGGCGTGTTGCCGGTGTTGGCCGAGGCTGCCAGCCACTACGGAATCACCGCAGTGGAAATGGCCCGTGCCTCGATCGTCGGTCAGCCCGTCCACTTGCTGAGCCCATTGGTGCCATCGACCTATCTGTTGGTGGCCCTGGCCGGCATCGATTTCGGTGACCACCAGCGTTTCACCCTGAAATGGGCGATTCTGGTTTGTATCTGCATCCTGATTGCTGCACTGCTGTTGGGGACTTTCCCGGTGTTCAGCACTCTATAACCCCAAGACTCACCGTTTCGGGTCCTGGCTTCGCGGTTTGAAGCCCGGACCTTTTTCGGTTTAACACTCGTACAAAGGAATACACATGGATTGGCTGACCAACCCCGAAATCTGGGTTGCCTTCTTTACCCTGACTGCCCTGGAGATCGTCCTCGGCATCGATAACATCATCATGATTTCGATCCTGGTCAGCCGCATGCCCAAGCACATGCAGCAGCGCACCCGGATCTTCGGTCTTGGCCTGGCCATGATCACGCGAATCCTGTTGCTGCTGTCGATCACCTGGGTCATGCGTCTCACCGCCGACCTCTTCGAGGTGTTCGGCCAGGGCATTTCCGGCCGCGACCTGATCCTGTTCTTCGGTGGTCTGTTCCTGCTGTGGAAGAGCTCGCAAGAGATGTACCACGCGCTGGAAGGCGAAGACGAAAGCGACGACACGCCTGGCGGCAAGGGCGGCAACTTTCTCTACACCATCATCCAGATCGCAATCATCGACATCGTCTTCTCGCTGGACTCGGTGATCACCGCGGTTGGCATGGTCTCCCATGTGCCAGTGATGATTGCAGCGATCATCGTTGCCGTGCTGGTGATGATGCTGGCGTCGGGCAAGATCAGCGAGTTCATCGACAAGCATCCGTCGCTGAAAATGTTGGCGCTGTCGTTCCTGCTGGTGGTCGGCACGGTGCTGATTGCCGAGTCGTTCGACGTGCATGTACCGAAAGGCTACGTCTACTTCGCGATGGCGTTCTCGCTGGCGGTTGAAGCGATCAACATCAAACTGCGCGGCGCAATGGCCAAGAAGAAAAAGCAGCAGGATCCGGTAAAACTGCGCAAGGACATCCCGGGGCAGTAATCGGGATTTCCAGCAGCGAGTACAAAACCTGTGGGAGCTGGCTTGCCAGCGATAGCGCAGTGTCAGCGACATCGATGTCTGCTGAACGGACGCCATCGCTGGCAAGCCAGACTCCCACAGGTTTTTTCTGCACCGATAAATTTGCGTCAGTGCGCAAAACCTGTAGGAGTGAGCCTGCTCGCGATAGCGGTCTGTCAGTCAACAGCAATGTTGAGGCTGATGGCCCTATCGCGAGCAGGCTCACTCCTACATTTGTTGTGGGCAACATTCAAACACCGCGATCCCTGTGGGAGCTGGCTTGCCAGCGATAGTGGAGTGTCAGCGACGTCAATGGTTGCTGGACGGACGCCATCGCTGGCAAGCCAGCTCCCACAAGTGGCGGCGTTGATTTGGAAGGGGATGCATGAAGCTGTTTTCATGACACTTTTGTTTCAATCGGCACTTTGGCTGTGCAATGCTGGCGCCCAGTCCGTTCGCCAACTACAGCTTAAGTATCAGAACGTAGAAACCGTGCGGTACCGTCAACTTGCTCCTCTGGAGCGCTGCTATTACAGGGGGTCTGCATGCTCACCCTGCTCAATCTGCTTTCCGCCGTCGCCCTGCTGATCTGGGGCACGCACATCGTCCGAACCGGCATCCTGCGGGTGTACGGCACCAATCTGCGCCATGTGATTGGCCAGAACATGTCCAAACGCTGGCTGGCCTTTGTCGCCGGCATCGTCGTCACGGCGATGGTGCAGAGCAGCAACGCCACCGCCATGCTCGTTACTTCTTTTGTCGGCCAGGGCCTGATGGCGCTGACACCGGCGCTGGCAACCATGCTTGGTGCCGACGTCGGCACGGCGCTGATGGCGCGGGTGTTGACGTTTGACTTGTCGTGGCTGTCGCCGCTGCTGATTTTCCTCGGGGTGATTTTCTTTCTGTCGCGCAAACAGACGCGGCTCGGGCAGATGGGCCGGGTCAGCATCGGTCTGGGGTTGATCATTCTCGCGTTGCAGCTGATCGTCGAAGCCGCTGCGCCGATCACCCATGCACAGGGCGTGAAAGTGATTTTCGCCTCGCTCACCGGTGACATCCTTCTCGACGCCCTGGTCGGCGCGCTGTTCGCGATGATTTCCTACTCCAGCCTCGCTGCCGTGTTGCTCACCGCCACACTGGCCGGAGCCGCCGTGATCAGCCTGCCAGTGGCGATCGGTCTGGTCATCGGTGCCAACATCGGCAGCGGCGTGCTGGCGTTCATGAGCACCAGCATGCAGAACGCCGCCGGCCGGCAAGTGGCGTTGGGCAGCCTGTTGTACAAACTGATCGGCCTGCTGCTGATCATTCCGGTGCTCGATCCGTTGGTGCACTGGATCGACAGCCTCGATTTCAGCCCGCAGGAAATGGTCATCGGCTTCCATCTGCTCTACAACACCGCGCGCTGTCTGATTCTGCTGCCGAGTGTCGGGCCGATGGCGCGGCTCTGCGCCTGGCTGCTGCCGGAGCGACCGGAGGTCAACGGCACCGCCAAACCGCGCCACCTCGACGCCACCGCATTGGTCACGCCGAGCCTGGCCTTGGCCAACGCCGCGCGGGAAACCCTGCGCATGGGCGATCTGCTCGACAACATGCTCGACGCGACGCTTGATGTGCTGCGCGGCAAGCAGACCGCCGTCACCCAGGAAATGCGCCGGCTGACCGACGACGTCGAAGCGCTGTACAGCGCGATCAAGCTCTATCTGGCGCAGATGCCTCGCGAGGACCTCGGCGAGCACGACAGTCGACGCTGGGCCGAGATCATCGAACTGGCGATCAACCTGAAACTGGCCGCCGATCTCATCGAACGCATGCTGCGCAAGATCCAGCAGCAGAAGACTTCGCAGCGCCGCTCGTTTTCCGAAGAAGGCCTGGAGGATCTGGCCGGGCTGCAGCAGCAACTGATCGCCAACCTGCGTCTGGGCTTATCGGTGTTTCTCAGCGGTGATCGCGAAAGTGCCCGGCAATTGCTCCGGGAGAAACGTCGCTTTCGCGCCCAGGAACGCCGTTTGGCCCATGCGCATGTCAGTCGTCTGCAACGCAAGATCGTGCAGAGTATCGAGACCAGTTCGCTGCATCTGGAGTTGATTGCGGACATGAAGCGGCTTAACTCGCTGTTTTGCGGCAGCGCGTATGTGGTGCTGGAAACGACGGATACCGGCGCACTGGCAGCGGATGATATTGCTGACATCACGCATTCGCCTTGAACGTCTGGGGCCAGGGTCAGTCAGTAACACAGAGTTCAGCCTCAATGGCCCCATCGCTGGCAAGCCAGCTGCCACAGGGTTTTGTGAGCGCCGCAAATCCTTGTGGGAGCTGGCTTGCCAGCGATGGGCCCCTGACTGACGCCACGGATCTCCAAATCAGCCGTATGGAAGCCTGTTATGCGTTGCCTGTTGTTCGCTTGTCTGTTGCTTGGTTCCTTGCCGGCCTTCGCACTGGATCGTTTCCAGGTCGAAGGTTATGCGCTGCCCAACGGTTTGCAGTTGTTGCTCAAACCCGGCACGGAACGCGGGCATGTGGCGATCCGGCTGGTGGTCGGCGTCGGTCTCGACGATTTCGATTGTGATGAAAAAGAGCTGCCGCACCTGCTTGAGCACTTGCTGTTCAGCGGCATCGACGCCACTGGCGAAGGTGGCCTCGAAGAACGCATGCAGGCGCTGGGCGGCGAGTGGAATGCCTTCACCAGCAACGCGGACACCACATTCGTGATCGAAGCTCCGGCGAAAAACCAGCGCAAGGTGCTCGACCTGTTGCTTGATCTGTTGACCCAGACCCGCATCGACGACAATGCCATCAACGCCGCCAAACGCGTGGTCGAGCGCGAGGACGGCGGCCATTACACCAAGTTGCAACGTTTTCTCGACCGTCAGGACCTGGGCCACACCGCGAGCAATCAACTGGCGGTGGAACTTGGCCTGAAATGCCCGCAGCGGGCTGAAGTCGGCCACCTGACTCAGGCGCAACTGGAGAAGGTACGCAAGGCCTGGTACGCGCCGAATAACATGACCCTGATCGTCGTCGGCGAACTCGACAAGCTGCTGCCGGCTTATCTGGAACGCACCTGGGGCGCCCTCGAAGCGGTTGACCCGAGCGAACACCGACCTTTGCCGGACATCCGCATCAGTGCCGCCCATGAACGCACCCTCACCCGCGGTTTTATCGGCGACAGCGCCAAGCTGCACTGGCTGGTGCCGGAACCGGTGCTGGACGATCAGTACGACGAGACCTTCGACATCCTCAAGGACTACCTCGACTGGGCGCTGTACCGGCAAATCCGCCTGAACCACGGTTTGTCGTACGGGCCTTGGGCCGAGCGTGAAGTGTTTGGTGGCGTCGGCTTCATGAGCCTGAATGCCGATCTGGATCGCGATGACGTCGACGAAGCCATCCAGGTGCTGGAAGACCTCAAGGCCGACCTGCTGAAAAACGGCCTCGATGCCGACACCTTCGCCCGGATCAAACAGGCCGCCATCGCTCATCAGGCCTGGGCGGTGCAAGGCAACAGCGCGCTGGCCGATTATTACTGGAGCGCGCTGGGGGATTACGAGGATGGCCGCTTCGCCAATCCGGCGCGGGAGCTGCAAGGCGTGACGCTGGAGACGGCGAACAAGGCCATGCGCGAGTTACTGCTGCAACCGGGGTATCTGCGGATCGAGAAGCCGTTGATCAGTGATGATCAGGTGTTGTGGCTGGTGGCGGGCGGGCTCGGTGTGGTGCTGCTGATCCTGATCGGCTGGCGGTTGCGCCGCCGCCACAAATCCGTGGGCAACCATTAATTTTGTGGTGAGGGGATTTATCCCCGATGGGCTGCGCAGCGGCCCCTACCCCGATAAACCCATTCCTCCAGACAAAACGCATTCGCCGGGTTTGCGACGGCTGCGCCGCCGATCGGGGATAAATCCCCTCGCCACAGGGGTTATGTGGCGGTAACCTTTCCGGGTTTTTTCCTACAGTGTCGTGCGCCCCCAAAATGCCAAAACTGACCCTGCTGATCCAGCGCATTCTCGAACTGATGAAGCGCTACCCCGGGGTCATTGCGCTTGGCGGTTTCATCTCCGGGGTCGGTAGTTTCATTCTGGTCGACCGCCAGCAGGGTCTGGCGAGCTGGATCACCATCATCATGCTGCTGAGCTGGATCTGGCTGATGCTGGAAAACACCCTCACCGGCCTGTTCACCCGCGTGTTCAAACGGGAAATCCCCCAGCCGCTGCTGCGTTACGCGACGCAGATGATCCATCAGGAAAGCCTGTTTTTCGTTCTGCCCTTTTTCTTCATCACCACGACGTGGAACAGCGGCCAGTTGATTTTCACCGGCCTGCTCAGCGTCGCGGCATTGATCTCGATCGTCGATCCGCTCTATTACAAATGGCTGGCGCCACGGCGCTGGGCGTTCCTCGCGTTGCACACGCTGACCCTGTTCGCCGCCCTGCTCACCGCGCTGCCGGTGATCATGCACCTGACCACCGCGCAGAGCTTCAAATGGGCGCTGGGTATTTCCGTGTTGTTGTCGTTCCCGAGCCTGGCGTCGATCTTCCCGATCCGCACCGTGCGTAACGCCCTGGCGATTCTGTGCATCACCGTCGGTATCGGCGGCGTCGGTTGGGTGCTGCGTTCGTGGGTGCCACCGGCGACGCTGTGGATGACCGACGTGGCAATCAGCACGCAATTGCAGGATCGTACCCCCGGCGCCAGCCTCGACGAGGTCAGCGCCGAGCAGATCCGCAACGGCGGGCTCTACGCCTATACCGCGATCAATGCGCCGCGCGGCCTGGACGAGCGGATTTATCATGTCTGGCAGTTCAACGGCAAAGAGGTCGACCGCATCGCCCTCGACATCCACGGTGGGCGCAAGGAAGGCTACCGGGCGTGGACGCACAAGCAGAATTTCCCCGGCAACCCGGCGGGCAAATGGCAAGTCCGGGTGCTCACCGAGGACGGCCAAGTGATCGGCGTGCTGCGTTTCGAAGTGACGGACAGCACAGCGACCAAAGAAAAGTAATCGGGTTCGTGCTATTACGTATGCCAGCGTATTTAGCCGATAAAGCACGGAGCTTATGACCAGCAGCTCGATGACAGGCAGTGCCCAACTGGACACGTCGATCAGCCCTGCCCGCCTGCGGGTTTCCGGGGACTGGACGCTTGCCCATTACGCCGAGCTCAAGCAACTGACCGAAAAGCTCCACGGCCAGTACGACACCGCTACCTCGATCGATCTCAACGGTCTCGGCGCCCTCGACACCGCTGGCGCCTCCTTGCTGGTCGAGCTGCTCGGTTCCGAGCGCCTCGGCAAATCCGCCGAACACCCCGATTGCACGATTTCCCAGGCTGACCGCGCCCTGCTGCAAACCGTGTATCAGTCGATGACCGACTTCTGCGTGCCGATCAAAGAGCCGGAAGTCAGCGTCAGCGTGCAACTGCTGACGCGCATCGGCCGCGCCGTGGACACGGTCTGGCAGGACACCCTGCAAGTGCTGGGCTTCATCGGCCTGATCCTCGAAACCATCGCCCGTGGACTGTTCCGGCCCAAGCGCTGGCGGATCACGCCGATGATTGCCCACATTGAACAGACCGGCCTCGATGCCGCACCGATTGTGGCGTTGCTGACCTTTTTGGTCGGCGCCGTGGTGGCCTTCCTCGGCGCGACGGTGCTGGCCAGTTTCGGCGCGACGATTTTCACCGTGGACCTGGTGGGATTTTCGTTTTTGCGCGAGTTCGGCGTGTTGCTGACGGCGATCCTGATGGCCGGGCGCACCGCCAGTGCCTTTACCGCGCAGATCGGCTCGATGAAGGCCAACGAAGAGATCGACGCGATTCGCACGCTGGGCCTCGACCCCGTCGAGTTGCTGGTGGTGCCACGGGTGCTGGCGATGCTGGTGGCGCTGCCGATGCTGACGTTCCTGGCGATGCTCTGCGGGATCATTGGCGGCGGCGTGGTCTGCGCGGTGTCGCTGGGGATTTCCCCGGCGATGTTCCTCTCGGTGCTGCAAGCCGACATCGGCATTCAGCATTTTCTGGTGGGTCTGGTGAAAGCCCCGGTCTTCGCCTTCCTTATCGCGACGATTGGCTGTCTGGAAGGCTTCAAGGTCAGCGGCAGCGCCGAATCGGTCGGTGCTCACACCACCTCGGCGGTGGTGCAGTCGATTTTCGTGGTGATCGTGCTTGATGCGGTGGCCGCGCTGTTCTTCATGGAGATGGGCTGGTGAGTCGTCTACCCCGCGCGCCCTCGGAGGCGGTGATTGAAGTCCGTGGCCTGTGCAATCGCTTCGGCAGCCAGAGCGTCCACGAGAACCTCGATCTGGATTTGTACAAAGGCGAGATTCTCGCCGTGGTCGGCGGCTCCGGCAGCGGCAAGTCGGTGCTGCTGCGCAGCATCGTCGGCCTGCGCCGGCCCAGCGAAGGTCTGGTCAAAGTGTTCGGGCAAAACCTGCCGAGCCTGTCCGAGCATGAGCGTTCGCTGGTCGAACGGCGTTTTGGCGTGCTGTTCCAGAAAGGCGCGCTGTTCTCTTCGCTGACCGTTACCGAGAACGTCGCCCTGCCCCTCATCGAACACGCCGGCCTCAGCCGCGAGGACGCGGAACATCTTGCGGCAGTCAAACTGGCGCTGGCCGGGCTGCCGCTGTCGGCGGCGGACAAGTACCCGGCCTCGCTGTCCGGCGGCATGATCAAACGTGCGGCGCTGGCCCGGGCGCTGGCGCTGGATCCGGACATCCTGTTTCTCGATGAACCCACCGCCGGCCTCGATCCGATCGGCGCGGCGCAGTTCGATCAACTGATCCTGACCCTGCGCGATGCGCTGGGCCTCAGCGTGTTTCTGGTGACCCACGACCTCGACACGCTCTACACCATCACCGACCGCGTGGCGGTGCTGGCGCAGAAGAAAGTACTGGTTGCCGGCCCCATCGACGTTGTTTCCGAAACCAACGACGCGTGGATTCACGAATACTTCCACGGCCCGCGCGGCCGCTCGGCGCTGGACGCCGCCAAATTGCTCAACGAGGTCTGACATGGAAACCCGAGCCCATCATGTGTTGATCGGCCTGTTCTCGGTTATTGTCGTGGCGGGCGCCCTGCTCTTCGGCCTGTGGCTGGCCAAGTCCAGCGTCGACACTGAGTTCAAGGATTACGAAATCGTCTTCAACGAGGCGGTCAGCGGCCTGTCCAAGGGCAGCCCGGTGCAGTACAGCGGGATCAAGGTCGGCGACGTGGTCAGCCTGCGCCTCGACCCCAAGGACCCGCGCCGGGTGCTGGCGCGGATTCGGCTGGGCGGCGACACGCCGGTCAAGGAGGACACCCAGGCCAAACTGGCGCTGGCCGGGATCACCGGCACCTCGATCATCCAGCTCAGCGGCGGCACGCCAGACAGCCCGCAACTACGTGGGCATGACGGCAAGCTGCCGATCATCGTCGCCTCGCCCTCGCCTATTTCGCGGCTGCTCAACGACAGCAACGACTTGATGAGCGGGATCAGTTCTTTGCTGGGCAACGCCAATCAGATGTTTTCCGCCGAGAACGTCGAGCGCGTTAGCAAAACCCTGGCGCATCTGGAGCAGACCACCGGCTCGATCAATGATCAGCGCGGCGATCTGCGTCAGGCCATGCAGCAACTGGCGGCAGTCGGCAAACAGGCCGGCAGCATGCTCGAACAGACCTCGGCGTTGATGCGCAACGCCAACGGCTTGCTCAACGATCAGGGCAAACAAGCGCTGGGCAGCGCCGAGCAGGCGATGAAATCGCTGGAACAGAGCAGCGCCACGATCAATGGCTTGCTGAGCAAAAACCAGAACTCTCTCGATAATGGCATGCAGGGCCTCAATGGCCTGGCTCCGGCGATTCGCGAATTGCGCGAAACCCTGACCTCGCTGCGCGCCATTTCTCAACGCCTGGAGGCCAACCCGAGCGGTTACCTGCTGGGCAGTGACAAGAACAAGGAGTTCACGCCATGAAGCTGACTCGCCTCGCCCTCCTCGCCGGTTTTACGCTGATCGCGGCGTGCTCGATCCTGCCCAAGTCGGAACCATCGGATGTTTATCGCCTGCCGATCACTCAGGCGCCCGCCTCGACCAATGCGGCGGCCACGCAACACTGGTCGCTGCGTTTGAACAAGTTGCAGGCCAGCGAAGCGCTGAACCGACCGAACATCGCCGTCATCCCGCAAGGCGATGTGATCAGCAGCTACAAGGCTTCGCGCTGGAGCGATCCGGCGCCGGTGCTGCTGCGCAATCGCTTGCTGGACGGCTTTGCCCGTGATGGTCGGGTGACGTTGCTGAGTACCGATGACAGCAATTTTGCGGCGGATCTGGAACTGGGCGGGAATTTGCAGGCGTTTCAGACGGAATATCAGGGGAATCAGGCCAGCGTGGTGGTGCGCCTTGATGCGTTGATCGTGCGTGGCTATGACCAGCGAATTCTCGCCAGTCGCCGCTTTGAGGAGCGTCAGCCACTGAGTGATGTGCAGGTGCCAGCGGTGGTCGCCGGGTTTGGTCAGGCCAGTGATCGCCTGACCGCGAAAGTCGTGGCGTGGGCCGTGGGCCAAGGCCAAAAATTGGCCCCGCAAAAGCCTTAAGACCAACACAATCCCTGTGGGAGCGGGCTTGCCCGCGATGGCGGTGTGTCAGTCACCAGAGGTTCTGGCTGTGCTGTCCTCATCGCTGGCAAGCCAGCTCCCACAGGGTTTTCTATTAGCCGAAGAACCAGTAGCAGACTGCAATGGCGCCAATTACGCCGGCCAGCTCCGCCAGCAACGCACACCCCACGGCATGCCGCGCCCGCTGAATCCCTACCGCTCCGAAATACACCGCCAGCACATAAAACGTGGTCTCGGTACTGCCCTGAATCGTCGCCGCCACCAGCGCCGGGAAGCTATCGACCCCCGACGTCTTCATGGTTTCAATCAGCATCGCCCTCGCGGCGCTACCGGAGAACGGTTTGACCATCGCTGTCGGCAACGCATCGACAAATCGCGTGTCCCAACCGGCCCACTCGACCAGATGGCGAATCCCGTCCAGGCCAAAGTCCAGCGCCCCGGAGGCACGCAGCACGCCGATGGCGCAGAGCATCGCCACCAGATACGGCAAAAGGTTCTTGGCGACGTCGAAGCCTTCCTTCGCGCCCTCGACGAAGGCTTCGTAAACCTTGACCTTGCGCAGCGCACCGATCAGCAGAAACAGCATGATCAGGCCGAATAGCGTCAGGTTGCCGAGGATCGACGAAAGCCCCGCCAGCGCTGTAGCCGACATCGTCGCCAGTAGCGCCATGAAGCCTCCCAGGATCAGTGCGCCGGGAATCAGATAAGCCAGCACCACCGGATCCCAGATCCGCAGGCGCTGCATGAACGCCACCGAGAGGAAGCCGACGATGGTCGAGCAACTGGTCGCCAGCAGAATCGGCAGGAACACCAGCGTCGGGTCCGGCGCGCCTTGCTGGGCGCGGTACATGAAGATCGTCACCGGCAGCAGCGTCAGCGAGGAGGCGTTGAGCACCAGGAAGAGGATTTGTGCATTGCTGGCGATGGTGCTGCTGGGATTAAGCTCCTGCAGCGCCTTCATGGCTTTCAGGCCGATTGGCGTGGCGGCGTTGTCGAGGCCCAGGCCATTGGCGGCAAAGTTCAGGGTGATCAGGCCAAGGGCCGGGTGACCCGCCGGGACTTCCGGCATCAAGCGCAGAAACAGCGGCCCCAGCACCTTGGCCAGCCATTCGACGATCCCGGCCTTCTCGGCGATGCGCAGAAAGCCCAGCCAGAGGGTGAGGGTGCCGAACAGCAGCACCATGACTTCGACCGACAGCTTGGCCATGGCAAAAATGCTCTCCACCATCGCCGCGAAGATTCCGGCGTTACCGCCGATCAGCCACTGCACCAGCGCAGATATTGCTGCCACGACAAAGAAGCCAAGCCACAGCCCATTAAGCATCAGTCAAATCCCCCGGAAGATGCGGCGAATGATAGCGGGGTCGCCAGAAACGACAAACCCCGGATTTCTCCGGGGTTCGTTTAGAACGGTTGGCAGCGATCACTGTGGGAGCGGGCTTGCCCGCGATGGCGGTGTGTCAGTCAACAAAGATGTTGAATGTGCTGACCTCATCGCTGGCAAGCCAGCTCCCACAGGGTCTGGGATTACTGCTTGGAAGTCTCGCCAGCCGGCAGTTTTTCCTTGCTGCGCCAGTGTGGCAGGGAGTTCCAGTAGCGCTGGCCCTTGGCGTCGTCGTACATGCCTTCCCAGCGTGCGATAACCAGCACGGCGAGGGCGTTGCCGATCACGTTCAGTGCGGTACGCGCCATGTCCATGATGCGGTCGACACCGGCGATGAACGCCAGGCCTTCCAGCGGAATACCGACGCTGCCCAAAGTGGCCAGCAGCACCACGAAGGACACGCCCGGTACGCCGGCGATACCTTTGGAGGTAACCATCAGGGTCAGCACCAGCAGCAGTTGCTGGCTGATCGACAGGTCGATGCCGTACAGCTGGGCAATGAAGATCGCCGCGATGGACTGATACAGGGTCGAACCGTCGAGGTTGAACGAGTAACCGGTTGGCACCACGAAGCTGCAGATGGCTTTCGGCGCACCGTAGGCTTCCATCTTCTCGATCACGCGCGGCAGCACGGTTTCGGACGAAGCGGTGGAGTAGGCCAGCACCAGCTCATCCTTGAAGATGCGCATCAGTTTGAGCACCGAGAAGCCGAACAGCTTGGCGATCAGGCCCAGGACCACGAAGGCGAAGAAGGCGATGGCGACGTAAACCAGGATCACCAGCTTGGCCAGCGGCAGCAGCGAGGCGAAGCCGAAGTTGGCGACAGTCACCGCGATCAGAGCGAATACGCCGATCGGGGCGTAGTTCATGATCATGTGGGTGACTTTGAACATGCTCTCCGAAACGCCCTGGAACATCTTCACCAGCGGCTCGCGCAGGTCCGACTGCAGGCTCGACAGACCAAGACCGAACAGCACGGAGAAGAAGATGATCGGCAGCATTTCGCCGCGGGCCATGGCCGCGAAGATGTTCGACGGGATCAGGTTGAGGATGGTCTCGATGAACGCGTGTTCATGCTGTACTTCGGCGGCAGTCGCCTGGTACTTGGAGATGTCCACCGTGCCCAGCGTGCTCATGTCGATGCCGGTACCCGGATGGAACAGGTTGGCCAGCAGCAGGCCGACAACGATGGCGATGGTGGTGACGATTTCGAAATAGATGATCGTCTTCAGGCCGATACGCCCGAGCTTCTTGGCGTCGCCCACGCCGGCGATGCCGACGATGAGGGAGGAGATGACGATCGGGATCACGATCATCTTGATCAGACGGATAAAGATATCGCCTGCCGGTTGCAGGACGTTGCTGATCCACCAGGCCTTCTCGGCACTGAAGTGATTGAGCAACGCACCAATTGCAATCCCTAGAACCAGACCGATTAGGATCTGCCAGGCGAGGCTGAGTTTTGCCTTCTTCATTATCTTTACCCTTACTTGCGTTTGACTCAGGCACATGCAGGAACTGGAACGCTCTTTAGCGGAAAAGTCTGTGCATCTGCCTCCGTATAAGGTGCCCCGAAGCGCGTATTTACGGCTCTTCGGCAGGCGAAAAAAGGCGCAACTATTCCGATGCAGGGTTGCGCCGTCTAATGCCGTAAACGCCTACCCTATGCCGAATCGGCATGAGCTTTTTTAAATGAAACTGACGTCCCAACCGGTTCGATTGCGACATTTCAGCCGGCATAAGTGCCGTGAACCGGCCATCACAGCGTAGATTGGTTATTTTCTGAACGAAAATTTTCGACGGAAATTTTAGGAAAAAGCCTACATAAAGGAGCGAGAAGTCCCACAGATAAAGTGGTCTCTTTGTCGATATACGGTCGCCACGAAACACCGCGTAATGTTTTCGCGCGCAGTGTGAGCGATAAAAAGAAGGGTTGAAACGCTCTGGATCAATGTTTTGATCGGTTTAAAGCTCAGCGCAAGTCCGTCGAACCGCTGTGGGCCGGCGAACCTGCGACGCAGCTTTTACCCTGACCCGGCCCTCATCGCAGGCACTCCCTGTACCCGTAGGTCACTCCGACCCTGAAACAGTCAGAACGTCCCGGCCCCCTGGTCATGCGCCTGCCTTCCTCAGGTGAGCGCAATGGAAGGCAGCAGGGCTGCTGCCTTCATGTTCGAATCAATACCACTTGGGATCTTTTTTCAGGGTTTCCATCAAAAGATCCTGCATGCCCTGATCAGGTTTGCCGAGGAAGCGGTAGGTGGCATGTCGAGTTGGCGACTTGTCGGCCGGCAGTCCTTCGGGCACATCGACGAGCATGGCGTAAGCGTCTTTCTTGTCGAAACTGAACGCGACGATCAAGCGGTGGTTCAGGCACTTGTCTGCAGATTCACACAGGGGGCCGACCAGATACTTGTCGCCATCTTCAGTCACGGCATTCATCTGTTGGTCCGGCGTGCCGGACAGGTTCATCACCCATTCCGGCAGGCGTTCTTCCTTTTTCACCACGCCTTCCCAGGTCTCCCGGTATTGCGGGTCGGAACTCAACAGCTCGTTGACTCGGGTCTGGCCATCATTGGCCGCCATCGCCATGGCACTACCGCCCAGAAGCAGGGCGGCTGCCAGTGTCTTTAAAGCGATCATCGTTAACCTCGGCCGCGACGGCCAAAGAAGAAGGAAGCGATGAACATCACCAGGAACACGACAAAGAGAATCTTGGCGATACCCGTGGCGGTGCCCGCGATACCACCGAAGCCCAGTACTGCAGCGATGATGGCAATGATCAAGAATGTAATTGCCCAGCTCAACATGGTGATTCTCCTTACTTCTCTATTTAGGGATGCTGCTTGTTCCGGCGCATCGCGCCCGAATTTGTTCAATCAGTCAGAAAACCCAGCGCTCTTCACGTGGCATCTGGTCCAGCGGTTGCGCTTGGTCGACGTCCATCATGCGCATCGAGGCGCTCTCGGCCTGGCTGCTGCTGACGGCGCTGAAATGCTTTTGCGTGCTGTGCTGGATCGAGATCAGCGGCTCAGGCTTATGGCTGTTTTCCCAGCTCAGGTATTGCTGGCACACGATCAGGGTGATCAACAGCGCAAGTACGCCAAACAGGCCTTGCTGGAGATGCAGTGGCGAGATACGCACTTGGGCGGCACGTTGGCGAGTCATCCTGGGTTCCTCACTCTTATTCGGTTGGGGCAGTGCTGATCTGCCCGGGCTGAATGAGGTATTGCAGGCTGCATGCCAATTTTTTAATTAAAAAATATTCAATAAAATCAATGGCTTATAAGCTGTTGAAAAACTGTCTGCGACGCATCCTGCACGATGGGTTATCCAGGGTCGTGCGGAATGCACGATTATTTCGTAGGAGAATTCATTCTTATGGAATTGAGAGCGGGGCGCGGATGTCAGAAAAGTACGCAGGGAATACCCTGCAAATCGGCTTTTGTTTAAAAAACCAACAAAATCAGTGAATTAGCCGTAAAGGCATGAGAGAGCTACCCTCCTATGGCTGGCATCGTTCAGAATCAACCATGCAACTTGCCCGATTTCTGCGGGACTAACCCAAGACCAATCTTTATGGAGCGTAGGAAAAATGGAATCTGCCACTGAGCATCAAGGCCGCATTCTGCTGGTGGATGATGAATCCGCCATCCTGCGAACTTTCCGTTATTGCCTCGAAGACGAAGGTTATACGGTGGCCACCGCCAACAGCGCAGCGCAGGCCGACGCACTGCTGCAGCGTCAGGTGTTCGATTTGTGCTTTCTGGATTTGCGTCTGGGCGAAGACAACGGCCTCGACGTATTGGCACAAATGCGCATTCAGGCGCCATGGATGCGGGTGGTGATCGTCACCGCCCACTCGGCGGTCGATACCGCTGTGGATGCCATCCAGGCTGGCGCCGCCGACTATCTGGTCAAGCCGTGCAGCCCCGATCAACTGCGTCTGGCGACGGCCAAGCAACTGGAAGTGCGTCAACTCTCGGCGCGTCTCGAAGCCCTTGAAGGTGAGATCCGCAAACCGAAAGACGGCCTCGACTCCCACAGCCCGGCGATGAAAGTCGTGCTGGAGACTGCGCGCCAGGTGGCGAGCACTGATGCCAACATTCTTATTCTCGGCGAGTCCGGTACCGGTAAAGGCGAGCTGGCCCGGGCGATTCACGGCTGGAGCAAGCGCGAGAAGAAATCCTGCGTGACCATCAACTGCCCGTCGTTGACTGCCGAACTGATGGAAAGCGAGCTGTTCGGCCACAGCCGTGGTGCGTTTACCGGCGCCAGCGAAAGTACGCTGGGCCGAGTCAACCAAGCCGATGGCGGCACGCTGTTTCTCGACGAGATCGGCGATTTTCCTTTGACTTTGCAACCCAAGTTACTGCGTTTTATTCAGGACAAGGAATACGAGCGGGTAGGCGATCCGGTCACCCGTCGCGCTGATGTGCGCATTCTGGCGGCAACCAACCTCAATCTCGAAGACATGGTCCGTGACGGTCGTTTCCGTGAAGACCTGCTCTATCGCCTGAACGTCATCACCCTGCACCTGCCGCCGCTGCGTGAGCGCGCCGAGGACATCCTGACCCTGGCCGACCGCTTCCTCGCCCGCTTCGTCAAGGAGTACGCGCGCCCGGCGCGGGGCTTCAGTGACGAGGCTCGCGAGGCACTGCTCGGCTACCGCTGGCCCGGTAACATTCGTGAGCTGCGCAACGTGGTCGAGCGGGCGAGCATCATCTGCCCGCAGGAACGTGTCGAAATCAGCCACCTGGGCATGGCCGAACAACCGGCCAACAACGCCCCCCGGGTCGGCGCAGCACTGAGCCTCGACGAGTTGGAAAAGGCCCACATCGGCGCCGTCCTCGCCACCGCTGGCACGCTGGATCAAGCCGCGAAAACCCTGGGCATCGACGCCTCGACCCTGTATCGCAAGCGCAAGCAGTACAACCTGTGAGCGCGCCACGATGAAACTGGCGATGAAGTTGCGGACCCGGTTGTTCCTGAGCATTTCCGCACTGATCACCGTGGCCTTGCTTGGGCTGTTGCTCGGGCTGGTCAGCGTGATGCAGATGGCCGGAACCCAGGAAGCGCTGGTGCGCAGCAACTTCGTCACCCTTGATCTGGGGCTCAAGCTGCGCCAGACCTTGGGCGATCAGCTGATCATCATGCTCGCGGAAAAGCCTGATGCCGTTGCATTCGAAGCCTCCAAGCAGCATTACTTTCAGCTCCTCGACGAAGGCATTGCCCAGGAGCAGAAGGGTGATGGCCGCTTGTATGGCTTCACTCAGGCCAAGGCGGATTACCTGAGTTTTCTGCAGGCGTTCGACCTGTCCCGTGATCCGGCCACGTCGTTGAGCAGCAATGCCGACTTCCGTGAGCGCTTCAACACCCTGCGCAACGGACTGATTACCGAACACAAGCACGCACTCGACAACATCAATCTGGTTCAACATGACGCCCGCGACCGGGCGCTGTTGGTGGCTGGTCTGCTTGGGTTGGTCGGGCTGGCGGTGTTGATCATCGGCTTCGTCACGGCCCACGGCATTGCCCGTCGCTTTGGCGCGCCGATCGAGGCGTTGGCGCATGCGGCGGATAACATCGGTCAAGGCAATTTCGAAGTGACTCTGCCGATTTCCTCGGCGATGGAAATGAATCAACTGACCAAGCGGTTCGGGCTGATGGCCGAAGCGTTGCGCGAACATCAGGCGACCAACATCGACGAACTGCTGGCCGGCCAGCAACGCTTGCAAGCGGTACTCGACAGCATCGACGACGGCTTGCTGATGATTGATCGCCAGGGGCATCTGGAACACCTCAACCCGGTGGCCCAGCGCCAATTGGGCTGGGACGACGACCGTCTCGGTCAAGGTCTGGGCGCGGCCCTTGAACGACCGGAGCTGGATGCGCAGCTGCAACTGGTGCTGCGCGGCGGAACCCTGGAGCGAGCGCCGGAGGACCTGAGCATCGAAGTCGACGGCGAATCGCGCCTGCTGACGTACAGCCTGACGCCGGTCAGCCACACGCAGGGCCACATACTCGGAGCGGTGATGGTGCTGCACGACGTGACTGAGCAGCGCGCTTTCGAGCGGGTCCGCAGCGAGTTCGTGCTACGTGCCTCCCATGAGCTGCGCACGCCAGTTACCGGCATGCACATGGCGTTCGGTCTGTTCCGTGAGCGGGCGAAGTTTGCGCCGGACTCACGCGAGGCGGACCTGCTCGACACGGTCAACGAAGAAATGCAGCGCCTGATGCAGTTGATCAACGACTTGCTCAACTTTTCGCGCTACCAGAACGGTTTGCAGAAGCTGACACTGGCGCCGTGCTCCATCGAGGACTTGCTGGAGCAGGCGCAGTCGCGCTTTGCCGAGACAGCAGCGGAGAGAGGCATCGCCCTGAAGGTGGAAGTGCAGGGGCCGCTGCCGCGCTTGCAGGCCGATCAGGCGCAACTGGATCGGGTACTCGACAACCTGATCGACAACGCCATGCGCCACACCGCCCGCGACGGCCAGATCCGTTTGCAGGCGCGTCGCCATGGCGAACGGGTGATCATCAGCGTCGAAGACAACGGCGAAGGCATTGCCTACGGCCAGCAAGGGCGGATCTTCGAACCGTTCGTGCAGGTCGGGCGCAAGAAGGGGGGTGCCGGGTTGGGACTGGCGTTGTGCAAGGAAATCGTCCAGTTGCATGGTGGGCGGATGGGCGTTTATTCGCGGCCGGGGCAGGGCACGCAGTTTTATATGGCGCTTGCCGTTTAGGCCTCGTCATCCATGCGGCGCCCTGCGAGGCGGCGCCCGCGAGTGATCAGCTCAATGAACTGCACTGCGCTCAGGGCATGGGCGAACAGCCAGCCCTGACCGAATTTCACCCCTTCACTGCTGAGCAATATAGCTTGCGACTCAAGCTCGATACCCTCGGCGATCACCTTCAGATCCAGTGCTTGGGCCATATGGATGATGTGCGGGGCGACGCCGCTGCTGGCGGCGTCATGGCCGAGCGCGTCGATGAACGCCTTGTCGATTTTCAGGCAATCTACCGGCAGCGTTTGCAGGTAGGCGAGGCTGCAATAGCCGGTGCCGAAGTCATCGATCAGCACCTGATGGCCGACATCGCGCAACGCTTGCAGGTTTTCCCGCGCCACCACCACATCAATCAAGCCGCGTTCGGTGACCTCGAAGGCAATCTGCTTGGCCGCGACTCTGTGCAGGCTCAGCAGCCGCGCCATGACTTGACCGATGCGCGGCACCATCACGTCGCAGGCCGCGAGGTTGACCGAGATATACAGCTGCGGATTGGCGCGCAACACCGGCCCCAACTGCTCGAGTAAACGCTGGAGGACGAAGTCGGTCATCTGGCGGATCTGCCCGGTATTTTCCGCCAGCGGAATGAACAGGTCAGGGCTGGTCAATGTGCCGTCCGGACGGCGCCAGCGCAGCAAGGCCTCGGCACCGACGCAGTTGCGGCTGTCGAGGTCGAAGATCGGTTGATAGAGCACCTGCAACTCACCGCGGCGGATGGCACCGTGCAGTTCGGCGTCCAGTGACTGGCGCTGGCGCACCAGCAGGAACACAAAGAAACCGACGAAGGCGCCGAGCCCCAGACAGACCGGAACCATCCACCACCAGATGGCGGGGATGTGCATGCCGGTGCGTGGTGTGATCAGCACCAGCTGATATTCCGGGTTGTCGGTGGGCATGCGATAGATCAGCCGGGTCTGGGTGACTTGCAAGGCGTCGCGGCTTTTCGGTGGCCAGTGTTCGCTCGGTGGCCAGACCTGATCTGCACCGAGAACCGGAATCGCCCGGGTGCCGTGATCCAGCACCACCAGCAGACTGCTGCCGGGCGACAGATCGACCATGTCGGTCAGATGCCCGCGCGAGGTGGCGACGCGGAAATTGCCGCGACCGAGCATCAGCGCGGCGCGGTTTTCATCGGGTTCGGTGGTGGTGTTCAGCCAGTAACTGTAGGTCGGGCCTTTGATGTCGGGTGCGCGGACAACCGACATGCCTTCCTGACGCGGACGGTTGGAGCAGATCCGCGAGGCGTCCATGTAGGCGGCTTCATAGACGAAGCGATAGTTGAAGGTGACTTGTCGCAGTGTGGCGATCATTTCGTCATCGCAACTGCGCAGGGGCTGGGCTTCCAAATCGTCGAGGCTTTCGCGCAACTGGCCGAACAGTTGCTCGAGGCGGGCGAGGAATCGCTCGCCCTGGGCATTCATGACCTGGCTTTCGCTTTGCTCGACCTGACGCATGGCCACGAACATCCCGCCGGCGATCAGCAGGCTGGCACTGAGGACAGCCGCGATCATCGCCAAAAACCACGGGCGATAAAACCAGCTACGCAGCGTCGCTCGGGTAGCAACCATCATGGAATATCCGAAGAATTACCAATGAGTTATAGCTGCTGATTGCAATCTCGCCCTGACCGTCGGGCGGGCGTCATTATTTTGTCTGATTGAGTACCAGCAGTAACGCGGCCGTTTGCGCATCTGGCGTTCCGTCGAAGCGCGAAGGGCGGAAGTGCATCTGGAACGCCGCGAGGACATGGCGGGTGGCGACATCCAGCTCGCCGGTCTGCGGTGTGTCGTAACCGAGGTGGGCCAGTTGCGCCTGGAACCAGCCGATGCTCGGCAGCTCGCCGCCGTTGAACAGGGCTTGCTGGCGGGCAACGGCTTGCTCGTTCGGCCAGATACCCAAGCCTTCGGCGGCGAGACGCTTCCAGGGGAATAACGGCCCCGGATCGAGTTTGCGCAACGGTGCAATATCGCTGTGACCGATGATGTGGCGGGGGCTGATGCCGTTGCGCTGGCTGATGTCCTTGAGCAGGGCGATCAGCGCCTGAATCTGCGCTTCGCTGTAGGGATACCACAGGCGCCCGGTCGGCGTGTCCTTGAAGCCCGGGTTGACGATTTCAATACCGATCGAGCTGGAGTTGAGCCAGGTACGGCCCTGCCACTGGCTTTCGCCGGCGTGCCAGGCGCGCTGGTTTTCGTCCATCAGCTTGTAGACGGTGGCGCGATTGTCGTCGCCGATCAGGTAATGGCTGCTGACCTCACCGTGGGTCAGCAACTGCAGCGAGCGCTCAAGCGACGCCGAGGTGTAATGCACGATCACGAACTGGATGCGGCTGTCGTGATTGGCGGAAGGATGGCTAGTGTCATAACGCGGGCCGCTGGCACAACCGGCCAGAACGAGCAGGGACGCGAGGAGGGACGCGAGGAGGGCAAAAAATTTCATGGCAGAAGGCAGTACACGCAAGACAATAATGCAACAGTGTAACGTAATGCCTTGCGTGCAGACGGTCAGCGGGCGGATTTAAACAAAATCGAACAATTTCCTTAGCCCAGCTCGACCCGATTGCGTCCTGCGTTTTTAGCCCTGTACAGCGCCTGATCGGCTCTTTTAAGCACTAGATCGCTGTGTTCTCCCGCTCTGAATGAAGCCAGGCCCATGGAAATCGTAATGGTCACGCGCTCGCCCTTGAAGTGAAACGGGCAGGCCTCGATCGCCGCGCGCAGGGTTTCCAGCAATTTCGCCCCGACTGCGGGCGGCGTCGCCGGCAGCAGCAGAACGAATTCTTCGCCGCCAAAACGGGCGATGAAATCGGAGCCGCGCAGGCGCTTGCGCAGCACGGTGGCGATGATCTTCAGGACCTTGTCACCCGCCAGGTGCCCGTAGTTGTCATTGATCCGTTTGAAATGATCGAGGTCGAGCATCGCCAGGCTCAACGTATTGCCATGTTGCTGCCATTGCTTGATCTCATGCTCGAGACGTTCGCTCCACGCCGCGCGGTTGGGCAGACCGGTGAGCGGGTCGATCAGGGCTTTCTGGCGTTGTTCTTCAAGGTGCTCGCGGAAGCCTTGCGCCTCCTGTTCCATATGCGCGACGCGCTCGGACAGGCCTTTAAGTCGCGCCGCCACTTCTTGCTCGCGGGCATCGCGTTGTTTCTGGTGCTGGTCCATGGTGCCGAGCAGGCCTTCGAGATGGTTCTCCAGCACTTGCTTGAGGTCCTCCAGATCCGCCGCTTCCTGGACGCTGGTCTGCAAACCGTCGACCTGCTCGCGGATCTGTGTGTCCATCGCCCGCGCCGCCGAGCTGTTGTCGGCATGTCCTTCGCTGGCGGCCTGCAGATTGCTTTGAAACGCTTCGAGGCGTTCGTTGAGTTGTTGCAGATACGCTTCGAACTCATGCTGGCCGCTGTCGGTGATCGCCAGCATCAACGTCGCCAGATCGTCGAGGATCGGTATCAGTTCGTACCAGTTCAAACCATGTTTTAGCCGTTCACGCATGGCTTCTGCTTGCGGACGGTGACGTTCGGGCAGCGTCAGGTCGTCGAGCAGGCCGAGCAGTGTTTCTTCGATGTGTTTGGCTACAGAGCTGTAGGACGGCTCCGGAGAATCCGGCAGGGCAAAGAGGACGTCGTGCTCGGATTGCTCCGGGTCGATGGCCGCCAGTGCCTGAGCGATGGGCTCGGGCAGGGGCAGGCTGTCGAGGAACAGCGGGGCAGGATCGCCGGGGTGGATCAATTCGTCGGGGTTGAAAGCGACCGGTACGGCTGGAGCCGGAGCTAGAGTGGGAGCTGCAACGGTTTCAGGTTCGGGCGCGGTGGCTTCCACTGCACTCGGGGAGGCCGCTTCAGTGGCGACGACCGGCGCAACGAAGGCAACTACGTCCGGTTCCGGCTGGGCTTGAGGCGCTGGCGCTTCCACTGCTGTGATGGGTGCAGTTTCTTTGATAACCGTAGCGGCCACTGCCGGTTCAGCGATGGCGACAGGGGCTGCTTGCACGGGTTCGGATTCAGGCACGGGAGCGACAGGTATCTGTTCGACTGGCGCCACGTGCTCCGGCGCCGGCGCCGGCGCAGGTGCCTCGTCGCTGTCACGGCTACCAAACAGGCGCTGCAACAATCCCGGGCGTCCGGGTTCCGGCGGCGTTTCCAGTTGACTCAACGCCTTGCCCTGCAAGCCGCTCAGCTCACTCAACAGCAGCGGCATTTCCCGGGCCTGACCGACACGGCTGTCCAGTTGCTTGGCGAATTTCTTCAGTGGCTGAGCGACTTCTCGCGGTAGCGGCAGCGCTTGCAACTGGGTCACCAGCGAGGTCAGCGCAGTGCTGACCTGATCAATGCGGGTCTCGCGGCGTTGCTCGGAATCGAGCACGGCTTTTTCCAGACGTGGTAGCAGGGCGGCGAGGCCGGCATCCATGTCGTCGGTGCGCACCACGTCGCGCATCTCTTTCATGCATTGATCAACGACTTTATCGGTGCCCTCAGCGGCCAGCGTGCTTCGTACCAGACCGCGACGCAACAAGTCGAGCCTGGCGGCCCAACGCCGTTCAAGCTTGTCCTGCTGTTCGATGCTTTTGAGGTATTTCTCTTTCCAGCGCTGGGCGTCGTCGCTCATTCAGGGGTTCCGCGAGGGGCAGGACTCAACGCGGGCAATGCATCGGCCGTGAGCGAACCCGGCAGACGAATCTCTACCGCGACCGGCAGGTGATCGGAAATCGGTTGGGCCAGCACTTCGACCTTTTCCAGGGTCAGGGTCGGGCTGAGCAAAATATGATCAAGGCAACGCTGAGGACGCCAGCTGGGGAATGTCGCTTCCACCTGCGGGGCCAGCAGGCCGAGATCGCGTAACGGAGAATGTTGTAGCAGATCGCTTGCATGGGTGTTCATGTCGCCCATCAACACCTGGTGTTTATAGCCGCCGATCAGATCACGGATATAGGCCAGTTGCAGCGTGCGCACACGTGCGCCGAGGGCCAGGTGCATCATCACCACCACCAGCGCTTCCGGGCCTTCGCCGAAACGCAAGAGTATGGCGCCACGACCTTTCGGGCCGGGTAACGGGTGATCTTCGATCGCCCACGGGCGCAGACGGCTGAGCACGCCATTGCTGTGCTGAGCCAGTCGGCCGAGATTGCGATTGAGTTGTTGATACCAGTAGGGGAAGGCGCCGAGGTGGGCCAGGTGTTCGACCTGATTGACGTAGCCCGAGCGCAGGCTGCCGCCATCGGCTTCCTGCAAGGCGACCAGATCGAAGTCGCCAAGCAGGTCGCCGATCTTCTGCAGATTGCCTGAGCGCCCGGTGTGCGGCAGCAGATGCTGCCAGCTGCGAGTCAGGTAATGCCGATAGCGCTCGGTGCTGATGCCGACCTGGATATTGAAACTGAGCAGGCGCAGACGCTGATCCGCTGGCAGGCCTGTGGACGCCAGGTGATGTTCGTTGACCTGCGGATCATGCAGGCCAACGATGCGTTCGGTCTTCCAGCGGCGCATGGCGATTGCCGCGCTTAGTTGGCGGCTGCCTTGTTGGCCGCTCGCTCTTTGGCCACCAGTTGGTCAGCCAGTTGCAAGGCTTGTTCGGCACCACCGGCGGAGCCGATGTCGAAGCGATACTTGCCGTTGACGATCATGGTTGGAACGCCAGTGATCTGATATTTCTTGGCCAGTTCACGAGCCTTGACGATCTGGCCCTTGATGGCGAACGAGTCGAAGGTGGCGAGGAACTTGTCCTTGTCCACGCCTTGGGTGGCGAGGAAGTCAGCCATGTCGTTCTTGTCGGTCAGCTTCTTGTGTTCTTTCTGGATGGCATTGAACACGGCGTTGTGCACCTTGTGCTCGACACCCATGGCTTCCAGGGTCAGGAACATTTGACCGTGAGCGTCCCATGGGCCGCCGAACATGGCAGGAATGCGCACGAAGTTGACGTCGGAAGGCAGTTTTTCGACCCATGGATTGATCACCGGCTCGAAGGCGTAGCAGTGCGGGCAGCCGTACCAGAACAGCTCGACCACTTCGATCTTGCCAGGCTCGGCAACCGGTACCGGGTTGGCCAGTTCTACATAAGGAGCGGCAGGGGCTTCGGCGGCCTGGGCGGTCACGCCAAACAGGCTGGCAGCGACGAGAGCGGCGCTGATGATCAGATTACGCATGCTTTACTCCTGGACAATTTTGATCGCCTCGCGCGACCTGTTTTCAGACAGATCCTGGCGGGCATGAGTTCTGTAGTGTAACGGCAGCGGCCACAAAAAAGGGCGGCCAAAGCCACCCTTTTTATACTTGCTGCGCCGGATTAATCGAGCGTTAACGTTGCAGGAGATGTCCCTCGCCGGCAACGCTCTATCCGTGGGTCTTAGTGCAGGCCTTGAATGTAGCTGGAGACGGCGGCGATGTCTTCGTCGCTCAGGCGTTTGGCGATGGTCTGCATGGTCATGGTGTCGCCGTCGTTGGTGCGACCGCCTTCTTCCTTGCGGAAGTCGGTCAGTTGTTTGGCGATGTATTGCGCGTGTTGGCCACCCAGATGCGGGAAACCGGCAGCGGCGTTGCCAGCACCGTTCGGCGAGTGGCAACCAGTGCAGGCGGGCAGGCCTTTGGCGAGGTTGCCGCCACGGAACAGGGCTTCACCGCGCGCGACGATCTTCGGATCGGCGGCGCCGACGCTGCCTTTCTGGCTGGCGAAGTAGGCGGCGATGTCGGCCAGATCCTGATCGCTCAGGTTGGTCAGCAGGCCCGTCATTTCCAGTACGGTGCGCTTGCCCGACTTGATGTCGTGCAGTTGCTTGGTCAGGTAGCGTTCACCTTGACCGGCCAGTTTTGGAAAGTTTGGCGCCATGCTGTTACCGTCCGGGCCATGGCAGGCTCCGCAGACGGCGGCTTTTGCCTGGCCTGCTGCGGCATCACCGGCAGCATGGGCGAGGCCTGAGATTCCCACGGTCAACAGCAGACTCACGATCAATTTGTTCATCAGCTAATCCAACTACGGCTAAGGGTTAAGAGTTATGGACCGGGTTTACTCTCGCTCATCCAAAGGATGATGGCCTGGTAATCCTCGGCACTGCAGTCCATGCACAAACCACGCGGCGGCATCGCCTTGAAACCCTGGGTCACGTGTTGCACCAGCGTCCCCATACCTTTCGCCAACCTCGGCGTCCAAGCTGCCTGATCGCCTCTTTCGGGCGCCATGGGTAGTTGGCCGGAATGACAGGCACCACAAACACGGTTGTACACGGCTTCCGGATCCTGTGTAGCCTGTGCGCTGTAAAGCGGCATCAAGACTCCGGCAGCCAGCAGCCATTTCGTCATAAAACGACCTTTTCAGGGTTGAGAGCGTTCTGCGTTCTAATGCGCAATCAAGGTCTGTCGCTCTCGTGAACTTCATCCTACGCTGGGACAAAGCACACACAAAATCTGCGGCATTATATACTGGCGTCACTGAAACGGAAGCGACACCGCGTTCCGCGCCCAATCCCGGCGCCGCCCACATCGGAAATCCCATGCAACTCAAGAATCCCATCCTCGGCCTGTGCCAACAGTCCACGTTCATGCTCAGTGCCGCCAAAGTCGATCAGTGCCCTGACGACGAGGGCTTTGAAGTGGCGTTCGCCGGTCGTTCCAACGCCGGTAAATCCAGCGCCCTGAACACTCTGACTCACGCCAGCCTGGCGCGGACCTCGAAAACTCCGGGTCGCACGCAGCTGTTGAACTTCTTCAAGCTAGACGATGATCGGCGTCTGGTCGACCTGCCGGGCTACGGTTATGCAAAAGTACCGATCCCGCTGAAGATGCACTGGCAGCGTCACCTTGAGGCTTACCTCGGTGGCCGCGAGAGTTTGAAGGGTTTGATTCTGATGATGGACATCCGTCATCCAATGACCGACTTCGACCTGCTGATGCTCGACTGGGCCGTTGCCGCCGGCATGCCGATGCACATTCTGCTGACCAAGGCCGACAAGCTGACCTACGGCGCAGCCAAGAACACCCTGCTCAAGGTGCAGTCGGAAATTCGCAAGGGTTGGGGCGATCTGGTCACCATCCAGCTGTTCTCCGCACCAAAACGCATGGGCCTGGAAGAGGCCTACACTGTTCTGGCAGGCTGGATGGAACTGGCAGACAAGGGCGCCGAGGCGACTGCCGAGTAAGACAATTTCAAAACTGTCTGTGGTGCTGGCAGGCAAGGCGAAAGCATCGCTAAAAAGCGGAGTTTAGGGGACCTAAATGAGCATTTTTAGCGGTGCTTTTAACGCAGCATGACGGCATCACAGCCAGTTTTGGGGCAAAAAAAGCCCCGGACTTCATTGGGGAGGGAGAAGTTCCGGGGTTTAAGTTCCGAACCGCTAGGGCGGGGTTCAGATATCTGCCAACACTTAACACAACATAGGAGCATCGAAGGGCTTCACCAGCCATTCAGTAACTCTGAGTAGTGTCCTTCCAGATTAGTTCAGAATTTTTTCAAAAAGCTTTGGAATAATCCCAAGTGCTTTTCGAAATAAGCAGGTTTTACCGGCGCTGCCGCGACGCGATGTCGCGGCAAACCGTGTCAAAAGGCTCAGTGAGCCTCATCCCAATTGTTGCCCACACCCACTTCGACCAGCAGCGGCACATCCAGTTTCGCCGCTTCGCTCATGTGCACGCGAATCTCGCTGCTGACCTGCTCGACCAGATCCTCGCGAACTTCGAGCACCAGTTCATCGTGCACCTGCAGGATGACTCTGGCGTCCAGGCCGGACGTCGCCAGCCAGTTATCCACCGCGACCATGGCTTTCTTGATGATGTCGGCTGCGGTGCCCTGCATCGGCGCGTTGATCGCGGTGCGCTCGGCGGCAGCGCGTTCCTGCGGCTTGTTCGAGTTGATCTCCGGCAGATACAGGCGACGGCCGAAGAAGGTCTCGACATAGCCTTGATCCGCCGCCTGGGCGCGGGTGCGATCCATGTACTCGCGAACGCCTGGATAACGCGCGAAGTAGGTGTCGATGTAAGCCTTGGCGGTCTTGGTGTCGACGCCGATGTCCTTGCCGAGCTTCTGCGCGCCCATGCCGTAGATCAGGCCGAAGTTGATCGCCTTGGCGCCACGGCGCTGGTCGGAAGTCACTTCGTTGAGTTCGACCTTGAACACTTCGGCAGCGGTGGCGGTGTGCACGTCCAGATTGTTGCGGAAGGCGTTCATCAGGCCTTCGTCCTTGGACAGGTGAGCCATGATCCGCAGCTCGATCTGCGAATAGTCCGCCGCCAGCAGTTTGTAACCTTTGGGCGCGACGAAGGCCTGACGGATACGCCGGCCTTCAGCGGTACGCACCGGAATATTCTGCAAGTTCGGATCACTGGAGGACAAACGCCCGGTCGACGCCACCGCCTGGTGATACGAGGTGTGGATGCGCCCGGTACGCGGATTGATCTGCTCCGGCAGGCGATCGGTGTAGGTGCTTTTCAGCTTGCTCATCGAGCGGTGCTCCATCAGCACCTTCGGCAAGCGGTGATCGTCTTCAGCGAGCTTCGCCAGCACTTCTTCAGCGGTGGACGGCTGGCCCTTGGCGGTCTTCTTCAGCACTGGCAGGCCGAGTTTTTCGTAGAGAATCACGCCCAACTGCTTCGGTGAGCCGAGGTTGAATTCTTCCCCGGCGATCTCGAAGGCTTCGCGCTCCAGCGCGACCATTTTGTTGCCCAACTCGATGCTCTGGATGCCGAGCAGCTCCGCATCGACGAATGCGCCTTGGCGCTCGATACGTGCAAGAACGGGCACAAGTGGAATTTCGATGTCGGTCAGCACGCTGGCCAGACTCGGGATGGCGCTGAGCTTTTCGAACAAGGTCTGGTGCAGACGCAGAGTGATGTCGGCGTCTTCGGCGGCATACGGCCCGGCCTGTTCCAGGGCGATCTGGTCGAAGGTCAGCTGCTTGGCGCCTTTGCCGGCGATGTCCTGGAAGCTCACGGTGGTGTGATCCAGGTACTTCTGCGCGAGGCTGTCCATGTCGTGGCGGGTGGCGGTGGAGTTGAGCACGTAGGACTCAAGCATCGTGTCGAAGGCGATGCCACGCACGGTGATGCCTTCGTTCTGATCGCCGCCGATGGCGCAGTTGGCCAAAATGTTCATGTCGAACTTGGCGTGCTGGCCGACCTTGAGCTTGCTTGGATCTTCCAGGATCGGCTTGAGCGCGCGCAGCACGGTGTCGCGATCCAGTTGTTCCGGCACGCCGATGTAGGAGTGGGTCAGCGGAATGTACGCGGCTTCGTTGGCCTGCACGGCGAACGACAGACCGACCAGTTGCGCTTGCTGCGCGTCGATGCCGGTGGTTTCAGTGTCGAAGGCGAACAGCTTGGCGTTGTTGAGCTTTTCCAGCCAGACGTCGAAACGTGCCTGATCGAGGATGGTTTCGTACGCAGCTTCAGCGGGAGCGGCAGGCGCTTCTTCTGCTGGCGCGCTGAATAGATCACCCGCCGGCGCAGGCTCGGCGGCAGCGCTCAGTTCCAGTCGCTTGGCGTCGCGATCCAGATCGTTGATCCAGCTTTTGAATTCCAGCAGGGTGTACAGCTCGTAGAGCTTGGCCGGGTCTTCCGCGCCCATTTGCAGATCGTCGAGTTCGACGTCCAGCGGCACGTCGACCTTGATGGTCGCCAGTTGGTAGGAGAGAAATGCCATCTCCTTGTGCTCTTCGAGCTTGGCCGGCAGGGTTTTCGCGCCGCGAATCGGCAGGGTCGGGACGATGTCGAGATTGGCGTACAGCTCGGTGAGGCCGCCGTTGACGCCGACCAGCAGGCCGGAAGCGGTCTTCGGGCCAATGCCCGGGACGCCCGGAATGTTGTCGGACGAATCGCCCATCAGCGCCAGATAATCGATGATCTGCTCCGGTGCGACGCCGAATTTCTCCTTCACGCCTTCCACATCCATCGAGCTACCGGACATGGTGTTGACCAAGGTAATGTGGCCATCGACCAGTTGCGCCATGTCCTTGTCGCCGGTGGAGATGATCACCGGTCGATCCGCCGCCGCGCTGCTGCGGGCGAGGGTGCCGATCACGTCGTCAGCCTCGACACCTTCCACGCACAACAAAGGGAATCCGAGGGCGATCACGCTCTGGTGCAGCGGCTCGATCTGCACGCGCATGTCGTCGGGCATGCTTGGGCGGTTGGCCTTGTACTCGGCGTACATCTCATCGCGAAAGGTCCCGCCCTTGGCGTCGAAGACCACGGCGAACGGGCTGTCCGGGTACTGCTTGCGCAGACTCTTGAGCATGTTCAGCACGCCTTTGACCGCACCGGTCGGCAGGCCTTTGGACGTGGTCAGCGGTGGCAGGGCGTGGAAAGCGCGGTACAGGTAAGACGAACCGTCCACCAGGACGAGGGGGGCTTGGCTCATGAGCAGAATCAACCTTTTCGGCGGGCCCGGCGCTAGAATAGCGGGACCGTTGACGACAAAGGGACAAGGTTATCATGCGTACGTTAAATCGCTTGCTGCTGGTCAGTCTGATTGCTGCCTCACCATTGGCCGCGATGGCGGCGGATGATGCGCCGGCCTCGGAGCCGGAAGTAACCATCAACACGCACACGGAAGGCGACAAGGTCATTCAGGAATACAGCCGCAGTGGCTTCGTGTATGCGATCAAGGTCACGCCGAAGGGCGGCAAACCGTATTTCCTGGTCCGCGCCGATGGTACGGATGCGAACTACATCCGATCTGATCAGCCGGATATGCTGATTCCGTCGTGGGAAATTTTTACCTGGAAGTAAGTTTCCCGACTTTTAATCGGCGCCGCGCGAAAGCGGCGCCAGAACTGAGCAGTTTTTAACCATGTCTGTGTTCACTCCCCTGGCTCGGCCCGAGCTGGAAACCTTTCTCGCCCCTTACGGGCTTGGCCGTCTGCTTGATTTCCAGGGGATCGCCGCCGGCAGTGAAAACACCAACTTCTTCATCAGTCTGGAGCAGGGCGAATTCGTCCTGACCCTGGTCGAGCGCGGCCCTGTTCAGGAAATGCCGTTCTTCATCGACCTGCTCGACGTCCTTCATGAAGCCGATCTGCCGGTGCCTTACGCGCTGCGCACCACCGACGGCGTGGCGTTGCGTGAACTGAAGGGCAAACCGGCCCTGCTGCAACCGCGTCTGTCTGGCAAGCACATCAAGGTCGCCAACGCTCAGCATTGCGCGCAAGTCGGCGAGTTGCAGGCGCATCTGCACCTGGCGACGCAGGGCGAGCGCATGATCAAGCGCAAGACCGATCGTGGCCTGGACTGGATGCTGGAGGAGGGCACCGAGTTTCTTTCGCACCTGAGCGATGAGCCGCGTGCCCTGCTGCAAAAGGCCCTGGATGAAATCACTGAATGCAAAGACAAGATTCTTGCGCTGCCCCGGGCGAATATTCATGCCGACCTGTTTCGCGACAACGCGATGTTCGAAGGTACGCACCTGACCGGGCTGATCGACTTCTACAACGCCTGCTCGGGGCCGATGCTCTACGACGTGGCAATTGCCTTGAACGACTGGTGTTCGGACGATGACGGCCTGATCGATGGGCCGCGGGCGCGGGCGTTCCTCGGTGCCTATGTGACATTGCGTCCGTTCACGGCGGCAGAAGCCGAGCTATGGCCGACCATGCTGCGCGTGGCGTGTGTGCGGTTCTGGCTGTCGCGGTTGATCGCGGCAGAGCAGTTTGCCGGGCAGGATGTGCTGATTCACGATCCGAAAGAATTTGAAGAGCGCTTGGCGCAGCGGCAGGCGGTCAATACACCTTTACCCTTCGCCCTCTGAACTGTGGCGAGCGAGCTTGCTCGCGCTGGGCTGCGGCCCCAAAATTCTGGCACTCAGCCAGATTTTTGTGAGTGCTGCGCACTCAAGCGGGAGCAAGCTCCCTCGCCAAAGGTTTTGGGTTGTTACAACGATTCCAGGCAGCCGGCCAGATCATTGCCCAACTTTTCCAATACCTGTTCATAACCCTGGGCTGTCGCCGGGGTGTATCCGCCCAGTGCATCCAGCTCCGCCAGTTTCACCGGCAGGCCGGCCACTAATGTCTCTGCCAGACGCGGACGCAGCGGCGGCTCGCTGAACACACAGGTCTTGCCCACTTCCTGCAACCGCTTGCGCATCGCCGCGACATGCTGCGCGCCCGGCTGCACTTCGGCGGCCACACTGAAAACGCCGGTGTGCTTCAGGCCATAAGCCTCTTCAAAGTAATCGAACGCTTCGTGAAAGACGAAGTACGGCTTGCCTTCAACGCTGGCCAGACGCTGCTTCAAACGCAGATCCAGTGCATCCAGGCGCTCGTCGAAGGCCTTGGCGTTGCTCTGATAACGCTCGGCATTCGCCGGGTCGGCAGCGCTCAAATCAGCTGCCATCTTGTCGGCAATTACCCGCGCGTTGACCGGCGATAGCCACAAATGTGCATCCAGCGTGCCCGGGCGGTGATCGTGGTCATGCTCGTCAGCCTCTTCGGCATGGGAATGGCTATCTTCAGCAAAACGACGCAACTTCATCCCCGGCAGATCCTGCACCGCCACGCTCGGCAGCGTCCGGCCGTTGAGCACGCGCGGCAGGAAACCTTCCATGTCCGGGCCGATCCAGTAGAGCAGATCCACCGACTGCACCTTCCGTACGTCGGATGGGCGCAGGGCGTAATTGTGCGGCGAGGCGCCAGGCGGCAGCAGCACTTCTGGAATCGCCACCCCGTCCTGTACGGCCGCTGCGATCAACTGCAGCGGTTTGATGCTGGTGAGGACTTTGACTTCGGCCTGAGCCGAACCGATCAGCAGAAAACTGGCGACAAACGCCACAAAAACAGAAAAAAGTCGGGACACGATGACCACTCAAGGAGGCGAGAACGGGTAACATAATAACGTCTCTATCAAAACTCGTCGCCGCCCATGCCTATTACACCGATTGCCAGCCGTCCCCACGACCACTCTCATTGCGTGCACAGCGCATTGTCCGAGGCCGATACCTTGTGCGCCCAGAAAGGCTTGCGCCTGACCGCGTTGCGCCGTCGGGTGCTGGAGCTGGTGTGGCAGAGCCACAAGCCGCTGGGCGCCTACGACATCCTCGCCGTGCTCAGCGAGCAGGACGGTCGCCGCGCTGCGCCGCCTACCGTGTACCGTGCGCTGGATTTCCTCCTGGAAAACGGCTTGGTGCATCGCATCTCCTCGCTCAACGCCTTCGTCGGCTGCGTGCACCCGGAACACGCGCATCAGGGCCAATTCCTGATCTGCCGCGACTGCCACGCCGCTATCGAACTTGAGCAGAAAGTGATCAGCGACGCGATCATCAACAGCGCCAAGGACGTTGGTTTCATCGTCGAGGCGCAGACCGTCGAAGTCGTCGGCCTCTGCTCCGGTTGCCAGGGGGCTTGATGAGCAACGCGCTGATCCGTCTGGAACAGGTCGCCGTGACGTTTGCCGGGCAGGCTGTGCTGGACAACATCGAACTGAGCGTCGAGCCGGGGCAGATCGTCACCCTGATCGGCCCTAATGGCGCCGGCAAGACCACGCTGGTACGCGCCGTACTCGGGCTGTTGAAGCCGGACAGCGGCAGTGTCTGGCGCAAGCCGAAACTGCGCGTCGGCTACATGCCGCAAAAACTTCACGTCGATCCGACCTTGCCGCTTTCGGTCCTGCGTTTTCTGCGACTGGTGCCGGGGGTTGATCGCCCGCGTGCGTTGGCGGCGTTGAAGGAAGTCGGCGCCGAACACGTGATCGACAGCCCGGTGCAAAGCGTTTCCGGTGGTGAAATGCAGCGTGTGCTGCTGGCCCGGGCGCTGCTGCGCGAACCGGAATTGCTGGTACTCGACGAGCCGGTGCAGGGCGTCGATGTCGCGGGCCAGGCCGAGCTCTACAGCCTGATCACCCGTCTGCGCGATCGCCACGGCTGCGGCGTACTGATGGTGTCGCACGATCTGCATCTGGTGATGAGCACCACCGACCAGGTCGTTTGCCTCAACCGTCACGTCTGCTGCTCCGGGCATCCCGAGCAGGTCAGCGGCGACCCGGCGTTCGTCGAGCTGTTCGGCAAGAACGCACAGAGCCTGGCGATTTATCACCACCATCACGACCATGCTCACGACCTGCATGGCTCGGTAGTCAAAGGGCCGGTTATTGGCCAACCTCACGTTCACGGAGACAACTGCAAGCATGGCTGATTTTCTGTTGTATGCCCTGCTTGCAGGTCTGGCGCTGGCGATTGTTGCAGGACCGCTCGGCTCGTTTGTGGTCTGGCGGCGCATGGCCTATTTCGGCGATACCTTGTCCCACGCGGCTTTGCTCGGCGTGGCGCTGGGCTTTTTGCTGGATGTCAGCCCGACGGTAGCGGTGACGGTCGGCTGCCTGCTGCTGGCGGTGCTGCTGGTGACGCTGCAACAGCGTCAACCGCTGGCGTCTGACACGTTGTTGGGAATTCTCGCGCCGAGCACGCTCTCTCTCGGGCTGGTGGTACTAAGCTTCATGCATGAAGTGCGGATTGACCTCATGGGCTATCTGTTCGGCGACCTGCTGGCGATCAGTCCGACCGATCTGGCGTGGATCCTTGGCGGCAGCGCGGCGGTGCTGGTTTTGCTGGTGGCGCTGTGGCGGCCATTGCTGGCGATCACCGTGCATGAAGAGCTGGCCAAGGTCGAGGGCTTGCCGGTGGCGGGTCTGCGTATGGCGCTGATGTTGTTGATTGCGGTGGTGATCGCGGTGGCGATGAAAATCGTCGGTGTGTTGCTGATTACTTCGCTGTTGATCATCCCGGCGGCTGCGGCACAGCGTCACGCCCGTTCGCCGGAGCAGATGGCCCTGGGCGCGAGCCTGCTGGGCATACTCGCCGTGTGTGGCGGGCTGGCGCTGTCATGGTTCAAGGACACCCCGGCCGGCCCGTCAATCGTTGTGACGGCGGCCGCACTGTTTCTGCTGAGTTTTGTTCTGCCCCGTCGAGGGGTGTAGACTTGCTCGCTTTTTGCGCAATTAGAGAGTCGCAGGAATGAAGCCGTTCGCCTCCCGTTATCTGCTCCTTGTCGCATTTTCCGTGCTGCTGGGCGCCTGCCAAAGCACGCCGCCGGTGGCCGAAGTCCCCGATGCGCGGGCTACGGCCATCGCACAGCTGGAGCAAAGCCTGGCCAGCAGCGAATTGGCCACGGCTGAGGACCAATTGGCCGCTTTGCAGGCCGAAACCCCTAACGATCAATCCCTTGAGCAATACCAACGGCAATTGGCCGAAGCGTATCTGCGTCGCAGCCAGATCGTCCTGCAGAAAGGTGATGTGAATGCAGCGGCCACGGCGCTGAGCCGTGCTCGTGCGTTGATGCCGAAAGCCCCGGCGCTGACCGGTGGCGTGAATGGCGCCATCACCGAAGCGCGCAAGGCTGAGCTGGAAAAGGCTGAAGCGGCGTTGCTGGCGGCTGAAGCCAAGCCCAAAGCCAAGGTGATCGACCCGACTGCCGAGAGCACCACGGTTGCACTGAACATCACCGATAGCCGCAAACTTCGCCGCCAACTGGATGCGATCGCCGCCGATGTGGTGAATTATGAGTGTGCAGTGACCATTCAGGCGCCGCGTACCAATGACTATCCATGGTTGTCGACGTTGCTGAGCAAGCGCGTGAAGAAGTTGAATCCGGATTTCGATCTGCAGATCCATAAGCAGATCGTGCGCACAGTCCCGGCGCAGATGGTTCTGATTCCGCTTAAACCGTAAAAGCATCGCGGGCAAGCCCGCTCCCACAGGTACAGTGTGATCCTGTGGGACCGGGCTTGCCCGCGATGACGTCTTACCAGTCGCCTAATTTCTTAGGCCGGAATGGCTTTCGCCTTAGGCTCCCGAGCCCAGACCCGATGCTGCCCGATCGCGGCAAAGAACGGCTTGGTCAGCGCACCAACATCCTTGCCCTCCAGCAACCCGGCATCTGCCTCCAGCTTCAAAACATCCAACAACTGCTTGGCTTCGCCCTGAAGTGCAATCGCCTTCAGATGCTTGTATGCCTCCAGCACGTAATGCAGAGCCACGCCGTCACCGCTTAGTGCTTTGACCGACGCCGCACCACCCGGCACGAACACCGCATCGAAAATTACCGACGGCATGCCCTCCATCGATGCATCCACTGGCAGGCTTTTACCGTCGGCAGTCTTCACTGGCGCCGAAGTCGGGCCAAGCAACTTGGCATGCGCACCTTCAGCCGCCAATGCCTTCTTCATTGCATCAATCGCTGCACCATCGACGCCGTTCGCCGCAAGAATCGCCACTTTTCGAGTCTTGATGTTCTCCGGTAACAGATTGGCCTGACTCAACGAAGGCGAATTGTCGAAGGAGGTTTTGCGCACCTCAACCGTGCCTTTGGTTGGTGCCGGCAGACCCAGATTGGCCGCCACACGTTTGGCCAGTTCCAGATCGATGTTGGCGAGAATCTCGTTCACTTCCCGCGCACGGATGAACTCACGTTCAACCTTGCCCAGCTCAAAGCTATAGGCGGCGATGATGTGTTCCTTCTCGTGCGCACTCATGCTGTTGAAGAACAGCCGTGCTTGCGAGAAGTGATCGCTGAACGACTCGCTGCGCTGGCGGATCTTGGCGGCGTCGATGCGTTCCGGATACGTCTCGAAACCACCGTCCTGCGCGGCCGGCGGGGTTTCTTTCGGCCAGCCACCGTCAATCGAGTTCGGCTCGTAAGACGCGCGACCCTTGTCGATCACCGTGCGGTGCTGGGCGTCGCGCTGGCCGTTGTGGAACGGCGCGACCGGGCGGTTGATCGGCAGTTCGTGAAAGTTCGGCCCGCCAAGTCGGCTGATCTGCGTATCGGTGTAGGAAAACAGACGACCTTGCAGCAGCGGGTCGTTGGAGAAGTCGATCCCCGGCACGATATGGCCCGGGCAGAACGCGACCTGCTCGGTCTCGGCGAAGAAGTTATCCGGATTGCGGTTGAGGGTCATTTTGCCCAACGGCGTAATCGGCACGATTTCTTCGGGGATCAGCTTGGTCGGGTCGAGGATGTCGAAATCGAAGTCATGCTCGTTTTCCTCCTCGATGACCTGCACGCCTAGCTCCCATTCCGGGTAGTCGCCCATCTCGATGGCTTCCCAGAGATCGCGACGGTGGTAGTCGGTATCTTTACCGGCGAGCTTCTGCGCTTCGTCCCAGACCAGCGAGCAAGTGCCGGCGGTAGGGCGCCAGTGGAATTTGACGAAGCGCGATTTACCCTCGGCATTCACCAGCCTGAACGTATGCACGCCAAAGCCCTGCATGCTGCGCAGGCTTTTCGGGATCGCCCGGTCGGACATGGCCCAGATGACCATGTGTGCCGATTCCGGCACCAGGGAGACGAAATCCCAGAAGGTGTCGTGGGCCGAGCCGCCGGTCGGGATTTCGTTGTGCGGCTCAGGTTTTACCGCGTGGACGAAGTCGGGAAACTTGATCGCATCCTGAATGAAGAACACCGGCATGTTGTTGCCGACCAGGTCGAAGTTACCTTCATCGGTGAAGAACTTCACCGCGAAACCGCGCACGTCACGTACGGTGTCGCCGGAGCCGCGGGGTCCTTGCACAGTGGAAAAGCGCACGAATACCGGGGTCTTTTTCCCCGGATCCTGTAAGAAGCCAGCCTTGGTCAGCGCGGCATGGTTCTCGTAAGCCTGAAAGAAACCGTGTGCGCCGGTGCCGCGGGCGTGGACGATGCGCTCCGGGATCCGCTCATGGTCAAAGTGCGTGATCTTCTCACGCATGATGAAGTCTTCCAGCAGCGATGGGCCGCGGGCGCCCACCTTGAGGGTGTTCTGGTTGTCGGCGATTTTCACGCCCTGGTTGGTGCGCAGGGCCTGGCCGGTGGCGTCGGAGCGAAATTTCTCCAGGCTGTCGAGTTTGGTATTGGTGTTGGCGCGATCCGGGGTATCGGTTCCAGCCAGTTCACTTTTGCCGGTGGTAGGTTTCTTGGTACTCATCAGACGTAAACTCCTCGTTTGACCCCTTTTCAACGGGGACTCTTGAGCGTTTCCGGGCACGGTTACCCAGGGTTTCAAGTCGCTTAACTAGTGACCGATGAGCAGGAACGGGCGTTCCTTTTTTATGACCTTTGATCTTGTTATTGCCAAATCGAAGGTTAATTGCGAAATAAATGCTAAGAACCTCTATACGGACAGGCTAAAATGCGCGCCCGGCTAACCGCTGATCCTTTTCTAACGCGCCCCACAAGGTTCGCTACGTGATCGAGTTTCAAAACGTCCACAAGACTTACCGCGTCGCCGGTAAGGACATTCCCGCCCTGCACCCGACCAGTCTGAAGATTGAGAACGGTCAGGTCTTCGGCCTGATCGGTCATTCCGGTGCGGGCAAAAGTACCCTGCTGCGTCTGATCAATCGCCTGGAACAATCCAGTGGCGGCAAGATCATCGTCGACGGCGAAGAAGTCACCGCGCTGGATGCCAACGGCCTGCGCCGTTTCCGCCAGCAAGTCGGGATGATCTTCCAGCACTTCAACCTGCTCGCCTCCAAGACCGTGGCCGACAACGTTGCGTTGCCGCTGACCCTGGCCGGTGAGTTGTCGAGCAGCGAAATCAACAAGCGCGTCGCCGAGCTGCTCAAGCGCGTCGGCCTGTCCGATCACGCCAAGAAGTACCCGGCGCAGTTGTCCGGCGGCCAGAAGCAGCGCGTCGGCATCGCCCGCGCCCTGGCGACCAAGCCGAAAATCCTGCTCTGCGACGAGGCCACCAGCGCTCTCGACCCGCAAACCACGGCGTCGGTTCTGCAACTGCTGGCCGAGATCAACCGCGAACTGAAGCTGACCATCGTGCTGATCACCCACGAGATGGATGTGATCCGCCGCGTCTGCGATCAGGTTGGCGTGATGGATGCCGGCGTGATCGTCGAGCAAGGTTCGGTGGCCGATGTGTTCCTGCATCCGCAGCACCCGACCACCAAGCGTTTCGTCCAGGAAAGCGAGCAGATCGACGAAAGCGAGCAGCGCGATGACTTCGCTCACGTGCCCGGCCGCATCGTGCGTCTGACCTTCCAGGGCGAAGCGACCTACGCGCCGTTGCTTGGCACAGTCGCCCGGGAAACCGGCGTCGACTACAGCATCCTCGCCGGTCGCATCGACCGCATCAAAGACATTCCGTACGGGCAATTGACCCTCGCCGTCACCGGTGGCGACATGGAAGCGGCCTTCGCCCGCTTCACCGCCGCTGACGTTCACATGGAGGTATTGCGCTAATGGAAGACCTGATCAGTTTCTTCACCAATATCGACTGGTACGAAATCTGGCTGGCCACCGGCGACACCATGCTGATGCTTGGCGGTTCGCTGCTGTTCACCGTGCTGCTCGGCCTGCCGCTGGGCGTGTTGCTGTTCCTCTGCAGCCCGCGTCAGCTTCTGGAAAACCGTGGCTTCTACGCGGTCATGTCGCTGGCGGTGAACATTCTGCGTTCGCTACCGTTCATTATTCTGTTGATCGTGATGATCCCGTTCACCGTGCTGATCACCGGTACGTCGCTGGGCGTGGCCGGTGCGATTCCGCCGCTGGTGGTCGGGGCCACGCCGTTCTTCGCGCGTCTGGTGGAAACCGCGCTGCGTGAAGTCGATCGCGGCATCATCGAAGCAACCCAGTCGATGGGCGCGACCACGCGGCAGATCATCATGAACGCCTTGCTGCCGGAAGCCCGTCCGGGCATCTTTGCAGCGATTACGGTGACGGCGATTACCCTGGTGTCCTACACGGCGATGGCCGGTGTGGTCGGCGCCGGTGGCCTGGGTGACCTGGCGATCCGTTTCGGTTATCAGCGTTTCCAGACCGACGTGATGATTGTCACCGTGGTGCTGCTGTTGATCCTGGTGCAAGTGTTGCAAATGGTCGGTGATCGACTGGTCGTACATTTCTCGCGCAAATAACCGGTTTTTGTAACTTAGAGATGAGCCGGCCATTCGCTGGCAGGCGCCAGACGGGCGCCTCAAAAGGAGTTAGCTGAATGAAAAAACTGATCGCTGCTTTCGCTGCCGTTGCGGCATTCTCGGCCCACGCCGAAACCCTGACCGTTGCCGCCACTCCGGTGCCGCACGCGGAAATCCTCGAATTCGTGAAGCCGGCTCTGGCCAAAGAAGGCGTGGATCTGAAGGTCAAGGTCTTCACCGACTACATTCAGCCAAACGTACAGGTTGCCGAAAAGCGTCTGGACGCCAACTTCTTCCAGCACCAGCCGTACCTCGATGAGTTCAACAAAGCCAAGGGCACCAGCCTGGTGGCTGTGACTGGTGTGCACCTGGAACCGCTGGGCGCTTACTCGAGCAAGATCAAGGATCTGAAAGACCTGCCAAGCGGCGCCAACGTGGTGATCCCGAACGACGCCACCAACGGCGGCCGTGCGCTGTTGCTGCTGGCCAAGGCTGGCGTGATCACTCTGAAGGACCCGACCAACATTCTGTCGACCCTCAAAGACATCGCCCAAAACCCGAAAGATCTGAAAATCCGTGAACTGGAAGCCGCGACCATCCCGCGTGTGTTGACCCAGGTCGATCTGGCCCTGATCAACACCAACTACGCGCTGGAAGCCAAGCTCGATCCGTCCAAGGACGCGCTGGTGATCGAAGGCAACGATTCGCCTTACGTGAACATTCTCGTGTCCCGTGCGGACAACAAGGACAGCGACGCAATGAAGAAACTGGCTGCCGCCCTGCACAGCCCGGAAGTGAAGCAATTCATCACCGAGAAGTACAAAGGCGCGGTACTGCCGGCGTTCTGATTTAGATCGCTGCAACGAAAAAGGGGACGCAATGTGCGTCCCCTTTTTTGTGTCTGGTGTTTGGCTTTGGACCTGCTGTGAAGCTTCCCCTCACCCCAGCCCTCTCCCGAGGGAGAGGGGGCCGACCGAGGTGTCTGGCGCTATGCATCGACCTGAAAGATTCATTCGATTATGGATTCGGCCAGCACTTTCACGTCGGCGTATTTCTTCAGCATCCCCCGTTCAGTTCCCTCTCCCTCTGGGCGGTCCGACGTTTCGGGAGGGTTAGGGTGAGGGGCTTTTGCCTTTAGGCGGTTATTTGCGGTTAAGCATCACCGGCAGCTGCGCCACCAGTTTGGCGTTGTTCAACGGCGCACGGATAAAGCCACGCTGCGTCCCGTCCGGGCCAATTACCGCGAGATTCCCGCTGTGATCCACGGTGTAATTCGGCTTGCTGGTGTCCGCCGGAATAAACGGAATGCTCACCGCGTTGGCGACCTTTTGCAGTTCTTCGATTGAGCTCGGCGTAAGGCCAACGAACTGCGGATCAAAGTAACCCAGGTACTGCTTCAACTGCTTCGGGTTATCCCGATTCGGATCAACGCTGACCAATACGATCTGCAACTTATCCACAGCGTCTTTAGGCAGTTCGCTCTTGATCTGCCGCAGTTGCGCCAATGTGGTCGGGCAGATGTCCGGGCAGAAGGTGTAGCCGAAAAACAGCAGGCTCCACTTGCCCTTCAACTCGTCGATGGCGACCGGTTTGCCGTCCTGATCGGTCATCGTCACGTTTGGCAGGGTGCGGCTCTGCGGCAGCAGAATAATGCCGGCGTCGATCAGCGCGGTCGGGTCGCCCTGGCCCTTGCCGCTCAGCACCTTGTTGACGGTAAGTCCCAGGATCAGCGCGATCACGGCGACGAGGATGAAGACGGTTTTCTGGGTTCGAGTCATAGGTTCAACAGTAAGTAGTGGTCTACGAGCAGGGCGATGAACAGCAGAAACAAGTACCAGATAGAGTACTTGAACGTGTTGATCGCCGCGTGCGGCCGAGTGCCACGGTACAGCACCACGGCCCATTGCAGAAACCTCGCGCCGAGGGCGAGGGCGCATATCAGGTAGAGCGCGCCGCTCATGTGGATCACGTACGGCAGCAGACTCACCGCCAGCAGCGCGAAGGTGTACAGCAGAATGTGCACCTTGGTGTAGTGCTCGCCGTGAGTGACCGGCAGCATCGGGATGTCGGCCTTGGCGTATTCCTCTTTGCGATGGATCGCCAGCGCCCAGAAGTGGGGCGGCGTCCAGGCGAAGATGATCAGCACCAGCAACAGCGGTTCGGCGCTGACGTGGCCGGTGGCGGCGGTCCAGCCGAGCAGCGGCGGTGCGGCGCCGGCGAGGCCGCCGATGACGATGTTCTGCGGCGTCGCGCGTTTAAGAAAACCGGTGTAGATCACCGCGTAACCGAGCAGCGAAGCCAGCGTCAGCCATGCCGTCAGCGCATTGGTGAAGGTCAGCAGCAACGCCTGACCGAGCAGCGCCAACACCAGCGCAAAGGTCAGTGCAGCGGCAGGCGAAACCCGGCCCTCGGCCATTGGCCGTTTATGCGTGCGCGCCATCACCGCATCAATGCGCCGATCCACCACATGATTGACCGCCGCCGCACCGCCGGCACACAGCGCGATGCCCAGATTGCCGAACACCAGCACCGTCCACGGCACCCCGGCGCGGGTCGCGAGGAACATGCCGACCAGCGAGGTGATCAGCATCAGCACCACGACTTTTGGCTTGGTCAGCTCCAGATAGTCACGCCAGATCGCCTGATGCGGGCGTTCGCCAATCAGAATCGCCACGGCGTTTCTCCTTTTATTGTGATGGGCGCGGCCGCGTGTTTACGCGGGCTCAGGCGCCAGCGCGCGAGCACCGGTTGTTTGACCCGGACCAGACTGGTCCGCGCGTGGTAATTGACCAGCACCATGGTCATTAACAGCGCCGCACCGCCGGCGTTATGCGCCACGGCCACCGGCAGCGGCAGATGGAACAGCACGTTGCTGATGCCGAGGGTGATCTGTGCGCCGAGCGCGACCACGACTAACCCGGCCAACCGCGTCATGCCGACCACTTTCAATTGCCACGCCAGACCGAGCAGCACCAACGTCACCAACAGCGCGCCGATGCGGTGGGTCAAATGAATCGCCGTGCGCGCATCGCTGTCGAGTTGTCCACCCAGATAATTCGGGCCGATGTGTTGAGTCAGGTGAAAGCCGTTGGCGAAGTCGGCGGGTGGCAGCCATTGGCCGTGGCAGGTCGGGAAGTCGATGCAGGCCACCGCCGCATAATTGGAACTGACCCAGCCACCGAGGGCGATCTGGCCGATCACCAGTAACAGGCCAGCGGTCGCCCAATACTGCAAACGCTTGGGCACGGTCAGCGCCGGCAGCACCCCGGACAATCGCAACGTCAGCAAAAACAGCAGGCTCAAGGTCGCAAAACCGCCAAGCAAATGTCCGGTGACCACTTGCGGCCAGAGCTTGAGCGTCACCGTCCACATGCCGAACGCCGCTTGCGCAAACACCACCGCCAACAGAAACAGCGGCAGTTTCAACGGCAGCCCCGGATGACGCCGATTGACCCAGGCGCGCCCGGCCAGAATCGAAATGAGCAGGCCGAGGGTGCCGGCGAAGTAGCGGTGGATCATCTCGTTCCAGCCCTTGTGCGCCTCCACCGGCGAGTCGGGGTAATGCAGTTCGGCATGGGCCAGTTGGGCTTCGCTTTTTGGCACGCTGATAAAGCCGTAGCAGCCCGGCCAGTCCGGACAGCCCAGACCTGCGTGGGTCAGGCGGGTGTAGGCGCCGAGCAGCACCACAATCAGGGCCAGCAGGGTGGCAAACAGCGCGAGGCGAAATCCAGGTTTGGCCATGACGATGCCCTTATCCGATGTTCGACAGTTTCAGCAGGTGACGCAGGTCGTTGAGCAGGTCCTTGCCTTTGACGTTCGGGTCGTAGCGCAGCACCAGATTGCCGTGCGGGTCGATGATCCACAGTTGTGGGGTGGCTTTGTCGCCAGTGGTCTTGCTGAAGGTGGTGACATCCAAGGGATAGCGTTGAAGTTGCGGATATTCACGGGTCAATTTGGCTTCGTAGTCAGCACCCAAAGGCTGTGCGGCGGCCAGGGCGTGGCTGGCGCGGCTGGCATCACGACCGAGGCCGATCTGGATCTGCCGCGCCAGATACACCAACTGCTGGCAATCGACCGCGCAATCCTTGGGCGCGGTGACCAGCATCTGCCAGCGCTGCTCATCGGCGACCACGCCAAGGTCGGCGCGAGTCTGACCGTTGCCGATCAGTTCGCCGTGGTAGCTGCGACCCTCCGGCACCCAGAACTGCAACTTGTACATGCCGGTGGCGAGGATCATCGGACCGATCACGCCGAGCACAATCAGCAGCAGTTGAATGCGCCCACGCCGACGGGTGGCGGCAGGTTTCGCCTCAGACATGCTGGGTGGATTCATGGTCGTTCCCATGGTTTTTCTCCTTTGCGTTGTGCAAGCCCAAATAGAGGTAGAGGCCGAGCAGGGCGGCGGCCATGGCGAACCACTGCACGGCGTAACCGAGGTGTTTTTCCGGGCCGATGGCGACCACCGGCCAATCGGCCTCGTAGCTGGCCGGGCCTTGTTCTGCACGCACCTCGTAGGCGAAGCCGTCGCGGTCGAGGGTTCTCCACAACTTGGCCGGCTCGACGGCGGTGATGGTTTGCGGCCAGGTGCTGCTGACCGGATCGGCGTGCAACTGGAAGGTTGCGCCGGGGGCGACGTAGACCCAGGCGTCGAGATTCAGCGCATCAGTGGGCGTGGTGAATTGCGGCGGCACGCGGCGATCCGGCCACGGCAGCCAACCGCGATTGACCAGCAGCCACAGGCCGCTGCGTTGATCCTGAAACGGTTGCAGCAGCTCCACGCCGACCTTGCCGTTACGCTGGCGGTTGTCGAGCAGCAAGCTGTGCGCGGCGTCGAACTGGCCATATAGATGCACGCGGCGATAGGCCGGGTCGGCGCTGTGCAGCAATTCGCTGCTGGCCATCGGCTCGGCGGCGCGACGTTCGGCATAACTGGCGAGCAGGGCGGTTTTCTCCGCGCCCCGGCCCAGTTGCCAGAAGCCCAGCGACACCAGCAGCGGCAGCAACAACGCCACCACCACGGTCGGTATCACGCCCGGACGAAAGCGCTTCATGGCTGCGCCACAAAGTCAGTCGTCGCGATCGCTATACTCAACTGCATCGCCTGTCCCCCGGAGTCTTCCCATGCTCAAAGCAGCCATCGTCGTGCTGCTGATTGCCACGGTGATCAGCCTGTTCAGCGGCCTGTTTTTCCTGGTCAAGGACGACAGCAGCTCGAATCGCCTGGTCATCGCCTTGAGTGTTCGGGTGGCATTGGCCGCTGCGACCGTCGGCTTGATCGCCTGGGGTTTCTACAGCGGCCAACTGGTGTCGCATGCGCCTTGGTAGCGTTGCTCCTCAGAGCACGTAAACGAAGATGAACAAGCCGATCCACACCACATCGACGAAGTGCCAATACCAGCTCGCCGCTTCGAAACCGAACTGATGGTCGGCGTCGAAGTGACCCTTCATGATGCGCATCAGCATCACAAACAGAATGATCGTGCCGATGGTCACGTGGGCGCCGTGGAAACCGGTGAGCATGAAGAATGTCGCGCCATAAATGCCCGAACCGAGGGTCAGGCCCAGTTCGTGGTAGGCGTGAATGTATTCCTCAGCCTGGAAACCGAGGAACGCGCAGCCGAGCAGCACGGTGATCGCCAGCCAGATTTTCAGCGCGCCGCGATGGCCCTTCTTCAGCGCATGGTGGGCGATGGTGATGGTCACACTGGAGCTGACCAGCAGAATCGTGTTGATCAGCGGCAAGCCCCACGGGCTGATGACTTCCTTCGGTGGCGGGAACAGTTTCGGATCCGGGGTATGCAGCAGCGGCCAGGTGAACTGGAAGTTCGGCCAGAGCATGTGGGCGATGCCTTTCGGGCCTTCGCCACCCAGCGCCGGGCCGGAGACGTGTCGCACGTAAAACAGCGCACCGAAGAACGCGGCGAAGAACATCACCTCGGAAAAGATGAACCAACTCATGCCCCAGCGAAACGAGCGATCCAGTTGCGGGCTGTACAGTCCCGAACGGCTTTCCTTGATCACCGTGCCGAACCAGCCGAACAGCATGTACGCCAGCAGCAGTCCGCCGACGAAAAAGATGTACGGCCCATGGGATTCCGGGCGTGCGGCTTTCAGATCGTTGAACCAGGTGGCGAGGCCGTACACGGTGATGGCCATGCCGAAAGTGGCGATGATCGGCCATTTGCTCTGGGCCGGAACGTAATAATGCTCATGAGTTGCCATTTATTGTTCTCCTTATCGGGCACGCTCAACCGCCAGTGTTTACAGCTACCGGAGGATGTCGGGCGGTGATATCGAACAGCGTGTAGGACAGCGTCAGGTGCTTCACATCCTTGGGCATGTCGCGGTCAACAATGAAGCGCACCGGCATCTCGATCTGCTGACCGGGCTGCAGCACCTGCTGGGTAAAACAAAAACATTCGGTCTTGTGGAAATACGCCGCCGCGTTGCTCGGCGCGATGCTCGGCACGGCTTGCGCACTCATCGGTTTGTCGGTGGGATTACGCGCGATGAAGATCATCTCGTTGACCGCGCCGGGGTTGGCGGTGAGTTCGTCGTGCTTGGGGTAGAAATCCCATGGCATGTCGGCGGTGTTGGTCGACAGAAACTGCACGCGCACCTGGCGCGAAGTGTCGACCACCTGCTCGCCCTCGTACTGCCCGGCGGTCTTGCCGTTGATGCCGAACGCTTTGCACATCACGTCGTAGATCGGCACCAGGGCAAAGCCGAAGACAAACATCGCCACCACCACCCCGAGCAGGCGGGTGACGAGTTTCTTCATCGAGATCGAGTCAGCCATGGTTCCAACCCTCTGCCGAGAACCCTGTGGGAGCTGGCTTGCCAGCGATGGCTGCCTGACTGACACACTGCAATGGCCCCATCGCTGGCAAGCCAGCTCCCACAATGTTTGTCACAGGGCGGAAAGTGTTCATTTCACTTCCGGCGGTGTGGTGAAGGTGTGATACGGCGCCGGCGACGGCACGCTCCACTCCAGGCCTTCAGCGCCATCCCACGGTTTGGCCGGTGCCGGCGGGCCGCCGCGAATGGTCTTGATCACGATGAACAGGAAGAACAGCTGCGTGGTGCCGAACATGAACGCGCCAATCGAGGAGACCATGTTGAAGTCGGCGAATTGCAGGTTGTAGTCCGGAATCCGTCGTGGCATCCCCGCCAGACCGACGAAGTGCATCGGGAAGAACGTCAGGTTCATGCCGACGAACGACAGCCAGAAATGCAGCTTGCCGAGGGTTTCGTCGTACATGTGGCCGGTCCATTTCGGCAGCCAGTAGTAGGTGGAGGCGAAGATCCCGAAGATCGCCCCCGGCACCAGCACGTAGTGGAAATGCGCGACCACGAAGTAGGTGTCCTGATACTGGAAGTCCGCCGGAGCGATGGCCAGCATCAGTCCGGAGAAACCGCCGATGGAGAACAGGATCACGAACGCCACGGCAAACAGCATTGGCGTTTCGAAGGTCAGTGAGCCCTGCCACATGGTGCTGGCCCAGTTGAACACCTTGACCCCGGTCGGCACGGCGATCAGTAGCGTGGCGTACATGAAAAACAGTTCGCCCACCAGCGGGATGCCCACCACGAACATGTGGTGCGCCCAGACGATAAATGACAGGAACGCGATGCTCGCCGTGGCGTAGACCATCGAGGTGTAGCCGAACAGCGGCTTGCGCGAAAACGTCGGGATGATCGAGCTGACGGCGCCGAACGCCGGCAGGATCATGATGTACACCTCGGGATGCCCGAAGAACCAGAACACATGCTGGAACAGCACCGGGTCACCGCCACCGGCGGCACTGAAGAAGCTGGTGCCGAAGTGGATGTCCATCAGCATCATCGTCACGCACCCGGCCAGCACCGGCATCACCGCGATCAGCAGGAACGCGGTGATCAGCCAGGTCCAGACGAACAGCGGCATTTTCATCAGGGTCATGCCGGGAGCGCGCAGGTTGAGGATGGTCGCGATCACGTTGATCGCGCCCATGATCGAACTGATGCCCATCAAGTGGATGGCGAAGATGAAGTAGGTGACGCTTTCGGGGGCGTAGGTCGTCGACAGCGGCGCGTAGAACGTCCAGCCGAAATTCGGCCCGCCACCGGCGGTGAACAGCGTCGAGACCAGCAGGATGAAGGCTGCCGGCAACAGCCAGAAACTGAAGTTGTTCATCCGTGGCAGCGCCATGTCCGGCGCGCCGATCATCAACGGGATCATCCAGTTGGCGAGGCCGACGAAGGCCGGCATGACCGCACCGAAGACCATCACCAGACCGTGCATGGTGGTCATCTGGTTGAAGAACGCCGGCTCGACGATCTGCAGTCCCGGCTGGAACAGTTCGGCACGAATCACCATCGCGAACGTACCGCCGAGCAGGAACATGGAAAACGCGAACCACAGATACAGCGTGCCGATGTCCTTGTGGTTGGTGGTCAGCACCCAGCGCATCAGGCCTTTGGCGGGGCCGTGGGCGTGGTCGGCATGACCATGGTCATCGATGACAGCGCTCATGGCCTGTCTCCTGTAAACGAGTGAGCTGGGCGGGCCGAGGCGCGATGCTCCGGCCGATGGATTGTCTGCGCGATAGACCGGCTCATTTGCTTTCCGCCTGTTTCAGCTCCAGCACTTCTTTTGGCGTGACCATGTCGCCCTTGTTGTTGCCCCAGGCGTTACGTTCATAGGTCACGACCGCCGCGATATCGACTTCCGACAGCTGCTTGCCGAACGCTGCCATGGCGGTGCCGGGCTTGCCGTGGAAGACAATGCTCAAGTGGCCTTCTTTCGGTCCGGTAGCGATTTTCGAGCCTTTGAGTGCCGGGAACATTGGCGGCAGACCCTGGCCTTCGGCCTGGTGACAGGCGACGCAGGTGGTGTGATAGATCTTGTCGCCACGCTCCTTGAGTTCGTCGAGCGTCCATTCCTTGCTGGTCAACTCTTTGAGCTGCGCGGCTTCGGCTTTGCGGTCGGCGAGCCACTTGTCGTAATCGGCCTTCTCCTTGACCTCGACGACGATCGGCATGAAGCCGTGATCCTTGCCGCAGAGTTCGGCGCACTGGCCACGGTAAATGCCGGGCTTGTCGATGCGTGTCCACGCCTCGTTGACGAACCCCGGAATCGCATCGCGCTTGACCGCGAAGGCCGGCACCCACCACGAGTGGATAACGTCGGCGGAGGTCACAAGGAAGCGCACCTTGGCCCCGGTCGGCAGCACCAATGGCTTGTCGACTTCGAGCAAGTAATGCTCGCCCTTGGCTTCCTTGTTGTGGATCTGTTCGGCGGGGGTGGCCAGGTTGCTGAAGAACTCGACGTCCTGGCCCAGGTATTTGTAGTGCCACTTCCACTGATAACCGGTGATCTGGATATCGATATCCGGCTCACTGGTGTCGTACATCTTGATCAGGGTGGCGGTCGCCGGAACGGCCATCGCCACCAGTATCACGAACGGCACGATGGTCCAGAGGATTTCGACGGTGGTGCTTTCGTGGAATTTTGCGGCGACCTGCCCGGTAGAACGGCGGTGCACCATCATCGACCAGAACATGGCGCCGAAGACGATGATCCCGATCACCACACAGATCCAGAAAATGGTCATGTGCAGGTCGAATACTGCGTGACTGATTTCAGTCGCTCCAGGCGCCATATTCACAGTCCAGGCGGCATGCGCCGGACTGAAAATCGACCACAACAGGAGGCCCATCCAGACGTGTGGATGTCGCATCATTGCGGGTTCCCCTTATCGTTCTTGTTATCCCGCCGGCTTTCGCCTGCGGCAAGGGAGCGGCTGCATCAGACTACGAACTTGAATCGCCGGGCCTTGCTGCGGGTGCAGTCGGGCGTCATCAGCTAACTCCATTCATTGGCGAGTATAGACAGCGGCGGGAAATTGCAATGTGCACACGTAAATCAACTGAAACAGCTGACACTTGCGTTCAAGGGCACGAATGGAGAAGGATGCAGACGAGTGGTGGCAAACCGATATAACGCAGGCGCATCAAGGATGAAATAATTATGACAAATGCGTCTTAGCATTTTTCGTAAGCCAGCTAACTTATGTCTTCCCTATTTCATTGCCTTGTTTCCTGGAGTTTTCATGAACACCGCCGCATTGCGCGAGCAGATCCAAAAAGCCCGACAACACGAAAACGAAACCGGACGGTTGACCCGTCAACTGGAAGAACAACTGCCTCACCTGCACCCCTCTATCCAATTACCGGAGACGGATGCCAAGGCTGTATTGACGCGTTTTGTCGAAGCCTATATCGACGAAGTACCTGACCTGCTGGACGCAGCCAATGAAGTCGCCAGGGAAGCGGGAATCGAGTCACAGATCAAACCGGTGCTGAAAATCGCCGAACAGTATTTCCTCCAGCCTCCGGTTGGCCTGGAACATCTGCTGGACGAAGCCTATCTGGCGCACCGCTTTGTCGAAGAGGTCAACGACCTGTACATCAAGCATTTCGGCCAGCCACTGATCCCCTTGGACATGACGGTCGCCAACCTGATTGCTCACCAGTTGCTCGGTGAGAAATTTGCCAATGAACTGGATGAAGTCGTGCACCACGCCGTGGACAGCATGCTCGACGACGACAGCTTTGCGCTGGAGTCGGTAGAAGCCTACCGCGAAAAACTCAGCAGCCCTGATACTGGCGCCGCGTGGAAACGCTGGCCGTGCATGAGCCGCCGACTGGGTGTGGGCCTGGAGCTGGATCAACCCGCCGCGTAACTCCGCGTCACACCACAAATACCTGTGGGAGCTGGCTTGCCAGCGATTACGGTAGATCATCCAACATCTCTGTTGACTGACACACCGCTATCGCTGGCAAGCCAGCTCCCACAAGGTTTTTATCCGGCCGCACCGATTCCGGTATTGGTCCGAACCCTGCCCTCAAGCCTGCGCTTCAACCCTCGCGACTCAATCAACAGCTTCGATCCCTTCGCCGCATTTGCCCGCCCCCACTCTTCCAGCAACTCCAGACATGAATGGTCGATGTAGCTCAGGTTATTGAGCGGCACATGCACCGTCGTGCCTTCGGGAATCGTGTTCAACACCTGCGTCAACGCCGGCACCTTGAGGAACGTCCCCGCCCCGACCAGACGCAACTCCATCTCGCCGTCCTTCGGCAGATCGATCAGGCTGATCTTCAGGCGTGAAGCCTTGAACGCCAGTTTCACCAGGGTCAGACCGAAACCGACCAACACACCGGTCAGCAGATCCGTGAAGATGATTGCCAGCGCCGTTGCCGCGTAGGTGAACATTGGCATCCGCCCGTAACGGCTCAGACCGCGGAAGGCTTTCAGGTCGACCAGTTTGAAACCGGTATAAACCAGCACTCCGGCCAGACTCGCCACCGGAATGCTTTGCAGCACGCTCGACAGCAACAACACGAACGCCAGCAGCCACAGGCCATGGAAGATCGTCGAATAACGCGTGGTCGCACCGGCCTGGACGTTGGCCGAACTGCGTACGATCACCCCGGTCATCGGCAACGCGCCGACCAGACCGCAGAGCATGTTGCCGACACCTTGCGCCGACAGCTCACGGTCGAAGTCCGAGCGCACGCCGCTGTGCATGCGATCTACCGCCGCGGCCGACAAAAGGGTTTCCGCGCTGGCAATGAAGGCCACGGCGAACGCGGCGATCAACAGCGTCGGATCGGCCAGACTGAGCAGGTCAGCAGGTTTCAACCAATCAATGGCCTCCGCCAGATTCGCCGGCACCTCGACGCGCTTGACCTGCAATGCCAGCAGCAGACTGGCACCCGTCGCCAGACCCACACCCAGCAATGCGCCGGGAACAAAACGCAGCGATTGCGGGCGGAATTTTTCCCATAGCCACATCACCGCAATCGTCGCCAGCCCGAGCAACCCGGCCTGCCAGCCGAACGACGGCAAAGCCTGCGCCACCGCGCCCGGGAATGCGGTGAGATTGTCCAGCCCGGACGGTTTCGGTGCGGCATCGAGCATCACATGCACCTGCGACAGCACGATCAAGACGCCGATCCCCGCGAGCATGCCGTACACCACCGCTGGCGCCGTCACCCGAAACCAGCAACCCAGCTTCAAGCGCCCGGCCACCAGTTGCAGAAATCCGGCGAGCAACAGAATCGGCCCGAGCATCTCGATGCCGTGCTGGCGCACCAGTTCGAACACCAATACCGCCAGCCCCGCCGCCGGCCCACTGACCTGCAACGGCGAACCCGCCAGCCAGCCGACCACCAGACCGCCGATGATCCCGGTGATCAGGCCTTTGGCCGGGGGCAACCCTGACGCAATCGCAATGCCCATGCACAGCGGCAGGGCGACCAGAAACACAACCACTGAAGCCAGTAGCTCCCGTGGCAACACCGCTTTCAATTGAGCCGCACGCATGGCGATTCTCCCGAAGTTTTCTTCAGGCGTGGTGAGGCCGCGTCGCTGAAACAGCGACGGGCGTCAAACCACACAGATTTTTAGGAAGATTTAGAAGCGTGCTTTGGGCGTCGCCACCGGAATCGGATGGCTGCCGTCGAGCGGCAGGAAGCGTCCCTGGTCCGCGTCGTAAGCTTTGATTTCACTGGTTTCGATGTTGTAGACCCAGCCATGGATGAACAGATGACCGTTCGCCATGCGCGAGGCTACCGAAGGATGGGTACGCAAGTGCTGCAATTGGGCGATGACGTTTTCCTCGGTGAGGATCGGCATGCTTTCTTTTTCGTCGGCGCAATGACAGTTGTCATGCACCATGGTTTTCGCGACTTCGGCGTGGCGCAGCCAGGCTTTGACTGTCGGCATTTTTTCCAGGCTGTCCGGGTTGAGTACCGCACGCATGGCGCCGCAATCGGAATGGCCGCAAATGATGATGTGCTGCACGCCGAGGGCCAGCACCGCGTATTCGATCGCGGTGGAAACGCCGCCGTTCATCTGGCCGTACGGTGGAACGACGTTGCCGACGTTACGGGTCACGAACAGATCGCCAGGGGAGCTCTGGGTAATCAGCTCAGGGACGATGCGCGAGTCGGCGCACGTGATGAACATCGCTTTGGGCGCCTGGGCCGTGGCGAGTTTCTTGAAGAGTTCTTCCTGCTGCGGAAAAACCTCATGATGAAAATGCAAAAAGCCGTCTACGATCTGTCGCAGCGCTGCATCGGCGGATTCCGCTTCTGGGGTTTGCGCCGACGCAGCCAACGGCTGTTTATCCTTGTCACTCATGATTCATCCTCTTAGGCGGATTCAGGGAGTCTTCCCCGGTATTCCGGTATGAAGCCAGTGGCTGTTTAAAACATCCGGGTCATCCAGACCCGTCAGTCACTCGATGAACAAGGTAGCCGCCGAAACTTAACTCAAACTGAATCAAACGCTCTAGAACGTGTGTTCCAGGTCACAAAAAATGTGACTGAGTGATTTCGGCGGAAGGTTTCCAACCCCTCAACCATAAGCCAATTGTCGCTAAATCAACGACATCTGGCGACCCGGCGGACAGAAGGCTGTGCAGTCGAGATTGTAGCCCTCGCGATGATTGAGCCCCAGGCGCTTGATCGCTTTGGCAAAACGTTGCGCGAGCAGGTCGGCAAACGGTCCTTCGCCGCGCATCCGCGCGCCGAAACGGCTGTCGTAGAGCTCGCCGCCACGGCTCTGGCGGATCAGGCTCAGCACATGTGCGGCGCGTTGCGGGTAGTGCGCGTTCAGCCACTCTTCGAACAGCGGCGCCACTTCCAGCGGCAAGCGCAACATCATGTACGCCGCACTTTGCGCACCGGCCGCGTGGGCCTCAGTGAGCAGGCTTTCGATTTCGCTGTCGTTGATCATCGGAATCATCGGCGAACACAACACGCCGACCGGAATTCCTGCTTCACGCATGACCCGAATAGCGCGCAATCGTGCCTTGGGTGCAGCGGCGCGCGGCTCAAGGATACGTTTGAGTTCATCGTCCAGCGTGGTCAGGCTGATCATCACCGCCACCAACCGATGCTGCGCCAGTTCGGTGAGCAAATCGAGATCGCGCAGGATCAGCGAACCCTTGGTGACGATGGTCACCGGATGCCGGTAGCGCAACAGCACTTCGAGAGTCTGGCGGGTGATTTTGTGTTCGCGCTCGATCGGCTGATACGGATCGGTGTTGGAGCCCAGATTGATCGGCGCGCATTCATAGCCACGCTTGCTCAACTGTTCTTCCAGCACCTGCGCAGCGTTGGTCTTGGCGATCAGCTTCGTTTCGAAGTCGAGCCCCGGCGACATGTCCCAATAGGCGTGGCTGGGCCGCGCATAGCAATAGATGCAACCGTGCTCGCAGCCGCGATAGGGATTGATCGAGCGATCGAAGGGCAGATCCGGTGAGGTGTTGCGAGTAATGATGGTTTTCGCCGTTTCGATCATCACTTCGGTGTTTTGCGTCTCGGGTACTTCCTGATACCAGCCGTCATCCTCGGCCACCGAGCGATTCGGTGCGAAGCGGTTGTGCGGGTTGGTCGCGGTGCCGCGTCCGCGAGGGGGGAGAGGGTTGATCATTGGGCAGGCTCCTGATCTGTATATACATACAGTACACGGGCAAGCCCGATGTGATCCAGTACCGCTCGGCGATGGGATACGTGCTGACTGGCAAAGTTTATATATAAGTGCAAAGTACAATCCGGGATACATATGTCCCGTTGTCGCGACAAGTTATCGACTATAGTCTTGGCCAGTTCCAACGGCACTTGCCTGATAACTAATTAAAAGGATTTAATTCATGTCTTATCTCAATCAACGCGGCGTCTTTATGCAAATGATGCTACCCAATGCATCGGAGCCCAATACCATTGTTTCGATGCAACTTGCGCGCAAGGAGCTGGGCTGGAACGCCGAGCAGGAACTGCCCACCGAGACGCTGGTTGACTCGGCCTACGTGGTGGCGGTGTCCAGCGACCGTGGCAAGACATTCACTGTTCGCACCAACAAGAACGATGTGGACGGTGATGGCGATATTGATAACGACGACAAAGCGAAGTTGATTGCGCTGGCCAAGGCTTATGTAAGTATCATTAATCCGTAAGCTCGAAGTTGTAGCGATATACATATAGTAAAAACCCTGCATGAATAGTTCATGCAGGGTTTCTGTTTTTAATGATGATCTGTTACTTGGCCAAGATCATCAGTGGACGTTGTTTTCATATCGTCGCTGCGTAAGCCGGCAACCTCCTTGGCACTGACCGGCGCACCTTTATTGCCCCAACTGCCACGGATAAAGCTCACCACGTCTGCCACTTCCTGATCCGACAGGCGCCAGGCAAAACCCGGCATGGTGAAGGTGGACGGCGCGGTGTGCGTCGCCGGCAGCGTACCGCCCTTGAGCACAATGTGAATCAACGAAGTCGGGTCTTCCGATTGCAGCACCGGATTACCCGCCAGCGCCGGGAACACTCGCGTGTAGCCGTGGCCGTCGGTGCGGTGGCACGCCGCGCAGTTGTCGATGTACACCGCTGCACCACGCTGGCTGTCGTCACCGTCCCACAAAGCCTTGGCGGCTTTCTCGTCGTACTGATGTGGCTGATCGTTCGGATCAGTGGCCGGCAGCGACTTGAGGTAGCGGGCAATCGCGGTCAGGTCGGTGTCGGTCATGTATTGCATGCTGTGGGTGACCACATCGCTCATGCCGCCAAACACCGCGCTGCGGTCGCTGCGCCCGGTCTTGAGGAATTGCACCAGTTGTTCTTCGCTCCAACTGCCGAGGCCGTCCTTGTGGTCGCCGCGCAGGCTCTTGGCGATCCATCCTTCCAGCGGCGCACTGCCGGCCAGAAAAGTGCTGCCATCAGCGGCGCTGAGGGATTTTTCCTGCATGGTCAGGGCGCGTGGCGTATGGCAGGCACCGCAATGTCCGAGGCCTTCGACAAGATACGCCCCACGATCAATGACGGCGTCGTCCGACGTGGCTTTGTAGTCCTCGACCTTCGGCGCAAACATCCAGCGCCAGCCCATCAGCGGCCAACGCATGCTCAACGGCCATGGAATATCACTGGCCTTGTTTTCCTGCGCCACCGGTTGCACGCCGTGCATGAAATACGCGTACAGCGCTTGCATGTCGGTTTCGCTGACACGGGCGTAGGACGGATACGGCATCGCCGGGTACAACGTACTGCCGTTTTTGGCGACACCATGGCGCACGGCTTGATCGAAGTCCGCGAAGCTGTAATCACCAACGCCGGTTTTGTCGGGAGTGATGTTGGTCGAGTAGATCGTGCCGATCGGGGTTTCCATCGGCAGACCGCCGGCGAACGGCTTGCCGCCTTTGGCGGTGTGACACGCCACACAGTCGCCCGCGCGGGCGAGGTATTCGCCTTGCTTGATCAAAGCTTGATCAACTTCGGCCGCCTGCAAAGCAGCACTGCCGAGCAGGGCCAGGGTCGCGATAACAATAGTCTTCATGATCATCGCTCCTTAAGCCTGAACCAGCGGGCCGGGGTTTTTCAGGTATTGCTCGCGGATTGCCTTCGCCGACCAGTAGGTCAGCGCCGCTACCAGCCCTGTCGGGTTGTAACCCAGGCCTTGCGGGAACGCCGAAGCGCCCGGGACGAACACGTTGTGCACGTCCCAGCTCTGCAAGTAGCGGTTCAGTGCGCTTTTTTTCGGATCGGTGCCCATGATCGCGCCACCGTTGAGGTGGGTGGTCTGGTACGACGCAGTATTGAAGTGGTCGCCGACTTTCTTGCCGATCACCGCAATGGCTTTCGGCCCCATCGCTTCAGCGACCTTGCCCATTTTTTCGACCATGAAGCGGTTCATCTTGATGTCGTTTTCCTGCCAGTCGAACGTCATCCGCAGCAATGGCAAGCCGTAGGCATCGCGATACACCGGGTCGAGATCGAGGTAGTTGCCGCGGTAGGACTGATGCGCGCCGTGGGCGTCCATCGACACCTGGTGGGTGTAGTAATCGGCAGTCGCACGTTTCCACGCACTGCCCCAGGCCGGCGTGCCCGGCGGGTTCGAGGTGCCGGCAATCGGTCGGCTGCCAGCCTGGTTAACCCACATCGGCGAGCCGCCGACGAAGCCGTGCGGGCCATGGTCGAAGTTGTCGGCGTTGAAATCGTCCAGCGCCACACCGTTGCCGCCGGCGCCGATGAAGTTGTTGGTGTGGGTGTCCTTGTCGAAGAACGCCTTGATGGTGGCCATGTTCTGGTAGGCGAAATTACGCCCGACCACACCTTCGCCGCTGATCGGGTCGTAGGGCTTGCCGATCCCGGAGAGCAGCATCAGCCGCACGTTGTGCAACTGGAAGGCGCCGAGGATCACCAGGTCCGCCGGCTGCTCGATCTCGCGGCCCTGACCGTCGATGTAAGTGACACCCGTGGCTTTGCTTTTTGTGCTGTCGAGGTTGACCCGCAGCACATGGGAATTGGGCCGCAGCTCGAAATTCGGCAGCGGCTTGAGCGCCGGCAGAATGTTCACGTTCGGCGAGGCCTTGGAATACATGTAGCAAACGTAACCGCTGCAGAACCCGCAGAAGTTGCACGGGCCCATCTGCGCGCCGTAAGGGTTGGTGTACGGCCCGGAGGTATTCGCTGATGGCAGGTTGTAGGGTTTGTAACCGACTTCTGTAGCCGCTTTGCCGAACAGCTGTGCGGAAACGGTGTTTTTCTGCGCTTCCAATGGGAACGGGTTGGAACGATCCGGCGCGTAAGGGTTGCCACCCTTGCCCTGACCGACCAATTGACCTTTCACGGTCCAGGCCTGGCCCGAGGTGCCGAAGACTTTTTCGGCAAAATCGAAGAACGGCTCCAGCTCTTCATAGCTGACGCCGAAGTCCTGGATGGTCATGTCCTTCGGAATAAAGCTTTTGCCGTAGCGCTCTTCGTAGTGGCTGCGCATGCGCAACTCGATCGGATCGACGCGAAAGTGCACGCCCGACCAATGCAGACCGGCGCCGCCGACGCCATTGCCCGGCAGGAACGCGCCCAACTGGCGGTTCGGCAGGGCGATGTCGTTGACGCTATGACGAATGGTGACGGTCTCTTTGGAGATGTCCTGAAAGAGTTTTTTGCGCACACTGTAGGTGAGTTCGTCGATCACCTGCGGATAGTTGCCGTCGGGGTAGGTGTCCTGCATCGGCCCGCGCTCCAGCGCCAGCACATTGAGCCCCGCTTCGGTCAGCTCTTTGGCCATGATTGCGCCGGTCCAGCCGAAACCGACGATCACCGCGTCGACCTTCTTCATTACGGTTGCCATGCTCAAGCCCTCTCGCCGCGAATCGAAACTGCCGGGAAGGGGTATTGCTCGTTGCGTTCCACCCAATCCATGAAATCGGCGCGGGCGCCGGGGAAACCGATCATGGTCCAGCCGACCATGCCTTTATTGCCGCCGTGGATCGGGTCGCAGAAGAACCCTTCCTTGGTGTTTTGCAGCAGCAGGTTGAAGAAAATCTTCGCCGGAACGGCGTCAAATTGCGGTTTTCCAGCTTCGAGTTGTTTGAGCAAATCGTCTCGGGTAGCGCTGTCTTGCTCGGCAAATGTTTTACCGTTGAGGGATTTTGCCCACTGATCCGTGGCGGCGATGCCCAGGCGGTAGATCTCTTTTGGCACCAGTTTGCTCTGCCAGCCCATCTCCGGCGCGGCGTCGGCGTTGAACGGGCCTTGCATGTACCACAGGGCTCCGGCGGCGTAAGGGGTGTTCATCTGACGGTCGATGTATTCCGGCACACCGGCTTCGAGCGCGCCTGGGCCCTGGGCGTCGTTGGGGATCAACTGCGCCACGGCGGCATTGATGAATGCCCATTCTTCGGCGGTGAAATAGTTCGGCTGATAAGCGCTGGTATCAGTACGTGTCGGTTGTGGCGCAGGCGCGGCGAGAGTGGCTTCAGGCGCGGCTTGCAGGACACTGCTGCCGAGGCTGGTGCCTGCGAGGGTGACCACCGGAATCAGGGTCAGGGATTTGCGCAAAAACTCACGCCGCGGGTTGTCTCGATCTGCATCAGACATGGGGGGCACCTCATCAGGCATTGATGGTTGTCAGCCGTTTCTGCGAACGGCTCAAGAATTTTCGTTGCGACGTGACCGGTGATGGCCCGGAAAAGGGGGACACGTCTGCAACAAGATGTGACAAATGGTAGCAGCCTAAGCATCCGGATGAATCGATTAAGCGGAAAAAAGACTGAAATCAGCCGCTGAAACCGATGAAACGATGTGCGTTCACAATTCTTTGACAACCGCCTCACAGGGCTTTGACCGGCCATCATCGAAGCTGCAACTCCTCTCTTGCAGAATCCCGACACGGTCAACCCAGCATGTCTCGAGTGCGTCTTTTCCCTGCTTTGTGTTTGTCGCTTGTTGCCCTGTTGCACTTGATCCCGGCTCAGGCTGTCGCGGCAAATACCGCTCGCCCCGCTGATTGGGCGCAACCGGTCGAAGTGCAATACAACCTGTTCCAGATGTCGCCGACGCTTTACCGCAGTGCCTTGCCCGACGACGGTGCCGTGCCGCTGCTGAAGAATCTCAAGGTGGCCACGGTGATCAATTTTCTGCCGGAAGCGGACAGCAACTGGCTGTCCGAGCCGGGCATCAATCAGGTGCAACTGCCGTATCGCACCAACCACGTCGATGACAGCGATGTGCTCAAGACCCTGCGCGCCATCCAGGCCGGCGAGGCCAAGGGTCCGGTGCTGATGCATTGCAAGCACGGTTCCGACCGGACCGGATTGATGGCGGCGATGTATCGCGTGGTGGTGCAGGGCTGGAGCAAAGAGGACGCCTTGAGCGAAATGACTCAAGGTGGTTTCGGCGAGAGCGGCCACTTTCGCGACAGCGTGCGCTACGTGATGCAAGCGGATGTCGACAAGTTGCGCAGCGCACTGGCCAACGGCGATTGCAGCACCAGTGCGTTCGCGACCTGCTCGATGAAGAGCTGGTTCCAGTCGGTCAATCTGAAATGAACGGTCGGTTCAATCGATCGGGGACGCCAACAGTCCCGGGTTGACCGGCCGGCCGAGAAACGCTGCAAGCGCGCTCAGCATCGAGCGTGAGTCGCCGGGGGAAAAAAATGCCTCGCGAAAATCCCGACCGGTTTGCGGGTCGAACACGCCATCGCGCTGAAACCGCGTGAATACTTCGCTGGCCAGCACACCAGACCATTTGTAGGCGTAGACCGACGCCTCGTAACCGGTCACCAGGTAGTCAAAACCATTGGCAAAACGGTGGTAACCGGACAGTCGCAGTTCTGGAAATTCGCCCTGCACGTCCTCGAACACCTGCTCGATGCTGCGGCCATCGCCATGGCTGCGGTGCAACTCCAGATCAAATAACGCACTCATCAGCAACACGCCGGTGGCCCGGCTGGTGTGGGCGCCAATGGCCGTCAGCGCGGTGTTGATGCGTTGTTCTGTCAGGCGTTCGCCGCTCTGGTAATGGGCGCCCAGCCATAGCAGACACTCGGCTGACAGACACCAGTGTTCAAACAGCTGCCCGGCGAATTCGGCGGTATCGCGCCCCAGCTGGGAAATCCCCGACAGGTTGCGATGGGGCGAGCGCGTCAACACATGCTGCAAGCAGTGCCCGAATTCGTGGAACAGTACGCGCAGATTTTCGCTGGAAAGCAGGCACGGATGATCTTCGGTGACAGGGGTGAAGTTGCAGTACAGGTGAGCAATCGGCAGCGCAGGGCGTCCCTCGGCGTTGATCCGGCGAATGCGCAGGGCTGAGGTGAAGGCGTAATCGGCAGCGTCTTCACGATGAAAGGGATCCACGTAGATATGCCCGATCACTTGTTCATATTCGCTGATCTCCAGAAGCCGTACCGTTTCGTCCCAGTGGTTGAGGGTGGTTTGCTCGACAATGGAGATGCCAAACAGGCGTTCACTGAACCGACAGAGTCGACGCAACGTGCCTTCCAGCGGGAAATACTGTCGCAAGCCTTTCAGCGCGCCGTTTAATTGCTCAAGGCGTAATTGCTCGGCGAGAAAATCTTCATCCCACGTCTGTATATCGGCAATGCCCCGAGTGCGTGCGAAGGCTAGCAGGGCTTTGGCATCGCGCTGCAGGGACGGTCGATTCGTGGCCATTTGCTCGCGCAAAAAATCACCCACCTGTTTGGGCGAAGTGGCCATGCGATTTTCGAGGCGCAATTGCACGAAATTTTCGAAGCCCAGCAATTCGGCTTTCTCCTGGCGCAATGCGAGTAACACCGTCAGGACTGGAGTGTTATTCAGTTCATTCGCCTGAGGGCCACGGTCGGACGCCCGGTTCATCCACGCGGTGAAATAGGCCTCCCGCAGCGGGCGGTTGTGCGCGTGGGTCATGAGCGACCGAAAGGTGTTCTGATCCAGCGTGAGCAGCCAGCCTTCAAGTCCCGCCTGGCGGGCATTGAGTGCCATGCGCGCCAGCACCGCCGGTGACAGGCCTTCGAGCTGCGTGACGTCGTCGATGTGCATGCTCCATGCGGTGTTGGCCAGCTCCAGATTGCTTTGAAACAACTGCTCCAGCTGGCGGATATCGCGGTTCAGACGAGCGAGCCTTTGCTGCTGTGCAGGCTGCAGTTCGATGCCGGACAAGCGGAACTTGCGCAGGATTTTCGCCAGCGAAGCTTTGCGCGGATCATCGAAGCTCGCGGCGACCGAGCTGTTCGCCAGCCGTTGATAGGTACGGTACAGCGCCGCATGCGTGTTTTTTTCGGCGGCGTACTGGGCGGCGGTCAGACTGCACAGCGCGCTTTCCCTGAGCCAGTCGACATCGTCGGGTTTGACTGTCGAAAGAATTTCGATGATGGCCATGGCTTCATCCAGACGCGCATCGGCCTCATCGACGGCCAGCACCAGATCGTCCCAGCCCGGATGCTCGGTCTGGCTGGCGATCACTTGGGCAATGACCTGGCGGTTTTCGGCAACGATCACGTTGATCGCCGGGACCAGATGCTCGGCGCGTATCGCCGACCACGGTGGCAGGGTCCAGTGCTGTAGCAGCGGATTGGTATCGGGCATGGCGTCTTCCTTGAGGCGTGGCTGAGAAGGGTCAGCCTAGGCAGGAAGCGCGGGGGAAGGGCGGTAGATAGTTACCACCTTCCACCGGCAAACGGTGGAAGGTGGAAGGTGGTTGCGACTCAGTGTTGCTCGTCAGGCTTTTTTGCAAGCTTCGGATTGGGGAAGAACTGCACCGCCTGGACTGTCTTGTCCTGCGGCGGCTTGAGCGCGCTGGTGTTGACCCGCGTGCCCAGTTCTTTGGGTACCGACAGGCCTTGCTCGTTGAGTGTGTCGGAGTAACCGCACGCCACGCATTCGCGGTGCGGCACGCTGTCTTCGTTCCACATCATCAACTTGTCCGGCTCGCTGCACGCCGGGCAGACCGCCCCGGCGATAAAGCGCTTCTTGGTAATCACAGGCCCCTCACTCATGCTGCTGCGTCCTCACTCAGGCCGCTATGGCGCAAGAGTGCGTCAATCGACGGCTCACGGCCACGGAAGTCGACGAACAGCACCATCGGCGCCTGCGAACCGCCGCGCGCCAGAATCGCTTCGCGGAACGCGCGACCGGTGTCAGCGTTGAGCACGCCGTCTTCTTCGAACTTCGAGAAAGCATCGGCCGAGAGCACTTCTGCCCATTTGTAGCTGTAGTAACCCGCCGCGTAACCGCCGGCGAAGATGTGCGCGAAGCTGTTGGGGAAGCGGTTGTAGGCCGGCGGACGCATCACCGATACCTCGTCACGCACGCCTTCGAGCACTTGTGCAACGCTGCGGCCATCGCCGTGGGTGGCGTGCAGTTCGAAGTCGAACAGCGAGAATTCCAGTTGACGGACCATCATCAGGCCGGACTGGAAGTTCTTCGCCGCGAGCATTTTTTCCAGCAGGTCCTGCGGCAGTGGTTCACCGGTTTCGTAATGCCCGGAAATCAGCGCGAGACCTTCCGGCTCCCAGCACCAGTTTTCCATGAACTGGCTCGGCAGCTCGACAGCATCCCACGCCACGCCGTTGATGCCGGATACGCCGGCATGTTCGACACGGGTCAGCAGGTGATGCAGGCCATGACCGAATTCGTGGAACAGGGTGGTCACTTCATCGTGGGTCAGCAGCGCAGGTTTGCCGCTGTCGGCCGGGGTGAAGTTGCACACCAGGTTGGCCACCGGGCTTTGCAGAACACCGTCGATAGTGCGGCGGCGGTCGCGGGCGCCATCCATCCACGCGCCGCCACGCTTGTTGGCGCGGGCATACAGGTCGAAGAAGAAGCGACCGACGTGCTGGCCGTTTTCCTTGATCTCGAACAGGCGAACGTCCGGGTGCCAGGTGTCGAAGCCTTTCTGCTCGGCGATTTCGATGCCGTACAGACGCTGAACGATGGCGAACAGACCGCCGAGAACCTTGTCGATCGGGAAGTAGGCGCGCAGGGTTTCCTGGGCAACGCTGTAGCGCTGTTCACGCAGCTTTTCACCGTAGAAACCGCTGTCCCAGCTTTGCAGATCGGCGCAACCCTGCTCGGCGGCGTAGGCGCGCAACTGTTGCAGATCCTGTGCGGCGAACGGCTTGCTGCGCTTGGCCAGATCGCGCAGGAAGCTCAGCACCTGATCGCTGGATTCGGCCATTTTCGTGGCCAGGCTCAGTTCGGAGAAACTGGCGAAACCCAGCAGCTTGGCCAGTTCCTGACGCAGGTCGAGGATCTCTTCCATCACCGGGCCATTGTCATTCTGGCCGGCGTTCGGGCCTTGATCCGACGCTCGGGTGCAGTAGGCCGCGTAGACTTCTTCACGCAGCGCACGGTCTTGCGCGTAGGTCATCACCGCGTAGTAGCTCGGGAATTCCAGGGTGATCAGCCAGCCATCAAGGCCTTTGGCCTGCGCGGCGGCAGCCATTTGCGCCTTGGCCGAATCGGTCAGGCCGGCGAGGGCGGCTTCGTCGCTGACGTGCTTGGTCCACGCCTGAGTGGCGTCGAGCAGTTGGTTGGAGAAGCGGCTGCCCAGCTCGGACAGTTTGCTTTGCACTTCGGCGTAGCGTTTCTGTTCGGCCTCCGGCAGGTCGATACCCGACAGGCGGAAGTCACGCAGGGCGTGTTCCAGAATAGTCTTTTGCGCCACGTCGAAACCGGCGGCTTCCGGGCTGTTGGCCAGAGCTTCATAGGCCTGGAACAGTTCGCGATTCTGCCCCATCTCGGTGGAGTAGGCGCTCAGGGCTGGCAGGCACGACTCGTAGGCTTCGCGCAGTTCGGCGCTGTTGCACACGGCGTTGAGGTGGCTGACCGGGCTCCACGCGGCGCCGAGGCGATCATTGAGCTCGTCCATTGCCAACACCAGACCGGCCCAGGTCGGGTTCTGGCCTTGGCTCTTGAGGATGTCGGCGATGGCGGCGCGGTTGTCGGCGAGGATGGTTTCAATCGCTGGCAGGACGTGTTCGGCACGGATCGTGGAGAACGGCGGCAGGTCGTAGGACTGCAAAAGAGGGTTGTTCACGCTCACGGTTGGCACCTTGGCTGGAAGAAACATGCGCCCATCTTAATTACAATCGACACTCACCGCAGCTATCGGCGACAGAGAGAGAACTAATCGTGCCCCTTCGCAAATACCAGAATCACACCCCGCAGTTAAGCAAAGGCGCGTTTGTCGACGGCTCGGCGGTGGTGATCGGCGACGTCGAAATCGGCGAAGACAGCTCGGTCTGGCCGCTGACCGTGATCCGTGGCGACATGCACCGCATCCGCATCGGCGCGCGCACCAGTGTGCAGGACGGCTGCGTGTTGCACATCACCCACGCTGGCCCGTTCAACCCGGACGGCTTCCCGCTGCTGATCGGCGACGACGTGACCATCGCCCACAAAGTGATGCTGCATGGCTGCACCGTCGGCAGCCGCGTGTTGATCGGCATGGGCAGCATCGTCATGGACGGCGCGGTGGTCGAGGACGATGTGATCATCGGCGCCGGCAGCCTGGTGCCGCCGGGCAAGCGCCTGCAAAGCGGTTTCCTGTATGTCGGCAGCCCGGTGAAGCAGGTCCGCCCGCTGACCGACAAGGAAAACGCCTTCTTCACCTACAGCGCGGCGAACTACGTGAAGCTCAAGGATCTGCACCTGGCCGAAGGCTACGACCAGATCTGAATCGACTTACACCTGCTCAGGATTTCTCATGCATTACCAGACCGTACTGTTCGACCTCGATGGCACCCTGACCGACCCGCGTGAGGGCATCACCCGTTCCATCCAGTTCGCCCTCGGCAAACTTGGCATCGACGAGCCGGACCTGACCAGACTCGAACACTTTATCGGCCCGCCGCTGTTGCAGGCGTTCATGCAGTTTTACGGCTTTGACGAGGCCAAAGCCTGGGAAGCCGTGAATTTCTATCGTGAGCGCTTCAAGGTCACGGGGCTGTACGAGAACCGCGTGTTCGAAGGCGTCACGCCGTTGCTTGAAGCGTTGAGCGGGCAAGGGCGGCAGCTGTATATCGCGACGTCAAAACCTTGGATATTCGCCCGCGAGATTGCCCGGCACTTCGACTTTGCCAAACACTTCAAGGTGATCTACGGCAGTGAACTGGATGGCACGCGGACCAACAAGGTTGAGTTGATCGCGCATCTGGTGAAGGAGGAAGGGCTGGATCCTGCCAATACCTTGATGATCGGCGATCGCAAGCATGACCTGATCGGGGCGCGCAGCAATGGGCTCGACGCGGCGGCGGTGGGTTACGGATTTGGCAGTTTTGAAGAGTTGAACGCCGAGGCGCCGGCTTATCACTTTGAAACGCTGGCGGAGTTGCATCAGGCGTTCCTGCGACGCTGATCAGATTGCTATCGCGAGCAGGCTCACTCCTACATTTGGAATGCGTTCCCCTGTAGGAGTGAGCCTGCTCGCGATGGCGTCTTCCAATCAACTCAACTGTTTGTATCTGCCAATATTTTCAAAGCCGCCTTGCGCTTCTCGACAGGCAAATCCCCCAACTTCTCCACCTCGGCATAAAACCGCAGCCAATCTCCGCCAACCTGCCCGAACAATGCCGCAAACGCCGGCACCCACTGGTCATACAGCCCGAATGGCAACAACCGTGCATTGTTCAGGGGCGCATTGACCCAGGCGTCATAACGCTTGTCCCCGGCCCACTGAGTGTCACGCATCAGCCGATAATCCCGGCGAAACCGCTCGAACTGCGCCGCTTTGCGTTCGCGCATCTGCTCGGCCGGCAAAGGCTGGGCGTAGAGTTTTTCCAATCGTGAACGTGTTTCCAGCACCAACTCGATGAATTGGTCGCGCTGCTTGAGCTTTGAATCGTTATCTGCCGGCAATCCGCGAAACGCCCGCCACTGCCGCGTGCCTTCCTGCTCGACAAACGTGGCAAAGGATTCGTTGAACTCGGTGTCGTCCTTCACATAAAAACGCTGATGGGCCAGCTCATGAAAGATCAGTGTGGCCAGACGCTCATCGCCCCAGCCCATCATTGAATTGAGAATCGGGTCGTTGAACCAGCCCAGCGTCGAATAGGCCTCGACGCCGCCAATCGACACGTCCATGCCCTGCAACCGCTGAATCGCCGCTTCACCCCGCGCCGCGCTCTGGCTGTAGTAGCCGCGATAAGCCACGCACCCGGCAATCGGGAAGCAATGGTTTTGCGGGCTCAGGGAAAACTCCGCAGTGGCGAACACATTCCACACTACAAATGGCCGGCCGATGTCGGCGTACAGGCGATAGCTCTGGTTGTCCGGCAGGTGCAGCTGTTCGCTGGCAAACGCGCGGGCCTTCTGCGACTGAGCCAGGTGCGTACGCAATTTTGCATCGCGGCTCGGATCGGCAATCACCTTGGTCACTGGTTCGCGCGCCCGCAGCAGTTGCAACTGACCGCTGGCCAACTGGCTGTAATAGCTGACGCTGGAACAACCGTTGAGCAACAAAAGCATCACACCCGGAAACAAAATCCGAAAAACGCGATCAAGTAACCCATGGCTTGGAAGCGGCCTGATCAAAATAAGAAACCTCTGGAAAGTCTGCCCGCAAGACTATCCCGCCCATTGGAGCTTCGCTATGCGCATGTTGATACTGACAGGAAGCCTGCTGACGCTGGCCGGTTGTGCCGGATTCGGAATGCCCGATCCAGACCCTTCGCAAGCCTGGATCGATCTCAATGCCCGGCAACAGGACACGGCGCTGCAAGCGCTGCAAGTCGACAGCAAGGCTGCCGTGGATAAACGCTACTTCGAGGTGCAGCCCGGCAGTCATGAACTGAAGGTGCGTTACCAGTTCCCCGTGGAGGCCACCAACATCGGTCCGGACGCCGAACCCCTCTGGCGCGATTGCCAGTTGAGTGTGAAATTCAAAGATTTCAACGCCGGTCAGCGTTATCAGTTGCAGGCCGGCAGTATCGGTTTCCGCCCTTGGGCCAAGCTCTATGACGAGCAGCGCAACGTCGTGGGTCAGGGCATTCCGGCGGGCTGTCAGAAAACCTGATCGGCGTTATGCTGGATGTCCATTTCAAGGGACATTGATCATGCGCAGGTTGACGTTGTTGCTTGCTGCAAGTGTGCTGGCCGGCTGCCAGACACCGGTGCCGGCGGCTGACCCCGGCAAGGCCTGGGTCGACTTTGCCATGCCCTCACCTGGCGGCAAGGTGCTGATGGCCGAACGGCTGGACAATGTGCGCCTGCAGGATGGCCGGTTTTTCCAGGTTGCGCCGGGCAGCCACGAGTTGACGGTGCGCTTTGATTTCGAGATTTTCGGTGGTGGCCAGGGGATGGACACCGATCCGCAGGAGCGGCTGTGTTACATGACTGTTCGTTACGACCATTTCGAGGCCGGTCAGCGTTACCGGCTCGAAGCGCGGTCGCTGGCCTTTACGCCAAGCGCCCGGCTGATCAATCGGCAAGGTCAGATCGTTGCCGAGGAACGGCAGATCAACTGCGTGCCCTGAGCAATATCAGTCGCTGTTCTTTTGATAGACGATTGCTTTACTGCCGTTCTCGCAAGAACCGACAACCATGGCGATGTCATGTTTCGCGGCTTCTTCCTTGGTGACGATTTCCAGTGTGTAGGACGGCACGGCTTTAGCCTGGATCTTGATTTCGATCTCTTTCCTGAGTTCTTCGCAGTCTTTAGGGGCTGCAATTACCGAAGTGGCCAGTGCACTGCAGAGGATCGCCAAGCCAATACGTTTCATCAATGTAGCTCCTTGAGGCAGCGCGCACGGGCGTGCGCTGAAGCTGCGGTCATGTATTCGACCACACTTTCAGAAAGCGAGTTCTGACTTCGCTCACAAGTTGTGCTGCGGTGTTAACGAAATATCAGGTGCTCTGAAATGCCAGTGGGAGCCTGGCTTGCCAGCGATGACGTCGGCACAGCAACCATTGATGTCGCCGGACACACCGCAATCGCTGGCAAGCCAGCTCCAACAGGGCTTACGTTGCTGCTACTGGACCGCGTCGAATCAACTGATCAACGAAGCCTCAAGGGTGATCTTCGCATTCAGCACCTTGGACACCGGGCATCCTTCCTTCGCCTTGTTGCTTAACTCTTCAAACTGAGCCTGCGTAGCCCCCGGGATTTTTGCCTTGAGGATCAGCTTCACCGCAGTGATCGCGAAGCCACCGTCCACCTGGTCGAGGGTGACTTCAGCGTTGGTGTCGATGCTGTCGGCCGTCAGGCCTGCATCGCCGAGAATCATCGAGAACGCCATGGAAAAACAACCGGCGTGCGCTGCACCGATCAGTTCTTCCGGGTTGGTACCTTTGCCGCCTTCGAAACGGGCCTTGAAGCCGTAGGGTGCTTCTCTGAGGATACCGGTCTCGGTGGAAATCGAGCCGATGCCGCTTTTCAGATCACCTTCCCAATGTGCGGATGCTTTCTTCACGATAGCCATGTCTGCCTCCTCAAAATCTGGCGCGGACCGCCGCGCCGACGTGGTTTTAGCTTGCAAGGCTTCTGAGGATAGACGCCGGGACAAAGTTCAGCTCATCTGAATCGTTGACTTTTTTAGTAGGAAATTTCATCACTGCTATTGAAACTCGGGTATATGCCCTCATTGCACAAAACACGCATATGGATTCGGCAGGTTTTCGTTCGCAAGAAAAGCCTGCCTCCTCACTCGGAGACGCAGGTTTATGAAGCAACTGTCCGACGTAAAGTTTTCTACCCTTGATCTGGTGCCCGTGCGCGAGAACGGCAGCCCGGCGCAGTCGCTGCGCAACTCGCTGGATCTGGCGCAGCATGTCGAGAAGCTTGGTTACACGCGGTTCTGGGTGGCTGAACACCACAACATGGACGGCATCGCCAGCTCCGCGACCTCGGTGCTGCTGGGTTATCTGGCTGGCGGCACCTCGACCATTCGCGTCGGCTCGGGTGGCGTGATGCTGCCCAACCACGCGCCGCTGGTGATCGCCGAGCAGTTCGGTACTCTCGAAAGCCTTTATCCAGGCCGTATCGACCTCGGCTTGGGCCGCGCGCCGGGCTCCGATCAGATGACCGCACGCGCCCTGCGCCGCGAACGTTCCGGCAGTGCCGATGATTTCCCCGAAGATGTCGCCGAACTTGCGCGGTTCCTCGGCCCGCGCACGCCGGATCAACGCGTTATCGCGATGCCGGGCACGGGTACCAATGTGCCGATCTGGCTGCTCGGTTCCAGTTTGTTCAGTGCGCAACTGGCCGGCGAACGTGGCTTGCCCTACGCCTTCGCCTCGCATTTCGCACCGCGTTTCATGCACGAGGCGATTCGGGTCTATCGCAACCACTTCAAGCCGTCGGCGGTGCTCGACAAGCCGTATGTGATGCTCGGGGTGCCTTTGGTGGCGGCTGATACCGATGAGCAAGCCGATTACCTGGCGACCTCGGTGTACCAGCGCATTCTCGCGCTGATGCGTGGGCAGAGTCTGGTGCAACGTCCGCCGGTGAAAACCATGGACGGCTTGTGGCTGCCCCATGAGCGTGAGGCGGTGGGTGATTTTCTCGGTCTGGCGATGGTCGGCAGCCCGCAGAAGATCCGCGCGAAGCTGGAGGTGCTGGTCGAGCAGACGCAGGCGGATGAGCTGATATTTACCTGTGATCTGTATGAGCATGCTGATCGCCTGCATTCCTATGAATTGCTGGCGCAGGTCATGAAAGGCTGAAAAGCGCCCTCACCCTGGACAAGAACTGTAGGAGCAGCGTGCCGTAGCTCCTGAACGGGTAAATCATCGTTCACAAAAAAGCCGACGCATTTGCGTCGGCTTTTGTATTTCAGGCGCGATTAGCCCCGCTTGTAGACGATTTCCTTGGTGCCGGCTTCACAGGTGCCGACGACTTTGCCTTCAGCCGCCGCGCCTTTATCGACAATTTCCAGTGTGTAGTTGGAAGCACCTTTGGCATCAATCTTCGCCGCAATCTCGGCTTTCAACTCTTCACAAGGCTTGCCGGCAGCAAATGCACCACCCGCAAGGCTCAACAAACCTACTGCCAACATGAACTTCTTCATCGGTCGCACTCCCTGGTCGGATTAAAAGAGGCGGGCATCGGGTCATCCACCCGATGCGCTCACCCTGTAGCGCTTTGCCATTCCTATGGCACTCGGCCAGCGCGCAAGTTCAGAAGCGTAGACCAAACTCAGCTACTGGCAATCCGGAACCCGACTTTCAGGGTGACCTGAAAGTGCGCCGCTTTACCGTCCTTGATGTGGCCGCGGGTCTCGGTCACTTCAAACCATTCCAGGTGCTTGATGCTCTTGTTGGCTTCGGCCAACGCATTGTTGATGGCGTCTTCGATGCTGGTGGCAGACGAACCGACCAGTTCGACTTTCTTGTACGTGTGATGGTCACTCATGGCGTTCTCCTTGATGGGTGGAATTGAGACTAGCAGTGAATTGCTCTGTTGATTTCGGCGGTCTTGCGCAGACGAAGTTCAGATTTTCTGCACTTTCTCAAACCGCTGAAGTCCCAACCAACACACGCCACTCATCACCAATGCAGGAGAGCCACCATGGCCAACACCTCTTTACGTAAAGCCTCATTGCAAAGCATGGAAGCGGAGATCGAGAGTCTGCTCAAGTCGTTGGAAAGCCTGAAGGACGACGCTTCGGACGAGTCGCGCAAGACCCTCAAGGCGCTGAAAAGCAATGCCGAAAGTGCGCTGAAACATTCGCGTCACCTGCTCAGCGATGCCTACGAAGAAGTCAAAGTGAAAACCCGTGAGACCGGGATCGCTACTCGCGATTACGCTCAGGAACATCCTTGGACCACCGCTGGTGTTGCAGTGGGCGCAATCGGTCTGCTCGCGGCTTACTTGCTGTTCAAGCGCGGCGAGTGATCCGGCTGGCGCAGCTCATTCTTGAGCCATTGCGCCAGTTGCCGGGCGCGCCCGTCAGCGGCGCGCTTGGGTAGCCACAACGCCAGTTGCGCCGGGGTTTCACAGAAGCCCCACGGCGCAACCAGGCGACCGGCCTTCAAATCTTCAGTCACCAACGGCTCCGGCGCGATGGCTACGCCAAGACCGGCCACAGCTGCTTCCAGCAAATAATACAAATGCTCGAAACCTTGTCCCGACTTCAACGCTTTCGCGTCGAGGTGGTTTTGCTGTGCCCAACTCGGCCAGGCTTGTGGGCGCGAGGTGGTGTGCAGCAACGGCTCATTGAGCAGCGCCGAGGCGGGTGCACTTTTCAGGCGTTGATAGCCGCTGAACAGCGGACTCATGACCGGACCGATGCGTTCCGCGGCCAACTCATAAACCTGCATGTCCGCGGGCCATGGCGGCTCGGCGAACAGCAGCAAGGCATCCAGCCCCGGGCGCCTGGGGTCGAGATCACCTTCCCCGGCCGACAGATGCAAGCGCAAGTCCGGAAGCTCGGCATTCAGCCGTCCCAGGCGCGGAATAAACCAGCGTGCCAGCAAGCTTCCAGAGCAACCGAGCACGAACGGCGCATCGGTTGTGTCTTTAGTCAATTCCGCGCAAACGCTGCGTAACCGATCAAACGCCTCACCACTGACATCGCGCAACCGTACACCCGCATCTGTGAGTTTCAGGCCGCGGCCATCCTTGACGAACAGACTGACGCCAAGGTGTTCTTCCAATACCTTGAGCTGCCGACTGACCGCACCATGGGTGACGTGCAGCTGTTCGGCGGCCTGACTGACGCTGTTGAGCCGGGCAGTGGCTTCGAAGGCGCGCAAGGCGTTCAGCGGGGGAAGGTCGTGGCTCATGGTATCTGTGAGTTTTCCTGACAGGTTGCAGCGATCTTATCGGTTTTCAGCATAGAAGGTCAGGGGTAGAGTGGTCGTCATTGTCTTCTGACCCGAATTCACCTGGAGCAACCCATGACCCAGACTTCGAACACCTCCGATCTGCGTAACGGCCCGGACGCCAACGGCCTGTTCGGCTCGTTCGGTGGCCGCTATGTTGCTGAAACCCTGATGCCGTTGATCCTCGATCTGGCCCGCGAATACGAAGCGGCCAAGGAAGATCCGGCTTTCAAAGAAGAATTGGCCTACTTCCAGCGCGACTACGTCGGACGTCCGAGTCCTCTGTACTTCGCCGAGCGTCTGACCGAGTTCTGCGGCGGCGCCAAGATCTACCTCAAGCGCGAAGAGCTCAATCACACCGGCGCGCACAAGATCAACAACTGCATCGGCCAGATCCTGCTGGCGCGGCGCATGGGCAAGAAACGCATCATCGCCGAGACCGGCGCCGGTATGCACGGCGTGGCAACGGCCACCGTAGCCGCACGTTTCGGTCTGGACTGCGTGATCTACATGGGCACCACCGACATCGAACGCCAGCAGGCCAACGTGTTCCGCATGAAACTGCTGGGTGCCGAGGTGATTCCGGTGGTTGCCGGTACCGGCACGCTGAAAGACGCGATGAACGAAGCCTTGCGTGACTGGGTGACCAACGTCGACAGCACGTTCTATCTGATCGGCACCGTGGCCGGCCCACACCCGTATCCAGCCATGGTGCGCGACTTCCAGGCCGTGATCGGCAAGGAAACCCGTGACCAGTTGCAAGCACAGGAAGGTCGGCTGCCGGACAGCCTGGTGGCGTGCATCGGTGGCGGCTCCAACGCCATGGGCCTGTTCCATCCGTTCCTCGACGACAAGGGCGTCGAGATCATCGGTGTGGAAGCCGCGGGTTACGGCATCGAAACCGGCAAGCACGCCGCCAGCCTCAATGGCGGCGTTCCGGGTGTGTTGCACGGCAACCGCACTTTCCTGTTGCAGGACGACGACGGCCAGATCATCGACGCCCACTCGATCTCCGCCGGCCTCGACTATCCGGGGATCGGCCCGGAACACGCCTGGTTGCATGACATCGGCCGCGTCCAGTACACCTCGGTGACCGACGACGAAGCCCTCGAGGCGTTCCACAAGTGCTGCCGTCTGGAAGGGATCATTCCTGCACTGGAAAGCGCCCACGCCTTGGCCGAAGTGTTCAAACGCGCACCGAAGCTGCCGAAGGATCACCTGATGGTGGTCAACCTGTCGGGCCGTGGCGACAAAGACATGCAGACCGTGATGCACCACATGGAACAGTCGAAGCAGGAGAAACACTGATGAGCCGCCTGCAAACCCGTTTTGCCGAACTCAAGCAACAGAACCGCGCCGCACTGGTGACCTTTGTCACGGCTGGCGATCCGGATTACGACACCTCGCTGGCGATCCTCAAAGGCTTGCCCAAGGCCGGTGCCGACGTGATCGAGCTGGGCATGCCGTTCACCGATCCGATGGCCGATGGCCCGGCGATTCAACTGGCGAACATTCGTGCGTTGGGCGCCAAGCAGAATCTGCTGAAAACCCTGCAAATGGTTCGCGAGTTCCGTGAGGGCAACAGTGATACGCCGCTGGTGCTGATGGGCTACTTCAACCCGATTCACAAGTTTGGCGTCGAGCGCTTCATTGCTGAGGCCAAAGAGGCAGGCGTCGACGGTCTGATCGTGGTCGACATGCCGCCTGAGCACAACGCCGAGCTGTGCGATCCGGCGCAGGCCGCTGGTCTGGACTTCATCCGCCTGACCACGCCGACCACCGACGACGCACGTCTGCCGAAAGTGCTCAACGGCAGCTCCGGTTTTGTTTACTACGTTTCGGTGGCCGGTGTGACCGGCGCCGGTGCGGCAACACTGGAACACGTCGAAGAAGCGGTCACCCGTCTGCGTCGTCACACCGACCTGCCGATCAGCATCGGTTTCGGCATCCGTACTCCGGAGCAAGCGGCCGCCATCGCGCGTCTGGCCGACGGTGTTGTGGTCGGTTCGGCGTTGATCGATCACATCGCCAACGCGACCACGCCGGATCAGGCTATCGACGGCGTACTGAGCCTTTGCTCAGCCCTGTCCGAAGGCGTGCGTAAGGCCCGCGTCAGCTAAAGGTAAAGTTCCTGATACAGAGGAATTAGCGCCTCACGGCACAGACTAATTGAGCAAGACCGAGGGATTCAGAACCACGTTCTGAATCCCTTTTTGCTGTTTGTGCCGTGAGGAAAAACCCGATGAAAATGCCGAAACGTCTGATTGCCGGACTGGGCGTGCTGATTATCAGCGCGACACCGCTGCTGGCCAGCGCCGATCAGCGCGATGATCATGACCACGGCGGCCCGCAGCAGGGCCATTACGATAATCGCGGTGACAATCGCGGTAATGACCACCGTGGTCCGCAGAACGACCACCGAGGCGGCCCGCCTCCACGCGACTTCGGCCCCGTGCGCCAGACCATTCGCGACAATCACGGCTACTTCGTGCGCGGTGCGCCACCACCGCCGGGGATTCATCTGGAGCGTGGCCGGCCGTTGCCTCACGGTTATTACGGCGAGCGTCTGGATGGTCGGGCGTTGGGACGTTTGCCGGTGTATCCAGGCTACGAGTGGCGCCGAGCTGGGGGCGACATCGTGCTGATCGCGGTGGGTACCGGGATCGTCTATGAAATTCTCGATGGGGTTTTGAATTGATCGTCTGATCTAACTGGCGGTCCATCAACTGTGGTGAGGGGATTTATCCCCGATGGGCTGCGAAGCAGCCCCGAATCCGGCAAACACAGATGACCAGGCATACCGTGTTCGTTGGGATTGCGACTGCTGCGCAGCCGGTCGGGGATAAATCCCCTCACCACAAAGGTGTGGGGGGTAACTTCAGGATCAGGGCAGTTCCAGTCCGCCAGAGGCTCTGTGCAATTTGCGCAAGTGCGCGCCAATCTGCTTCACATTTTCCTCGCTGGCTGCAATCTCAGCGGCTCGTTTTGGCTCCAGCAATTTACGCACCTCTGCGTCCAGATCACCGGACAGCGCCAGCAGCTTTTTTTGACGCTGGCTGCTTTCCGCTTCCAGTCGGCTGAACTCGCTCGGCTGCGGCAACCCGTAGCCCTTGGAGTCCAGCAGTTCTGCCGGACGGCTGAGGAAGCCGCTGTTGGCGAGGATTTCTTGCAGGGTCGCGTTGGCCTTGTCCATTCCGCCGTTTTCCAGCTCGCGCGCGCCGAGGTAACGCTGTTTGACCTCGTCCTGTGCCAGCAGCAATTGGCGGCGATAGCTCGCCTGTTCCAGCAGCAGCAACGCGGCGCTGGTGCGCAGATCAGCGCGCTCGAACCATTCACGGCGCTCTTCAGCGGTCAGCGAAAGCCATTCCTCAACGGTGTTCTGTTTGATGGGTAATTGCTTCTTCAATACATCGAACATCGCCTGATAGCGATCGCGGAACGAATCGAAGCGGTAACCCAGACGCAGCGCCTCTTTCGGGTCGTCCAGCACGCTGGTATCGGCCAGACCTCGGCCCTTGAGCACTTCGAGCAAACCGTTGGGCATGATGCTGTCCAGACCGGTGAGCTGCGCGTTATTGCTACCGCTACGCAATAGTTTCAAGCCTTCCACCGCGCAGTTGTTGGACAGGAAGAAGTAGTTGCCGTCGTAGCTCCAGTGCATTTCGGCGGCGTGTTCAACCACGCCCTCGATCTCGCTGCGCGACAGATTCAACGGCACCGAGGCGAGGCTGCGCAGTTCGGTCTTGGTGTACTCGTCGATCACTTGCGCCAGTGGCAGGACGAACAATCGCGACGGGTACTTGCCCACCAGTCCGTCCCAGCTGGAGAGCTGCACATCGCCAACGAAGGCGCGATACGACAGCACCAGATGCTGATCCAGGTCGAGCCGGCAATCCGGGCCACGCGGCCGTCCCGGCGCGCAGATCACCAGACGCAGCATGCTGTGGCCCCAACGGCTGACCCAATTCTGATTGGCTTCGGCCAGCAGGTAATCGACGGCGTAGACACGTTCTGGATCGACTTGTCCCAAGGGTTGCTTGGCGAAATCGTTGCCGGCATTGAGGAATGCGAAGGTCTTGGCGCAGGTGTCTTTGGCCGGCGGTGCCCAACCGAAGTGATCCTTGTAATAGCTGTACAAGGCCGGGCGGCGACAGGCGTAACTCGGGTCGAGGAGGAAATACTCCATGTTGACCGCGACGAATTCCTTGGGGCTGGAGATTTCGTACAGATCCGGGCTGCGGGCGATTTGCCGGTTGTGCTGCTCACGCTCGCCGCGGCGGCCGACGTATTGCTGCCAACCGGCCAAGTCCAGCAGGCGCGGATCATCGCTGAGGGTAAAGCGCCGGCCGTTCTGGCCACGGCACTCATCCGGAATACCGATCAGCCCGGCGCTGTTGAAGCGCCGGGTGCAGCGCTGTATCAAAGTGCGTTCGGCACTCGGCCACAGGCGCGCACGATCATAAATGTGGGTGATTTCATGCAGCACCGTGGCGAGCATTTCCTGGCGCACAGTGCCGTGGGGGCGATTGGTTTTTTCTTTGGCTGCACTGCCGTCGGTGAGGCTGGCGAGCAGTTTGCGGTTCAGATCGAGTTCAGAGACAAGCGTCGCCTGGCCATAGGCATTGGCGGGCATGTCGTCGGTCCAGCCAACGTCGATGCGCCGATCCAGCCGCTCGATGAAGCCTGGCGGCAATTTCTGCATGGCTTCATCGATCAGCGCCTGGCTGGCCTGTTGTTGGGCGGGCGTAAGACCCTCGGTCTTGAGCCGCAATTGCAGGCCGGCGTGGGCGCTGTTGCCAAGCAGCAACAACGCCCCGGCCAGCAGCCAGGCGCCGAGTGACTTCACAGTGCGAGGATGGCTTCGGCGAGCACCTGATCACTGGCGTCGCGTGCTTCCGGCACGCGAGTGCGCAAGGTGTTGAGCGCGGCTTCCAGGTGCGCGCCACGGATATCACCGTTGCTGGCGACGAAACTGGCAGCGTCGTCGTGGGCTTCGCGGATGATTTTCGAGTCGCGGATCGACGTAGTCGTGTCGGATGTGAAATCGATAGTGCGCTGGGAGGCACGGACGATGATGTTACTGGTGGCTACCAGGGTGTGCGCCTGGGCCACATCGGCCAACAAAAACAGGCCAAGGGCGGCAGCAATCAGCGGGCTACGCATGGAACGACTCCGGAGGGACAAGGTTGATCAGGGACTGGGTTAGCTATTGGACGAGAATTGCCTGTGCCAGTTCAAGGTCGCTGACATGAAGTTTCGGCCGGGTTTTGCGCAAGTAATGCAGTGCGGATTCCAGTCGAGCGCCTCGCAGTTCTCCATCACTGGCAACAAACATCGCCGCATCATCGTGAGCGGCGAGCAGCAGTTTACGGTCGAACGGCGCGGAAGACACCATGCCGGTCGCCCAAACGCTCACCACGGTGTTTTGCGTGGAGACATCAAAGGCATTGGCCGACGTCATCCAGCCAGCAGTTAACAGTACGGAAGGGATAAGCAGATTTTGAAGAAAACGCATAAGACTCGTTAACGGTTAGCGAGTCCCAAGGCTAGCGCAACGCCCGGGCCAGAGCCAGCGCCGAAACATCGGGACACGCCCGGCGTGTCCCGCAGTGCTGCGAACGTTCAGATCGTCAGGATGGCCTGAGCCAGTTGGGCGTCAGTGGCTTGCAACTGTGGCGCCTGATGGCGGATGTGATCCAGCGCGCTTTCCAGTTTCACCCCACGGATTTCGCCTTCGCTGGCGACGAAGCTGGCAGCGTCGTCACGGGCGGCAAGGACGATCTTGTCGTCGCGAAAGGACGAAGTGACATCGGAAGTGGCGTCGGACGAGGACTTCAGGGCGCCGACAACGGCGTCGGTGGTGACGATGAAGCTGGAGGCGCTGGCGTTGGCAGCCACGGCCAGCAGGGCGGCAGCGCTGAGCAGACGAAGACGGGACATGATGTAACTCCTGTGGATAAACCGTTTTGAGAGGTGGCTCGGTATCTGAGGAGTCAGACGCCAGTTGCGCATCATTCGCCACGTTCTGCGTGGATATTAGGCCCGTGGACGCGGTTCGCACAGGGGGCAGAATGCTAGCGCCAGAACGGTTTCTCCATTTCATTCAGCCGTTCGGCATGGCTGAGGCCGAGGTCGGCCAGATCCCGACCGCTGAATTGGGCCAGCAGACGCCTTGTTCTGGCGCGCTCCAGGCCTTGCCAGAGGCCGCGTAGCAGGCGTCGCAGAGCGTTGGGACGGTGAGTGGCGTGGAATGGAATTACTGAAACATCCTGTAAGTCATTCATGACGTATTCCTTTAGCCATAGAAGGCGGAAGGTCATGTTGAACCTGGAACAGATTGTCGGGCAGATACACCAAGGTTAAATTGTACTGGTTCAGATATCTGTTTTATGAAACTGTACCTGTCCGGGGTGCACATACCTGTACGGGTGGTTTCCACAGCCCCAAAACGACAAAACCCGTCGTGGTTTCCCACGACGGGTTTTGTTTGTTCAATTCGGGTTGCTGGCGGTGGGTCTAACGACCAGAGCCAGCGACGCTACTTAGCGCCAGAACGGCTTGCTCAGTTCTTCGTAGCGTTGTGCTTCGCTGATACCGGCGTCAGCCAGCAGACGCGAATCCAGACGAGCCAGTTGATGGCGGCTGGAGATGCGGCGCTGCCACAACATCAGGTTGGCGATAACGCGCAAAGGCAGGGAAGCCTGGGATTTTACAGCTTTGTCTTCGAAAAACAGCTCGGAACTGAGTGTACGTTCCATGGTTGACATCCTTCCGCTTGTGGCGGGATCAGGTAGTGGTTTGACTGGTGCCCATGATCCTCTCGTTTGGCCAGTCTCTCTAGATACAGTTCAACTGTATTGTGAGTGACCAGTTAACTGTTTATAGGGGGTGTACGGGTCAAAATTGAGCAAACTGTACCTGTCTGCACTTAAGTGGTGCGTTTTTGCTCGATTCGATGAATAAGGTAGGTATTTACTGTAGGAAAAGACCGGTACAGCAGTACAGTTTTTGTCAGATGGAGGGCTTGCCGAAGACCGCTGACGAAAACTGTGTTTGCGTCAGCGGTTTATCTGTGCGAATTACACCGTCAGCATGCGTCCGGTTTCTTCCAGATTGATGTGCCAGCTCAAGGCTTCACGCAGGATGTGCGGGGTGTGACCACCGATTGCACAGGCTGCTGTGAAGTAATCGTTCAGCGCCTGGCGGAAGTCCGGGTGCACACAGTTGTCGATAATCACCCGTGCGCGTTCGCGTGGCGCCAGGCCACGCAAGTCCGCCAGACCCACCTCGGTCACCAGAATGTCGACATCATGCTCGGTGTGGTCGACATGGCTGACCATCGGCACCACGCTGGAAATCGCGCCACCCTTGGCAATCGACTTGGTCACGAACACCGCCAGATGCGCGTTGCGAGCGAAGTCGCCTGAGCCGCCGATGCCGTTCATCATCCGCGTGCCGCAGACGTGGGTAGAGTTGACGTTGCCGTAGATGTCGAACTCCAACGCCGTGTTGATGCCGATGATGCCCAGCCGGCGCACCACTTCCGGGTGGTTAGAGATTTCCTGCGGACGCAGGACCAGTTTGTCCTTGTACTTCTCCAGGTTGCCGAATACGTCGCTGTTACGGCGTTCCGACAGGGTGATCGAGCTGCCTGAAGCAAAGCTCAGCTTGCCGGCATCGATCAGGTCGAAGGTCGAGTCCTGCAGCACTTCGGAGTACATGGTCAGGTCTTCGAATGGCGAATCAATCAGGCCGCACATTACCGCGTTGGCGATGTTGCCGATGCCTGCCTGCAACGGGCCAAGCTTGTTGGTCATGCGCCCGGCGTCTACTTCCTGCTTGAAGAAGGTGATCAGATGTTCGGCGATGGCGTTGGTGTCGACATCCGGCGTCGATACAGTGGACGGCGAATCCGTCTGCTGAGTGATAACAATGGCGACAATCTTCTCCGGCGGAATCGGAATCGCGGTGCTACCGATACGGTCGTCGACTTTTACCAGTGGGATCGGCGTGCGCGTCGGACGATACGTCGGGATATAGATGTCGTGCAGGCCTTCGAGGTTGGCGTTGTGCGCCAGGTTGATCTCGACGATCACCTGTTTGGCGAAAATCGCGAAGCTCGCCGAGTTGCCCACCGAAGTGGTCGGTACGATGTGACCCTGTTCGGTAATAGCCACGGCTTCGATGACGGCAATGTCCGGCAACTTCAGTTGCTGGTTGCGCAGTTGCTCGACGGTTTCCGACAGGTGCTGGTCGATGAACATCACTTCGCCGGCGTTGATCGCCTTGCGCAAGGTGCTGTCGACTTGAAACGGCATGCGCCGCGACAGCACGCCGGCCTCGGTCAGTTGCTTGTCGAGATCGTTGCCCAGGCTGGCGCCGGTCATCAGGCTGATCTTCAGCGGCGTGACCTTGGCTCGCTCGGCCAGTGCGTGAGGGACAGCCTTGGCTTCGCCGGCGCGGGTGAAACCGCTCATGCCGACGGTCATGCCGTCTTCAATCAGAGCGGCGGCGTCGGCGGCGCTCATCACTTTATCCAACAACGAAGGCAGGCGAATACGGTCACGGTACATGGATTATTTTCTCGGGAAGCGAGTAGCAGGATGCGCAGTCTAGTGAATTTGACGGGCGCCTGTCCCGCTACCAAGGTCGCAAACGAGGCGTCTATTTAGCGGGTTTGAAGTAAAACACCGTTACCGGATCCGCAACAACGCGGCAAATTGTCCGACGCTTTGCGTAAACGAAAACGCCCCGACAAGTCGGGGCGTTCGGTACAGCGGCGATGAATTACTCGACCGCTTTGACCATGTCTTCGATGACTTTTTTCGCGTCGCCGAACACCATCATGGTCTTGTCCAGGTAGAACAGTTCGTTGTCCAGACCGGCATAGCCGCTGGCCATCGAGCGCTTGTTGACGATGATGGTCTTGGCCTTGAACGCTTCGAGAATCGGCATGCCGGCAATCGGCGATTTCGGATCGTTCTTGGCGGCCGGGTTGACCACGTCGTTGGCGCCGAGCACCAGCACCACGTCGGCCTGGCCGAACTCGGAGTTGATGTCTTCCATCTCGAACACCTGGTCGTAAGGCACTTCGGCCTCGGCGAGCAATACGTTCATATGCCCTGGCATCCGACCGGCCACCGGGTGGATCGCGTACTTCACGGTCACGCCACGGTGGGTCAGCTTTTCGGTCAGCTCCTTCAAGGCATGCTGTGCGCGGGCCACCGCCAGACCGTAGCCCGGGACAATGATCACGGTGTCGGCGTTGGTCAGCAGGAAGGTTGCGTCGTCAGCCGAACCGGATTTCACCGGACGCGCTTCTTTCGCACCGGCCGGGCCAGCATCGGCCGTATTGCCGAAGCCGCCGAGCAGTACATTAAAGAAGGAACGGTTCATCGCCTTGCACATGATGTACGAGAGGATCGCACCGCTCGAACCCACCAGCGAGCCGGCAATGATCAGCATCGAGTTGTTCAGCGAGAAGCCGATACCCGCCGCCGCCCAGCCTGAATAGCTGTTGAGCATCGACACCACCACCGGCATGTCGGCACCGCCGATCGGGATGATGATCAGCACGCCCATCACGAACGCCAGCGCCAGCATCAGCGCGAACGCGGTGAGGTTGCCAGTGAACATGAAGGTCAGGCCGAGTGCCAGCGTTGCCAGGCCCAGCACTGCGTTCAACTTGTGCTGACCGGCAAACTGTACTGGTGCGCCCTGGAACAGACGGAACTTGTACTTGCCCGACAGCTTGCCGAACGCAATCACCGAACCGGAGAAGGTGATTGCACCGATCGCGGCACCAAGGAACAGCTCCAATCGGTTGCCCGCCGGGATCGAGTCGCCCAGTTGCTTGACGATGCCCAGCGATTGCGGCTCGACCACCGCGGCAATGGCAATGAACACCGCTGCCAGACCAATCATGCTGTGCATGAAGGCAACCAGTTCCGGCATCTTGGTCATTTCAACGCGCTTGGCCATGATCGAACCGGCGGTGCCGCCGATCAGCAGGCCGACGATCACATAACCGATACCCGCAGTCGCCAGCTCAGCGCCCAGCTTATAGATGAGGCCGACGGTGGTGAGGATGGCCAATGCCATGCCGAGCATGCCGAACAGGTTGCCACGCCGAGAAGTGGTCGGGTGCGACAGGCCTTTGAGGGCCTGGATGAAGCAGATCGACGCAATCAGGTAGAGCGTCGTGACGAGATTCATGCTCATTACTTCGGCGCCTCTTCTTTTACTTTCGGGGCTTTCTTCTTGAACATCTCAAGCATGCGGCGGGTGACCAGGAAGCCACCGAACACGTTGACCGCAGCCAGCGCCACGGCGAGGGTGCCCATGGTTTTGCCCAGCGGTGTAACGGTCAGCGCTGCAGCGAGCATGGCGCCGACGATCACGATTGCCGAGATGGCGTTGGTCACTGCCATCAATGGCGTGTGCAGCGCAGGCGTAACGTTCCAGACCACGTGGTAACCGACATAAATCGCCAGCACGAAGATGATCAGGTTGTAGATACCGGGGGAGATAAGCTCTTCCATCGTCTGAATCCCTGCTTAGGCGTTTTTGCGGATGACTTGGCCGTCGCGGCACATCAGGCACGCGGCGACGATGTCGTCTTCGAGGTTGACGTCGAACTGGCCTTCTTTGGTGAACACCAGCTTGAGGAAGTCCAGCAGGTTGCGGGCGTACAGCGCCGAGGCGTCTGCAGCGACTTCACCGGCCAGGTTGGTCGGGCCGCAAATGGTCACGCCGTTTTCGACGACGACCTGATCGGCCACGGTCAGCGGGCAGTTGCCGCCCTGAGCGGCCGCGAGGTCGATGACCACCGAACCTGGCTTCATCTGTGCCACGGTTTCCGCGCTCAACAGTGTTGGTGCCTTGCGACCCGGAATCAGTGCGGTGGTGATGACGATGTCGGCCTGTTTGGCGCGTTCGTGCACAGCCTGGGCCTGACGCTGCATCCAGCTCGCTGGCATCGGACGCGCGTAACCGCCGACACCGACCGCGCATTCGCGCTCTTCATCGGTCTCGTAAGGCACGTCGACGAACTTGGCACCGAGGGATTCGATCTGTTCCTTCACGGCCGGGCGGACGTCAGACGCTTCGATAACCGCACCCAGACGTTTCGCCGTGGCAATCGCCTGCAACCCGGCCACGCCCGCGCCAAGAATCAGCACGCGCGCCGCTTTCACGGTGCCAGCAGCCGTCATGAGCATTGGCATGAAGCGCGGATAGTAGTGAGCGGCCAGCAACACAGCTTTATAGCCGGCAATGTTCGCCTGGGACGACAACACATCGAGACTCTGCGCCCGCGAGGTGCGCGGCGCCGCTTCCAGGGCAAACGCGGTAATCCCGCACTCGGCCATTTTGGTGATGGTTTCGTTGTTGAACGGGTTGAGCATGCCAACCAGCACCGTACCGCGCTTGATCAGCGTCAGCTCGGCATCGCTCGGGGCGACCACTTTGAGAATCAGCTCGGCGCCAAACGCGTCATTGGCACTGCCAATGGTTGCACCTGCCGCTTCATAAGCACTGTCGACAACACTGGCTTTAACGCCGGCGCCGGTTTGCACAGTGACCTTATGACCTTGGCTGATCAGCTTTTTAATGGTTTCCGGGGTTGCAGCAACCCGTGTTTCACCGGTCTGGGTTTCGAGAGGAACACCAATGTGCACGTCAAATCTCCTGCGTGATCTTATTGAGTAAACCCAGGCACTGCGGATGGTGCGACTGGGGCGGCCGATCAGCACGATCCCGCCAAATCAGGGCGGGGCGCGGCATTTTGCAGGCGAACTTTATGCCCTTCAAGGGATTATGACGGGTGACGGAAAATTAACTACAAGTCATCCCGTGACCGAATGTCGCAGATGGCCAGCTGAATCCCTTGCAGGCCGTGCCTTGTAAGGATTCTGGCTGAATTTGAAAAATTTTCTCATCGGCGGCGTGAATAGGCCGTAATGAGTCGTGCATGGAGGCTCAAAGCCATGTCCGCAGGCGCTTGTGGGACGTCTGTACGACTTTCGGATACAGTCTGCGATTTTGCGACAAATACTTATATCTGTAGGGCTTTGGTTTTCCTGACTACCGAGTTAGTAATCGTTGAAAGCCTCTATCCTTCTAGGCTGTAGCTGTTTGCCTGATTTACCAACCAATCGCGAAAAGCCTTGAGCGACGCCGATTCGACTTTCCGCTCCGGAATCATCAAGTAATACGCCTTGATACTGGAGAGCGCATTCGGGTTGGCGATCACCAGGCGTTTCTCAGTCAGTTCGCGCTGAATCAGGAACGGTGGAATCAGCGCGATCCCCATGTCGTGCATGGCCGCCTGGGCCAGCATGGAGAATAGCTCGTAGCGTGGGCCTGTCATGTCGCGGGGGATGTTCAGGTGCTGAGAGTTGAACCATTGGCGCCAGGCGTAGGGGCGGGTGGTCTGTTGCAGTAGCGGCAACTCGGCAATCTCGTCGGGTGTCAGATGCGTCCTGCCGCCGAGTAGGGCGGGGCTGCACACTGGCATCGGATTTTCGCCCATCAGCCTGTGAGATTCGGTACCCGACCAATCGGCGTCGCCGAAGTAAATCGCTGCGTCGAATTCGGTATCGGCAAACAGAAAGGGGCGGGTGCGGTTGGTCAGGTTGACCGTGACTTCCGGATGCTTGAGTTGAAAATCCTTGAGACGCGGCAGCAGCCATTGGGTGCCGAAGGTCGGCACCACCGCCAGTTCGATCACATTGGTGCCTTGCTGGCCCATCACTGAGAGGGTGTCGCGTTCGACTGCATCAAGTTGCGTGGCGACGCGGCGGCTGTAGGAAAGTCCTGCTTCGGTCAGCTTCACGCCCCGCCGCGAGCGTCGGAACAGCTCCACGCTCAGGAAGTCCTCCAGGCTGGCGATCTGTCGGCAAATGGCGCCTTGGGTGAGGGAAAGTTCTTCGGCGGCCTTGGTAAAGCTCTCGTGGCGAGCGGCAGCTTCGAAGCTGATCAGGGCGGTGGTGCTGGGAATCTTCCTGCGCATGTACGTCAACCTCACTAATGCGCCGCATAAAAGGCATCTCGCGACGTTTCGGAGTGAGAAATTAGCACAACAGAATGCGAAAACCTCGTTTGCCGCGACGGCGAACCGCGCCTAGGATCAATGCCACGTTAATTCACCCGATTTGCGAGGACATACTCATGGGCGGTAAAGCTAGCTTCAACTGGATCGATCCCCTGCTGCTGGATCAACAGCTCACCGAAGAAGAGCGCATGATCCGCGACACCGCCGAGCAGTTCGCTCAACAGAGCCTCGCACCGCGTGTTCTCGAAGCTTTCCGCCATGAGAAAACTGACCCGGCGATCTTCCGCGAAATGGGCGAAGTCGGCCTGTTGGGCGCTACCATCCCGGAGCAATACGGTGGCAGCGGCCTCAACTATGTCAGCTACGGTCTGATCGCTCGTGAAGTCGAGCGCGTCGACTCCGGCTACCGCTCGATGATGAGCGTGCAGTCTTCGTTGGTGATGGTGCCGATCAATGAGTTCGGCACCGAAGCGCAGAAACAGAAATACCTGCCGAAACTGGCATCCGGCGAATGGATCGGCTGCTTCGGTCTGACCGAGCCTAACCATGGTTCCGATCCAGGCGCGATGATTACTCGTGCGCGCAAAGTCGACGGCGGCTACAGCCTGACCGGCGCGAAGATGTGGATCACCAACAGTCCGATCGCCGATGTATTCGTGGTCTGGGCCAAAGACGATGCCGGCGATATCCGTGGCTTCGTGCTGGAGAAAGGCTGGAAAGGCCTGAGTGCTCCGGCGATTCACGGCAAGGTCGGCCTGCGTGCATCGATCACCGGTGAAATCGTCATGGACAACGTGTTTGTGCCGGAAGAGAACATCTTCCCGGACGTGCGCGGTCTGAAAGGCCCGTTCACCTGCCTCAACTCCGCACGCTACGGTATCTCTTGGGGCGCACTGGGCGCCGCCGAGTTCTGCTGGCACACCGCTCGCCAATACACCCTGGATCGTCAGCAGTTCGGTCGCCCATTGGCCGCTACTCAGCTGATCCAGAAGAAGCTGGCCGACATGCAGACCGAGATCACTCTGGCCCTGCAAGGCTGCCTGCGTCTGGGTCGTATGAAGGATGAAGGCACCGCTGCGGTAGAAATTACTTCGATCATGAAGCGCAACTCGTGCGGCAAGTCGCTGGATATTGCTCGTATGGCCCGCGACATGCTGGGCGGCAATGGTATCTCCGATGAATTCGGCGTGGCCCGTCATCTGGTCAACCTGGAAGTGGTGAATACCTATGAAGGTACTCATGACGTTCACGCGCTGATCCTCGGGCGTGCGCAAACCGGTCTGCAGGCGTTCTATTAATAGGAGAGCGACCATGGGCGCGCTGTCGCATCTGCGGGTACTGGATTTATCGCGAGTGTTGGCCGGGCCATGGGCCGGGCAGATTCTCGCCGACCTTGGCGCCGAGGTGATCAAGGTCGAGCGCCCGGGCAATGGCGACGACACGCGCGCCTGGGGGCCACCCTTCCTTAAAGACGCGTTTGGCGAGAATACGTCGGAGGCGGCTTACTACCTGTCGGCCAACCGCAACAAGCAATCGGTGACCATCGACTTCACCCGCCCTGAAGGGCAGAAGCTGGTGCGGGAGCTTGCGGCCAAGTCGGACATTCTGATCGAGAACTTCAAGGTCGGTGGGCTCGCCGCTTATGGTCTGGATTATGAGTCACTGAAGACGATCAATCCGGATCTGATCTATTGCTCGATTACAGGGTTCGGCCAGACCGGGCCGTATGCCAAACGTGCGGGTTATGACTTCATGATCCAGGGGCTGGGCGGGTTGATGAGTCTGACCGGCCGGCCTGAGGGTGATGAGGGTGCCGGGCCTGTAAAGGTGGGTGTGGCGCTGACGGATATTCTCACCGGTCTGTATTCGACGGTAGCGATATTGGCGGCACTGGCTCATCGCGATCATGACGGTGGTGGTCAGCATATCGACATGGCGTTGCTGGATGTACAGGTGGCCTGCCTGGCTAATCAGGCGATGAACTACCTGACTACCGGCAATGCACCCAAGCGTCTGGGCAATGCGCATCCGAACATCGTGCCTTATCAGGACTTTCCTACGGCGGATGGGGATTTCATCCTTACCGTGGGTAACGATGGTCAGTTCCGCAAGTTCGCAGAAGTGGCGGGGCAGCCGCAGTGGGCTGACGATCCGCGTTTTGCGACTAATAAGTTGCGGGTAGCGAACCGGGCGGTGTTGATACCGCTGATTCGTCAGGCGACGGTTTTCAAGACTACTGCTGAGTGGGTGGCTCAATTGGAGCAGGCGGGAGTGCCTTGTGGGCCGATCAATGATCTTTCCCAGGTGTTTGAGGATCCGCAGGTGAAGGCGCGCGGGCTGGCGATCGAGTTGCCCCATGCGCTGGCGGGGATGGTGCCTCAGGTGGCGAGTCCTATTCGGATGTCGCAGACGCCGGTCGAATATCGGCGCGCTCCTCCTTTATTGGGTGAGCATACGTTGGAGGTTTTGCAGCGAGTGCTGGGTTTGGGCGCCGGTACAGTGGCAGCGTTGAAGGCAGAAGGGGTGCTCTGACTTCTCCTTCTATATAGAAGGAGCGTATTTCCTTCCTTATATAGAGCCCTTTTGGATGTTTTTTAATCGATCTGCAAGTTATTGAAAGAAAAGCGAAATTAACGGTTGACGGCAGATTCCAGAGGTCTATAATTCGCCCCACTTCCGGCGCAGTCGAAACGGAAAACTCCTTGAGATTCAATGAGTTATACGGTTTTCGAGAGTGGGTCGCTTCAGTTCATCGAAGCCTGGAAGGAGTTGAAAGCGTCGTGATGTTTGACTCTTTTAACGGTTCGATCTTCTCGGTCGAAAGCGGAGAAAAAGAGGTGTTGACAACAGCGAGTAACGCTGTAGAATTCGCCTCCCGCTAACGAGAGATCGGAAGCGCAAGTGGTTGAAGTTGTTGAAGAATTCTTCGAAAACTTCTGAAAATAATCACTTGACAGCAAATGAGGCTGCTGTAGAATGCGCGCCTCGGTTGAGACGAAAGATCTTAACCAACCGCTCTTTAACAACTGAATCAAGCAATTCGTGTGGGTGCTTGTGGAGTCAGACTGATAGTCAACAAGATTATCAGCATCACAAGTTACTCCGCGAGAAATCAAAGATGTAACCAACGATTGCTGAGCCAAGTTTAGGGTTTCTTAAAAACTCAAAGATGTTTGAACTGAAGAGTTTGATCATGGCTCAGATTGAACGCTGGCGGCAGGCCTAACACATGCAAGTCGAGCGGATGAAGGGAGCTTGCTCCTGGATTCAGCGGCGGACGGGTGAGTAATGCCTAGGAATCTGCCTGGTAGTGGGGGACAACGTTTCGAAAGGAACGCTAATACCGCATACGTCCTACGGGAGAAAGCAGGGGACCTTCGGGCCTTGCGCTATCAGATGAGCCTAGGTCGGATTAGCTAGTTGGTGAGGTAATGGCTCACCAAGGCGACGATCCGTAACTGGTCTGAGAGGATGATCAGTCACACTGGAACTGAGACACGGTCCAGACTCCTACGGGAGGCAGCAGTGGGGAATATTGGACAATGGGCGAAAGCCTGATCCAGCCATGCCGCGTGTGTGAAGAAGGTCTTCGGATTGTAAAGCACTTTAAGTTGGGAGGAAGGGCAGTAAATTAATACTTTGCTGTTTTGACGTTACCGACAGAATAAGCACCGGCTAACTCTGTGCCAGCAGCCGCGGTAATACAGAGGGTGCAAGCGTTAATCGGAATTACTGGGCGTAAAGCGCGCGTAGGTGGTTTGTTAAGTTGGATGTGAAATCCCCGGGCTCAACCTGGGAACTGCATTCAAAACTGACAAGCTAGAGTATGGTAGAGGGTGGTGGAATTTCCTGTGTAGCGGTGAAATGCGTAGATATAGGAAGGAACACCAGTGGCGAAGGCGACCACCTGGACTGATACTGACACTGAGGTGCGAAAGCGTGGGGAGCAAACAGGATTAGATACCCTGGTAGTCCACGCCGTAAACGATGTCAACTAGCCGTTGGGAGCCTTGAGCTCTTAGTGGCGCAGCTAACGCATTAAGTTGACCGCCTGGGGAGTACGGCCGCAAGGTTAAAACTCAAATGAATTGACGGGGGCCCGCACAAGCGGTGGAGCATGTGGTTTAATTCGAAGCAACGCGAAGAACCTTACCAGGCCTTGACATCCAATGAACTTTCCAGAGATGGATTGGTGCCTTCGGGAACATTGAGACAGGTGCTGCATGGCTGTCGTCAGCTCGTGTCGTGAGATGTTGGGTTAAGTCCCGTAACGAGCGCAACCCTTGTCCTTAGTTACCAGCACGTAATGGTGGGCACTCTAAGGAGACTGCCGGTGACAAACCGGAGGAAGGTGGGGATGACGTCAAGTCATCATGGCCCTTACGGCCTGGGCTACACACGTGCTACAATGGTCGGTACAAAGGGTTGCCAAGCCGCGAGGTGGAGCTAATCCCATAAAACCGATCGTAGTCCGGATCGCAGTCTGCAACTCGACTGCGTGAAGTCGGAATCGCTAGTAATCGCGAATCAGAATGTCGCGGTGAATACGTTCCCGGGCCTTGTACACACCGCCCGTCACACCATGGGAGTGGGTTGCACCAGAAGTAGCTAGTCTAACCTTCGGGAGGACGGTTACCACGGTGTGATTCATGACTGGGGTGAAGTCGTAACAAGGTAGCCGTAGGGGAACCTGCGGCTGGATCACCTCCTTAATCGACGACATCAGCTGCTCCATGAGCTCCCACACGAATTGCTTGATTCATTGAAGAAGACGAAAGAAGCAGCCCGAAATTGGGTCTGTAGCTCAGTTGGTTAGAGCGCACCCCTGATAAGGGTGAGGTCGGCAGTTCGAATCTGCCCAGACCCACCAATTTTGTGTGGGAAACGCCTGTAGAAATACGGGGCCATAGCTCAGCTGGGAGAGCGCCTGCCTTGCACGCAGGAGGTCAGCGGTTCGATCCCGCTTGGCTCCACCACTACTGCTTCTGAAGTTTGAAAGCTTAGAAATGAGCATTCCATCGTTGAGATGATGAATGTTGATTTCTAGTCTTTGACTAGTTCGTTCTTTAAAAATTTGGGTATGTGATAGAAAGATAGACTGAACGTTACTTTCACTGGTAACGGATCAGGCTAAGGTAAAATTTGTGAGTTCTCTTAGTTGAGAAATTCGAATTTTCGGCGAATGTCGTCTTCACAGTATAACCAGATTGCTTGGGGTTATATGGTCAAGTGAAGAAGCGCATACGGTGGATGCCTTGGCAGTCAGAGGCGATGAAAGACGTGGTAGCCTGCGAAAAGCTTCGGGGAGTCGGCAAACAGACTTTGATCCGGAGATGTCTGAATGGGGGAACCCAGCCATCATAAGATGGTTATCTTGTACTGAATACATAGGTGCAAGAGGCGAACCAGGGGAACTGAAACATCTAAGTACCCTGAGGAAAAGAAATCAACCGAGATTCCCTTAGTAGTGGCGAGCGAACGGGGACTAGCCCTTAAGTGGCTTTGAGATTAGCGGAACGCTCTGGAAAGTGCGGCCATAGTGGGTGATAGCCCTGTACGCGAAAATCTCTTGGTCATGAAATCGAGTAGGACGGAGCACGAGAAACTTTGTCTGAATATGGGGGGACCATCCTCCAAGGCTAAATACTACTGACTGACCGATAGTGAACTAGTACCGTGAGGGAAAGGCGAAAAGAACCCCGGAGAGGGGAGTGAAATAGATCCTGAAACCGTATGCGTACAAGCAGTGGGAGCAGACTTTGTTCTGTGACTGCGTACCTTTTGTATAATGGGTCAGCGACTTATTTTCAGTGGCGAGCTTAACCGAATAGGGGAGGCGTAGCGAAAGCGAGTCTTAATAGGGCGTCTAGTCGCTGGGAATAGACCCGAAACCGGGCGATCTATCCATGGGCAGGTTGAAGGTTGGGTAACACTAACTGGAGGACCGAACCGACTACCGTTGAAAAGTTAGCGGATGACCTGTGGATCGGAGTGAAAGGCTAATCAAGCTCGGAGATAGCTGGTTCTCCTCGAAAGCTATTTAGGTAGCGCCTCATGTATCACTGTAGGGGGTAGAGCACTGTTTCGGCTAGGGGGTCATCCCGACTTACCAAACCGATGCAAACTCCGAATACCTACAAGTGCCGAGCATGGGAGACACACGGCGGGTGCTAACGTCCGTCGTGAAAAGGGAAACAACCCAGACCGTCAGCTAAGGTCCCAAAGTTATGGTTAAGTGGGAAACGATGTGGGAAGGCTTAGACAGCTAGGAGGTTGGCTTAGAAGCAGCCACCCTTTAAAGAAAGCGTAATAGCTCACTAGTCGAGTCGGCCTGCGCGGAAGATGTAACGGGGCTCAAACCATACACCGAAGCTACGGGTATCATCTTAGGATGATGCGGTAGAGGAGCGTTCTGTAAGCCTGTGAAGGTGAGTTGAGAAGCTTGCTGGAGGTATCAGAAGTGCGAATGCTGACATGAGTAACGACAATGGGTGTGAAAAACACCCACGCCGAAAGACCAAGGTTTCCTGCGCAACGTTAATCGACGCAGGGTTAGTCGGTCCCTAAGGCGAGGCTGAAAAGCGTAGTCGATGGAAAACAGGTTAATATTCCTGTACTTCTGGTTATTGCGATGGAGGGACGGAGAAGGCTAGGCCAGCTTGGCGTTGGTTGTCCAAGTTTAAGGTGGTAGGCTGAGATCTTAGGTAAATCCGGGATCTTAAGGCCGAGAGCTGATGACGAGTTGTCTTTTAGATGACGAAGTGGTTGATGCCATGCTTCCAAGAAAAGCTTCTAAGCTTCAGGTAACCAGGAACCGTACCCCAAACCGACACAGGTGGTTGGGTAGAGAATACCAAGGCGCTTGAGAGAACTCGGGTGAAGGAACTAGGCAAAATGGCACCGTAACTTCGGGAGAAGGTGCGCCGGTGAGGGTGAAGGACTTGCTCCGTAAGCTCATGCCGGTCGAAGATACCAGGCCGCTGCGACTGTTTATTAAAAACACAGCACTCTGCAAACACGAAAGTGGACGTATAGGGTGTGACGCCTGCCCGGTGCCGGAAGGTTAATTGATGGGGTTAGCTAACGCGAAGCTCTTGATCGAAGCCCCGGTAAACGGCGGCCGTAACTATAACGGTCCTAAGGTAGCGAAATTCCTTGTCGGGTAAGTTCCGACCTGCACGAATGGCGTAACGATGGCGGCGCTGTCTCCACCCGAGACTCAGTGAAATTGAAATCGCTGTGAAGATGCAGTGTATCCGCGGCTAGACGGAAAGACCCCGTGAACCTTTACTATAGCTTTGCACTGGACTTTGAATTTGCTTGTGTAGGATAGGTGGGAGGCTTTGAAGCGTGGACGCCAGTTCGCGTGGAGCCATCCTTGAAATACCACCCTGGCAACTTTGAGGTTCTAACTCAGGTCCGTTATCCGGATCGAGGACAGTGTATGGTGGGTAGTTTGACTGGGGCGGTCTCCTCCTAAAGAGTAACGGAGGAGTACGAAGGTGCGCTCAGACCGGTCGGAAATCGGTCGTAGAGTATAAAGGCAAAAGCGCGCTTGACTGCGAGACAGACACGTCGAGCAGGTACGAAAGTAGGTCTTAGTGATCCGGTGGTTCTGTATGGAAGGGCCATCGCTCAACGGATAAAAGGTACTCCGGGGATAACAGGCTGATACCGCCCAAGAGTTCATATCGACGGCGGTGTTTGGCACCTCGATGTCGGCTCATCACATCCTGGGGCTGAAGCCGGTCCCAAGGGTATGGCTGTTCGCCATTTAAAGTGGTACGCGAGCTGGGTTTAGAACGTCGTGAGACAGTTCGGTCCCTATCTGCCGTGGACGTTTGAGATTTGAGAGGGGCTGCTCCTAGTACGAGAGGACCGGAGTGGACGAACCTCTGGTGTTCCGGTTGTCACGCCAGTGGCATTGCCGGGTAGCTATGTTCGGGAAAGATAACCGCTGAAAGCATCTAAGCGGGAAACTTGCCTCAAGATGAGATCTCACTGGAACCTTGAGTTCCCTGAAGGGCCGTCGAAGACTACGACGTTGATAGGTTGGGTGTGTAAGCGCTGTGAGGCGTTGAGCTAACCAATACTAATTGCCCGTGAGGCTTGACCATATAACACCCAAGCAATCTGTAGACTCAAAAGAGACCAGATTGCGGTGTGTGAAGACGAAACGAACCGAAAGTTCGATGTTCACAAACACCGACAGCTGTCACATACCCAATTTGCTGAAGCGAGGCCATCTGGCCACGACTCAGTACCCGAATTTCTTGACGACCATAGAGCGTTGGAACCACCTGATCCCATCCCGAACTCAGCAGTGAAACGATGCATCGCCGATGGTAGTGTGGGGTTTCCCCATGTGAGAGTAGGTCATCGTCAAGATTAAATTCCGAAACCCCAATTGCGAAAGCAATTGGGGTTTTGTTTTAGTAGAAGTTCCCCTTTTTACTGGCTTGTTACCGTGTTGACGGGCCAGATACAGAATTTCTTGACGACCATAGAGCGTTGGAACCACCTGATCCCATCCCGAACTCAGAAGTGAAACGATGCATCGCCGATGGTAGTGTGGGGTTTCCCCATGTGAGAGTAGGTCATCGTCAAGATTGAATTCCGAGACCCCTGTCTGCTAATCCAGACAGGGGTTTTCTCGTTTCAGGGCCTATCAAATCAAACGATCAAACGGCTTTACGTGCCTTGCTGATACGCCGCGCTTGCCACTTGCGCCACCAGATGTAGACGCCCGTCACTGACAATGTCGCAATCAAGATACCTAATACCGCGATCATTACTTGCCCAGTGAAACCAATGATCCGTCCCCCATGTATCGGCAGCTGCAACCGATAGAACCGCTCTCCCAACGTTCCCTGTCCCGCGATTTCCTGCCCTAATAATCGCCCGTCCGTACCATGGAAGAACAACCAGGATTTGCCATGGGCCTCGGTGTCATGTTGTCCGAACCCTGCACCGTAAAAGTTGTACTCAAAGCTGTAATACAACTCCCCGATCGCCGCTGTCAGCCCCAACCTTTTCCCCTCCTGCAATGCCCTGTCGTAAGCCTGTTGATAACTCAGTTGAGTCACTCCCAATTCCGAGGGAGGCATTCGTCCTCGAGCTTCATAGACGCTCGGTTCAACTGCTGAAAACAACGACACTGCGGGCTTGAACACCTGACTCGGCAAGTTCATGGCCACGCTGCTGATCGCGATCGGCAGCAACAACAGCCATAGCCATAGTCCCCCGGCTCGGTGCAGATCGAAGTTGAGACGATAGGCATGCCCGCCTTTCACCTTCCAGGCGGTCGACCACTTCTTCCAGAACGGCTTTCCACGCGGCAATGTCAGCCACAGCGCCACAAAACAATCGATCACCCAGGCAATGGCGACCAGCCCCATCAACAGCAATCCCCAGTTACCCGGCAACGTCAGGTTGTAGTGGAATTCGAGAATGAACGGGACAAAGTTCTCTCGCGCAAAGCAACACTCTCCCCAGTAACGCTGCCCCTTCTGCTCGGCACTGACCGGGTCCAGATAGAACACCTGATTACGCTCATCGAACGGCTTGCCGGTCGCCGGATCATTGCGTGGAACTGCTGCCAGCAACGCCGTATGCCCGACCTCATGCGGGTACTCCATGTACCAGACCTGCAGTTTCGGATGAGCCGTTTGCACCGCATCCACCAGCGCCCCCGGTGCCAGTCGCTCACCCTCGGCAGACGCCGCATAAAACTGCGGGTTCAACCACTCATCCAGCTCATGATTGAACGCCAGAATGCTTCCCGTGATCCCGGCCAGCAGCAGAAACACTGCTGTGGCCAATCCGATATAGCGATGCAACAAAACCAGAAATGCGCGCACGAAAAATTTCCCCACAGAGACGACAAAGCCAGCCCCTGAAGGTCAGGGGCTGGCTTTTTTATGCACAAGGCAATGGTTTAGAACTGGTAGCTGACGGTCGCGGCGACGTTGCGCTCTTCACCCATGTAACAGAAGTTCAGACTGGCGCAGGAAGCCACGTAGGACTCGTTTGTCAGATTGTTCGCATTGAGACGTACGTCAACGCCCTTCAAGCCGACTTTGCCCAAGTCATAGCCGATCGATGCGTCGAATAAGGTGTAGGACGGCACCTTCAAGGTGTTTTCGGCATCTGCCCAGCTATAGCCGACATAACGCACACCGCCGCCTAAACGAAGGCCATCCAGCGCTGCGCTGTCGAACTTGTAGTCGGCCCACAATGAGGCCATATGACGCGGCGCTTGGGTCGGCGAATTGCCTTTGTTCTCGATCACGTCGGTCGCCGTGCTCAGGGTGCTGACCATCGACTTCGAGTATTCGATATCGGTGAAGGTATAGCTGCCGAGTAACTTCAGGTTATCGGTCAACTGCATGTGCGCTTCCAGTTCCAGCCCCTGAGAGCGAACAGCGCCTACAGCGCGATAGAAGTTTTCCTGCGGCAGTTTGGTCGCCAGGTTTTCCTGATCGATGCGGAACAGCGACGCAGTGAACAGGTTATCGGTGCCTGGTGGCTGATACTTCAGACCGACTTCCCATTGGGTGCCATCGGTTGGAGCCAGCGGGTTGCCCGCGCTGTCAGCATAGGAATTGGGGTTGAACGACTCGGAGTAGCTGATATACGGCGCCAGGCCGTTATCGAACAGATACAGCGCGCCCGCACGCCCTGTCAGCTTGGTGCGTCGGTCGTTGATTTCGGTGCCCAGCGGACGCCCGGCTTCGGCGATGCGATTTTCGTCAGAGGTCTCGACCCAGTCCTGACGCAGACCCAGCGAGAAGCGCCACTTGTCCATCTCGATCAGGTCTTGCAGGTAAACGCCGGTCTGCTCCAGGCGACGCAGGTAGCTGGTCTCACCGTACATGTCGATCGCCGAGTTGCCATAAACCGGGTTAAACGCGTTGATCGGCGCGAGGCCACCGCTGGTCCAGTCGACTACGGTCTTGCGTCGCTGATAATCCGCACCCATCAGTACCGTGTGCTTGGTCGCGCCGGTGAAGAATTCGGCCTGGAGCATGTTGTCGACGATAAACGCATGCAAGCGCTCGTCACCACCGGTGTAGTAGCGGTTCAGCTCGTTGCTGGTCGGCGTGGTCCAGCCATAGGCGTAGACCTGATCCATGTTTACTTTCGAGTCGAGGTAACGGAAATTCTGGCGTGCGGTGAAGACATCGTTGAAGCGGTGTTCGAACTGATAACCGAACGACTGCTGATCGCGCGAGTAGCCATCGATTCCCGGCTCGCCTTCGAAGAAGTTTGGAGAGATCCGCTGGCCATTGCGCTGATGGATCGTGCCGTCAGCCGGTACGCCACCGTGGTAGCCGCCATCCGGGTCATGTTGCAGATACGCCTGTAGTGTCAGCGAAGTGTCCTCGCTGAAATCAATGCTGAGGGTCGGTGCGAGGGCGTAGCGTTTTTCCTTGTTGTGGTCGAATTGCGTGTCGGACTGATCGGTCAAACCGGTCAGACGATAGGCGATGCGCTTGTCGTCATCGACCGGACCGCTGAAGTCGAAACCGACCCCGCGCTGGCCCTGAGTGCCGATCGTGGCTTGAACCTGATGGTAGGCCTCATAGAGAGGTTTTTTGCTGGTCAGTGCCACCAGACCGCCCGGCGAACTGCGTCCATACAGCACCGACGACGGACCTTTGAGAATGTCCACGCGCTCAAGAAAATACGGATCCACCTGCATGGTGCTGTAGGTGCCGCTGTCGCCCATCGACTTGAGGCCATCGAGGTAGATGTTATCCACCGAGCCGTCGTTGAAACCGCGCATCGCCACGTAGTCATAGCGGTGCGTGGCGCCATACGGGTTGGTGAGCACGCCCGGTGTGTAGCGCATCGCTTGCGAGACGGTTTGCGAGCCCTGGTCGTCCATTTGCTCACGAGTGACCACGGACACGCTTTGCGAGGTTTCCAGCAGCGCCGTGCTGGTTTTGGTGGCGATCTGGCTGTGGGTCGCGTTGTAGCCGTCCATGCTGCCCAGCGCGTTGCCGAGGGCGAAGCCTTTGATGTCCGTGGTCGGCAGAGCCAGCGCTTCGGTTTCGGCTACCGGACGCAGTACATAACTGCTGCCATCCTGGCTGACCGCTTCCAGACCCGAACCGCCGAGCAAATGGCTCAGTGCCTGATCGGTGGAATACTCACCCTGTACGCCCGGAGATTGGCGACCCTGGGTCTGCTGTGGCGTCATCGCCAAGGTGATGCCGGCCTGACGCGCATACTGATTCAACGCTTCACCCAAAGGCCCGGAGGCGACGTTGTAGCGATGGCTGACTTCTTCGGCACTGATACCCACTGCCAGGCTAACGCTCGGCAGTATCCCAGCACCCAATGCGGTGGAAATCAGCGCAGTCCGAACGGCATGGCGCAGCAGGCCCGATTCGGCAGTGAAATACAGAGGGTTCTTACAGGTAGCGCGGACAGTCATTGTGGGTTTCCGTAGGAAGTCGCGAAGGCTGAGTTGAAGTGCTTACTGACTAAGCCGGACTTGCTGCGAAAACCCGCCAAAATAATTTCAGGCTACACGTTCCAGGGTTACCCACCAGCGAGTGCGGTAGCGCAATTGCACCGGCAGGGTCTGCGGCAGAATGGCCAGCAGCTTGTCCGTGTCCTCCAGGCGGAACACACCGGACAAGCGCAAATCGGCCGCGTCCGACGCGCAGTTGAGAAAGCCCTGACGATAGCGACCGACCTCGCTCAGGAAATCCCCCAGACGCATATTGCGCGTGACGATCAAGCCATCGACCCAGGCGCCGACATCCATATCCACCGCCGGTGCCGGGCGCACTTGAAGGTGATCAATCAGATAACTCTGCCCGGCGAGCGCTTCGATCGAGCTGCCAGCGGCGTGAATGGCGACGCGCCCACTGGTGACGCTCAGTCGCGTGCAATCACTGTCCTGACGCAGGATGAACCGCGCACCCTGCGGCTCATAAACGCCATGGCGACTTTGTATGCGCAATGGCCGCTCGACCGACGCGCCTTCGTCCGCGCCGCCACAGGTGACGATGATTTCGCCACGCGTCAGTCTGATTAGCCTTTGCTGCTCCGTGTAGTCCAGATCTACCGCACTGGCGGTGTTGAGTTCGATCCGCGTACCGTCCGGTAACTGGAAGCCGCGCCGCTCGCCGGTCGCTGTAGCGTAATCGGCGCTCCACTGCTGCCATGCGGCAGTGTCCTTGGCCAGCCATGCCGCGGAGCCCATCAACAACGCGCCTGACAACAGCTTCAAGGCTTGCCGGCGACCCAACCCCTGCGCACTGTTTTCCAGCGTATTGAACGCCACTTGTGCGCCGGGCACCGTGCGCAGGTTGTTGCTCAGCTCGGCTTGCAGCGACTGCACCCGTTGCCACGCCAATTCATGCTCATGATGTTCGGCACGCCACTGTTCGCACTGACGGTTCAACTGCGAGTTGCCGTGGTTGTTGCGCAGGCGCAGCAGCCAGTGAATGGCCTGTTTGACCACTTGCGGTTGCGGCTCGGCACGGCGCCCGAGGGAGAAATTATCCGAAGGCATCAGCTTTCGTACCGCAGCACATAGCAGTGATACAGCGCATCGGCGACGTAGCGCTCCACCGAACGCAGAGACAAGCCCATGTGCTCGGCGATCTGCTTGTGGGTCAATCCTTCGCACTGCGCCAGCAGAAATGCCTGACGCACTTTCGGCTTCAGTCCTTCAAGCATGCGCGCGATGTTCTCCAGCAATTCGATGACCAGCGCCCGGGCTTCGGCACTCGGCGTTTCTGCTTCAGGCAGATGGGCGATGGTTTCCAGATAGGCGCGTTCGATTTCTTCACGGCGCCAATGGTCGATTACCAGACCCCGAGCGATGGTACGCAGGAAGGCGCGGGGTGCCTTGAGTTCGAGGCGTTCGGTACGTTGCAGCAGGCGCACGAACGTGTCCTGCGCCAGATCTGCCGCATCGGCGGCGTTGCCCAACCGAGCGCGCAACCAAGCGTTGAGCCAGCCGTGATGACTACTGTAGAGCGCCTGTACTGCAAACTCAGGTGAGGACATGAACGCGACAGCCCGAACGTCACAAATGATAATTAGTCGCATTGTCATCAAGGGTTACAGAATTTGCAACTGCTGCTCAAACATCGCTTATAAAAAACTTCTCGGCGGGCGCTCTAGCACGCCGTTCGGCGGGAATCTGCCATAAATGCCATCGATTTCCTTCACAACCCTAAGATTTCTGCGAATGGTGCCGACAGACTGGTGAGACATGCGTGCACCAAAGTAGAGCGGCCATCAGAACGCTGCCTGCCAGCTATTGGACATTTGGAGCTACATGGAATGTTGCATCCCCGAACGCATCCCCACTTTTGCATAAGAAGTCCCATGAAATGAATCTCAAGTTCAGCCATAAAATCCTGTTGGCCGCCTCGGGCGTCGTGGTCCTGGCTTTCGCTTTGTTCACCCTCTACAACGACTATCTGCAGCGGAATACCATTCGCCAGAATCTGCAGTCGTCTGTACAGCAGGCCGGCGACCTGACCGCCAGCAGCGTGCAGAACTGGATGAGCGGGCGGATCCTGGTGCTGGAAAATCTCGCGCAGAACGTTGCCCACCAGGGTAAGGACGCCGATTTCCCGGGACTGGTTGATCAACCGGCCTTCACTTCGAACTTCCAGTTCACCTACGTCGGCCAGGCCAACGGTGTATTCACCCAGCGCCCTGATGCGAAGATGCCGGACGGTTACGACCCGCGTCAGCGTCCTTGGTACAAGCAAGCGGTCGCCGCCGACAAAACCATGCTGACGCCGCCTTACATGGCCGCCGTCGGTGGTTTGGTGGTGACCATCGCCATGCCGGTGAAAAAGAACGGCGAACTGCTCGGTGTGGTCGGCGGTGACCTGAGCCTGGAAACCCTGGTGAAGATCATCAACTCGGTGGACTTCGGTGGCCTCGGCCATGCATTCCTGGTCAGCGGCGACGGTCAGGTGATCGTCAGCCCGGACAAAGATCAGGTGATGAAGAACCTGAAGGACATCTATCCGAACGCCAACGTGCGCATCGAGAAGGGCAATCAGAACGTGGTGCTCAACGGTCAGGAGCGCATCCTGTCGTTCACCCCGGTCACCGGTCTGCCGAATGCCGAGTGGTACATCGGTCTGTCGATTGATCGCGATAAAGCCTACGCCGCACTGAGCCAGTTCCGTACCTCGGCGCTGATCGCGATGTTCGTGGCGGTAGGCGCCATTGCCGTGTTCCTGAGTCTGTTGATCACTGTGTTGATGCGTCCCCTGATCACCATGGGCCGCGCGATGCAGGACATCGCTCAGGGCGAAGGCGATCTGACTCGTCGTCTGGTCGTGGAAAGCAAAGACGAATTCGGTGAACTGGGCAGCTCGTTCAACCAGTTCGTAGAACGGATTCATGCGTCGATTTCCGAAGTGTCGTCGGCAACCCGTCAGGTCCATGACCTGTCGCAACGCGTGATGGCCTCGTCCAACGCCTCCATCGTCGGCTCCGACGAGCAAAGTGCGCGCACCAACAGCGTCGCCGCCGCGATCAACGAACTGGGCGCCGCCACGCAGGAAATCGCCCGCAACGCCGCCGACGCATCGCAACACGCCAGCGGTGCCAGCGAGCAGGCCGATGACGGCCGTCAGGTGGTTGAGCAAACCATTCTGGCGATGACCGAGCTGTCGCAGAAGATCAGCCTGTCGTGCACCCAGATCGAAACCCTGAATGCCAGCACCGACAACATCGGCCACATCCTCGATGTGATCAAAGGCATCTCGCAGCAGACCAACCTGTTGGCGCTCAACGCGGCCATCGAAGCGGCGCGTGCCGGTGAAGCGGGTCGTGGTTTTGCGGTGGTGGCGGACGAGGTGCGTAACCTTGCTCACCGCACCCAGGAATCGGCGGAAGAGATCCACAAGATGATCACTTCGTTGCAGGTCGGTTCGCGTGAAGCGGTCAGCACCATGAACGCCAGCCAGGCGTCCAGCGAGCAGAGCGTTGAAGTGGCCAACCAGGCCGGTTTGCGTCTGGTCAGCGTGACCCAGCGCATTGGCGAAATCGACGGCATGAACCAGTCGGTCGCTGCCGCAACGGAAGAGCAGACGGCGGTGGTGGAAACCCTCAACGTCGACGTCAACCAGATCAACTTGTTGAACCAGCAGAGCGTGGCCAACCTCAACGAGACGTTGAAGGATTGTGATGCGTTGTCGCAGCAGGCCAATCGCCTGAAGCAGTTGGTCGACAGCTTCAAAATCTGACCGCGTTATCGTTCATCGCGGGCAAGCCCGCTCCCACAGGATTTCTGGCGAACACAGCATGTGTGACCGACCTGGAACCTGTGGGAGCTGGCTTGCCAGCGATAGCGGTGGTGCAATCACCGCTGAACTAAAGCTTTAAACAAACAGCTTTAAAACATTCCCCATCGCATCATCGGCAAACCCCTGCACGAAGTCCTTGAACCCCGGCAGCGCCTCCTCGCCGCCAGAAGCCGGTTCGGCAATAATCGTCCAGGTCGCCCGCGACTTCCCCGCCCCCAGCGATTCCACATTCATCGCCGCCCACAGATTGGCCACGCCCAAGGTGTTGTAGATCGTTGTCCAGGTCATGCTCCGCGCCTGCTCGTCGCGGGAGTTGAGTTGCTCGACCACCACGTTGCCATCCTTGAAAAATTTCTTGCGTAGCGAGGACACGCCTTCGCCGGTCATTTCGATGTGCGACAGCGCCGGAATGAACTGGTCGAAGCCGCCGAAGTTGCCGACCACCGCCCAGACCTGTGCCGCGTCTGCCGGCACGTCTACCGAAGAAACCACGTGGCAGCCGTGAGGGTTTTTGATCAGGGTGTCAGGTTGCAGAGTGCTCATGGTGTTGCTCCTTTTGGATGAACTAGATGAAGTTGATTTCTTTCAGGTAATCGCAGCCGCGACGCAGCAGCGCCGGGGATTTCTGCGGGTAGTGCGCGCCCATCTGCTGCACGCCGGCTTGCGCATTGGCGTGACCGATGAGGGAGATGTCGCCGATGTCTTCCTCGAAACCGTTGAGGTAGAAACCGAGCACGCCGAACAGCGCGTTGTCGGCATCGACTCGCCCGAGCTGTTGCTGCCAGTCGGCGACGCTGACCAGCGAGAATTCGCTGCCGGTTTCGCGGAACGAGGCGACATAGGCGTCCCAGCTCAAGGGCTCGGGGTTGTGCAGGTTGAACACCGCCCGCTCGGGCGAATAACGGCTGGCATGGAAAGCGATGAAACGGGCGAGAAAGTCCACCGGCATCAGGTCGAAATTCAATGCGAAGGCCGGCACCTGACCGAGCTGGATCGAGCCTTTGAGCATCAGCATCAAACGGTTTTTGTGCGGCTGGCAGACGCCACTGAGGCTGTTGAAGCTGATGTTGCCGGGGCGATACAGGTTGACGCGCACACCGCGTTCGCGCGCCCGTTCAAGGATGCGCTCGCCCACCCATTTCGACAGGTTGTAGCCGTTGCGAATGTAGATCGGTGGCGTCGTTGCAGCGGGCAATTCCAGCACGCGACCCTCGGCATCAACGGTGCTTGAAGCCGACAGCGTCGAGACGAAATTGAAGACCTTTTTGCTGCGCCCTTCGCACAGGCGCAGCAGTTCGAAAATAGGTTCGACGTTGTCCGCTGCCAACGACTCGTAATCGAGGACGTGATTGACGTTGGCGGCGTTGTGCACCAGTGCGCCGAACTCGCGATCCAGCCGCTGATAATCGCCGTCAGTCAGCCCCAGTTGCGGGCGGCAGATGTCAGCCGCGTAAACCCGCACCCGACTCAGGTCCAGATGTTCGAGGCGGTTCTCGCGCAACGCCTGGGCGAAGCGTTGCGCCGCCGTTTGCCCACCACCGTCGCGCACCAGACACGCCACTTCGCTGGCGCCCCAACCGAGCAGCGCCTCGACGATGTGCACGCCGACAAAGCTGTTGGCACCCGTGACAATCACCTTGTGCACATCGCCCATGCGACTGATCGGCAGCGGCTCGATATCCAGCGTGCGTTCGGCGTCGGCCATGGCCTGGGCGCTGAGCACGGCGCTGTCATCGGTACCGCGCACCAGGGTCGCGAGTTTGATGATGGTCGGCAGTTCGATGAAGCGATTGATCGAGATGCTGCGACCGAACTCTTCACGCAGGCGCAGCAACATCCGCGACAGCAGAATCGAGTGACCACCGAGATTGAAGAAGCTTTCGTCGGTGGAAATGTCGCTGGTCGGCAGCTCCAGCAACTCGGCCCAGATCTGCAGCAGCAGCGCTTCGTCCTCGTTTGCCGGCAGGCATTTCGGCCCGCTGTCCTGCACGCTTACCGGCAATGCCAGCAGCGCTTTTCGGTCGACTTTGCCGTTGCTGGCGAATGGCAGGTGCGGCAATTCAGTCCACGCTACCGGCTGCATGTAGTCCGGCAAAAATTGCTGGGCGTGGGCTTTCAGCGCATCGCGGGCAGCGTCCGATTGCGGCCGGGCGAGGAACGCCAGAATCCGTCGCTGACTATCGATCACCACGGCGATTTGCCGGTACAGCTGGCTCTCGCGCAGGCAGCGTTCGATCTCTTCCGGCTCGACCCGGAAACCGCGGATCTTCACCTGATTGTCGCGCCGCCCGCACAGCTCGATGCCGTGCTCGCCCCACTTGGCCATGTCGCCACTGCGGTAGGCGCGCAGCTGTTGGCCGTCCGGCAGATTCAACTTCAGATAGCGCTCGGCAGTCTGCTGTGGATTGTTCAGATAGCCGAGGCAGACACCGGGGCCGACGATGAACAATTCGCCGACGGTGTGCTGCGTCACCGGTTGCAGGTCGTCATCGAGAATCAGCACCTGGCTGTTGGCGATCGGCGCGCCGAGGCTGCGGTTGCTGTCGCCGGGTTTGAGCTGTCGGGCGGTGATCAGCACCGTGGCTTCCGTGGGGCCATAGAGGTTGTGCAGTTCGCCTTGTCGAGTCAGTTGCTCGATGACGAACGGTTCGCAAACATCGCCGCCGGTCATCACCTGTTGCACGCCTTGCAGTTGCTCCAGCGGCAGGATGCTCAACAGTGCCGGCGGCAAGAAGGCATGGGTCAACTGTCGGCGGCGGACCAGCGCCACCAGTTGCAGTGGATCGCGCCGCTGCGTGTCGTCGGGCACCACCAGTTCGGCGCCTGTGAGCAGGGTCGGGAAGATGTCGATCAGTGACGAATCGAAGCTCAGCGAAGAGAACTGCAACACCCGACTCTCAGCGTGCAACTGCACGTAGTCGGCGTACCACGCGGTGAAGTGCGCAAGGTTGGTCTGGCTGAGCAGCACTCCTTTTGGATGCCCGGTGGTGCCCGAGGTGTAGAGCGCCATGCACGGCGCATCGAGTTCGGGGCGCTGGCGCATCAACGGTTGCGAAAGGTCGGCATCGAGGCTGTCGATGCGGCTGACATCCAGCCCCGGGATCGACTCGCTGAGCGGATGCGAACCGTCGTGCAGCAACAGCAACGCGCCGGCGTTTTGCAGGATGTATTGCTGGCGCTGCAACGGATGGCTCGGCTCCAGCGGCAGGTACACCGCGCCGCTGCCGAGGATCGCCAGAATCGAGGCGAACAGCGCCGGGCTTTTCCGCAGGCAGATGCCGACGACCCAGGGTTGCGGATGCTGGTCGAGCAGGGGCTGCAAGCGCTGTTGAATCGCCCGACTGTGCGCATGCAACTGGCGATAGCTGATCGACTGCTCGGCGAGGTGCAGCGCTGGACGATCAGCATGACGGATCAGGCTCTGTTGCAGACGCTCGATCAGTGGAATCTGCGCTTGTTGCAGCAGTGGCACATTCGTCGTGTCGTTGAGGCGATGGACGTAAGCCAGGCTGTCGAGGAACAGCAGGTTTTCCATCCGTTCGAAATCCGGCGCAGTCACCGCAGTGGCTTGCTGGAAATATTCCGGGTCGCGGGAATAGCGGCTGACCAGCAACGACACTTCGTCCACCACTTGCGCCAGCACTCTTTGCCGCAGTGCCTGGCCGTTGCCGGACGGCTCATCGGCAATCGGCACGCGGCTGATCAGTGACGAACCCAGGAAGCACAGCAGGTCGAGTGACGGCAGACCGGCAAGGCTCTGCGCCCCGACACCCAAACGCAGATGCAGGTGGGGGATGGCGCAGAAATCGCCGGCGCCGATGAAGCCTTCGTCGATGATCAAATCCATCGTCGGTTGCGCGGCGCCGCTACGCGCCAATGAATGACCGTGTTGTTCAAGTTCATGCGCCAGGTCGGTCATGGCCTGGCTGACGCCAATCAGCAAAATGTCGAGACGTTTCATGTCGGCCTCCTCATCAAACCAGGTAATCGCGCAGGGCGTGCTGCACGCACGGTGTGTCGAGCAGCGAACTGCTGTGGAAGAACTTGACGATGTTGCCCACCAGCGGATGGTGGCGATTGATCGGGAAGGCCAGTCCGGTCATTTCCTCCTTCAGCGAATGGCGTGTGGCCTCGCTGACCGGCAGGGCATCGATCAGGCGCAGGTCGAAGGCTTTCTGGATGTCGTTGGTCAGGTAATGGCCGATGAACACCGGCAGGATCTGCGCAATGGCTTCGCGATCCGCTGTGCTTGCGGTGTGCCAATAGATGCGCACCATCCGCGCCCAGAAGCTCGAATGGCGGCCCTCATCGAGCAAGTGGTCGGCCATCAGGCCCTTGATCGACGGCTTGACCGTGTCGTCCCGGGCGAACGCCGCGACATCGCCGGTCACGGTGTTCTCGGCGATGGCCACGCAGATCAGCTCGACGGCGCTGCGCAGGTGTTCCGGTGCCAATGCAATTGCGGCGGGGATGGCCCGGCTCAGCTCGATTTCGTCGGGCAGTTCGATTGGCTCGATGCCGGTCATGGCCACCGTTTGCTGCATGAAATCCATGGCCACCAGCGCGTGGTAGTCCTCGTCGACCACCACGGTCATCGCGTCGTAACGGCAAGCGAAAGGGAACGCCACGGCGAAGCGGTTCTTGGCGATGCTGCGTGCGGTCTTGTCGACGATTTCAGTCTCGAAAATCACCACGTCATTGATGAACTTGTACAGCGTCTGCACCAGAGCGAAATCACGCTGCTGCGGGCACTCACGCAGGAAGGTGTCGCTGAGCACCAACGGTTGGCGACTGAGCGGATAGATCAGGCGTTCGTCGTTTTCCAGCATCCGCCGCGGGCGGGTACGGATGGTCGCGCGGCCTTCCCAGGCCTCGGCGAAGGATTGATAGTCGGCGGCGTTCATTGGGCCACCTCCGCCAATGGCTCGCGCATGCTCACCCGCAGGCCATCCCACAAGGCGATGCGGCTTTCCACGGCGGCGATGGCGCTGGCGTAAACCTCGGCTTCGCGCTGCGGATCGCCATCGACCAGACGCTCCAGCAGTTGCTCCGCCGCCGGACCGTGATCCTCGGAGTCGACCTCGATGTGCCGTTCCAGGTAATAGCGAAAGGTCGGCGCCTGTTCGATGCCGATGCCCCAGTCGTCGAGGATGCGCTGGAACATGGTCGGAATCACACTTTCGCGGCCATGCAGAAACGCGGCAGCAACGCTGTGCCCCGGTGCATGCAGGGCAATACGCAAGGTGTCGCGGACAAATTGCGCGGCGGCCGGGTCGACCTCGACGCTTTGCAGCGCTACGTCATAACTCACGCCTTCCTGCTGCAGCGCGACGAAGCGCTCCGCCGCCGCGGTGCTCGCACCGACTTCGCGCATCGCGTCCAGGTACAACTCGAAATGGCTGTAATGACCGTGGCTCAAGCGGTCGTCGGATTCCTCGCCGAGAACAATCTCGTTGATCAGTCGGGCTGCATGCGGATCACGCGGCGGCAGCCAAGGCAGGCGGGTGCAGGTCAGTTCCTGTTGCAAGCGCTTGGTCAGCGACATGAAATCCCACACGGCAAACACGTGGGTTTCCATGAAACGGCGCAAAACAGTCATTGAATTGATCTCGGCGAATATCGGGTGAGCGCTGAGTTCGGCTTTCTTCAGGGCGAGTTGTTGCTTTGTTGGAGACATGACGGGGCCTTTATCCTTGATATGAAATGGCTGTGTTATTTCAACTTCGCAATCAATGGAACAGCGGCTTGTTATTCTTTTTTCCAGGCGAGCGACGGCCGCATACAAATCATTGAAGTTGCATTAAATGTATGGGCGCTACTGCAGGGCGGCTCAGGCACTTTACTGCCCGTTGGTACCCTGGCTGTTGGCCGGTGCTTGCCTGGGTCGTGGAGTTCAAGCTCGGCGGAGAAAAACTAATACATCGCCAAACAACTTAACAAGTGTAATTTTGATTATTTTTAGTTGTCGTTTTTTCAAATATGAGAGTGTCCGATAAAACTATTTGAATAAGTTTTATTTGGGCGTAGTTACTCCTTTCGGCTAATAAAGGCCAAAATCGAATAAACAGAGTGAATGCCTCACTCGAAGCAACTTTTTAATTAAAAGAATGAAGTTTTTTGAGGGGATGAAAGTTGGCCCGCAACGACGCCGATTCTTTCCTTTTCCCGTGACAAGGCTCCTTCCGTAGGTTCCTGTTGCGGGGACTGCGCCGGCGGTGCGGTGCGTCGCCCGTTCTTTTTTGGGTTGGCTGTTCAAGAGTGCGGGTAAATGGCCGCCACGGCTATTACCGATTTTTCATTGCAGGAGTGCAATTTCCGGGCTGATCGGCGCAGGGAGGGTAGAGCGAAGACGGGGATATGCCAGCAGATTCGTGGCTGTCGGCAGGAGGGATTTGTAAGCGGGTTATTCGCCGGGCAGACGCACTGGTCCGGGCCCGGCGTGCAGGGTTCAGCGCGCGGCTTTGCGCTGTTGTCCGGCGGGGCTTGCGAGATAGCGGGTGATAACCTCGACACCGCGGTTGAGGTGTTGTTTGAGCAGTGCGACGGCGTGATCGATATCGCGCTCGACCACCGCTTGCAGCATGGCACGGTGATCGTCCTGAGAGAGTTTGCCCAGGCCCATCGCTTCAAGGTTGAAGCGCAGGAAACGTTCTTCCTCGTTGAGTCCGTCTTCGACCAGGCGCAACAGGCGCTGGTTGGGAGCTTTGCAATACAGCGCCATGTGGAACAAGCGGTTGAGACGGCCGATTTCCGTGTAGTCGTGTTGCGTTTCGAGTTCTTCGATATAACCGGCGGCGCGAGCGTGATCGGCTGGCGTCAGCAGCGCAATGGACTGGCGCATGGCTTCGGTCTCTAGCAGGATCCGCAATTCGTAGGTTTCCGTGGCGTCACCCTGAATCAACGGCGCAACCACGGCGCCCTTGTGTGCGGTAACGCTCAGCAGTTCCTGCGCTTCGAGCTGGCGCAAGGCTTCGCGCACAGGCATGCGACTGACACCGAACAGATCGGCCAGATCCTGCTGGCGCAGGGCGGTGCCGCACGGCAAACGACCATCGAGGATGGCAGCACGCAAGGTTTCTTCGATGATCGAGCGGGCCAGGTGCGCGGGAATCGGCCCATCGACTTTGATGCTCTGTAGCGGTTTGGGCTTCTGTGTCACGACTACGCACCCTGTATGTCGGCGGAATTTGGATCCAAAGGACACTAGTGATTGCTCTACAAGTTGTCAAACCGTGTAAAGGTTGTGTGCCTGAAAACAGTTTAGCGCGCTGGCGATGATCTCATGGTGCCATTGTTTTTTGGCGGGCTAAGCTTCACCATCAAACGCTTTCCTTCCTGCCCCCCGGAAACCTGCTGTGGCGGTACGTTTCGCGATCCCCCGGACTCTGCGCTGGCTAGGCTGCGCACTGCTGCTGGCCAGCCTCATGCTGGGCGGTCTGCATGCCGATTGGGATTTTTCCGCCATCAGCCGCAAGGCCACGACCCTCTATGGACCGCTGGGCGCCGGCCAGCAGCGGATCGACGCCTGGCAAAATCTGTTGGCCACGCAGAAACAAGTCAGCGAAATGGAAAAGCTCAAAGTGGTGAACCTGTTTTTCAACAAACAGATGCGCTACGTCGAGGACATCGACCTGTGGCACGAGGTCGACTATTGGGAAACCCCCATCGAAGCGCTATGGAAGGGCGCCGGCGACTGCGAAGACTATGCGATCGCCAAGTATTTCAGCCTGCGCCATCTCGGGGTTTCCAGTGACAAGCTGCGCATCACCTACGTCAAGGCCCTGCGCCAGAACCGCGCGCACATGGTGCTGACGTACTATGCCACTGCCGATGCCATGCCGCTGGTGCTCGACAGCCTGATTGATCCGATCCAGCCTGCCTCCCAGCGAACCGATTTGCTGCCGGTCTACTCTTTCAATGCAGAGGGTCTGTATCTGCCGGGGGCCAAGGGCAACAAAAAGGTTGGCGATACCAAACGCCTGTCGCGCTGGCAGGATGTGTTGAAGAAAATGCAGGCCGAAGGTTTTCCGGTCGAAACGATTAACTAGGAGCACGCGCTCAGATGTCTTTGTTCAAACAGCTGTTGATCGCTATCTGTCTGTTCCTGGTGGTCGCCTTCACCGGCAGCTTCATGGTCAGTCTGGAGAGCTCGCGCACCCAGTACGTCAACCAGTTGCGCTCCCACGCCCAGGACGCTGCCACGGCGCTGGCGTTGTCGCTGACGCCGAATATCGACGATCCGGCGATGGTCGAATTGCTGGTCAGCTCGATCTTCGACAGCGGTTATTATGCGAGCATCCGTGTGGTCGATCTGAAGACTGACCAGACGATTGTTGAGCGCAACGGCATCCCGGCCGTCACCAATGTGCCGGACTGGTTCGTCAAGTTGATTGGTCTGGAGCCGGCCGGTGGCGACGCGCTGGTCAGCCGTGGCTGGGAGCAGGCAGCCCGGGTCGAGGTGGTCAGCCATCCGATGTTCGCCGTGGCCAAGCTCTGGCAGAGCGCGTTGGGCAGCCTTGGCTGGCTGCTGATCTGCGGCGCGGTAAGTGCGGTGCTCGGTGCGTTGTTGCTACGCCGGCAATTGAAGCCGCTGGATTACATGGTCAAACAGTCCCACGCCATCGCCCGTCGCGAATTCCTCAGCCTGCCGGAATTGCCGCGCACCCCTGAGTTGCGTCGCGTGGTGCAAGCGATGAATCAGATGGTCGAGAAGCTCAAGGCGCTGTTCCAGGAGCAGGCCGAGCGCAGTGAAAAACTGCGCACCGAGTCCTATCAGGACAACCTTACCGGTCTGGCTAACCGACGCTATTTCGAGATGCAGTTGAACAATCGGGTGAGCAACCCGGAGCAGGCCAGTTCCGGTTATCTGCTGCTGTTGCGGGTCAAGGACCTGGCCGGGCTCAACCAGCGTCTCGGTGGTCAGCGCACCGACGAATTGTTGAAAGCGGTCGGCGAGCAACTGTCGCGCGAATGCGCCAAATACCCGGAAACGCAAAACCTCGTCACCCGTATTCGCGGCGGTGAATTCGCCGTGCTGGCGCCGGGGCTGGTACGTGAGGAAGCGCTGCAACTGGCGCAGAACCTCGACAGCGCGCTGGGCAGCTTGCACGCAACGGGCGCGACGGATGTGCCGGCGGTCGCCTCCATCGGCCTCGCGCCGTTCGCCCACGGCGACTCGCCGCAAGCCGTGCTGACCCTTGGCGATCAAGCGCTGGCGCAGGCCGAGGGGCAGGGCGAGCAGAACTGGGCGTGCATCGATCAGAGCCTGACGGCGGATGTCGGTGACGATCACCATGCCTGGCATCGCCTGCTGGATCAGGCGTTGAGTCAGCAACGTTTCGAGCTGTATTTCCAGCCGGTGGTGGCCGCACAGGACACGCAACTGGTGCTGCATTACAAAGTGCTGTCGCGTTTGCTCGATGAGCAGGGCCAGACCATTCCGGCCGGGCGTTTTCTGCCATGGCTGGAGCGTTTCGGCTGGACCGCGCGCCTGGATCGCTTGATGCTCGAACGTGTACTGGAGCAGATGAAAGCGCATGAGGATTCGCTGGCGCTGAACCTGTCCTCGGCGACCCTGGCCGATACGCAGGCGCTGAACAAAGTCTTCGAGATCCTGCGCGCGCATTCCAACCTTGGCCCACGCCTGACCCTGGAAATCGGCGAAGAGCAATTGCCGGAGCAAGCGGTGCTGGAGCAGTTGACCCGACGTCTGCGTGAACTGGGTTTCTCGCTGAGCCTGCAACGCTTTGGCGGACGCTTCAGCATGATCGGCAATCTGGCGCGACTGGGGCTGGCTTACCTGAAGATCGACGGCAGCTATATTCGCGCGATTGATCAGGAGAGCGACAAGCGTCTGTTCATCGAAGCGATCCAGCGCGCGGCGCACAGCATTGACCTGCCGCTGATTGCCGAGCGGGTGGAGACGGAAGGGGAGTTGTCGGTGATTCGCGAGATGGGCTTGTATGGGGTTCAGGGGCAGTTGTTCGGTGAGCCGAAGCCCTGGAACTGATCGTTCCCACGCTCCGCGTGGGAATGCAGCCCGTGACGCTCTGCGTCACAAAGGTAGTTGAGCGGTGCGGCCGGAACGCAGAGCGTCCCTTGATGCATTCCCACGCGGAGCGTGGGAGCGATCAGCCCTGGAACATCAGATCAACCCGGTCTCTTCATCATCAATCAACTGACTCAACCCGCCCAACGCTTCCCGTGCCTGGGTACGGTCCATCAGCTTGGCCTGCGCTGCCGGCGGCAGGTCGGTGACGCGGATCACGCCTTTCTGGGTCAGCACCTGAATCAGGTCGTCGAGTACCCGAATCATTTCAAAGTCGCTCTGCTTGAGCTGTTTGAGGCTGTTTTCCACGGCTTCGTTGGCGTACCACGCCTGGATTTCGTGGTGGTCGGCCGGCAGCGTTTCCGTGGCCTCGGCGTACGCCGCAGCTTCCACGCGAATCAACTGGCCTTGCGCATCGCGTTGCACGTAAAACATTGAGCATCCCTCGGAAATGAACCAGCGTCATGCTGTCAGCAGCATAGCCAACTGCGCGCAAGTATGCGGTGCGGTGACGCAATCGTCACCGGTGCGCTGGCGCTGAATGTGACGACCGCCCCAGAGGGGCGGCCGTTTGTTCACGGATCAGCTGTTGTTGTGGTCAACCTTGATGGTCGGGTCGCTGCCGGCGATCAGGTTGTGGATGTTGGCGCTCGACCAGTTGTTGCCTTCCAGTTTGATCGTCACGTCAGGCGTGGCAGCGGCGGCGTCGCCGGAGTTGAACTTGCCGCCCGAGCTGACTTGCAGCGACGACACGCCGTCGACCGTGGTGATCTTCAGGAAGTTGTCGATGGTGCTGCCGGTCTCGCCCTGCAACAGGTCACGCAGGTCGATGCGATCACCCTGGCTGGCATTGAAGTCCTTGATCACATCGTTGCCGGTGTCGCCCGACTTCCAGACGAAGGTGTCGGCACCCGAGCCGCCAATCAGGATGTCGTTGCCCTGACCGCCGATCAGCGTGTCGTTGCCGGTGCCGCCGAGCAGGATGTCATTACCTTTGCCGCCATCGAGCAAGTCATTGCCGCCGGAGCCGAACAGGATGTCATTGCCCGCACCGCCCAACAGTGTGTCGTTGCCGTCATGTGCACCGGAGACATCGAACGCCTGATAGTGCTCGGTGATGTACTGGTGCACGTTGCTGGTGGTGACTTTGCTGACGTCGACGCCGGTCTGCTGCGCAACGAACGCCTGCATCGCCTGGTAACCCTCGCCGGCAATACCGTTGAAGCTCACCAGGTCGCCGAACAGGATGTCGTTGCCGTCGCCACCGCTGACGATATCGTTGCCCGGCATCGTTGCTTCGGTGTGGCCGATGATCGAGTTGGCCAGATCCTTCGGATCGATGTTGGTCTGCGGCGTCTTGTCCGAGTCGTACGGCTTCAGGTCGTTGAGGCTGACGCCGCTGTTGAGGCCGATGGCTTCCACGTTCGACAGACCGCTGAGCAATGCGAAGCTGCTGTTGGCGTTGGTGGTGGTGTAGTAATCGGTGCTGCTACCGCTGCCCGCCAGGCCAGAGAACTCGTAGGTACCGTCGCCCTGGGCGTGCAGCGTGCCGAAGTTCTGGTACGTCCAGTTACCGCCCGATTTGGTCCAGACCGTCACCGAGCCGTTCGCGCTGATATCGATCTGGTGCGAGCTGTCCGGATACAGGCTGACGGCTGTCCCCAACTTGTAGTTGGTGGTGGTGATCAGGCTATCGAGGGTTTTGTTGCCGTACAGGTACGGGTTGGTCGACTCGCCGGTCTGATAGTAGGTCGGCTGGCCGTCGGTGATGAAGTACGTGAGGTTCTTCGCACCGGTGTTGGCCACCGCTTCAGCGCTCTGGAAGAAGTTGGCGGTGGTTTTGAACACGTCCTCGTAGTTGGTGCCGCCCCCGGACGTCATGGAGTCCAGCACAGCCTTGAGCTTGGTCAGCGCGTTCGGGTCGTTGAGGTTCACCGACACCGACTGTTTGACCTGAGTATCGAAGTCCACCAGGAAGATGTTCACCGTGCCCGAGTTGCTGCCGCCCAGACTCTGCTTGAGGGTGTTGAACACCGAGGTCAGCGAGTCTTTCGCGGCGTTCAGCGACGAAGTGCTCATACTGCCCGAGCTGTCGACCATGAACGCGATGTTGTAGTTGGTGCCCGGCACCACGGTCAGACCGCCAATGTCGGCGACCATGATGTCGTTGCCATCGGTGCCGTTGAAGGTGTCATCGCCGGAAGTGGCGACCGAAGCGGTATAGACCGCCGGCACCACGGTGACCGGAATGGTCGCGGTGCTGCTGGCCGAACCGCCCACGTATTCGGTGGAGGTCGAGGTCACGGTCAGGTTGAACTGGCCGTTGTAGTAGGTCGGCGGGGTCACGGTCAGGCTGCCGAGGTTCCAGCCGGTGACGTTGGCTTCGCCATTGCTCGCGGTGACGGTGAATGTGTGGCCTGCGCCGTCGCTCAGCACCGAGCCGACCGGCGCGCCGCTGATCTTCACGCTCAGGGTTTCCGAGCCGTCGGTGTCGGTCAGCGCGGTGCTGATCGCCGACAGTTTCACCGTGGTGCCTTCGGCGCCGGTGTTGAGTTTGTAGCCGTCGTAATAGCCTTCGCCATTAGTGCCGTGCAGATCGGAGACAGTCACGCCGGAGTTCACCAGATCTTGCACACCGGTGTAGATCGGTACGCCAGCGCTGCTCAGGTCGATCGGCGCGCTGCCGTTGACCGACAGGTTGACGTCGTAGCTGCCCGGGCCGCTCTGGTTGTGGTGGTAGATGTCCAGGGTGTAGTAGCCGCTGGTGGTCGGGGTGAACGATCCATTGATCGCGCCGCCCGCGCCCCAGGTACCCGACGCCACGTTTTTACCGCCGATGGTGATCAGCAGACTGTCATCGGCGACGCCGCTGAAGGTGTAGGTCTTGCCGGCTTCCAGATAGATCAGGCCGGACGTCTTCGACGCTGTGCCTGCTGCCACGCTGCCGTCGGATTGCACGTTGGTCACGCTACCGCTGGAGTTCGGCGTACCGGCACCGTCGATCACGTTTTTCAACGTGGTCGAATCTGCGCCGTTGCCACTGGTGCCCAGGCCCGACAGGCCGGTCCAGACTTCCTTGATCAGGCCGGTGGACTTCACGCTGTTGTCGGCCACGCTCACGGTCGGGGCATCCGCCACTGGCGTGATGTCGATCTTCACCGTGCCGGTGTTGCCCAGCAGTTGGCCGTCGGTTGGCTGGAATTTGATCTGCGCGTAGTCAGCCTGGTTGTTGCCCATGCCAGTACCGCCGTAACCGTTCACGCCCGACTCGTTGGCATCCGGCATGAAGCGCAGTTTGCCGGCGTCGATATCTGCCTTGGTGAAGGTCTGGTTGTTGGCGACGTCTTTCCAGGTCGAACCGTCGAGGTACTGCAGTTTGCCTTCGCCCGGCAGCTGGGTGATTTTGATGCCCAGGCTGCTGGCCGGGCTGTCCACGTCGGTCACACCGAAGGTCGACCAGCCGAGTACCAGCGGGGTGTCTTCGGTGCCAGTGACGTTGCTCGGTGCGGCGACCGGTGCGTCGTTGACCGCCACCACGTTGACCGTGGTGGTCGCGGTGTTGGAGTAGTTGCCGCCATCGGTCACAGTCACGGTGATGATCCGCGGCACGGTGCTCGGGTTTTCACTGCCGTTGGTGAAGCTGATGTTCTTGATGGCCTGCATGTAGTCGGCCAGCGTTGCATTGCCCGACAGGGTCAGCGTCACGGTGCCGTTGGTGCTGTTGGCATTGATGGTGATGCCGTTGACGCTGTTGCCCAGGTTCAACGCATCGCCGTCCTGACGGTTGGTCAGCACCACGGTGGCGCCGGTCAGCATGGTGCTGTCCGGGTCAGTGATGCTGATGTCGGTATCAGCAATCGACACGCCGGCACCCGGGGTGTTTTCGGTGAAGGTCACCTTGTAGTCGGCACCGGTCGCCCCGCTGGAGTTGTTGGCATCGAGGTCGATGACCGGCGGCGCATCGTTGTCGATGATCGAGGTGCTGACGCTGCCGTTGGTGCTGCTGACCGCGAGGTTCTCGAAGTTGCCGCCCGTGGCCGAGTCGATCTTGACCACGAAGTTCTCGGTGCCTTCGGTGATCTTGTCATCGATGGTGGCGACGTTGAACTGCGCGCTGCTCGCACCTGCCGGGATCTTCACGGTGTACACACCGGTGAAGTCGGAACCGTCGGCGGCAGTGCCGCTGTAGACGATTTTCAGGGTCACTTCGGTTTGCGCCGGGTGGTTCAGGCTGACGGTATAGCTGGCGGTCTGGCCTTCGGTCACCGAGGTGCTGCCGGTGATGCTGACCGTGGTGGTGTCGATGGTGTCAGTGACGTTGGTCACCGCTGGTGTGTTGTTGGTCACCAGGTTCTCGAAGCTGCCGCCGCTGGTGCCAGTGATGGTGGCCTGCACGGTGCCGGCGTCTTTGTAGACGTCGTCAGCCGGAGCAGGAACAGTCACGGTGCCGGTGGTTTTGCCGGCTTCGATGGTGATCACCGAGCCGTTCGACAGAGTTACGGTCACTGGCGAGCCAGCGGCGTTGGTCAGGGTCGCGGTGTAAGTGATCTGGCCACCTTCGGCCACGGTGCCGGTCGCGCTGAGCGAAAGGTTGGTGGTGTCGATGGTGTCGGTCACGGTGGTGCTGACCGGAGTCTTGTCGGCTACGAGGTTTTCGTAGTTGCCGCCGGTGACGTTGGTGATCGAGTTGGTCAGCGGAGCATGGCCAGTCAGCGCATCGTTCGGTGCGGTGGTGGTCACGGTGCCGGTGGTTTTGCCGATGTCGATGGTGATGTTCTGACCGTTGGCCAGGGTCACGACGACAGGCGAGCCGGTCACTGGCGCGCCGACGGTGGCGGTGTAGACGACGTTGCCGCCCTCGGCCGCTGTGCCGGTTGCGCTCAGCTTCACGGTGGTGGTGTCGATGGTGTCGGTCACGCTGGTCACGGCCGGTGTTGTGCTTGGCACCAGGTTTTCGAAGTTGCCACCGGTGGCGTTGCTGATGGTTGCCTGCACGGTGCCGGCGTCTTTGTAGACGTCGTCAGCCGGTGCCGGAACGGTCACGGTGCCAGTGGTTTTGCCGGCTTCGATGGTGATCACCGAGCCGTTCGACAGCGTTACGGTGACTGGCGAACCAGCGGCGTTGGTCAGGGTCGCGGTGTAGGTGATCTGGCCACCTTCGGCCACGGTGCCGCTCGCGGACAGCGACAGGTTGGTGGTGTCGACGGTATCGGTGACAGTGGTCGAAACCGGCGTTTTGTCGGCAACCAGATTCTCGTAGTTACCGCCGCTGACGTTGGTGATCGCGTTGGTCAACGGCGCGTGGCCGGTCAACACGTCGTTCGGCGCGGTGGTGGTCACGGTGCCAGTGGTTTTGCCCACTTCGATGGTGATGTTCTGACCGTTGGCCAGGGTCACGACGACAGGCGAGCCGGTCACAGGTGCGCCGACGGTGGCGGTGTAGACGACATTGCCGCCCTCGGCCGCTGTGCCGGTTGCGCTCAGCTTCACGGTGGTGGTGTCGATGGTGTCGGTCACGCTGGTCACGGCCGGCGTCGTGCTCGGCACCAGGTTTTCGAAGTTGCCACCGGTGGCGTTGCTGATCGTCGCCTGCACGGTACCGGCGTCTTTGTAGACGTCGTCGGCTGGCGCTGGAACGGTGACGGTGCCGGTGGTTTTGCCGGCTTCGATGGTGATGACTGCACCGTTCGACAGGGTCACGGTGACTGGCGAGCCAGCAGCGTTGGTCAGCGTGGCGGTGTAAACGATCGAACCGCCCTCGGCGACCGAGTTGGTGGCACTCAGGGACAGGTTGGTGGTGTCGACGGTGTCGGTCACGGTGGTGCTGACCGGAGTCTTGTCCGCAACGAGGTTTTCGTAGTTGCCACCGGTTACGCCGGTGATCGAATTGGTCAGCGGTGCGTGGCCGGTCAACACGTCGTTCGGCGCGGTGGTGGTCACGGTGCCAGTGGTTTTGCCCACTTCGATGGTGATGTTCTGACCGTTGGCCAGGGTCACGGTGACCGGCGAGCCGGTGACTGGCGCACCGACCGTGGCGGTATAGGTGACGGTACCGCCCTCAGCCGCCGTGCCGGTGGCGGTCAGTTTGACCGTGGTGGTGTCGATGGTGTCAGTGACGCTGGTGACCGCTGGGGTGTTGCTGGTCACCAGTTTCTCGAAGCTGCCGCCGGTGGCGTTGCTGATCGTAGCCTGCACGGTGCCGGCGTCTTTGTAGACGTCGTCAGCCGGAGCCGGGACGGTCACGGTGCCGGTGGTTTTGCCGGCTTCGATGGTGATCACCGAGCCGTTCGACAGAGTAACGGTCACTGGCGAACCAGCGGCGTTGGTCAGGGTCGCGGTGTAGGTGATCTGGCCACCTTCGGCCACGGTGCCGGTTGCGGACAGCGACAGATTGGTGGTGTCGACGGTGTCAGTGACAGTGGTCGAAACCGGCGTTTTGTCGGCAACCAGATTCTCGTAGTTACCGCCGCTGACGTTGGTGATCGCGTTGGTCAACGGCGCGTGGCCGGTCAACACGTCGTTCGGCGCGGTGGTGGTCACGGTGCCAGTGGTTTTACCCACTTCGATGGTGATGTTCTGACCGTTGGCCAGTGTCACGGTGACCGGTGAACCGGTAACAGGAGCACCAACCGTCGCGGTGTAGGTAACGGTGCCACCCTCAGCAGCCGACTCGGTCGCGGTCAGTTTGACGGTGGTGGTGTCGATGGTGTCGGTGACGCTGGTGACTGCCGGCACAGTGCTCGGCACCAGGTTCTCGAAGTTGCCACCGGTGGCGTTGCTGATGGTTGCCTGCACGGTGCCGGCGTCTTTGTAGACGTCGTCCGCTGGTGCAGGAACGGTCACGGTGCCGGTGGTTTTACCAGCGTCGATGGTGATAACGGCGCCGTTCGACAGGGTCACGGTGACTGGCGAGCCAGCGGCGTTGGTCAGCGTGGCGGTGTAGACAATCGAACCGCCTTCAGCGACCGATGGGGTAGCGCTCAACGACAGGTTGGTGGTGTCGACAGTGTCGGTCACGGTGGTGCTGACCGGGGTCTTGTCGGCGACGAGGTTCTCGTAGTTGCCGCCGGTTACGTCGGTAATGGCGTTGGTCAGCGGTGCGTGACCGGTCAACGCATCGTTAGGCGCAGTCGTGGTCACGGTGCCGGTGGTTTTACCCACCTCGATGGTGATGTTCTGACCATTGGCCAGGGTCACGGTGACCGGCGAACCGGTCACAGGAGCACCGACAGTTGCGGTGTAAGTAACGGTGCCACCCTCAGCCGCCGACTCGGTCGCGGTCAGTTTGACGGTGGTGGTGTCGATGGTGTCGGTGACGCTGGTGACCGCTGGGGTGTTGCTGGTCACCAGTTTCTCGAAGCTGCCGCCGGTGGCGTTGCTGATCGTAGCCTGCACGGTGCCGGCGTCTTTGTAGACGTCGTCAGCCGGAGCCGGGACGGTCACGGTGCCGGTGGTTTTGCCGGCTTCGATGGTGATCACCGAGCCGTTCGACAGATTAACGGTCACTGGCGAACCAGCTGCGTTGGTCAGGGTCGCGGTGTAGGTGATCTGGCCACCTTCGGCCACGGTGCCGGTTGCGGACAGCGACAGATTGGTGGTGTCGACGGTGTCAGTGACAGTGGTCGAAACCGGCGTTTTGTCGGCAACCAGATTCTCGTAATTGCCGCCGCTCACGTCGGTGATCGAGTTGGTAATCGGCGCGTGGCCGGTCAACGCATCGTTCGGTGCGGTGGTGGTCACGGCGCCGGTGGTTTTGCCCACTTCGATGGTGATGTTCTGACCGTTGGCCAGGGTCACGACAACCGGTGAACCGGTGACAGGAGCACCAACCGTCGCGGTGTAGGTAACGGTGCCACCCTCAGCCGCCGACTCGGTCGCGGTCAGTTTGACGGTGGTGGTATCGATGGTGTCGGTCACGTTGGTGACTGCCGGAACAGTGCTCGGCACCAGATTTTCGAAGTTGCCGCCAGTCGCGGTGGAAATGGTCGCTTCGACCTTGCCCGCGTCTTTGTAAACGTCATCAGCCGGAGCTGGAACGGTCACGGTGCCAGTCGTTTTGCCCGCCTCAATCGTAATGACGGCGCCGTTCGACAGGGTTACGGTCACTGGCGAGCCAGCGGCGTTGGTCAGCGTGGCGGTGTAAACAATCGAACCGCCTTCAGCGACCGATGGGGTAGCGCTCAACGACAGGTTGGTGGTGTCGACAGTGTCGGTCACGGTGGTGCTGACCGGGGTCTTGTCGGCGACGAGGTTCTCGTAGTTGCCGCCGGTTACGTCGGTAATGGCGTTGGTCAGCGGTGCGTGACCGGTCAACGCATCGTTAGGCGCAGTCGTGGTCACGGTGCCGGTGGTTTTACCCATCTCGATGGTGATGTTCTGACCATTGGCCAGCGTCACGACCACCGGCGAACCGGTAACAGGGGCACCAACCGTCGCGGTGTAGGTAACGGTGCCACCCTCAGCAGCCGACTCGGTCGCGGTCAGTTTGACCGTGGTGGTGTCGATGGTGTCGGTGACGCTGGTGACTGCCGGAACAGTGCTCGGCACCAGATTTTCGAAGTTGCCGCCAGTCGCGGTGGAAATGGTCGCTTCAACCTTGCCCGCGTCTTTGTAAACGTCATCAGCCGGAGCCGGAACAGTGACGGTGCCAGTGGTTTTGCCAGCCTCGATGGTGATCACAGCACCGTTCGACAACGTCACGGTCACTGGCGAGCCAGCGGCGTTGGTCAGCGTGGCGGTGTAAACGATCGAGCCACCTTCGGCGACCGAGTTGGTAGCGCTCAACGACAGATTGGTGGTGTCGACGGTATCGGTCACGGTGGTGCTGACCGGGGTCTTGTCGGCAACGAGGTTCTCGTAGTTGCCGCCGTCTACGTTGGTGATCGAGTTGGTCAGCGGCGCATGGCCGGTCAATGCATCGTTTGGCGCAGTGGTGGCCACGGTGCCAGTGGTTTTGCCGACCTCAATGGTGATCTGCTGACCGTTGGCCAATGTCACCACGACCGGAGAACCGGTCACGGGAGCGCCAACAGTGGCGGTGTAAGTGACAGTGCCGCCTTCAGCCACGGACGTATCGGCAGTCAGTTTCACCGTCGAAGTGTCGATGGTGTCGGTCACTTCGGTCACGGCCGGAACAGTGCTCGGCACCAGGTTTTCGAAGTTACCGCCAGTAGCGGTCGAAATGGTCGCTTCGACTTTTCCTGCATCTTTGTAGACGTCATCGGCCGGTGCCGGAACGGTCACAGTGCCAGTGGTTTTACCCGCCTCGATGGTGATTACAGCGCCGTTCGACAAGGTCACGGTCACTGGCGAGCCAGCAGCGTTGGTCAGGGTCGCGGTGTAAACAATCGAACCGCCCTCAGCGACAGAACCGGTGGCGCTCAACGACAGATTGGTGGTGTCGACGGTATCGGTGACGTTGGTCGAAACCGGGGTCTTGTCGGCAACCAGATTCTCGTAGTTGCCGCCGGTTACACCGGTGATCGAGTTGGTAATCGGTGCGTGGCCGGTCAATGCATCGTTCGGTGCAGTGAAGGTCACGGTGCCAGTGGTTTTACCCACTTCGATGGTGATGTTCTGACCATTGGCCAGCGTCACCACAACTGGAGAGCCAGTGACTGGCGCACCCACGGTCGCGGTGTAAACAACCGCGCCACCTTCAGCGGCGGTCTCGGTCGCCGTGAGTTTCACGGTCGAAGTGTCGATGGTGTCAGTCACTTCGGTAACGGCTGGAGCGGTGCTCGGCACCAGATTCTCGAAGTTGCCGCCCGTCGCGGTGGAAATGGTCGCTTCGACTTTGCCGGCGTCTTTGTAAACGTCGTCAGCCGGAGCTGGAACGGTCACGGTGCCAGTGGTTTTGCCCGCTTCGATGGTGATCACGGCGCCGTTCGACAAGGTCACGGTCACTGGCGAGCCAGCAGCGTTGGTCAGGGTCGCGGTGTAGATGATCTGGCCACCTTCGGCCACGGTGCCGGTCGCACTCAGCGACAGGTTGGTGGTGTCGACGGTATCGGTAACTGTGGTCGAAACCGGCGTCTTGTCGGCGACCAGGTTCTCGTAATTGCCGCCGCTCACGTCGGTGATCGCGTTGGTCAGCGGCGCGTGGCCGGTCAACGCATCGTTCGGCGCAGTGAAGGTCACGGTGCCGGTGGTTTTACCCACTTCGATGGTGATGTTCTGACCATTGGCCAGGGTCACGGTGACCGGCGAACCGGTCACAGGAGCACCGACAGTTGCGGTGTAAGTAACGGTGCCACCCTCAGCCGCCGACTCGGTCGCGGTCAGTTTGACGGTGGTGGTGTCGATGGTGTCGGTGACGTTGGTCACGGCCGGAACAGTGCTCGGCACCAGGTTTTCGAAGTTGCCGCCGGTGGCAGTCGAAATGGTCGCTTCAACTTTGCCCGCGTCTTTGTAAACGTCATCAGCCGGAGCCGGGACAGTGACGGTGCCAGTGGTTTTACCCGCGTCGATGGTGATTACGGCGCCGTTTGACAGGGTCACAGTCACCGGTGTGCCGGCCGGGTTGGTCAGCGTTGCGGTGTAAACGATCGAACCGCCCTCAGCCACCGAATCGGTCGCGGTCAGGTTCAGATTAGTGGTGTCGGTGGTGTCCGTAACCGTGGTGTCGGCCGACTTGCCGTCGGTCACCAGTTTTTCGTAGTTGCCGCCAGTCGCGCCGTCGATGGTCACGCTCAACGAGCTGCCGCCCGCCAATGGGCTGTTCGGCGCAACGAAATTCACGGTACCGCTGGTTTCACCGACAGCGATGGTGATGGTCTGGCCGTTGGACAGGGTCACGACAACCGGCGAACCGGTCACAGGCGCAGTGACGGTCGCGGTGTAGACCACGGTTTCGCCTTCGGCGACGTTGGCCGTGGCGGTCAGCGACACGGTGGACGTGTCGATGGTGTCGTTGACGGTGGTGACCGCCGGAGTCGTATTGGTGACGAGGTTTTCGAAGTCGCCACCGGTCGCGCCCTTGATGGTCGCTTCAACAGTGCCGGCGTCTTTGTAGACGTCGTCCTTCGGTGCGTCGACGGTCACGGTGCCGGTGGTTTTGCCGGCCTCGATGGTGATGGTCGCGCCATTGCTCAACGTCACGGTGACCGGGCTGCCGGCCGCGTTGGTCAAGGTGGCGGTGTAGGTGATCTGGCCACCTTCGTTCACCGTGCCAGTGGCGCTGAGCGACAGGTTGGTGGTGTCGACGGTGTCGGTCACGGTGGTGCTGACTGGGGTTTTGTCGGCCACGAGGTTTTCGTAGTTGCCGCCGGTGACGTCAGTGATCGAGTTGGTCAGCGGCGCGTGACCGGTCAACGCGTCGTTTGGCGCGGTGGTGGTGACGGTACCGGTGGTTTTACCCACTTCGATGGTGATGTTCTGGCCGTTGGCCAACGTTACGACAACCGGCGAGCCAGTGACTGGCGCGCCAACGGTGGCGGTGTAGGTGACAGTGCCACCCTCGGCTGCCGACTCGGTGGCCGTCAGTTTGACGGTCGAGGTGTCGATGGTGTCGGTGACGTCAGTCACCGCTGGCGTGGTGCTCGGAACGAGGTTCTCGAAGTTGCCGCCGGTTGCCTCCTTGATCGTCACTTCGACTTTGCCGGCGTCTTTGTAGACGTCATCGGCAGGTGCCGGAACGGTCAGGGTGCCCGTTGTTTTGCCTGCCTCGATGGTGATTACCGAACCATTCGAAAGCGTTACGGTGACCGGCGAACCTGCCGCGTTGGTCAGCGTCGCGGTGTAAACAATCGAGCCGCCTTCAGCCACAGTACCGGTCGCCGTCAGCGACAGGTTGGTGGTGTCGACAGTGTCGGTGACGTTGGTCGAAACCGGCGTCTTGTCGGCAACCAGATTTTCGTAATTGCCGCCGCTCACGTCAGTGATCGCGTTGGTCAGCGGCGCGTGGCCGGTCAACGCGTCGTTCGGTGCGGTGGTGGTGACGGTGCCAGTGGTTTTGCCGACTTCGATGGTGATGTTCTGACCATTGGCCAGGGTCACAACCACAGGCGAACCGGTCACTGGCGCGCCAACGGTCGCGGTGTAAGTAACGGTGCCACCTTCAGATGCCGATTCGGTGGCGGTCAGTTTGACGGTGGTGGTGTCGATGGTATCGGTGACTTCGGTGACAGCCGGAACGGTGCTCGGCACCAGGTTCTCGAAATTGCCGCCCGTGGCAGTCGAAATGGTCGCTTCGACTTTGCCTGCGTCTTTGTAAACGTCATCAGCCGGGGCTGGAACGGTCACGGTGCCGGTGGTTTTGCCAGCTTCGATGGTGATCACGGCGCCGTTCGACAGGGTTACGGTCACTGGCGAGCCAGCGGCGTTGGTCAGTGTCGCGGTGTACGTGATCGAACCGCCCTCGGCGACCGAGTTGGTGGCGCTGAGCGACAGGTTGGTGGTGTCGGTGGTGTCCGTCACGCTGGTGCTGACCGGGGTTTTGTCTGCTACGAGATTTTCGTAGTTGCCGCCCGTCACACCGGTGATCGAGTTGCTCAGTGGTGCCTGGCCAACCAAAGCGTCGTTTGGCGCGGTGGTGGTAACGGTGCCAGTGGTTTTGCCGACTTCAATGGTGATCTGCTGACCGTTGGCCAACGTCACCACAACCGGCGAACCGGTGACTGGTGCACCAACGGTAGCGGTGTAAGTAACGGTGCCGCCTTCAGCCACGGTGGTGTCGGCGGTCAGTTTGACGGTCGAGGTGTCGATAGTGTCGGTGACATCGGTGACGGCCGGAACGGTGCTCGGCACCAGATTCTCGAAGTTGCCGCCGGACGCATCCTGGATGGTCACTTCGACTTTGCCGGCGTCCTTGTAGACGTCATCGGCGGGGGCCGGAACAGTCACAGTACCGGTGGTTTTGCCCGCCTCGATGGTGATCACCGAGCCATTGCTCAGGGTCACGGTCACCGGCGTGCCGGCCGGATTGGTCAGGGTCGCGGTGTAAACGATCGAGCCGCCCTCAACCACAGTTCCGGTCGCACTCAGCGTCAGGTTGGTGGTGTCGGTGGTGTCGGTCACGCTGGTGCTGACCGGGGTTTTGTCGGCGACGAGGTTTTCGTAGTTGCCGCCGGTAACGCCAGTAATCGAGTTGCTCAGTGGTGCCTGGCCGACCAGTGCGTCGTTCGGCGCAGTGGTGGTTACGGTGCCAGTGGTTTTACCCACTTCGATGGTGATGCTCTGGCCGTTGGCCAGGGTCACGACAACCGACGAACCAGTGACTGGCGCACCAACGGTGGCGGTATAAGTGACGGTGCCACCTTCAGCCACGGTGCTGTCGGCGGTCAGTTTCACGGTCGAAGTGTCGATGGTATCGCTGACTTCGGTAACGGCCGGAACGGTGCTCGGCACCAGGTTCTCGAAATTGCCGCCAGTGGCAGTGGAAATGGTCGCTTCGACCTTGCCCGCGTCTTTGTAAACGTCATCCGCCGGAGCCGGAACGGTCACGGTGCCGCTGGTTTTGCCAGCCTCGATGGTGATGACTGCGCCGTTGCTCAGGGTCACTGTGACCGGCGAGCCAGCCGCATTGGTCAGGGTCGCGGTGTAAACGATCGAACCGCCTTCAGCCACGGAACCGGTCGCGCTCAGCGACAGGTTGGTGGTGTCGACGGTGTCGGTCACGGTGGTGCTGACCGGGGTTTTGTCGGCAACGAGATTCTCGTAATTGCCGCCGCTCACGTCGGTGATCGAGTTACTCAGCGGCGCGTGACCGGTCAGCGCATCGTTCGGTGCGGTGAAGGTCACGGTGCCCGTGGTTTTGCCCACTTCGATGGTGATGCTCTGGCCGTTGGCCAGGGACACGACAACCGGCGAACCAGTGACTGGCGCACCAACAGTGGCGGTGTAGGTGACGGTGCCACCCTCTGCCACGGAAGTGTCAGCCGTCAGTTTCACGGTTGAGGTGTCGATGGTGTCAGTGACATCGGTCACCGCTGGGACGGTGCTCGGAACGAGATTTTCGAAGTTACCGCCGGTAGCGTCCGTGATGGTCACTTCGACTTTGCCGGCGTCTTTGTAAACATCATCGGCTGGCGCCGGAACTGTCACGGTGCCAGTGGTTTTGCCAGCCTCGATGGTGATCACCGAGCCGTTGCTCAGGGTCACCGTCACTGGCGAACCGGCGGCATTGGTCAGGGTCGCGGTGTAAGTGATCTGGCCACCCTCGGCCACGGAACCGGTCGCGCTGAGCGACAGGTTGGTGGTGTCGGTGGTGTCGGTCACCGTAGTGCTGACCGGGGTTTTGTCCGCTACGAGATTTTCGTAGTTGCCACCCGTCACGTTGGTGATCGAGTTGGTGACCGGGGCTTGGCCAACCAATGCATCGTTCGGTGCAGTGAAGGTTACGGTGCCCGTGGTTTTACCGACTTCGATGGTGATGTTCTGGCCGTTTGCCAGAGTCACCACAACAGGCGAACCCGTCACTGGAGCGCCAACGGTCGCGGTGTAGGTGACAGTGCCACCTTCAGCGACCGAAGTATCAGCCGTCAGTTTGACGGTCGAAGTATCGATGGTGTCGGTGACGTCGGTAACGGCCGGAACGGTGCTTGGTACCAGGTTCTCGAAATTGCCGCCCGTGGCCTTATCGATGTTCACTTCGACTTTGCCGGCGTCTTTATAGACGTCATCGGCTGGCGCAGCAACGGTCACGGTGCCTGTGGTTTTGCCAGCCTCGATGGTGATCACCGAACCGTTCGACAGGGTCACGGTGACCGGCGAGCCGGCAGCGTTGGTCAGGGTCGCGGTGTAAGTGATCTGGCCACCCTCGGCCACGGAACCGGTCGCGCTGAGCGACAGGTTGGTGGTGTCGGTGGTGTCAGTCACCGTGGTGCTGACCGGGGTTTTGTCCGCTACGAGGTTCTCGTAATTGCCGCCCGTGACGTTGGTGATCGAGTTGGTCAGCGGGGCCTGGCCAACCAGCGCATCGTTCGGCGCAGTGGTGGTCACGGTGCCGGTGGTTTGACCCACTTCGATGGTGATGCTCTGGCCGTTGGCCAAAGACACCACAACCGGCGAGCCGGTCACCGGGGCGCCGACGGTGGCGGTGTAAGTGACGGTGCCACCTTCAGCGACCGAAATATCAGCCGTCAGTTTGACGGTCGAAGTATCGATGGTGTCGGTGACGTCGGTCACGGCTGGAACGGTGCTCGGCACCAGGTTCTCGAAATTGCCGCCCGTGGCCTTGTCGATGGTCACTTCGACTTTGCCGGCGTCTTTGTAAACATCATCGGCTGGCGCCGGAACCGTCACGGTGCCGGTGGTTTTGCCTGCTTCGATGGTGATGACTGAGCCGTTGCTCAGCGTTACGGTGACTGGCGAGCCTGCCGCATTGGTCAGCGTGGCGGTGTAGGTAATCTGGCCACCCTCGGCCACAGAGCCGGTCGCGCTCAGCGACAGGTTGGTGGTGTCGACGGTATCGGTAACGGTGGTTGAAACCGCGGTCTTGTCGGCCACGAGATCTTCGTAGTTGCCGCCAGTCACGCCAGTGATCGAGTTGGTCAGTGGTGCGTTACCGGTCAGCGCATCGTTCGGTGCGGTGAAGGTCACGCTGCCGGTGGTTTTACCGACTTCGATGGTGATGTTCTGACCATTGGCCAGCGTTACCACGACAGGCGAACCGGTCACTGGCGCGCCAACGGTGGCGGTGTAGGTAACAGTGCCACCTTCAGCCACCGACGTATCGGCGCTCAGTTTCACGGTCGAAGTGTCGATGGTGTCGGTCACTTCGGTCACAGCTGGCGTGGTGCTCGGAACGAGGTTCTCGAAGTTACCGCCGCTGGCGTCCGTGATAGAGACTTCGACTTTGCCGGCGTCTTTGTAGACGTCATCGGCAGGCGCTGGAACGGTCACGGTGCCGGTGGTCTTGCCCGCTTCGATGGTGATCACCGAACCGTTGCTCAGGGTCACGGTGACGGGGGTTTGCGCGGCGTTGGTCAGGGTCGCGGTGTAAACGATCGAACCACCTTCGGCCACCGAACCGGTCGCGCTCAACGACAGATTGGTGGTGTCGATCGAGTCGGTAATGGTAGTAGTCGCGGGCGTCGGGTTTGGCACCAGGTTTTCGAAATTACCGCCGGTAGCGTCAGTAATCGTGGTGCTGACGGTGCTGCCGTTGTTATAGACGTCGTTGGCCGCCGTCGGCACGTTGACGGTGCCAGTGGTCTGGCCGGCTTCAATGGTGATGGTCGAACCGTTCGACAGGGTGACGGTCACCGGGGTTTGCGCCGGGTTGGTCAGGGTCGCGGTGTAAGTGATCTGCCCGCCTTCGACAACAGTGCCGGTGGCGGTGAGGCTCACGCTGGTGGTGTCGATCGAGTCGGTCACGGTGGTGGTCGCTGGCGTCGTGTTCGGAACCAGGTTCTCGAAGTTGCCGCCGGTTGCACCGGTAATGGTGGTGCTGACGGTGCCGCCATTGTTGTAGACGTCGTTCGGTGCGGTCGGCACGTTGACGGTGCCGGTGGTCTGGCCGGCTTCAATGGTGATGGTCGAACCGTTCGACAGGGTGACGGTGACCGGCGTCTGCGCCGGGTTGGTCAGGGTCGCGGTGTAGGTGATCTGGCCACCTTCGACCACGGTGCCGGTGGCGGTCAGGGTCAGGCCGGTGTTATCGATCGAATCGGTGATGGTGGTCACCGCCGGAGTCGGGTTCGGCACCAGGTTTTCGAAGTTGCCGCCGGTGGCACCGGTGATGGTCGTGGTGACCGTGCTGCCGTTGTTATAGACGTCGTTGGCCGGCGTCGGCACGTTGACGGTGCCAGTGGTCTGGCCGGCGCCGATGGTGATGGTCGAGCCGTTCGACAGGGTGACGGTCACCGGGGTTTGCGCCGGGTTGGTCAGGGTCGCGGTGTAGGTGATCTGGCCGCCTTCGGTGACGCTCGGGCCCGCCGTCAGGGTGACGGTGGTGGTGTCGATGGTGTCGGTGACCTGAGTCGTGGCCGGAGTGGTCGGAGTGGTCACGGTGATGCCGTTGCCGCCGGTGGTACCGGTGACGGTCACGTCAATCTGGGTCGGGTCGTTATAAACGGTGTCGTTCGGTGCCAGCGGCACGTTGACGGTGCCGGTGGTGGAACCGGCCGGAATCACGATCACCGCGCCGTTGGACAGGGTGATGGTCAGGTCGGTCAGCGGCGCCTGGGTCAGGGTCGCGGTGTACACCAGCACGCCGCCGGCCTCGGTGATGGTCGGCGTAGCACTGAGGCTCAGGGTCGACTCACGCAGGGCGTTGGTGGTGGTGTCGGTGGTCTGTCCACCAGTGATGTTTTGCGCCGCTTGCGCGCCGGAGTTGATCCCCTCCGTCGGGAAGCCAATGGTCGGATCAACGCGACCCGCCGTGGCATCGAGCATCACGAAGCTGTGGCCGCCGCCAGCCGCACCGCCAGTACCCGCAGCTGAAGGGCCGGCAGCGGTGGCTTCAAGAGCAGTAGTCGGGTCGACACCCGCGGCAATCGCTTGCTGCAATTCTGCTACCGACGGCGCAGCCTGCGCGGTGGCTTCGGCCAGGTCAGTGCTGGAGTCGGGCGCGTTGGCGCTCCACTGAGTTTCGCGACCCAGATCCAGAGTGCGGCCATCAGCCAGTTCCAGCGACACGGCGCCGGAGAGGCCGGTGTCGATCTGGTCGCCGACGAACAGACGATCGCCTTCAACGAGCACGCGGCGTACACCCTCAGGGGAGACCACGAATACCTGACCGACAATGCTTTTGACGATGGCAACAACACTGCTCATTGAAGACTCTCCGGGTGTTACGTTCAGTTGACTTCCATTGCCTGATGGCTCGGCGCCGATTCAGTCTGGACGTACTTTAAAAATTTGCGAATCAAGTTTGACGCGTCTCTTCGTCAATAATTTGGCTAGATTCTTTCGCTATTAACTTTATGCCAAACTATTGACCTTCTGGGTGCCATCCTAAACAATCGCCCCACTAATGTCACATTGATATTTCCGCGGCGACCTGTCCTTCAGCGTGTGATCCAGTTCCTGTTTTGAACTTTCCGACATACGGTCATTCCGGTTGCCATCATCCGCCGCAGCACCACGTTTTGCTGTGATTCAAGACAAGTAGTTCTGGGAAATCGTTACCATGCGTTCGTATTTGTTCAAGGCTCTACCTTTCGCTCTCGCCGCTTCATTCGCACAAGCACAATCCTTACCAGAAGCCATGCAACAGGCCTTGGATGTCCATCCGGAAATCCAGGCAGGGGTCAACAGTCGTTTGGCCGCGGATTATCAGTTAAAGGCTGCAAAAGGTGGATACCTGCCCAAGGTCGATCTGCTCGGCGGTTACGGCCGTGAAGGCACCGACAGCGTGACCACCCGCGCCAATGGCGGCGGCAATCACTGGGAAACCCTGAACCGCAGCGAGTCAAGTTTACGTCTCTCGCAAATGGTCTTTGACGGTTTTGCGACGTCCAGCGAGGTCGGGCGTCAACAAGCCACCGTTAACTCCCGCGCCTACTCGCTGCTCGGCACTTCCGAGCGCACCGCGCTGACCGTCGCCCAGGTGTACCTCGACGTGCTGACTCGCCGTGAATTCGTGCGTCTGGCCGAAGAAAACCTCAAGAGCCACCAGCGCATCTACGACCAGATCCAGTTGCGCACCCAGCGCGGCGTCGGCAGCGGTGCCGACCTCGATCAGGCCGAAGCGCGGATGGCCCAGGCCCGCAACAATCTGATCACCGAACAGACCAATCTGGCCGACTCGGAAACCAACTTCCTCAGCGCTGTTGGCCAGATGCCTGACCAGCTCGAGCGTCCGGCGCCGTTCATGGCGATGATGCCGGCCAACCTCAATGAAGCGCGCCAGCAGATGCTGGAAAACAGCCCGATCCTGCGTTCGGCCGAGTCCGACATCGCCGCTGCCGAAAAGCAGTACGAAACCGCCAAGTCGACCTTCTACCCGCGTTTCGATGCTGAATTGGGCCGCACCGCCGATAACGATCTCGACGGCCAGAACGGTCACAACAACGAATGGCAGGCCATGCTGCGCATGCGCTTCAACCTGTATTCCGGCGGCAGCAACAAGGCCGATCTGGAATCCAAGTCGTACCTGTCGAACCAGGCGCTGGACATCCGCAACAACGCCCTGCGTCAGTTGAACGAAGAGCTGGGTCTGGCCTGGAACGCCTTGAACAACGCCAATGCGCAAGTGCCGATCGCTCAGCAGTACGTCGATCACAGCACCTCGGTGCGCACCGCGTACCAGCGCCAGTTCAGCCTCGGCGAGCGCACCCTGCTCGATTTGCTCGACAGCGAAAACGAGTTGTTCACCGCTTCGCGGCGTCTGGCTGAAATCAAAAACATTCAGTTATTTACTCAGTATCGAATCAAGGCGACCATGGGCGAGTTGCTCAGAAGCCAGGGAGTGGTCGCACCGTTGGCATCCGTTGTGCAGAACGACGTGAAGCCCAAGGTCCAGCTGCCTGGGATGAATTGAGTTATCCCTTTTCAACTGTCAAAGAGTGTCGAGCGTGGAATCAGAAGTCAGTCGAGTTCATCTCAGTCATGATCCACGCGCGTTGCACGACGATCCGTTACTGGATGGTCTGCTCGCCCTTTGCATGCTGCACCAGAAACCCGCCAGCGCGGCGATGCTGACCACCGGCCTGCCGCTGCCCAAACAACGTTTGAGTGTCGAGTTGCTGCCCCGCGCGGCGGCTCGCGCCGGCCTGCAAGGTCGGGTGCTGCAGCGCAAGCTGGAGGAGATTCCGCCGATTGCGATGCCGGCGCTGTTGCTGCTCAAGGATGGTCGCAGTGCCGTCCTGTTGGGCTGGCAAGGTGAAAACGAAGCGCGGGTGCTGCTCAGCGAAAGCGATGGTGGCGAGTCCGTGGTCAGCCGCGAACTGCTGGCCGACGATTACACCGGCAAAGTCTTCTTCGCCCAGCCGCAACACAAATTCGACGTCAACCACGGCACGCTGATTCCGCGTGCACGCTCGTGGTTCCGCGACACTCTCAAGCGTTCGCGCTGGCTGTACGCCGACGCCATCGCCGCCAGTTTCCTGATCAACATCATCGCCATGGCCGCGCCGCTGTTCGTGATGAACGTCTACGACCGCGTAGTGCCCAACCAGGCCGAGGCGACCCTGTGGGTGTTGGCCCTGGGCATCACTGGCGCTTACATCTTCGACCTGATCCTCAAAAGCCTGCGCAGCCTGTGCCTGGATCTGGCCGGGAAGAAAACCGACCTGATCATCTCGGCCACGCTGTTCGAGCGCATCGTCGGCATGGCGATGAAATACCGCCCGGCGCGGGTCGGCAGCTTCGCCCAGAACATCCATGAGTTTCAGAGCCTGCGCGACTTCCTCGCCTCGCTGACCCTGACCAGCCTGATTGATCTGCCGTTCACCATCCTCATCTTTATTGTCATCGCCATTCTCGGCGGGCATCTGGTGTGGATTCCGGTGCTGGCGTTCCCGATTGCGCTGCTGATCGGCTACGCGTTGCAGAAGCCGCTGGTGGCCACCATGGAACGCACCATGGCCCTCGGTGCCGAGCGTCAGTCGAGCCTGATCGAAACCCTCGCCGGTCTCGACGCGGTCAAGGTCAACAACGCCGAAAGCGAACGCCAATACCAGTGGGAACAGACCATCGGCACCCTCAGCCGCCTCGAACTGCGGGTGAAAATGCTCTCCGGTCTGGCGATGAACATTACCCTGCTGATCCAGCAACTGGCCGGGGTGATCATGATCGTCTTCGGCGTGTACCAGATCATCGATGGCCACTTGAGCATGGGCGGCCTGATTGCCTGCTACATGCTCAGCGGTCGTGCGCTGAGTCCGCTGGCGTCGCTGTCCGGTCTGCTGACCCGTTACCAGCAAGCCCGCGTGACCATGACCTCGGTCGACCAGATGATGGAGCTGCCGCAGGAGCGCAACTTCGAAGAGCGCCCGCTGAGCCGCAAGGTGCTGCAAGGCGCCATCGAATGCCGCCAGCTCAACTTCACCTACCCGGAACAACAGAATCCGGCGCTGAAGAACATCAACCTGGTGATCCGTCCCGGCGAGAAGATCGGCATCATCGGCCGCAGCGGTTCGGGCAAAAGCTCGCTGGCCAAGCTGCTGGTCGGCCTGTATCAGCCGGACGACGGCGCGTTGCTGGTCGACGGCGTGGATATCCGCCAGATCGACGTCAGCGAACTGCGCTACAACATCGGCTACGTGCCGCAGGACATCCAGCTGCTGGCCGGCACCCTGCGCGACAACCTCGTCTCCGGTGCGCGCTATGTAGAAGACGAGCTGGTCCTGCAAGCCGCCGAACTGGCCGGTGTCCATGAATTCGCCCGTCTGCACCCGCAAGGTTATGAGCTGCAAGTGGGTGAGCGCGGACAGAACCTCTCCGGCGGTCAACGGCAGAACGTTGCACTGGCCCGGGCGCTGCTGCTCAATCCGCCGATCCTGCTGATGGACGAGCCGACCAGCGCCATGGACAACACCGGTGAAGAACGCCTCAAGCAACGCCTCGCCGCCGTGATCGAAAACAAGACCGTGGTGCTGGTGACGCACCGGGCATCTCTGTTGTCGCTGGTGGATCGCCTGCTGGTGATCGACCGTGGACAAATTCTCGCCGATGGCCCGAAAGCCGCCGTGATGGAAGCGTTGAAGAAGGGGCAGATCAGTGTTGCTTAAGTCGGGTTTCAAGGATTCGATCCGTCGCTACTTCAAAGGCTCTGCATCCTTGCAGGGCCAGCCGCTGCCAGAGGTCAACAAGGCGCTGATCGAAGACGCCCCGCGCGTCGTGCGCCTGACGATCTGGGCGATCATCGGCTTCTTCGTGTTCCTGCTGCTCTGGGCCAACTTCGCCGTGATCGACGAAGTGACCAAGGGCGATGGCAAGGCGATTCCTTCGTCGAAGATCCAGAAAATCCAGAACCTTGAGGGCGGGATCGTTTCCGAACTGTTCGTCAAGGAAGGTCAGATCGTCGAAGCCGGCGCACCGCTGATTCGGCTGGATGACACGCGATTCGCTTCCAACGTCGGCGAAACCGAGGCCGATCGGCTGTCGATGTTGCTGCGCGTCGAGCGGCTGAGCGCCGAGGTCGATGACCGTCCGCTGGCGTTCCCCGAGGACGTGCTCAAAGCCGTGCCGGGTCAGGCGAAAAGCGAAGAATCCCTCTACATCAGCCGCCGCCAGCAACTGCACGACGAGATTGGCGGCTTGCAGGAGCAGTTGATCCAGCGTCAGCAAGAGCTGCGCGAGTTCACCTCCAAACAGGCGCAATACCGCCAGCAACTCGGCCTGCAACGCCAGGAAATCAACATGTCCGAGCCGTTGGTGGCGCAGGGCGCGGTGTCCCCGGTAGAGGTGCTGCGCCTCAAGCGTGCCGAAGTGGAAACCCGTGGTCAGCTCGACGCTACTACGCTGGCGATTCCCCGCGCCGAATCGGCGATCAAGGAAGTGCAGCGCAAGATCGACGAAACCCGTGGCAAATTCCGCAGTGAAGCGCTGACACAACTCAACGAAGCCCGCACCGACCTGAACAAGGCCCAGGCCACCGGCAAGGCACTGGAAGACCGTGTCAGCCGTACGCTGGTCACCTCGCCAGTGCGCGGCATCGTCAACAAGTTACTGGTCAACACCATCGGCGGCGTGATCCAGCCGGGTAGCGACATGGTGGAAATCGTCCCGCTGGATGACACCTTGCTCGTCGAAGCGAAGATTCGTCCGCAAGACATCGCGTTCCTGCATCCGGGGCAGGAAGCCATCGTCAAATTCACTGCCTATGACTACACCATTTACGGCGGGCTGAAGGCCCAACTGGAGCAGATCGGCGCTGACACCATCACCGACGAAGACAAGAAAACCACCTACTACATGATCAAGGTGCGTACCGAGCGCAGCCACTTGGGCACCGATGAGAAGCCGTTGCTGATCATTCCGGGGATGGTCGCGTCGGTGGATATCATCACTGGCAAGAAGTCGGTGTTGAGTTATCTGCTCAAGCCCATCATTCGGGCGCGGGCCGAGGCGTTGCACGAGCGTTGATGCTCTAGCGGTCTTTATGGCCTCATCGCTGGCAAGCCAGCTCCCACAGAATTTTCGGTTGGAACACGATTGTGTGCTCGACATCGGAACCTGTGGGAGCTGGCTTGCCAGCGATGGCGTCCGTTAAGTCGCCGCATCACGCCCAAAAGTGACACAAATCGTCATTCACTAATTCGTCCATTTCTCAACATTCGCCATATCGTTATTCGTTAACGGTATTTAATTTCCAATTCTTATAGCTATAAAGTCACTCCCCTGCGTACCTGCCGACCAATCGGCGCGCCGCACGACCTGAACCAACACGCAATCCGCGTGAGTGTCTGATCGACGAGCGCGCCTGTGAGCGTGCCGTGCGTGGGAGATTGAAAGATGTCCGCAGCTACTGCCACCCCAAGCGCCGCGACCGCCGCGCCGCAAACCTTTGAAATTCGTCCGTTCAGCGGTGCCGTCGGTGCCGAAATCGTCGGCCTGGACCTGACCCGTCCGGTCAACGATGAGGACTTTGCGCGCATCCATCGTGCGCACCTGGATCATCATGTCGTGGTGTTCCGTGACCAACGCATCACCCCGCAACAGCAGATCGATTTCAGCCGCCGCTTCGGCGTGTTGCAGATCCACGTGCTCAAGCAGTTCCTGCTGGCCAACCACCCGGAAATCCTCATCGTTTCCAACATCGTCGAGAACGGCCAGAACATCGGCCTCGGCGATGCCGGCAAGTTCTGGCACTCCGACCTCTCCTATAAAGAGCTGCCAAGCCTCGGCTCGATGCTCCACGCACAGGAGTTGCCAGAGGAGGGCGGCGACACGCTGTTTGCCGACATGCACAAAGCTTGGGACAACCTGCCTGAGGCGCTGCGCAAAGCGGTCGAAGGCCGCAGCGCTGCCCATTCCTACACGGCGCGTTACAGCGAAACCAAATTCGAAGGCAACTGGCGCCCGACCCTGACTCCGGAGCAATTGGCCCAGGTCGCCGAAGTGGTGCACCCGATCGTCCGTACCCACCCGGAAAACGGCCGCAAGGCTTTGTTCGTCAGTGAAGGCTTCACCACGCGCATCGTCGGCCTGCCGGCAGACGAAAGCCAACAACTGCTCGCCGAGCTCTACGCCCATAGCGTGCTGCCGCAAAACATCTACCGCCATCAGTGGCAGCCCCACGACATGGTGTTCTGGGACAACCGTTCGCTGATCCACCTCGCCGCCGGCTGCCCCGCGCACCTGCGCCGCAAGCTGTATCGCACCACCATCCAGGGCGACGCGCCTTTCTGATTTGCCGGAGATTCGATCATGTCCAAACGTCTTCCATTTGCACCGCTGGCCGCCGCCATTGGCCTCGGTTTCAGTCTGATCGCCGGCAGCCTGGTGGCGCCGACCGTGGCCCACGCCGAAGGTGAAATTCGTATCGCCGAACAGTTCGGTATTGTCTATTTATTGCTCAACGTGGTGCGTGATCAGGGCCTGATCGAGAAGTACGGCAAGCAGGAAGGCCTCGACATCAAGGTCGACTGGACGCAGCTCTCGGGCGGCGCGGCGGTCAACGACGCGCTGCTCTCCGGCTCGATTGACATTGCCGGCGCCGGTGTCGGCCCGTTGCTGACTATCTGGGATCGCACCCATGGCAAGCAGAACGTCAAAGCCGTGGCCTCGCTGGGCAACTTCCCTTACTACCTGGTGAGTAACAATCCCAAGGTCAAAACCATCGCCGATTTCACCGAGAAGGATCGCATTGCTGTGCCGGCGGTGGGGGTGTCGGTGCAGTCGCGCTTCCTGCAATACGCGGCGGCCAAGCAATGGGGCGATAAGGAATTCAATCGCCTCGACAAGTACACCATCGCCGTCCCACACCCGGACGCCACCGCTGCGTTGATCGCCGGCGGCACCGAGTTGACCGGGCATTTCTCCAATCCGCCGTTCCAGGATCAGGCGCTGCAGAACCCGAATGTGCACGTGGTGCTCAACTCCTACGACGTGCTCGGCCCGAACTCGCCAACCGTGCTGTTCGCCACCGAGAAATTCCGCAACGACAACCCGAAGACCTACAAGGCCTTCGTCGAGGCCCTGACCGAAGCCGCGCAATTTGCGCAGAACGATAAAGGCGCGGCGGCGGACACGTACATCCGCGTGACCAAAGCCAAGATCGATCGTGCCGAGCTGCTGAAAATCATCGACAACCCGCAGTTCGAATTCAGCGTCACGCCGAAAAATACCTATCCGCTGGCCGAATTCCTCTACCGCGTCGGCGCGATCAAGAACAAACCTGAATCGTGGAAGGACTACTTCTTCCAGGACGCCAAACCGCTGCAAGGGAGCTGACCGACATGAACGCCCCTTTGCCAGGCCACGCGGCCAGCAACCCGGTCGCCAGCACGCAAGCGTTGCTGGCGGTCGATCAAGTCAGTCTCGAATACCGCACGCCGCAACGGGTGGTGCGGGCGACTCACCAGGTCAGTTTCGAAGTCGATCAGCAGGATCGCTTCGTGCTGCTCGGCCCGTCCGGCTGCGGTAAATCCACTTTGCTCAAAGCCGTCGCCGGGTTCATCCAGCCCTGCGACGGCGAGATCCGTCTGCAAGGCCAGCGCGTCGACGCGCCGGGGCCGGACCGGATTGTGGTGTTTCAGGAATTCGATCAACTGCCACCGTGGAAAACCGTCAAACAGAACGTGATGTTCCCGCTGCTGGCCTCAAAAACCCTGAAGAAAAAAGAGGCCGAAGAACGCGCGCTGCACTATCTGGAAAAGGTCGGTCTGGCGGCGTTCGCCGATGCTTATCCGCATACCTTGTCCGGCGGCATGAAGGCGCGGGTGGCGATTGCCCGAGCGTTGGCGATGCAGCCGAAAATCCTCCTGATGGACGAGCCGTTCGCCGCACTGGATGCGCTGACCCGCCGCAAGATGCAGGAAGAGCTGCTGCTGCTCTGGGAAGAAGTGCGCTTCACCTTGCTGTTCGTCACCCACTCGATTGAGGAGGCGCTGGTGATCGGCAATCGCATCCTGCTGTTGTCGCCGCATCCGGGGCGGGTGAGGGCCGAAGTGCACAGCCATCAATACAACCTGCAAAGTCTTGGCGGTGTAGCGTTTCAAGAGTCGGCGCGGCGCATTCATCGGCTGTTGTTCGATGAAGGGCAGTCGCCGGAAACCGAACTGGACCACGACTTCAACGACATTCGCATCGCTTATTGAGCGGCCTGGAGGATAGCCCGATGAGCCATTCATCATCTGTACGTGAAGAATTCGAAACCGTGCTCGAGCCGCTGACCAGCGTGCCGGTCGAGCGCGAATTACCGCTGAGCCAGCGGCTGTGGCAACAGGGCTGGCTGCGTAAAAGCCTGATTCTGATTTTGCTCGCGGTCATTTGGGAAATCGTCGCCCGGGTGCAGAACAACGATTTGCTGCTGCCGAGTTTTGTGCAGACCAGCCATGCGCTGTACGACGGTCTGCTCAGCGGCGAGTTGCTGGGCAAGGTGTGGATATCCTTGGTGGTGCTGCTCAAGGGCTATCTGATCGGTATCGTGCTGGCGTTTGCCCTGACCACCCTGGCGGTGTCGACTCAGTTTGGACGGGATCTGCTGAGCACGCTGACTTCGATGTTCAATCCGCTGCCGGCGATTGCCTTGCTGCCGCTGGCTCTGCTGTGGTTTGGGTTGGGGCAGAACAGTCTGATTTTCGTGCTGGTGCATTCGGTGCTGTGGGCGCTGGCGCTGAACACCTACGCCGGGTTTCTCGGCGTGTCGGAAACCCTGCGCATGGCCGGGCGCAACTACGGGCTGAAGGGCATGCGTTTTGTGCTGTTCATCCTGATTCCGGCGGCGCTGCCGTCGATTCTCGCCGGGCTGAAAATCGGCTGGGCGTTTGCCTGGCGTACGTTGATCGCGGCTGAGTTGGTGTTCGGTGCAACCAGCGGCAAGGGCGGACTCGGTTGGTACATCTTTCAGAACCGCAATGAGCTGTACACCGACAAGGTGTTTGCCGGGCTGGCCGTGGTGATCCTGATCGGCTTGCTGGTGGAGAATCTGGTGTTCGACACGCTGGAGCGGGTCACGGTGAAGCGCTGGGGCATGCAGCGCTGAGCCATGTAGTGCCTGAACTGGCCTCATCGCTGTAAAGCCAGCTCCCACAGTTTTCAAGGTGAACATAAACTGTGTAAACACCTGCAATCCCTGTGGGAGCTGGCTTGCCAGCGATGGCGTCCGATAACCCAACGCAGAGTTAGAAGGATGTTTGCTAGCATTGCGTGCAGATCAATCCAGATCAGCCACGAGTGCTCAGCATGCAACTCCCGGACATGAACCTTCTGGTCGCCCTCGACGCCCTGCTCGACGAGGGCAGCGTTGTCGGCGCTGCACGGCGGATGAACCTCAGCCCGGCGGCGATGAGCCGCACCCTGACACGCATCCGCGAAGCCATCGGCGATCCGATTCTGGTGCGCGCCGGCCGGGGGCTGGTGCCAACGCCCAAGGCCCTGGAGCTGCGTGAACAGGTGCGCGATGTGGTCGAGCAGGCGGCGCTGCTGTTTCGCTCGGCGGACGACGTCGATCTGAGCACTTTGCGCCGCCGTTTCAGCATCCGCGCCAACGACTTTTTTATCGGCGTGTATGGCGGCAAGCTGTTCGACACCCTCGACCAGCAGGCCCCGCACTGCGAATTGCGCTTCGTCCCGGAGGGCGACGGTGACGACGAAGCGCTACGCGAAGGGCGTATCGATCTGAGTGTCAGCAACACCCGCCCAGTCACTCCAGAAGTCAAAGTGCAGAACCTGTTTTCCACGCATTTCGTCGGTCTGGTGCGTGAAGATCATCCGCTGCTCGACGGCGAAATCACCGCCGAGCGCTATGCCGGGTTTTCCCATATCAGCATGTCGCGCCGGGGTATTGCCCGCGGCCCGATTGATACCGCGCTGAATGCCTTGGGCCTGGAGCGGCGGGTGGCGGTGATCGCGCCGAGTTTTCACGCGGCGATGTTTGCCTTGCCCGACTCCGACCTGATTTTGCCGGTACCCAAGGAAGCGCTACTCAGCGTGCGACGGTTGGGATTGAAGCTGCGCTCGTTCAACCTGCCGATCCCGTTGCCGACCATGATGCTGACCCAGGCCTGGCACCCGCGCTTCGACAAGGACCCGGCGCACCGTTGGCTGCGCGAAACCCTGAAGACTTGCTGCGACGAAACCTGGCTGGCCGCGCAGCCTTAGGTAGTTGTGAGCGCCACGAAACCTTGTGGGAGCGGGCTTGCCCGCGATGAGGCCGGCAGCCGAAACATCTGCAGAGGCTGTTCCATCGCCATCGCGGGCAAGCCCGCTCCCACAGGGATCGTAATTGCTGCGCCAAACGCACTTATAAGCTGCCAATAAGTCAATTTTCGTCAGTACAAAGCCCGACTAAGATGCTCCGGTATTTTTCCCTCCGGAGTGTGTATTCATGACATCCCTGACGGTCACGGCGCCCATCGCCGCGGCCAGCCCGGCCACGGCGGTCACGCCACCGGCGTTCGGGGCGCGGATCATCATCGGCCTGGTTGGCGTGCTGCTGGCGGTGCTGGTGTCGGGCCTCAACGAGATGGTGACCAAGGTCGCGCTGGCCGATATTCGCGGCGCGCTGAACATCGGCTACGACGAAGGCACCTGGCTGGTCGCCAGTTACACCGCCACCTCAGTGGCGGCCATGGCGTTTGCGCCGTGGTGTTCGGTGACCTTTTCGCTGCGCCGTTTCACCCTCTGCGCGATCAGCCTGTTCACGCTGCTCGGCGTGCTCTGTCCATTCGCCCCGAACTACGAAAGCCTGCTGCTGATGCGCATTCTGCAAGGCCTGGCCGGTGGTGCGTTGCCGCCGATGCTGATGACCGTCGCCCTGCGCTTTCTGCCGCCTAACTTCAAACTTTATGGCCTGGCCGGTTACGCGCTCACCGCAACCTTTGGTCCGGGGCTCGGCACGCCGCTGGCCGGGTTGTGGACCGAATATGTCGGTTGGCAATGGACGTTCTGGCAAATCATCGTGCCGTGCCTGATCGCCATGGTCATGGTCGCTTACGGCATCCCGCAGGATCCGCTGCGCCTTGAGCGCCTCAAAGCGTTCAACTGGAAAGGCCTGCTGCTGGGGTTTCCGGCGATCTGCATGCTGGTGATCGGCCTGTTGCAAGGCAATCGGCTGGACTGGTTCGAGTCGAACCTGATCTGCGCGCTGCTCGGTTCGGGATCGCTGCTGCTGGTGGCGTTTCTGATCAACGAGTGGTCGCAGCCGGTTCCGTTTTTCAAGTTGCAGATGCTCGGTATCCGCAACCTGTCGTTCGCGCTGATGACTCTGGCCGGGGTGTTGGTGGTGTTGCAGGCGGTGGTGTTGATTCCGTCGAGCTATCTGGCGCAAGTACAGGGTTATCGCCCGGTGCAGACCGCACCGATCATGCTGATTGCGGCGCTGCCGCAGTTGATCGCGCTGCCGCTGGTGGCGGCGCTGTGCAACCTGCGTTGGGTCGATTGTCGCTGGGTGCTGGGGGTCGGTTTGAGCATGCTGACGCTGTCCTGTCTCGGCGGATCGCTGCTGACCTCGGAGTGGATTCGCGACAATTTCTACGTTCTGCAATGGCTGCAGATCTTCGGCCAGCCGATGTCAGTGTTGCCGCTATTGATGCTTTCGACCGGCAGCATCCAGCCAGTGGATGGACCGTTCGCCTCGGCGTGGTTCAACAGCGTGAAAGGCCTCGCGGCGGTGGTGGCAACCGGGGTGATCGAGGCGCTGACCACGGCCCGTCTGCATTTTCACTCGACCATGTTGGTCGACAGCCTCGGCAACTCGCCACTGGCCGATCACAGCGATCCGGGCCTTGCCCATCGCCTGCATGAACAGGCCGTGGTGCTGACTTCTTCCGATCTTTATCTGTGCATGGCTGGCGTCGCAGTGGCGCTGATCCTGCTGATTTTCTGGCTGCCGACGCGGATCTTTCCGCCGCGCGCGCCGACCTGATTGCGGTACTGAACAATGAAGGTTTTTATGACAACTCAAGCAAAGCAAAAACTCGCGGTCGCCGTGGCGGCTGCACTGGCGGTAGGCGTGCTGCTGTATCTGGCAGTGCCGGGCCTGTTTGGCAAACGTACTCAGCAAAACACCAATGATGCATTCGTTTCCGCTGATTTCACTTTGGTGGTGCCGCGTGTGGCCGGATTCATCAAGGAAGTGCTGGTGGAGGATAACCAGCAAGTGAAGGCCGGGCAGTTGCTGGCGCTGATCGATGATCGAGATCTACGTGCCGCCGCTGAAGCCGCCGATGCACAAACGCTGGTCGCGAGGGCACAACTGCAAAATGCCAAGGCGACGCTGGAGCGCCAGACCTCGGTGATCGCGCAGGCGCAGGCTTCGGTGGTGTCGGCCAAGGCGGGAATGGCCTTCGCCCAACAGGAACTGAACCGCTACAACCACCTCGCTGGCGTGGGTGCCGGTACCGTGCAGAACGCGCAACAGGCGCGCACGCGTATCGATCAGGCCACGGCACGTCTCGACACGGCCACGGCGAAACTGGCGGCCGAGCGCAAGCAGGTCGACATTCTCACCGCGCAACGCGATGCCGCTGAAGGCACGTTGAAACACGCCCAGGCGGCGCTGGAAATCGCCAGTTTCGAACTCTCTTACACGCGCATCACTGCGCCGCAGGACGGTATGGTCGGCGAGCGTGCGGTGCGGGTCGGCGCGTATGTGACGCCGGGCAGCAAGTTGCTGGCGGTGGTGCCATTGAAGCAGGCCTACGTGGTCGGCAATTTTCAGGAAACCCAACTGACGGACGTGCAGCCAGGGCAGCAAGTGCAAGTGCGCGTCGACAGCCTCGGCGGCGAGGCCCTGAACGGTCGCGTCGAAAGTATTGCTCCGGCGACTGGAGTGACCTTTGCGGCGGTGAAGCCGGATAACGCCACCGGCAACTTCACCAAGGTGGTGCAGCGGATTCCGGTGAAGATTGTGCTGACGCCGGGTCAGCCGCTGGCCGAGCGTTTGCGGGTGGGGATGTCGGTGGAGGCGAGTATCGATACCCGCAGTTCGGCGACGTCGGTGCGTGAGGTGACTCAGCGATGAACAGTGTTGAATCGACTGACGCCATCGCTGGCAAGCCAGCTCCCACAAGGTCCACCGTTGGGACGAAACAATTCGGTCAACCTGCACAATCCCTGTGGGAGCTGGCTTGCCAGCGATTAGGCCATTTGCAGCCACTCACCTTGAGTGCCTTGCTCATGGCAAGCCTCACCGCCTGCACCGTAGGCCCCGACTTCCAGAAACCCGAAGCCACCCAAATCGCCGACTGGGCAAAACCCGCCAAGTCAGCCCCTAGCCATGTTGTCAGCGAACCTCTCAACGAACGCTGGTGGGAAGTCTTCAACGACCCGCAACTCTCGGCCCTGACTCAACGCGCCGTGCGCAGCAACCTCGACCTGCAACTGGCCAGCAGCCGCTTGCAACAAAGTCGCGCTGCACGCCAGGTGATCAGCGCCAACCGCTATCCGAGCACCGCCGCTACCGGCAGCTACGCCCGCGAACGCAACAGCGGCAAAGGCCTGAACGACCCCTCCGGGCACAACGGCGACTCCGCGTTCAACCTGTGGGACGCCGGTTTCTCTGCGTCCTGGGAGCTGGATTTCTGGGGTCGTGTGCGCCGCGAAACCGAAGCCGCCGACGCCACCCTCGAAGTCGCCGAAAACGACCGTCGCGGTGTGCTGCTGGCAGTGCTTGCCGACACCGCGCAAAACTACATTCAGTTGCGTGGCGTGCAGAACACCCGCGCCGTCACCGAGCAAAACCTCGACGTGGCGCGGCACAGCCTGAAACTCTCGCAATTGCGTCTGAACGACGGCGTGGCGACCGATCTCGACGTCGCCGAAGCCGCTGCGCAAGTCGCCGCCATCGAGTCGCGATTGCCCGCGCTGGAACAACGGCAAGCACAGCTGATCAACGCGATCAGCCTGTTGATGGGCGAGCCACCGCAGGCCTTGGCCAAACAGTTATCCACAGACGCCGCAGTGCCGCAGTCGCCGCTGCAAGTTGCTATCGGCCTGCCGTCGCAACTGGCGGAACGGCGTCCGGACATCCGCCAGGCTGAGGCGCGCCTGCACGCGGCGACCGCCAACATCGGCGTGGCCAAGGGTGATTTCTATCCGCGCATCACCTTGTCCGGAAACCTCAGTTCGCAAGCCATGCAACTCAGTGATTTCGGCTCGTGGGGCTCGCGTGCCTTCGGCATCGGTCCGCAATTCAGCTTGCCGCTGTTCGACGGCGGCCGCCTGCGCGGCATGCTGCAACTGCGTGAAGCCCAGCAACAGGAAGCCGCCATCGGCTACCAGCAAACCGTGCTGCGCGCCTGGCATGAAATCGACGATCAACTGACCGCCTACAACGCCAGCCAGCGCCGTGCAGGCAGCCTCGCCGAAGCCGTACGCCAGAACCAGATCGCCCTGCGCACCGCGCAACAGCAATACGTCGAAGGCGTAGTCGACTTCGTCAACGTCCTCACCGTGCAAGGCGCGTTGCTGGCGACGCAGGAACAGTGGGTGGAGAGTTCGACCGGGGTTTCGCTGGCGATGGTTGGCTTGTACCGGGCGTTGGGTGGGGGTTGGGAGTCTGTTTATCCAATCGATAAAATGGTTACCAATAATCCGGTTTGATCACTGGTTTTTTGTGCGTAGCCACACGGTTTGGAAATTGATGAAGTCGCAGTTCTTCATTGGAAATAACGCGTCTCAACCAGTGCGAGTTATCTTTCAAAGAACCTGGAGGAGGGCGAACAGAACCCGTCCGATAAGGAAGGATCACTCCAATGATCAGGGCGGGAAAATCTGTTCGAAACGCCTTCAGTGCAGGGGTCATATCGGTATCACTGGAAACCAGAATGATCTGATCAATACTCTCGGCACATTCGAGCATTGTTTGTCGGCTCGCAGTGCGATACATGCTGATTGCTATATGAACATCGGTTTCTTTTTCTTCCAGCTTCCAGATATCGACTTTGTCCTGACGTGACGCATGGGTGTTTTTATCTACAAACCTTGGCGCTTTGGCTGGCTCTAATTGATGTCTTCCGAAATGCACGGCGACCTTGCTGGCACGCAAAGCCCTCACGTATGCATCCTGAGCCTCTTTGGAAACGCGGCCACGGGTTGCCAACTGGGGTTTGATTGGAGAAGTGAAATAGTCAATCGATACGATTGAGCTTTGAGGGTTTTCGATGAAGGCTATGTGCGTCAGCAGGCTGTGCAGGTTCAGCCATTTATAGGGTGTACCAGCGAGCAAGCCGTAGAACAGGTTGTAGCCATCAACGAAAAATGCGGTACGCACAAAAAATCCTCAGAAACGAAAAAACCGGCCTAGGCCGGTTTTTTCATCCCCAACTGCCAGCGAACTGAATCGCTACGTACGGGGTTGAGTAAGGCAATCCTAGATTGAGCGCGTCATGCAGGTCAACCACCAAATAATTGCAGGCTCACTCCGCTGGTTTACCTCCAGCACCGGCTCGCCAGTTTTGGCTGCTAATACCAACCGGGGTCAAGCCATTTAAGGGCTTCTGTATTAGAGGTTGTTGCAGAGAAAGGTACATTTGGCCTGCGTTTATTCTCGTAGGTAGCTTGTCTATCACCATTTTCGTAATGAGCAATTGGTAGTGTCCTCAACTCATGTAGGAAGTCGGAGGTTTGCCTACCTTTTTTAAACAACTATGGAGCAGCCCTCTCTTTTGAAACATTACATTTCCATGGAGTACTGGCCTTTCGCTTGACGCTAACCCCCGCTGTCGTAGACTCCGCACATCCGTCAGGGAGTAGCGGTTATGTCGCGTTGTCGTGGTTGGGTTATCGGATTGACCTTCTTAACGTGCACGGTTCAGGCGCAAACGCCCGGGCCAGACGATCCGCTGCTGGATAGCGCAGCGACTGGCGCAGTTGCCGCGAGCAGTGAGGCCCGGGGTGTGTTGCGCGCTCGCGATCAGGCGACGCTGGCCAGTGAGTTGTCGGGGCGGATTGTCGAGTTGCCGTTCAGCGAGGGCGAGTCGTTCAAGAAGGGTGACACCCTGGCGCGATTCGATTGCTCGGCCTATCAGGCCCAGCTCAATGCCGCGCAGGCCGCCAATCGTGGTGCCGGTGAAGAGCTGGCGCACAACAAGCAACTGGCCGCGCTCAATTCTGTTGGCCGCTTCGAAGTCGCGCGGGCCGAGGCCAAGGTCAGCGAGACCCAGGCGCAATCTCAGGTTTATCAGGTGCAGGTCAAACGCTGCAGCGTGATCGCGCCGTTCGATGGGCAAGTGGTGGAGCGCAAGGTTCAGCGCTACGAAAGCGTACCGGCCGGCGCGCCGCTGCTCGATGTCGTCGATAACCGCACCCTGGAAATTCATCTGCTGGTGCCGTCGCGCTGGATGGCTCGGCTCAAGCCCGGCCAGACCTTCAGCTTCGTCCCTGATGAAACCGGCCAGCCGATCGATGCCACGGTTAAACGCCTGGGCGCGCGAATCGATGAGGGCAGTCAGACACTGTTGCTAGTCGCAACACTTCCCGAAGCCAAAGGCTTGCTGGCCGGCATGAGCGGCACGGCGCGTTTCCCGGAGCTTAAGTGAACGCGCCGGTGAGCGGCACCGCCGAGCAGGTGTTCGCGCGGTTTCTCGACCTCGAACGCCAGACCCGCGCCGCCCGTGATGCTTCGCAACTGGCCTACAGCCTGGTCAATGACGGCCAGTCGCTGTTCGGTTTTCGCCATGCGGCGCTGTTGATCGCCGGCAAGGTGCAAGCGGTGACGGGCGTCAGTGCAGTAGAGCCGAATGCGCCGTTCGTGGCGTTTGTCGAGCAAGCCGTGGCACAGCTGTTCAAGCAGGACGTGTTGAAACAGGCACGGGTGATTACGCCAGAAATGGTCAGCGACTCGATCCAGACCGATTGGCGCAGCCTGTCTGCCGCGCAGGTGTTCTGGCTGCCGTTGATTGATCGCGACGGTCAGGTCTTCGGCGGTTTATGGCTGGCCCGCGATGTGCCGTGGAATTCCTCCGAACAAGTGCTGTTATCGCAATTGGGCGATACCTACAGCCATGCCTGGCTGGCGCTGCAACCACGCAAACCGTGGCGACTGCGCTGGACACGCAAACGGCAGGTGGCGCTGGTCGCCGTCGTATTGCTCGGACTGCTCATCCCGGTGCGCCAATCGGTGCTGGCGCCGGCCGAAGTGGTGCCGCTGGGCGGGCGCGTGGTGGCAGCGCCGCTGGACGGGGTGATCGCCGAATTTCTGGTCAAACCCAATCAGACGGTAAAAACCGGCGACGTCTTGCTGCGGTTTGAAAACACCACGCTCAGGGCCCAGGCCGATGTCGCTGAACGCGCATTGGGCGTGGCCGAGGCGGAACTGAAATCCAATTCCCAGCGCTCGTTTGCCGATGCCGAATCCAGCTCGCGGGTCGATTTGCTCGCCGCCCGCGCCGAGCAGAAACGCGCCGAACGCGACTACGCCCGCGAGTTGCTCAAGCGCAGTGAAGTGCGTGCCGAGCGCGACGGCATCGCAGTGTTTGCCGATGCCGAGCGCTTGACCGGCAAACCGGTGCAGACCGGCGAGCGGTTGATGGAAATCGCCGATCCGAACCAGGCTGAACTGCGCATCGAACTGGCGGTGGGCGATGCGATCGCGCTGGACCCTGGCGCCGAAGTCTCGCTGTTTCTCGACAGTGATCCGCTGAAGCGCCACCTCGCCACGCTGGAGCGCTCGGCCTACGAGGCGCAACCGACCGCCGGCGGGCAACTTGCGTACCGCTTGGACGCCAATTTCGCCGATGCCCCACCGCGCATCGGCCTGCGCGGTACCGCGAAAATCTTCGGCGATCGCGCACCGTTGGCGTTGTACCTGCTGCGTCGGCCACTGGCCGGCCTGCGCCAGAGCGTGGGCCTGTAAATGCATCTGCCGAGCCTGCGTGCCGACCTGCAATTGTCGCCCGCAGCGCCGGCATTGGACGGCTCGCCGCGCTGGACGCTGGCCGATCCGGTGCGGGGTCGCTATTTCAAACTCGGTGCGGCAGCGATGCGCCTGTTGCGTCACTGGTCGCTGGGCGATGCCGAACAAGTCTTGCGCGCTGCCAATCGCGAACCGGGTCTGCCGCTTGCGGACGGCGAGCTTGAGCAGTTGCTGGAGTTTCTGCGCGGTCACGATTTGATCAGCGCCATGGATGATCAGCAACGCGCCAGTTATCGGCTCAAGGCCTTGGCGCAGAAACAGAGCCTGTGGCAAATCCTGCTGCATCAATATCTGTTTTTCCGCATTCCACTATGGCGCCCGGACGCGTTTCTCAATCGCGCCTGGCCGTGGCTGGAACGCTTCGGTCCGCGCCTGCTGCGCTACGGTTTGCCGGCAACGTTGGCGCTGGGGGTGTTTCTGGTCTCGCGGGACTGGCAACGGTTTGTTGGCACCTTCCCGCACCTGTTCAGCCTCGGCGGCGCCCTGGCGTTCGGGGTGGCGCTGTTTTTCGCCAAGCTGTGTCACGAGTTTGGTCATGCGTTTATGGCCAAACGCGCCGGTTGCCGGGTGCAGAGTATGGGCGTGGCGTTCATGGTGCTGCTGCCGATGTTCTACACCGATGTCAGTGATGCCTGGCGGGTCAATGATCGTCGCGCCCGGTTGCTGATCGGGGCGGGCGGCGTGCTGGCCGAGCTGCTGCTGGCGTGTGTCGCCTTGCTGGTATGGTCGCTGATGCCCGATGGCCCGGGGCGTACGGCGGCGTTCATGCTCGCCAGCGCAACATGGATCACCACGCTGGTGGTCAATCTCAATCCGTTCATGCGCTTTGACGGTTATTTTCTGATCAGTGATTTCTGGGAAGTCGACAACCTTCAGGGCCGCGCGTTTGCCTTGTGTCGCTGGCGCTTGCGCGAGTTCTTGTTCGGCTATGGCGCACCCGCGCCGGAGCCTTGGTCGCCGAAGATGCAACGGCGTTTGCTGATCTGGGGGTATGGCTCGTGGTTGTGGCGTGCGGCGTTGTTTTTCGGGATCGCGCTGGCGGTCTATCACCTGTTCTTCAAGGTGTTGGGGATTTTCCTGATGCTGGTGGAACTGGTGTGGTTCATCTTTTTGCCGATCATGCGTGAGTGGCGCCAGTGGTGGACCCGCCGCGAGCAGGCGCATGGTCCGCGGGTGTTGCTCAGCAGTCTGGCGGTACTCGCGCTGTTGCTGGTGCTGATCGTGCCGTGGCGCAGCTCGGTGGAATTGCCGACGATGCTTGAGGCCGGGCGCGCCAGCGCCTTGCATGCGCCGACCGCGGCGCGGGTCAAAGCGGTGAAGGTGCAGGACGGTGCAAAAGTCGCGCAGGGCGATGTACTGATCGAACTTGAATCGCCGGACCTTGAGTCGCGACTGGCAATTGTCCGCCGCGAGATCCAGATCCAGCAGTTGCTGATGCGGCGTCAGGCCGGTCGCAGTGAAACCGCCGCCGATGCCGGCATCGTCGAGCAACGGCTGGCCGAAGCCGTCGCCGAGTATCGAGGCCTGACGGCCCAGCGCGAGCGCTTGCTGCTACGCGCACCGCATGCCGGCAGCGTGCGGGATTTACTGCCGAACCTCACGGTTGGCCGCTGGCTGTCGACCAAGGACGCATTGGCCCGGGTCGTCGAGGATGGCGCACGCCTGCGCGGCTATCTGGCCGAAGCCGAGTTGTGGCGGGTCAAGCCCGGCGCCAGTGGCCGCTTCATCGCTGATGACCCGATGCACCCGGCGCTCGCCGTGCAACTGAATGAAATCGACACCAACGGCGTGGCTTACGTCGATCAGGAGGCATTGACTTCCGATCACCACGGGCCGATTGCCGTGCGCCGCGATCAACAGCAACGCGCGGAACCCGTGCAGGCGCAATACGGCGTGCGATTGAGTGCGCTCGATACAGCTGCGACACCGCTGCAACCGTTGCGCGGTGTGGTGGTTTTGCAGGGCAGCGGCGAGTCATTGTTGGGCGTCGCGTGGCGGCGGATGGCGGCGCTGGGGGTCAGGGAAAGCGGTTTCTAACGGAGAGTGGCGATGACGGATAACGCAGCAGTGGCGGCTGAGGGGTTGGTGGTGCGGCCTTCGCGGGCAACGGACGGGCCGTTTCTGCAAAGCCTGTATCAGACGGCGCGGCCGGATCTGCAATGGATCGACGGCGAGCAGGAACGCGTTCAGCAAGTGGTCGCCCAGCAGTTTCAGGTGCAGGAGCAGGGTATGGGCGACAACTACCCGAATGCCATGCACTACGTGGTGGAAAAACTCGGCACGGCCATCGGCGCGCTGAGTACCGATTTCGGCGCCAACGAGATTCGCGTGCTGTATCTGGCCTTTACCCCGCAGGCGCGCGGCCAGGGTTTTGGCCGCGCCGTGCTGCAAGGGGTGCAGAAAGCCGCGCAACAGCTTCGCTGCCCGGTGGCGACGGTGGTCTGGACCAACAATCCCCACGCGCGCCGACATTATCTGGCGTTGGGTTTTGCCGTTGAAGAAAGCAATCCCGCCGCCGAACGTCTGGTCTGGTATCCCCAGTAACCCGTACGCAAACGAGTCAGTTAAAGGTGACGTGGAAGTAAGCCAGCGCCGGGTCCCGGCCCATCGGTGGCACCCGTGAGACGAAGATACCTTCGACCCGCCCCAGTTCCGGTAGCTCCAGGGCACATAAGCCGTCAACAAACTCAGTCGGCTCCAGACTGTTCAATTGGACGCAGAACGGCATGCGCTCGCTGTAGCGCATTTTCGCCAGCGGGTTTTCTTCGAGTTCCCCGATGTGGATTTGCAGCGCACTGCCATCGGGCAATTGCAGGGTGCCGACACGGCCCAGCAGCGCCTCGAAATGTTCGCTTTTAACCGTTTGCAGCATGGTCTCGCTCCAGCCAGTTGGGAGGCCGGGGGAGAAGGCTCCCCCGGCGATCGGTCAGTTGCGCGAAGGAAAAATGCCCTGCAGGGCGATGCTGAAGTTGAGCACCAGATACGGGTTCATGATCGCCATCGGCAAGCCATTGCCGGTGGGGCTGATCGTGCCGCTGATGGTAGTCGATGCGCCTTTGAGGGGAATGGCGGAGGCGCCTTGCGCGTCGGAGTAGATATTGGCCAGCCCCGGACCGGTGCCCGAAGCGCCCATGTAAGAATTGGTCGCCGTCGGCGTGCCCACCGGGTTGCTCGCCGGATTGGCCAGTTGCACGGTGGTATTGGCGGTGAGGCCCGCCAGTGTGTGGGTGTGGTTCGGCAGATTGTTGAGGGTCGCGGTGACTTGTTCGGCGCCGGAGATTTCACCCATCACCCGCGGCGTCAGGCCCGGGCCGTTGCCCTGGCAGATCGGCATTCGGCTTTGCAGGTTGGGGAGTCCGAAGGTCTGGACACCATTACCGCCATAGGTGGTGCCCAGCAGTGCAAACAACGCCTGGTATTGCGAAAGGTTCATCAACTGCCCGTTGCACTGCGCCCATCCACTGGGCGCGTAGTTGAAGGCAAACGTCAGAACAGTGCCCATGTAAACGTCCATAAGATCCTCATCCTTTTGATTGGTGGTCGGCGGGCCAATCGTGGATTCGGGCAGTGCCGATGCCTTCACCTGCCATGGCCAGGTCTCGCCACGCCAGAGCGTAGACGCGGATTGGCAAGGTTGCCGGATGTCGTGAAAGCGCAAACCGGCATCGACGGTGGTCCCGTGGCTGACCTACAGTGACGGGCAGGTTTCGACTCATGGGTGCGTGGTCTTGCGGCGCGGCGAAGAGGCAACGATGGTGGTAAACAGAGTCACACCGGTAGGCGACACACAGGACCCGCACGCGACACCGGGATCGGGGTTTGGCAGCTTGCCTTTGATCCGCTGGGGCAGGGAACTCTGGTTGCTGCCGATCCTGCTGCTGGCGGCGGGGGTGCGTTTTTACGACCTGACGGCGGCGGCGATCTGGGGCGACGAGGGCTCCAGCCTGCTGCTGGCGCGTTACTCGCTGGCCGGGATCTGGCAGCACGCGGCGTTCGATGTGCATCCGCCGCTGTATTTCATGTTGCTGCATGGTTGGATCGAACTGTTCGGCGACGGCATTTTTGCGCTGCGCTGTCTCAGCGCGTTGGCCGGTATTGCAGCGGTCGGCCTCGGCGTGTGGCTGGTGGATCGACTGGCCACGCGCCGCGCGGCAATCATCGCCGGCGTGCTGCTGGCGTTGTTGCCGACGGCGGTGCGCTACAGCCAGGAAGTGCGCATGTATTCGCTGCTCGGGTTGCTGTTGATCGCGGCTACGCTGGCGCTGGTCTACTGGATCCGCCGCCCGCAGCGCCACCGCTATCTGGTGTTTTATGCGCTGTTGATGAGCGCCGCGTTCTACACCCACTACTTCGCCGTGCTGGCAGCGCTGTGCCACTGGGTTTATCTGGGGCTGATCCGTGTGCAGCACGGTTATCGGTTCCGGCATATCCAGCGTGCCAGTTGGTGGCTGGCGAATCTGGCGATCGTCGCGTTGTACCTGCCCTGGCTGCCCAATCTGCTCGATCTGATGCAGCACATGGAGCAACTGAAAGTCGGTGGTGATGTCGGCTGGGAAGACCCGGTCACGCTGTCGTCACTGCCGTCGATGGTCTGGTCATGGCTGATTCAGGACGACGGCGAGCAGCTGCCGTTGCCGGTTTTTCTGGCGCTGCCATTGGCGCTTCTGGTGCTGGCGGCGGTGGCGGTGGTGCGTGATCGCAGCGTGTCCCGTGGCAGTGTGCTGCTGGCGCTCTACACCGGACTGCCGCTGGTGCTGGTGTTTGCCGTGTCGTGGATCACGCCAGTGTTCATCGAGCGCTATCTGACCGCTTATGCGCTGGGCCTGCCGCTGCTGGCGGCGCTGGCCATTGACCGTTTGTACAGCCGCGTGCGGGTGCTCGCGCTGGCGGTGCTGGTGTCGTTGATCGCGGTGGAAATGGTGGGCGTGAACAACAACGCCACGGTCGACAGCAATGATCAGCTCGACCATGTGGTGAATTACGTCAATCAGCATTTCCAGCCCGGTGACCGCATTGTCACCAGTGACATGCTCTGGTACCTGAGTTACGTCTATTACGACCGCACCGGCGCTCAAGTGCGCCTCTACACGCCACCCACGGCGGACGGCCATACGACGCGGCCGAACGAGTACGGATTTGGCACGCTGGTAACCGCTGACGTCTATCTCGACAGCCTTGCCGAGTTGCCCGGCAAGGACCGGGTCTGGCTGGTCGGAACCTTCGGTGATCCGGGCGAGTTCCCATCGCTGCCCAAGGCTTGGCAAGCCAGTGGCGAGGTGCACGCCGGCGGGGTTCAAGCGCGACTGTTCGTGATGAAATCGGCAGCTGAATAAGCCTTGGGCGAAGTAAATCGTTTCACCTTTTTATTCGCGATTAAAAACTAGCTGCTTAGTCATTCTTGCTCTGAATTGATATCAAAACACTACTAGTCGAAGGGTTTTTGTTGAACTACGCTTTGTCGGACAAAAGGACTTTCGATTACGGTGAAGGGATTGCAGCAGTTCCACTTTATCTCCGGCTTGCCGCGCTCAGGCTCGACCCTGCTTTCTGCGATTCTTTTGCAGAACCCGCGCTTTCACGCCGGCATGACCAGCCCGGTCGGCTCGCTCTTCTCCAGCGTCCTCGAGCAATGCAGCGCCGGCAGCGAATTCGGCGCGGTCATCGACACTCAAATGCGCCGCCGTTTACTGCGTGGACTGTTTGAGTCCTTCTACGCCGACAAGGCTGACAAACCGGTGGTGTTCGACACCAACCGGCAATGGAGCTCGCGGCTGCCGGCGCTGAACGACCTGTTTCCCAAGGCCAAAGTGATCGCTTGCGTGCGCAACGTCGCCTGGGTCATGGACAGTCTCGAGCGGTTGTACCGCGCCAATCCCTATGAAAACACCAAACTGTTCGGCGATGCCGTCGAGCGCAACACCGTCTACAGCCGTTGCGAAACCCTGGCCCAGCGCAATCGCCTGGTCGGTTTCGCCTGGGCGGCGCTCAAGGAAGCCTATTACGGCGAACAGGCCGATTCACTGTTGATCATCGACTATGACTTGCTGACCCAGGCCCCGGAACGGGTGTTGCGGCTGGTCTACGAGTTCATCGGCGAGCCATGGTTCGAACACGATTTCGAGCACCTGGCCTATGACGCCCCGGAATTCGATCAGGCCCTCGGCGTGGCTGGCCTGCACAAGGTCAAACCCAAGGTGGCCCTGCAGTCGCGGCGCACCATCCTGCCACCGGATCTGTTCAAGCAATACGCCGATTTGTCCTTCTGGCTCGATGGCTCAGCCAGCGCCGCCAATGTCATTCGTATGAAGTCCGACGCCGCGATCAGCTGATCGCGGCGTTTTTCATTGATGCATCAACAACTGTGTTCGAGTCCGGGTGAGCAACATGTGGTGGAGCAAGAAGCAAGCGCAGGGAACCGCAGGCCAACGCACGCTGGCGGCGCCGATGATCATGCCGCTGGAACCGCGCATGCTGTTCGACGGCGCTGTCGCCGCCACCGTGGCCGACACCGCAGCCCAAGCCGATAGCCACCCCGCGGCGGACGCGGCCAAGACGCCCACCGCCGATCACCCGACGGTCAGCAAGGACACCCACGGTCAGGCTGACGCCACCCCGGCCGTCAGCCCTGTCGCAGTGCCGGGCCAGAGCGTGGTGTTCGTCGATTCGCGGGTCAAGGATGCCGACAGCCTGCTCAAAGGTGTCGCGCCCGGCGCGCAAGTGGTCAAGCTCGATGCGAGCAAGGACGGTTTGCAGCAGATCGCCGATTACCTCAGTCAGCATCAGGGCGTCAGTTCGGTGCAGATCATTGCGCACGGCAATGCCGGCGACCTGTGGCTGGGCAACAGCTATCTGTCTGCCGACAACGTCGCGCAACGCAGCGCGATCCTCGGTGAAATCGGTAAGGACATGAATGCCGGCGGCGACATCCTGATCTACGGCTGCTACACCGCTGAAGGCGATCGCGGCTTGAGCTTCGTCGATTCTCTGGCACAGCTGACCGGCCGTGATGTGGCGGCTTCGAACAACCGTACCGGTGTGGGCGGCGATTGGGATCTGGAAATCGCCACTGGCACCATCGAAAGCGCCAACGTGCTGTCGACCAAGGCCATGAGTGAATATCAGTGGGGCCTGGCCACGTGGACCGCCACCAACAATGCGAACACCGGGGTCGGCTCGCTGCGGGCAGCCCTGGCGTCGGCGCAGAACGGCGATATCGTCACGTTCAGCTCCGGCATGACCGTGCAACTCACCTCTGAACTGCTGATCAACAAGAGCATCACTGTCGATGGCGACCTGAACAACGACGGCGTGGCGGACGTGACCCTCGATGGTCAGTACAAAACCCGCGTCGTGGAAGTCACCTCGGCCAGCACTGTGACACTCGATGGTCTGGTGATCACCCGGGGACTGGTCTCCGGCAACGGTGGCAATGGTGGCTACGGCGCGACCGGCGCCATGGGTGGCGGGATTTTCAACGCCGGAGTCCTCACGCTGAAAAATGTCTCGGTCACCGGTAACGCGGCGGCGGGTGGCGGCGGCGGTGGTGGCGTCACGGGCGCCAACTATGGCGGCGGTGGTGGCGGTGGCGGCGGCCTCGGCGGTCAGGGCGGCGGTCATGGCGGCATCGCCGGGCCGGGCACCGGTACGCTGGGCGGCCAGGCTGGCAGCGGTGGCGTCGGCGGTTACGGTGGCGGTTACGACGCGACGCATATGGGCGGTCGCGGTGGCTCCACGACGGGCGGCGCCGGCGGGGTGGGCACGGCCGATTACAGCAACGGCGGCAATGGCGGCACGGCCAGTAACGGCACCATTTCCATTGGCGGCGGCGGTGGCGGTTCCGGCTGGGACAAGGTCGGCGGTGTCGGTGGTAATGCGGCCGGCGGCATTTACAACGCCTCCACCGGTACCCTGAAAATCGTCGGTACTTCGGTCATCAGCAACAACATCGGCGCGGGCGGCGGTGGTGGTGGCGGCAGCGGCCTGGGCAGCAACAATCTGAACGGCGGTGATGGCGGGCGAGGGGTCGGCGCGATCTGGAACCAGGGCGGCACGGTGCTGATCACCGCCGCCAACTTCAGCGCCATCAGCGGCAACGCTGCCGGTAGCGGCGCCGGCGGTACAGAACTCGGCGGCGGCGTCACCGGTTCTGTGCCGTTGGCCTTCGCGGCGATCTACAACAACGGTGGCACGCTCAACACAGCCTATGTGGAGCCGCCGACCGCAACCATCGTGATGGCCGACACGGCGCTGAAAATCGGCGAAACCTCGCTGGTGACCATCACCTTCAGCCGCGCAGTGAGCGGTTTCACCAACGCCGACCTGACGATTGCCAATGGCACGCTGACGGCGGTGAGCAGCAGCGACGGCGGCCTCACCTGGACCGCGACCTTCACCCCAACCAACAACATCACCGACAGCACCAACCTGATCACCCTCGACAACACTGGGGTAAATGCGATCAGCGACGGCGTGGCGGGCGTCGGTACGACCAACTCCGTCAATTACGCGATCGATACCGCCCGGCCGACCGTGACCATTGTGATGGCCGATACGGCAATAAAGATCGGTGATACCTCGCTGGTGACTTTCACCTTCAGTGAAGCCGTGACCGGTTTCACCAACGCCGACCTGACCATCGCCAATGGCACGCTGACGGCAGTCAGCAGCAGCGACGGCGGCATTACCTGGACGGGGACGTTCACCCCGACCGCCAGCATCACCGACACCACCAACCTCATCACCCTGGACAACACCGGCATCGCTGACCTGGCGGGCAACGCCGGCAGCGGCACCACCGACTCGAACAATTACGCGATCGATACCGTACGGCCGACGGCGACCATTGTTGTTGCCGACACCAATCTGGCGGCAGGCGAAACCTCGGTGGTGACCATCACTTTCAGCGAAGCGGTGAGTGGTTTCACCATCGCCGATCTGACCGTGGCCAACGGCATCCTTAGCGGGCTGAGCAGCAGCGACGGCGGCATTACCTGGACGGCCACGCTGACGCCAACCACAAGCGTCACCGACACCACCAACCTGATCACGCTGGACAACACCGGGGTCAATGATCTGGCCGGCAACGTCGGCAGCGGCACCACCAATTCCAACAACTACGCGATCGACACCGTGCGGCCGACGGCGACCATCGTCGTCGCCGACAACGCGCTGAAAATCGGCGAAACCTCGCTGGTGACCATTACCTTCAGCGAAGCGGTGAGCGGGTTCACCAACGCCGACCTGAGCATCGCCAACGGCACGTTGACGGCGGTCAGCAGCGGCGATGGCGGTATCACCTGGACGGCGACTTTCACGCCGACCGCGAGCATCACCGATGCGACCAACCTGATCACCCTGAACAACACCGGTATCAGCGATCTGAATGGTAATACCGGCAGCGGCACTACTGACTCCAACAACTACGCCATCGATACCGTGCGCCCGACCGCGACCATCGTTTTCGCTGACAACAGCCTGAAAATCGCTGAGACCTCGCTGGTGACCATCACCTTCAGCGAAGCGGTGAGCGGGTTCACCAACGCCGACCTGACCATTGCCAACGGCACGTTGACGGCGGTGAGCAGTAGCGACGGCGGTGTGACCTGGACCGCGACGTTCACGCCGAGCGCGAACATCACCGATGCCACCAACGTCATCACCCTCGACCAGACCGGCGTCGCCGACCTGGCGGGCAACGCCGGCACTGGCACCGTCGATTCCGGCAACTACGCCATCGACACCCAGCGCCCGACCGCCACTATCGTGGTGGCGGATGCCAGCCTGAGCGCCGGTGAAACGTCGTTGGTAACCATCACTTTCTCGGAAGCGGTGAGCGGTTTTACCAACGCCGATCTGACGATTCCCAACGGCACATTGACCGCCGTCAGCAGCAGCGACGGCGGGATTACCTGGACCGCGACGTACACGCCGACGGTGGGGATCAACGACGCAACCAACGTCATTACCCTGGCCAATACCGGCATTGCCGACCTGGCCGGCAACGCCGGCAGCGGCACGACCAACTCCAACAATTACAGTATCGACACGGTGCTGCCGACAGCCACTGTGATCATTGCCGACACCTCACTGAAAATCGGTGAGACCTCGCTGGTGACCATCACCTTCAGCGAAGCGGTGACCGGTTTCACCAATGCCGACCTGACGATTGCCAACGGCACCCTGACGGCGGTGAGCAGCAGCGATGGCGGCGTCACCTGGACGGCGACTTTCACGCCAACCAGCAACATCACTGACGCCACCAACCTGATCACCCTCGACAACAGCGGCGTACAAAACCTGTCCGGCAACGCCGGTAGCGGCACCACCGTTTCCAACAACTATGCCGTCGATACCGTACGGCCGACCGCGACCATCGTGGTCGCCGACACGGCGCTCGGCGTCGGCCAGACTTCGCTGGTGACCATCACCTTCAGCGAGGCGGTGAGCGGTTTCACCAACGCCGATCTGACCATCGCCAACGGTACGTTGAGCGCGGTCAGCAGCAGTGACGGCGGCATCACCTGGACGGCCACCTTCACGCCGTCTGCGGGAGTCACCGACACCAGCAACCTCATCACCCTGGACAACACCGGTATCGCCGACCTCGCTGGCAATGCTGGCAGCGGCACCACCGATTCCAACAACTACGCGGTCGACAGTCAGCGCCCGACCGCCACCATCCTGGTGGCGGATGCCAGCCTGAGCGCCGGTGAAACGTCGTTGGTAACCATCACTTTCTCGGAAGCGGTGAGCGGCTTTACCAATGCTGACCTGACGATTCCCAACGGCACATTGACCGCCGTCAGCAGCAGCGATGGCGGTATTACCTGGACCGCGACTTACACGCCGGCGGCCGGAATCAATGACGCAACCAACGTCATTACCCTGGCCAATGCCGGCATCGCCGACCTGGCCGGTAACGCCGGCACCGGCGCCACCAATTCCGGCAACTTCACCATCGACACCGTAGTGCCGACGGCGACCGTGATCATTGCCGACCCCTCGCTGAAAATCGGCGAGACCTCGCTGGTGACCATCACCTTCAGCGAAGCAGTGACCGGTTTCACCAATGCCGACCTGACGATTGCCAACGGCACCCTGACGGCGGTGAGCAGCAGCGATGGCGGCATCACCTGGACGGCAACCTTCACGCCAACCAGCAACATCACCGACGCCACTAACCTGATCACCCTCGACAATTCCGGCGTGCAAAATCTGTCCGGCAACGCCGGCAGCGGCACCACCGATTCGAACAACTACGCCGTCGACACCGTACGGCCGACCGCGACCATCGTGGTCGCCGACACGGCATTGGGTGTCGGTGAGACCTCGCTGGTGACCATCACCTTCAGCGAGGCGGTGAGCGGCTTCACCAACGCCGACCTGACCATCGCCAACGGTACGTTGAGCGCGGTCAGCAGCAGTGACGGCGGCATCACCTGGACGGCAACGTTCACGCCGTCTGCGGGAGTCACCGACACCAGCAACCTCATCACCCTGGACAACACCGGCATCGCCGATCTGGCGGGCAATACCGGCAGCGGCACCACCGATTCGAACAACTACGCGGTCGACAGTCAGCGTCCGACCGCCACGATCGTCATGAGTGATAGCGATCTGCGTCCCGGCGAATCAGCGCTCGTCACGATCACCTTCAGCGAAGCGGTCAGCGGCTTCGACAATAGCGACCTGAGCGTCGCCAACGGCACGCTGAGTAACGTTTCGTCGAGCGACGGCGGCATCACCTGGACGGCGACGTTTACCCCAACCATCGGCGTCAGCGATGCCACCAATCTGATCGTCCTGAACAACAGCGGCATCAGCGATCTGACCGGCAACACCGGCACCGGTACCACCAACTCGGCCAACTACGCGGTGCAGACCGAAGTGCCGACCGCGACCATTGTCGTCGCGGATACCGCGCTCAAGGCCGGTGAAACTTCCACGGTGACCATCACTTTCAGTGAGGCCGTCAGCGGTTTCGACAATGCCGATCTGAGCATTGCCAATGGCACCCTGAGCAACGTCAGCAGCAGCGACGGCGGCGTGACCTGGACGGCGACGTTCACGCCAACCAGCAACATTACCGACACCAGTAATCTGATCACCCTCAACAATGCCGGCGTGACCAACGCCTCGGGCAACAGCGGTGTCGGCTCCACCGATTCGAACAACTTCGCCATCGACACGGCGCTGCCGACCGCCACTATCGTGGTCGCCGACAATCGCCTGGGCATCGGTGAAACCACCACGGTGACCATCACCTTCAGCGAAGCGGTCAGCGGTTTTGACCTGTCGGACATCAGCGTTGCCAATGGTCTGCTGTCGAACCTGACCAGCAGCGACGGCGGCGTTACCTGGACCGCTACGCTGACGCCGACCGCCAACGTCAATGACGCGACCAACCTGATCATCCTCGACACCGCCGGCGTGCAGGACCTGGCCGGCAACATTGGCGCGAGCGTTGCGATTTCCAATAACTACGCGCTCGACGCTACGCGGCCAACCGTCAACATCGTGGTCGCCAATCCAAACCTGGGTATCGGCCAGACCACCACGGTGACCTTCACCTTCAGCGAGGCGGTGAGCAATTTCGACCTGTCCGACCTGAGCGTGACCAACGGCGATTTGAGCAACCTGAGCAGCAGCGACGGCGGCAAGACCTGGACCGCGACGTTCACCCCGACGGCCAGCGTGACCGATCCAAGCAATTTCATCGCGCTGGACACCAGCAATGTCACCGATCTGGCCGGCAACGTCGGCAGTACCGTCGCGGTGTCGAACAACTACGCGCTGGACAGCGAACGGCCGACCGCCACGGTCGTCATCGCCAACCCGAACATGGGCATCGGTCAGACCTCGCAGGTGACCATTACCTTCAACGAGGCAGTCAGCGGTTTCGATCTGTCAGACCTCGTGGTGGCGAACGGCACCTTGTCCAACCTGAGCAGCAGCGATGGCGGCAAAACCTGGACCGCAACCCTGACGCCGAACGCCAACGTCAACAGCGCCAGCAACGCGATCAGCGTCAACAGTACCGGGGTCAGCGATGCGTCCGGGAACAGCGGCAGCGGAGTCAGCAGCTCCAATAACTACGCCATCAACACCGTGCCGGTGATCATTCCTCCAACCGTGCCGACCACGCCGACCAGCGTCGTCATTCCGGATCCGCTCATTCGCAGCAGCGACCCGGTGGTGCCACCACCGCCGCCGAACGTGCCGCTGCAACCGGTCATCTTCACTGCGCCAACCGGCGATCTCGGTTCACCGCTGACCTTCGCGCCGTTGTTCGAACAACGGGTGATCGGCAACGGCATTCGTCCGATTGGCGATATTTTCATCAATCACGGGGCCCTCAGCCGCAGCTTCATCGCGCAGGTGTTCAGCAGCAGTGACAGCGGCGGCGACGGTTCCGGCCACGGCTTCCTCGGCTTTGGTGGTGGCGATGGTGGCGTATTCGCCAGCAGCACGCTGGCGAGCCTGTTCAACCAGAACAGCGGTACCGAGCGTGATTCCTTGAACGCCTTCGGCAGTCAGTCGCTCAAGGCCGGCGATGTTTCCCAGGGCCTGCGCGGCGTATTTGGCGCACCGACACTGGGGCAGCAACTGCAACAACTCAAAGACACCGAGCAGCAGCGGGTCGACAGCCTGGCGGCAGCTCTGCAACAGATCGGCATCAGCGAAATGTCGGCTTGAACAAACAACTACTCAACACTGTGCGGGACCTAGGGGCGATCCAGGGATGAAGACAAGTCAGAAGTTGTTCGGCGCCAGCCTGCTGGCGCTGGCGATCAGCGGATGTGCAGTGACCAGTGAGCCGATTGAGCGCAGCGTCAGCGAACAACGAGCCAGAACCGATCTGCAAAGCATGTACAAGGATCAGGAACCGCTGCGCGGCCCGTTGACCCTGCACCAGGCCATGGCCCGCGCGGTGAAATACAACCTCGAAGGTCGTTTGAAAATCATGGAGGAAGCGCTGGCCAAGCGGCAGCTCGACCTCGCCAGTTTCGACATGCTGCCGCGCATGGCACTGGATGCCGGGTACGTCGGGCGCAACAACGTCAACGCCTCCAGCAGCCAGAGCGTGCGTACCGGCACTCAGTCTCTGGAACCGTCGACCTCGCAGGATCGTGACCGCGAGGTTGCCGACCTGACCATGGTCTGGAACGTCCTCGACTTCGGCGTCAGCTACATCAGCGCCAAACAGCAGGGCGACCAGCGCCTGATCGTGCAGGAACGGCGGCGCAAAGTGATCAACACCATCGTCCAGGACGTGCGCTCGGCCTATTGGCGAGCAATGGCCGCCGAACGTCTGCTCAAGCAGATCGACAGCCTGATGGCGCGGGTGCAGACCGCCCGCGACAACAGCCAGACCCTGAGCGATCAACGCATTGGTGATCCGGTGCAATCGCTGAGTTATCAGCGTTCGCTGATCGAAGCCACCCGACAGCTGGAAGAACAGCGCCGCGCCTTGTCGCTGGCGAAAACCGAGCTGGCGACGCTGATCAACCTGCCATTGGGCACCAACCTGACCCTGGCTACCGATGACGGCTACCAGATTCCCGAGCTCAAGGTTGGTCTGGCCAAGCTTGAGCAAGAAGCCCTGACCAGCCGCCCGGAACTGCGCGAGCAGGATTACCAGACGCGCATCAGCGCCGCCGAAACCCGCAAAGCCATGTTGCGTCTGTTGCCGGGCCTGGAGTTTTCGGCGGGCGGGCATTACGACAGCAACTCCTTCCTGGTCGAGCAGGGCTGGGCCGACTACGGCGTCAAAGTCACCTGGAACCTGTTCAACGTGATCTCCGCGCCGGCGGCGATCAACGTCGCCAAGGCTGGCGAAGAAGTCGCCAGTGCGCGGCGTCAGGCGATGTCGATTGCGGTGCTGGCGCAGCTCTATGTGGCCAACGCCAACTATCAAGAAGCCTTGCGCCAGTTCAAGACCAACCAACAACTGTCCGACATTGACGGGCAAATCGTCGGCCAATTGCGCAATCGTCATCAGGCTGCCGGTATTGGTGAACTGGAGCTGATTCAGGGCGAGTTGAACAACTTGCAGGCGGATTTGCGTCGCGACCTGTCGTACGCCGATCTGCGCAATGCCTACGGCCAGATCTTCGCCAGCGCCGGCCTCGATCCGTTGCCTGATCAGGTGCAATCCACCGAAGTGCAGTCGATCGCCACCGCGCTGGCCAATCGCGAGTCGGCGTGGGCGGCGGGGGATATCTCGGTGCCGGCAGTCGCCCATGCCTCGGCGCAGTGATGTGCTGGCGCCGAGCGCCAGCATCAGCCGCACACAACTCGAAGCCCGCAACGGCCATCGAGGTGCGGCGATTCTGTTGACGGGGCTTCCGGCGGCGGGCAAATCGACGCTGGCGCAAGCGCTGCACGCTGAGTTGTTCGCGCGAGGTGTGCAGAGCGTGGTGCTCGACGGCGATGGTTTGCGCGTCGGCCTCAACCGCGATCTGGGCTTCACCGATGCGGATCGCCGGGAAAACATTCGCCGCGCCAGTGAACTGGCCGCTTTGCTGGTCGAAAATGGCCAGATCGTGATTCTGGCGATGATTGCGCCATTGGCAGAGTTACGCGAAGTGTTCGCTGAACGCTTGGGTGAGGACTATTGCGAGGTCTGGTGCAACGCCGCGTTGGCGGTGTGCGAGCAGCGTGATCCGAAAGGGCATTACGCCCGTGCGCGACGCGGTGAATTGCCGGGGTTTACCGGGGTGTCGGCACCGTACGAGCCACCGTTGCAGGCGTCTTTGGTGGTCGACACCGGGGTGCAATCGGTCGAGGCCTGCCTTGATTGCCTGCTGACCTGGCTCGGCGAGTGCTCGGTGTTGCCACACGCATGAGCCGTCCGGCGTTTTCACGTCTGCCGGTGACAGTGGATTTGCCGCTGTTGTTGCAAGCACTGGCGGCGATTGCCGATGACGCTTGGCACGGTCACTTCAATACAGATTACTTTTCGGGAGACTGGAGCGGCGTGGCGCTGATTTCGGCGGCTGATGCGCTGACCGAGTTGTCCCCCGGAAGCGGCGAGCCGCTGCGTCGCGCACCGTGGTTGCAGGATGATGGGTGGCGACAGGGGCTGCGCGATCTGCCGTTGAAAATCGTCAGTGCACGCTTGTTGCGCCTTGGGCCGGGTGGCCGGATTCACGAACACCGCGATTACGATCTCGATGGCCCGGATGCCGATCGGCGTCTGCACATTCCCTTGCTCAGCCCGCCCGACGTGGACTTCTGGCTCGACGGCCAGCGCATCCCCATGAGGACGGGCGAGTGTTGGTTTCTCGATCTGGCGCGACCGCATCGGGTGGACAACCGTGATAGGTCGGCGCGGGTGCATCTGGTCCTCGACTGTCGGCCCGATGCGTGGCTGGAAGAGCGGATTGCTGAAGGCCTGGCGAGCACGCCTGAACCGCAGTTGGCAGAGACGACGTTGCAGAGTTTTCAACGGCTGGTCGCCAACGATACCTCGCTGGCGCTAGCCTTGCGGGAGCTGCACGATCCTGAACAGTTCATCAGCCGAACTCTGGAACTGGCTGCCGCACGAGGCTTGCCGTTCTCGCGTGAAGAACTTCGTGCGGCGATGCGCAACGGTCGTCGGCAATGGAATCAACAATGGAACGGCTGAACCTCGACGGCTGGTTGCCGATTGGTATCTGGCCGATTGCCGGGCAGTGGCAGGTGGATTGGTGCTGGTTCGGCGACAGGCCGCTGCATCAGCCGTTTTTCCGCGACGCGGTCGACGATGCACTGCGCCTGCCCTTCAATCAGGTTTTCCGTCGGCAGACGCCACTGGCGGCGCTCAGCGACTGGCATGCGCAGAGTCCGGGTCTGGCGCCAAGCGCTTTCATTCTGCACGCCTCGCGCTGTGGCTCGACGCTGATCAGCCAGATGCTCGCCCGGCTCGACGATCACATCGTGATCTCCGAACCGCCGCCGCTCGATGCGTTGTTGCGCAGTGATCTGCCTGCGCCTGAGCGCCAGGCCGCGATCAATGGGTTGCTTTCGGCATACGGGCAGCGCCGCCGAGGCGAAGAACAGCGACTGGTGATCAAACTGGATGCCTGGAACATCGGCGAATGGTCGTTGTTGCAGGAATGTTTTCCGCATACGCCGTGGCTGTTTGTGTATCGCGATCCATTGGAAATCGCCGTCTCTCATTTGCGTCGCCCGGGCATGCACATGGTGCCGGGCATGCTCGGTGACTGCGTGCTGGAGGATGGTTTGCCGTTCGCAGGTCGCGAGGATTTCATCGCCCGACGTTTGGGGCGGTTGCTTGAGGCCGGGTTGATCCACTGCCGCGACTCGGGTGGATTGCCGGTGAATTACAGCGAATTGCCAGAGGCAATGGCGGGGCGGTTGGCACGGTTTTTCCGCCTGGATGATGTACAGCGCCAGCAGGTGTTTGCGGCGGTGGATTTACACGCGAAGCAGCCGTCGCAACCCTTCGTTGCCGATGGTGAAGACAAGCGTCGTGAGGCCTCGGCGCTGTTGGAGGAGCGGGTGCGTTACTTTGCCCAGCGTTCGTTTCTGGATCTTGAGTTGCTGCGCAACGCTTGAAAGCGTTCTTTCGCTTTTCAGGATTTTCCCGACAAATCCGCCATGCCCTTGAGCAATTCAATCGGCAGTGGAAAGACAATCGTCGAACTCTTGTCCCCAGCAATCGAGCTCAGGGTCTGCATGTAGCGCAGTTGCATGGCGCCGGGCTGACGACCGAGCATTTCCGCGGCTTGCATAAGTTTTTCCGACGCTTGCAACTCGCCTTCGGCGTGGATCACTTTCGCTCGCCGTTCCCGTTCGGCTTCGGCCTGTTTGGCGATCGCCCGGACCATCGACTCGTTTAGGTCGACGTGTTTGATCTCGACATTGGCGACCTTGATGCCCCAGGCGTCAGTCTGCGCATCGAGCACTTGCTGGATGTCGATGTTCAGTTGCTCGCGCTCGGCCAGCAGTTCATCGAGTTCATGTTTGCCGAGCACCGCACGCAGAGTGGTCTGGGCCAGTTGGCTGGTGGCCGAGAGAAAGTCTTCGACCTGAATAATCGCCTTCTGTGGGTCGAGCACGCGGAAGTACAGCACCGCGTTGACCTTCACCGAAACGTTGTCGCGGGTGATCACGTCTTGCGGCGGCACATCCAGGACCACGGTGCGCAGGTCGACCCGGACCATTTGCTGCACCACCGGAATCAGCAGGATCAGCCCCGGGCCTTTGACCTGCCAGAAGCGTCCGAGCTGGAACACCACGCCGCGCTCGTATTCGCGCAGGATGCGGAACGTCGACCCGGCGAGGGCGATCACCAATAACAGCAGCGCAACAAAACCGATTTGCAGACCCATGATCACTCTCCGTGTTGAGCCGCGTCAGTCGCGGTGACTTTCAGCAATAAGCCTTTGCGCCCGACTACGCGCACTGATTGCCCGGTGTGCAATGGCGTCCTGCTGAGCACCTGCCAATGTTCGCCCTGCAGTTGCACCCAGCCGTTGTGGGCGTTCTCTGGCTGCACCGTGGTCACCGCCGTCACACTGCCGACCAGGCCGGCATCGCCACTGACGGCGTGGCGCGGTCGGGTTTTCAAGGCACGGATGATCAACGCAAGTAACAGCAGGGCGCTGATCAGGCCGAGGCCGATCATCATCGGCACCGGCAGTTCGGCATTGCCGAGGATCAGCGCGCCGATGACGAACATGATGATTCCGCCCAAACCGATCACGCCGTAATTGGGCAGCGCGGCTTCGGCGATCAGAAAGACGATGCCCAGCGTGATCAGCCAGAGGCCAACCGGGCTCATGGGCGGCAACGATGTCTCGGCAGCGAAGGCTGAGCCGCTTACCAGCAGAAACAGAAACAACGTACAACATCGGTTGTTCACGTGACCCTCCGGGAGAGTCATGGGGTGGTTCTTTGAGTCTAGTTGAGCGTTGCGCTGACTGAATCCTGATCAATGTGCGGATGTGTCCGGTGAGCGGATTTCCCTTCGCCCGCAGCCTGTGGAACTAGACTCAAGGACACAGGAACACACGTTCAGCGCAACACCGAGGTGCATCATGCGTATGGCCAAAAAGGTGCAAAGCAGCCTGACCCGGGCGCATTGCGAATTCGACATCGTCGCCCACCGACACTCGTCCAGCAGTCTGGAAACAGCGCGGGTTTCCGGGGTTCCGGCCGAACGGGTGGCGAAATCGGTGATCCTCGACGACCACCACGGGCATTACCTGATGGCCGTGCTGCCGGCCAGTCGGCATCTGGACTTGAGCAAGGTGCGCAGCAGCGGCGAATGGCAGCTGACCCGCGAAAGCAACCTGGCGCATATCTTCGATGACTGCGAACGTGGCGCGGTGCCGCCGCTGGGGGATTCCTACGGGCTGGACATGGTCATCGACCCGTTGCTGACCCGGCAGAAAGACATCTACCTGGAAGCCGGCAATCACAATTACCTGCTGCACATGAGCATGCCGGAGTTCCTGAAAATGGTGCCGCATGCCGAGGTGCGGGAGTTGAGTCATTAGCTGTTGTGGCGTCAGTGCCGACGCCATCGCGGGCAAGCCACGCTCCCACAGGTTCTGAGGTGTACACACATTTTGTGTTCCCCTGAAAATCCTGTGGGAGCGGGCTTGCCCGCGATTGATCTTCCACACACAGATTTGTTGAAGGAGTTAAGCAATGGAAAGTCCGACCCACAGCCTCCCCTCCCTGTTCAAGCAACTCGGCCTGGAAAACGACCCGGTCAGCATCGAACAATTCATCGCCACCCATTCCCCGTTGAAACCCGAGTTGCATTTGGCGGACGCGTTTTTCTGGTCGAAGAGCCAGTCGCAGTTTTTGCGTGACGAGATTCTCGATGATGCCGATTGGGCGGAGGTGGTGGATCAGTTGGATGTGTTATTGCGTAAGGGCCGGCAGGGATGAAGGGCACTCTCGGCAGTCATGCTGGCCACCCGTTTGAGGTTAAAAATCGCTTCAACTTCATCGTTACCTACGATGCGCATCAATTGTTTCAAAACTTGACTGAATTTCCCCACCAATGCGATATTGATAGTTAGCAAACTAACAGTGTGCATTTCCCCGTGCCGAATTCCCTCGACGCTCTCCAGATGAACATCAGCAGTGCCATGGTGGTGGCCGCCAGGCATTGGCGGAAGATCTGCCAGACCACGCTGGTCAACTATGGAATTTCCGAAGCCTGCGCCGTGCCGTTGTTGATGATCGGCAGGCTCGGCGAGGGTGTGCGGCAGGTGCAGGTGGCGCAGGCGGCCGGGATGGAGAGTCCGTCGCTGGTGCGTCTGCTCGATCAGTTGTGCCATTCGGGCTACGTCTGCCGGACTGAAGATGCGCAGGATCGCCGCGCCAAATGCCTGAGCCTGACCGACACCGGGCGTGAACTGGTGCAAGCGGTGGAAATCGAGCTGGTGCGTCTGCGTCACGAAGTGCTCGAAGGCATCGATCAGAGTGATCTGGAGGCTACGCTTCGGGTACTGCGCGCATTTGAGGCGGCAAGTCCGCCAGTGGTGGTCAATTCTTGAACGGTTTTTTTACTGGCATTCCGCCGGCCCGGGACTGGTTCTACGGGGTCCGCACTTTTGCAGCGTCAATGCTGGCGCTGTACATCGCCATGCTTATGCAAATGCCACGTCCGTATTGGGCGATGGCCACGGTGTACATCGTCTCCAGCCCGTACCTCGGGCCGACCAGCTCCAAAGCCTTGTACCGCGCCATCGGCACCTTTCTTGGTGCGGCGGCCGCGGTTTTTTTCGTGCCGATGTTTGTCCAGAGCCCGTATGTGCTGGTGGTGGTAATTGCGCTGTGGACGGGGATTCTGCTGTTTCTCTCCTTGCATCTGCGCACGGCCAACAGCTACGCGCTGATGCTCGCCGGTTACACCCTGCCGCTGATTGCTTTGCCGACGGTGGATAACCCGCTGGCGGTGTGGGACGTGGCGGAAGCCCGTACCGAAGAGATTTTCCTCGGCATCGCCGTTGCCGCCGTGGTGGGCGCGATGTTCTGGCCGCGCCGACTGGCGCCAGTGTTCAACGATGCCGTGGGCAAATGGTTCGCCGACGCGACAACTTACAGCCTGAAATTCCTCAGCCGCGATGTGCAGCCCGAAGAGGTCACCGCACTGCGCATGGCCATGGTCGCCAATTTCAACAGCCTGGAATTGATGATCGGCCAGTTGCCCCACGAAGGCTCGCGGCCGCAAACCGTGCGCAACACCAAGGAACTGCGCGGGCGGATGATCCATCTGTTGCCGGTGATCGACGCCCTGGAAGATTCGCTTTACGCCCTTGAGCGACGCACGCCGGAGCTGGTGGAAAAATTCGCACCGCTGCTGGCCGCGACCCGTGAGTGGCTCGGCCACAAAGATGCCGACCTTGATCGCTGGCAAGCACTGAAAGATCAGCTCGAAGCCCTGCAACCGAGCGCCGAAGCGCTGGAAGATCGCAAGCAATTGCTGTTCTCCAACTCGATTTATCGTCTCGGCGAGTTCATCGATCTGTGGCAGGACTGTCGCAGTCTGCAGGATGCGATTCTCTGCGAGCGCCAGGACAGCTGGCGCGCGGTCTACCGCCACTGGCGCCTCGGTCGTCTGACACCATTTATCGACCGTGGCCTGATGCTGTATTCGGTGGCTTCGACGATTTTGGCAATCATCGTCGCCTCGACGCTGTGGATTCTGCTCGGCTGGCCGGACGGCGGCAGTGCGGTGATTCTGGCAGCGGTGGCGTGCAGCTTCTTCGCCTCGATGGACGACCCGGCGCCGCAGATCTACCGGTTCTTTTTCTGGACCGGGATGTCGGTGCTGTTCGCCAGTCTTTATCTGTTTCTGATTCTGCCGAACCTGCACGACTTCCCGATGCTGGTGCTGGCGTTTGCCATCCCGTTCATTTGCGTGGGTACGCTGACGGTGCAGCCGCGTTTCTATCTCGGCATGCTCCTGACGCTGGTCAACACCTCGTCGTTCATCAGCATTCAGGGCGCGTACGACGCGGACTTCTTTGCTTTTGTGAACTCCAACCTGGCCGGGCCCATGGGCTTGCTGTTCGCGTTTATCTGGACCTTGATTGCCCGTCCGTTCGGCGTCGAACTGGCTGCCAAACGCCTGACCCGTTTCAGTTGGAAGGACATCGTGCACATGACCGAGCCTGCCAACCTGGCCGAACATCGGCAGTTGGGCGTGCAGTTGCTTGATCGTCTGATGCAGCACCTGCCTCGGCTGGCGATGACCGGCCAGGACACCGGTATCGCCATGCGTGAAGTACGCGTCGGTTTGAACCTGCTCGACCTGCTCGCCTACACCCCGCGAGTGACCGGCGCACCGAACGTTTTGTTGCAGCAAGTGGTCAGTGAAGTCGGCGAGTATTTTCGCGCCTGCCTCAAGGCCGGCGAACGCTTGCCAGCGCCGGCCGCCTTGCTGATGACCATGGATCGCACCCGCCGCGCCCTCAACGGCCACGGCGATGAAGAAACCCGGCTACACCTGTTGCACGCCTTGAGCGGATTGCGCCTGGCCTTGCTGCCCGGCGTCGAATTCGTCTCCAGCGCCGAACCCGAAGAACCGCTGCCCGATGGAGCGCCCCTATGATCGGTGATCTGGACATCAGCGGCATTTTCCTGCCGACCTTGCTGGTGTTGATGGGCATCACTTATGTGCTGTTTTTGCTGGTGCATGCCGTGCTCACGCGCGTGCACTTTTACCGTCTGGTCTGGCACCGGGCATTGTTCAACGTGGCTCTCTACGCCGTGCTGCTGTACGGCGTGGACTCACTCAGTCGATACCTGATGACATGAAAAAACCGTTTTTGACCATCGGTCGCGTGGTACTGACCCTGCTGATCGTGACTTTTGCCGTTGTCCTCGTCTGGCGCATGGTGATGTATTACATGTTCGCGCCGTGGACCCGCGACGGCCATATTCGCGCCGACATCATCCAGATCGCGCCGGACGTGTCCGGATTGATCCAGCAGGTTGAAGTGAAAGACAACCAGTTGATCAAGCGCGGCCAGGTGCTGTTCAGCATCGACCAGGACCGTTTCAAGCTGGCCCTGCGTCAGGCCAAAGCAGCCGTCGCGGATCGCGAAGAAACCCTCGCCCAGGCGCAACGTGAAGCCAAGCGTAACCGTGGCCTCGGCAACCTCGTGCCGGCCGAGCAACTGGAAGAAAGCCAATCGAAAGTCGCCCGCGCGCAATCGGCGCTGGCCGAAGCGCTGGTGGCCGTGGACAGCGCCCAGCTCAACCTCGACCGCTCGGTGATCCGCAGTCCGGTGGACGGCTACGTCAACGACCGTGCACCGCGCCCGCAGGAATTCGTTACCGCCGGGCGTCCGGTGTTGTCGGTGGTCGACAGCAACTCGTTTCACATCGACGGCTATTTCGAAGAAACCAAACTCGACGGCATTCATGTCGGCCAGTCGGTGGATATCCGTGTGATCGGCGACCGCGCCAAACTGCGTGGGCATGTCGAAAGCATCGTCGCCGGTATCGAAGACCGTGACCGCAGCAGCGGCAGCAACTTGTTGCCCAACGTCAACCCGGCGTTCAGTTGGGTGCGCCTGGCGCAGCGGATTCCGGTGCGCATCGCTTTTGATGAAGTGCCGCATGACTTCCGCATGATTGCCGGGCGCACTGCCACGGTGTCGATCATCGACGACCAGCCAGTCGACAACCGCCAGCAGGAGCCCGGGCAATGAACAGGGCCCTGATGATCGCCGGGTTGGGTGTGATGCTCTCGGCCTGTCAGATGGTCGGGCCGGATTACCACGTGCCCGAGGACGCGGCGGTCCAGCGCAAAGACTTTCAGGGCGAGTTGGCGGTGGCCGGCAAACCGGTGGTGTCGGCGCCCGTGCCGGCGGATTGGTGGCGCCTTTACAAGGATCCGCGTCTGGATCAACTGGTGCAGCAGGCCATGGCTTCCAACACTGATTTGCGGGTGGCGGCGGCGAACCTGCAACGGGCTCGTGCTCAGGTCGATGAGGCCGAAGCGGCGGGCGGCTGGAGCGCGGGCGTAAAAATGGGCGCGCAGCGTTTGCAAGAGTCCGGTCAGGCCTTCTTGCTACCGGAAAAAGTCCCGGTCGATAACGTCGGCGACATCGGCATCAGCGCTTCCTATCAGTTCGATCTGTGGGGCACCTTGCAGCGCGGCATCGAAGGCGCCAAGGCCAATGCCGACGCGACTCAGGCGGCGGCGGACACCGCGCGCATCACCTTGGTGGCGGACGTGGTTCGCGCGTACACCCAGGTCTGCGCGGCGAATGAAGAGCGGGAAATCGCCGAGCACTCCCTCGACCTGCAATCGCAAAGCACCACGCTGATCCAGCGTCTGCGCGATGCCGGGCGTGGCGACGAAACCCAAGTCACCCGTTCGCAAACCCAATTCAAATCCCTGCGTGCTGACCTGCCGCGCTATGAAGCGGCGCGTCAGGCGGGGCTGTTCCGTCTGTCGATGCTGCTGGCGAAACCGGTCGATCAACTGCCGTCCGGCACCGCGACCTGCGCCGAACTACCGAAAATCGCGCAGTTGGTGCCCGTCGGTGACGGCGCTGCGCTGCTCAAGCGACGCCCTGATATTCGTCAGGCCGAACGACGTCTGGCGGCTTCGACCGCCGGGATTGGCGTCGCCACTGGCGAGTTGTACCCGGACATCAGCATCGGCGCGACCATCGGCACAGTCGGTCTCATCGACGACTTGGGTGATCCATCGACCAACCGCTGGGGCTTTGGCCCGTCGCTGAGCTGGAAAGTGCCGACCAACGGCGCGCGCGCGCGCATCCGCGAAGCCGAAGCGTCGACCCAAGGCGCATTGGCGCATTTCGACGGCGTGGTGCTCAACGCCATTCGCGAAACCCAGACCGGTCTCGCTCAGTACACCGCGTTGCTGCAACGTCGCGATGCCCTGGCCGATGCCGAGCAGTCGGCGAAACTCGCCGCAGACCAGACTCACCGCTTCTTCCAGGCCGGCCGCGAGTCGTTCCTCGCCGATCTGCAAGCGACCCGCACCTACACCGATGTCACCGCGCAACTGGCCGCCGCCAACACCCAGGTTGCCATGAGCCAGATCGATTTGTTCCTTGCTCTGGGCGGCGGTTGGGAAAGCGGACGAACGCAAGCTTCAAGCGCGAGCAAACCCTGACGCCGTAGCTATGCTTTGAAGTGTTGGAAGGGCGCCCCGAGCAAGGCGCCCTTTCAGCGCACATTGCTAGCGCTGGTCTAGGGGAAACCAATAATGAAAAACCCTTACGCTCTCGGCTTCTGGTGCGCCCTGGTAGCGCTGGTGCTGCTCTCGGCCACCTATTTCTACGGCATCATGCTGGCCCATCAGATCGACAAGGCGATGGTGTTCCTCGACAGCGCGACGGCGCTGATCGCGGTCATGGCCATCGTCGTGGTGGCGTGGGCCTCGGTTCAGGTGCAGCGCGTCAAGAAAAGACAACTTGAACAGGGCAAAACCCTGGTGCTGATCTGGGACACCAAAGTCGCCCTGCGCAAGGTCGAAACCGTGTTCGACCGGTATTTCTGGGGCAGCTACTGGCAGCCCGGGCGGACCTTCGCCGAAGTCATGGGCGAACTCACCGGCACGCCGCTGGAAAAAAGCCTCGAAGCGCTGAAGAAGCAGTGTCTGGAACTCGACAAACAGATCGCCGACGAGGGCTGGCACTGGTTGAACAATGCCCGTGAATTGTCCGATGTCGCCACGGCCATGGCCCGCGAGCGCTATCAACTGGATTTCTGTGACCCGCGCGCTGATGGACCGGGCGGGGCGGTGATCGATCGGGATTTCGAGGTGCTGGTGTATACCTGGACCGCGCGGCTGAAAAGCTTTGATCATCAACTAGATGAGATCGAGGTTCAGTACTCCTGATTCCCGGCTAATCATCTGGCCTCATCGCTGGCAAGCCAGCTCCCACAAGGTTTTGTGGTGTTCACAGATTTTGTGTTCGCTACAAATCCCTGTGGGAGCTGGCTCCAATAACAGCGAAACTCTTGCTGCTCGCCCGCTGTCCACACTTCCCATAGACACTCTTTCACCTTTAAACATTGGGCCGCCGGGCGCGGCCAGTGCTAATCTCCACCGCTAATTCAGCGGAGTCGAGCCGCGACCCGGTCACGGGTTCAGGGAAGACGACCACACTCACAGCCACGGAAATCGATCAGGTCATTCATGAATAAATCAGCAGGCGTGCTTCTCGGAATTGTTGTTGCCATTGGTGCGATCAGCGCAGGCGGGGCCTGGTACACCGGGACCAAGATCGAAGGCGTACTGAACAACGCCGTCAGCAATGCCAACAAAGAGCTGCAAACCGCCATGGCCGGCTCCAACGGCAGCGCGTCGCTGGAACTGGTGTCGCTGGAGCGTCACACCTTCACCAGCACCGCGCACTATCGCCTCAAGGGCGAAGGCGAAATGTTCGGTGACAAACCGGTCGAACTGCTGTTCGTCGACCACATCGAGCATGGCCCGCTGCCGTTCTCGCGGCTGGTCTCGCTGAAATGGTTGCCGGTCATGGCTACCAGCAACTATGAGCTGGAAAAGAACCCGGCCACCGAGAAGTGGTTTGCCGCCACCAAGGGCGCCGCGCCACTCAAAGGCGTGACCAGCATTGGCTACGACGAATCCACCACCAGCACCCTCGATCTGCTGCCGTTTGAAACCGCGCTGGATGAACAGTCGAGCCTGAAATTCTCCGGCCTGACGATGAACATCTCTGCTAGCGCCAAAGCGCAGAAGGTCAAGGCTGACGGTTACATGGACAACCTGAAGCTGGTGACCGTGGCCGAAGATCAGGCGCCGGTACAGATCGAACTCAACGGTCTGACGCTGGCCAGCAATCTCGCCAAGAGCAGCTACGGCTACTACACCGGCGAAAACACGCTGGTGCTGACCAACAGCAAAACCACCTTCGGCACCAAGCAATCGGTGCTTGGCGTGAAGAACTTCGAAATGAAGAACCTCACCGAAGAAAACGGCAGCAATGCTTCCGGTCGTGCTGACTACAAAATTGGCGAAGTCAGCCTCAACGACAAGAAAATCGGTTCGGCAAACATGGCCGTGAGCCTGAAGAACCTCGACATCCCGTCGACGATGTCGCTGATGCAGATCTACCAGACCAAATTGCAGCCGTATGAAAAGGCTGCCGCTGAAGCCGCCGCTCAAGGTTTGCCAGCACCCGAGCTGAACCTGACCGACGCGGAAAATGCCCAGGTCAAAGCCGATCTGCAAAAACTCCTCGCGGCCGGCCCGCAGATTGCCCTGGAAAACCTCTCGTTCAACACCGCCAACGGTGAGAGCAAGGCCAATCTGGTCATTGACCTGACCAAGCCGCAATCGATGGACTTGCCGCCGGATCAACTGGGCAAGCAACTGATCGCGCTGCTTGACCTGAATATCCAGGTGTCCAAGCCAATGCTGGTTGATCTGCTCAGCGTGCAGGCGCAACTGGATGGTCAGACCGACGCCAAAGCCATTGTCGACCAATCCAAAGAAGCGGCCGACATGTTCGCGGGCATGGCCGTTGGATCGCAAATGGCGGTCGTGGACGGCACCAACGTCGTGACCAAGCTGCATTACGCCGCCAATCAGGTGGAATTCAACGGCCAGAAAATGACCGTTGAGCAGTTCGTCGGTTTCCTGATGAGCAAGTTCGCAGGCGTCACGCAAGTGCAGTAATCCTGCGCTTTAAATAGCTACGCCCGGCCTCTGTCATTGCGCAGACGCCGGGCGTTTTGCTGTCTGGCGTATGGGTTTTCGCGGTGTTTCAGCCCAGGCGTTGTGACGAATCTGAACAATTATTGTGTTGTGGATATTGGTCTACGCTTGCATGCAAGACTGCCGGACTAAGCTTGGCTGAGCGTTGTTGGCTCGGTCTCCGTTACGAATGGGCAAGGAGGGCATTGCGACCCGGCTGGCCATGTAAGGATGCTGACGAATGCCGCGTATTGATGTTCCCGTATTACATCGTGGTTTACGCCCTTTGTTCCGAGTCGCACTGTGCAGCCAGTTGCTTTGGCCGGCACTGGCGTTTGCCGACACACCCTACGATCAGATGGTGCGGGACGCCCGTGCCGGGCAGACCACGCCTGCGCTGAATGTGCTGCGTCAGGTGCCGCCGGGTCAGTCGACCACCGGACAGATCAGCGATCACCTGCAGATCGCCAGTTGGGCCGGGCTCGACGCCGAAGTGGTGCAGGTCTATGAAACCCAGGGCCGCGACCGCGTCCTGCCGGTTCAGGCGCTGACCGCCACGGCGCGTGCCTACCGCAACCTCAAGCGTTGGGATCAGGCGACTCAGGTCTACAACAAGGCGCTGGCGCTGGAGCCGGACAATGCCGACCTGCAACTGGGCCTGGCCCTGACACAGGCTGACGCCGGCAAACCCGACGAAGCGGTGACCCGCGCCAAAGCGCTGGTAGCGGCCAAACCCGATGATCCGTCGCGCCGTCTCGCATTGGGCTACGCCCTGACCCGCGACAACAAACCCTACGATGCCCTGTTCGAATACGATCAGGCCTTCAAGCGTGCCGGCAGCAAACCGGAAGTCGCCCGCGAATACGTGGTCGCCCTGCAAAAGGCGCGTCTGCCGGAGCCAGCGCTGCGCCTGGCCAATCAACGTCCCGGTCTGATCGATCCGGTGACTCTGCGTCGCCTCGAAGGCGATCTGGCTGCCGAGCGCGTGCGTCTCGCCGAACTGGCCACCCGCAGCGAAAAAGAACGCTACGTCATCGCTGATCGCGCCTTGGCCGACTACGACAAACTGCTCGCCACCTGGACGCCGGATGCCACGGCTCACGACGACGTGATCCGCTGGCGCATCGACCGCATGGGCGCACTCAAGGCCCGGGCGCGCACGGCGGACGTCATCACTGAATATCAAAAGCTGCAAGCCGAAGGCGTGAAGATTCCGACCTATGCCCTGCGTTGGGTCGCGGCGTCGTACCTCGATCAGCGTCAGCCAGAAATCGCCACCGACCTCTATCGCCAAGTGCTGGCGGCGCCGGACGCCGATGTCGGCGATCGCCTCGAAGACACCACGGCGTTGTACTACTCATTGCTGGAAAGCGACCGCGCTGAAGATGCACGCAAAGTCGCCGAGGATGCCGCCAAATCACAGCGCCCACGCATCGAACTCAAGGGCCTGCCGATCGGCAACCCCAACGATGAATGGATGGATGCCCAGCAACTCGCGGCCCAGGCCGGTACCTACGGTTCTGATCTGCCCCACGGTGAGGAGCGCTTGCAAACCCTCGTCGATCAGGCGCCGGGCAACATCGGCCTGCGTCTGGCTCAGGCCGATTTGTACCTGGCCCGCAACTGGCCGCGCCGCGCAGAAATGCAGCTCAAGGAAACCGAGAGCATGGTGCCGCGTGACATGGGCCTGGAAATTGGCCAGGCCCACACGGCCATGGAATTGCAGGAATGGCGGCAAATGGATGCGCTGACCGACGATGTCGTCGCACGTTATCCGGATAACCGCCAAGTGCAGCGTCTGGCCCGCGAGCGCGAAGTGCATGACATGTCCGAACTGCGCGTCGAAGCCTATGGCGGCAAGGCCAATGGCGGCGGCAGTGGCAATGCCGGTGCAGTCAGTGGCAGCCGCGATTTCGGTATCCAGACGACGCTGTACAGCCCTCCGATCGACGAAGACTGGCGCGTATTCGCCGGTGCCGGTTACGCCACTGGCGATTTTGCCGAAGGCACTGGCAACCATCGTTTCCAGCGCGTCGGTCTGGAACGTCGCACCCGCGACATGACCCTCGAAGCCGAAGTCTCCAACCACTCCTACGGCTACGGTGACAAGCAGGGCGCGCGTTTGGCGATCGCCCGCGATATCAACGACAACTGGCAGTACGGCGGCAGCCTCGAATACCTGTCGGCCGAGACGCCGTTGCGCGCGCTCAACAGCGATATCAAGGCCAACGGCGGCAGTGGTTTCATCCGCTGGCGCGCCAACGAAAGCCGCGAGTGGAAACTGTCGGTGAGCCCGTCGCACTTCAGCGACGGCAACAACCGCGTCGAAGCCTTGCTCACCGGTCGCGAGGGCGTTTACAGCGCGCCGAACGTGCAGGTCGATGCGGGTCTGGAAGTCGGCACCAGCCACAACTCCAAATCCGATGACGTGCCGTACTTCAATCCCAAGTCCGACTTCAGCGTGATGCCGCTGGTCAACGTCAATCACGTGCTCTACCACCGCTACGAAACATCCTGGAGCCAGCAGTTCCAGGCCGGCGCGGGGACGTACAGCCAGCGTGATCACGGCACCGGCGGCATGGCGCTGCTCGGCTACGGCCAGCGATATGCCTGGAACGACGTGTTCGAGGTGGGCGGTTTGTTCAGTGTGATCAACCGGCCCTACGACGGTGATCGGGAGACCGATCTGCGTCTGCTCGTCGACCTCACTTTCCGCTTCTAGAAGAGTTTGAAGATGCCTTTTATTTCGCGTTTCATCCTTCTGCTGGGAGCGCTGCTGGTCAGCGCCTGCGCCCAGCAAGCTCCGGCCTTCGCCCCGCCGTCGGAGCGCCCGCTGGCGGCCAGCGAAAAACCTTGGCCGAAAAATCATGTGCTGGGCATTGCCTATCACGATGTCGAGGATCGCGATCCCGATCAGGCCGTGGTCGCTGTGCGCACCGAGCGCATGATCGAGCAGCTCGCCTGGTTGCGCGAGAACGGCTACAAACCGGTGACGGTCGACCAGATCATGGCGGCGCGCAGGGGTGGCCCGGAGCTGCCGGCGAAAGCCATTCTGCTCAGCTTCGATGATGGTTATTCGAGCTTCTACACTCGCGTGCTGCCGGTGTTGCGCGCCTATAACTGGCACGCACTGCTGGCACCGGTCGGCACCTGGATCGACACGCCACTGAATCAACCGGTGGACTTCGCCGGCGCCCCGCGTGCACGTTCCGACTTTCTCACGTGGGATCAGATACGCGAGATTTCCCAATCCGGACTGGTGGAAATCGCCGCTCACACCGACGCCAACCACAAGGGCATCCTCGCCAACCCGCAGGGCAACATGCAGCCGGCGGCGGCGACCCGGCGCTACGATCCGGTGACCAAACGCTACGAATCCGAGGCTGATTTCCAGGCGCGGATTCGTACCGACGTGAACAACATCTCGGAGAAGATCCGCAAGGTCACCGGTAAAAAACCGCGGGTCTGGGTCTGGCCATACGGCACGGCGGACGGCACTTCGCTGACAGTGGTCGGCGAGGAAGGCTATGAAATGGCCTTGACCCTCGACGACGGTCTCGATGCCCTCGACAACCTGATGAGCAGCCCGCGTTTCCTCGTCGCGTCCGACCCGGACGGCGAGCATTTCGCCAACAGCGTGGTCGGGGTGCAGTCGGATTTCGCCATGCGCGTGGTGCATGTCGATCTGGACAACGTTTACGATCCGGACCCGGCGCAACAGGACATCAACCTGGGCAAACTGGTGCAGCGCATGGCTGACATGGGCGCCAACACGGTGTTCCTGCAAGCCTTCGCCGATCCGAAAGGCGATGGACTAGTGCATTCGCTGTACTTCCCCAACCGTCACCTGCCGGTGCGTGCAGACATCTTTGATCGCGTCGCCTGGCAGTTGCGCACTCGGGCCCACGTCAAAGTCTTTGCGTGGATGCCGGTGCTGAGTTTCGGCCTCGATTCGAAGTTGCCGCGTGTGACCCGTTGGGACCCGAAAACCGGCACCACCTCGGTAGACCCTAATCAGTACCAACGCCTGTCGCCATTCGATCCTGAAGTCAGGCGAATCATCGGTGAAATCTACGAAGACGTGGCGCGCCTGACGTCGGTCGACGGCATCCTCTATCACGACGACGCGGTGCTCTCGGACTTCGAAGACGCCAGCCCTGAAGCCTTGAAAGCCTACGCCGCCCAAGGCTTGCCGAGTTCGATCGCGGCACTGCGCGAAGACCCGGCGGCGATGCAGCGCTGGACGCGCTTCAAGAGCAAATACCTCATCGACTTCACCAACGAGCTGACCGCCAAAGTCCGCGCCATTCGTGGTCCGCAGGTGCTGACCGCGCGCAACATCTTCGCCGAGCCGATGCTCAATCCGCACAGCGAAGAATGGTACGCGCAGAACCTCGACGACTTCCTCGCGACATACGACTGGACGGCGCCGATGGCCATGCCGCTGATGGAAAAACAGACTCAGGCAGAGTCCGGCCCATGGCTGGAATCGCTGGTGCAAACCGTGAGCAAACGCCCCGGGGCACTGAACCGCACCGTGTTCGAATTGCAGGCCCGGGACTGGACGAAAAAGGATCAGGCCAATATCGATGGCGCGCATCTCGCGGACTGGATGGGTCGCCTCAAGCGTCAGGGCGCGACCAGTTTCGGCTACTACCCGGACAACTTCCTCGACAACCTGCCGGACCTGAAAACCGTAAGGCCTGCGCTCTCCAACAAATGGAACCCATGACATGCTGGATAGACTGTTAGCCCTGCTTGTTCTGGCGATTGTCCTCGGCGTTCCGCTGGGTCTGATCTTCCTGATCACCGGGCAGTTCCTGATGGACTTCGTGTTCTTCTACCCGTTGTTCATGTCCGGGTTGTGGATTGCCGGTGGCCTGTATTTCTGGCTGCACTGGGAGCGCCACTGGCCGTGGAAGGACGACACGCTGCCGCCACCACTGGAAGGCGAGCCGCTGATCTCGATTCTGATCCCTTGCTACAACGAAGGTGACAACGCCGCCGATACCATTCACGCGGCGCTGGCCCAGCATTATCCGAACATCGAAGTCATCGCGATCAACGACGGTTCCAAAGACAACACCGCCGAAGTGCTCGATCGGTTGGCCCAGGAAGATCCGCGCCTGCGCGTGCTGCATCTGGCGGAAAACCAGGGCAAGGCGGTCGCCCTGCGCATGGGCGCTATCGCCGCGCGCAGTGAGTATCTGGTGTGCATCGACGGCGATGCGCTACTGGCGCCGAACACGGCGGCCTATCTGGTGGCGCCAATGCTCGACAACGCGCGTTTGGGTGCGGTGACCGGCAACCCCCGAATTCGCACGCGTTCAACGCTGGTCGGGCGGGTGCAGGTCGGTGAGTTCTCGTCGATCATCGGTCTGATCAAACGTACGCAGCGGGTGTTCGGGCGGATCTTCACCGTCTCCGGCGTGATTGTCGCGTTCCGCCGCACCGCGCTGAACCGGGTCGGCTACTGGAGCCCGGACATGATCACTGAAGACATCGACATCAGCTGGAAGCTGCAACTCGATCACTGGAGCATCTTCTACGAGCCGCGTGCGCTGTGCTGGATTCTCATGCCGGAAACCCTCGGCGGGCTGTGGAAGCAGCGCTTGCGCTGGGCACAGGGTGGTGCCGAAGTGCTGTTCAAGAACATTCGCGGCATCTGGCAGTACCGCCATCGTTATCTGTGGCCACTGCTGTTCGAATACTGCCTGTCGACCGGTTGGGCGTTTACCTTCCTGCTGTCGGTGATTTTCTGGGGTGTCGGCAAGTTCTTGGTCATGCCGGAAGCCATCGCAGTGGATCACCTGATGCCACCGGCGTTTACCGGGCTGCTGCTGGCCTTCGTCTGCCTGGTGCAGTTCGCCGTCAGCATCATTATTGACCGTCGCTACGAACCGGGTCTGGGCAGGACCATGTTCTGGGTGGTCTGGTATCCGTTGGTGTTCTGGCTGATCAGCCTGCTGACCACGCTGGTCAGTTTTCCCAAAGTGCTGTTCGGCCAGCATCAGAAACGTGCGCGTTGGGTCAGCCCTGATCGGGGGATCAAGCCGGTCGGGGACGACGAAGAGGAGGTCATCAAATGAAAATCATCCGGACCCGTCAACGACCATTTCTGGTTGTGGTCGATGTGATTCTCACCGTGCTGGCGTGGATTGGCCTGCTGTTTCTGCTGGTACGCGGGCTCTGGCCGTTGATCGAAACCCATGCCGGCGGACCGCGCATCGACAACTCGGCGTTTGAAGCGCTGGGTACGTTAGAGATTTATCTGTGGGTGGCGTTGGTCAACGCGGTGATCCTGATTTCCTGGGCGCGTTATCAGCAGCGCAAAAGCAGAAGTTTTGCCCAGCGGCGTTTACCTTCGCCGGTGATCGACGACGAAGGATTGAGCAAAAGTTTCAAGCTGTGCGATGACCGCTTTCAGAAACTCCGCACGCCGGGGGTGATGACCATTCACAACGATCAGGAAGGCGACATCAGTCAGGTGGTGACGCATTTCTGGCCGGTGCAGCAGGCAGAGTTGCCGCCACCGTTGGCGCCAATCGAACACCCGCGAGTGATCTTTCTGCACGCCGAGGATGACGACAATCGCGAACCTCTGACCCGGCTTTGATCGTTTCCATGCTCAGCGTGGGAACGATCAAGATCGGTGGTCAGATGTGGATCAGTGTCCAGGCTTCTTCCATTGGCAGAGGCTGTTTCATGCGTTCAGCCAGCAGCGCCATCGCTCTTTCTTTCTCGCACGCTACGGCGGCAACAACGATGCCGTTACGACCGAACAGACCGATGAAGGGCGGCTGTTCGGGCTCGCCGAGAAATTCCACTTCATCCCATTGTTCGGCATGGCCGAGGTAGTCGTAATTCTTGCCGAAATGCCAGGTCCAGAAATACGGCACATCGAGGTAATGCTCCTCGCCACCGAGCATATTGGCCGCCGCGATCCGTGCGTGTTGCTGGGCCAGACGCCAGTGTTCGATGCGTTGGGGCTGGCCGTTCAGCGGGAACGTGGCGATGTCGCCAATCGCCCACAGACCTTCGGTCACGCGCATGCCGCCATCGACGCGCAACGACAGGTCTTGCTCCCGGGGTAACGAGGCAAAAGCCTCGGTGGCCGGGTGTACGCCGATGCCTGCAAGGACCAGATCGGCTGAAAGGCGCAATCCATTGTCCAGCAACACCGCCTCGACTTTGCCGTCACCGATGATCTCTGTCGCCTCGTGCTCGGTAATGAATTTCACGCCGTTTTTTTCATGCAGCGTGCGGATCGCCTTGCCCACGGCTTCGCTGAATTGAGCCGCGAAAGGCACTGCATGGCGGGCGAGTATCGTGACGTCGAGGCCAAACTGACGCAGTGCCGAGGCACATTCGAGGGCGATGAAGCTGTCGCCGATGATCACTGCGCGTTGATCGGGCTGGGCGGCGTTGATGATCTGCTCGGCCTGGGCCTTTGAGCGCAGAACGAACACGTTTGGCAGGTCAGCCCCGGGCAACGGCAACGGGTTGGGGACGCCGCCAGTCGCCAGCACGGCGGCGCTGTAATGCAGTGTGCGGCCATCTTTTAAATGAACGGTTTTTCCCTCGGCATCGAGCGCAACGACTTCGCCTGAAACCCGATTGATGTGCTGTTCGCGGTAAAAGTCGTCATCGCGCAGCGATGGGATTTCTTTGGAGGGCATTTCTCCGGCGAGGACAAACTTGCTCAGTACCGTGCGGTCGTAACCGGCCTCGGGTTCGTGATCGATCAGCACAATGCGTCCGCCGAAACCCTTTTCCCGCAGCGCCGCTGCACACGCGGTGCCCGCCGCTCCGGCGCCGACAATCACGAATGTGCGCGCATCGTCTGCTGGCGGCGTGTGTGGATCCGGCAGCGGTTGATCATCCACCCAGATGTCTTCGCCGCGCAGCTCCAGTGGGTAGCGCTTGAGGCTATCGAGGGCGGGCGGTTCGCATAGAGCGCCGTCTTCCACGCGAAAAACAGCCTTGTGCCATGGACAAATCAGGCGCCCGTTGCACAACGCACCGTCAGCCAAAGGCGCGCCGGCGTGTGGGCATTCACCCTGAAACGCGCGTAATTCGCCGGCGGCGCGCAGCAGAACAATTTTGCAGTCGCCGATTTTCACTTCCAGACCACGGTCTTCAGGGACATCAGCGAAACAGGCGACACGGTGCAGGGACATATTCGGCTTCCTCGCGGGCATTTCTCATACGAGTTTGCGCGGCAGTGCGAGGTTCAGCCATTTGCTACTGCCACGGCACGAACGGTACAGCTATAGTTTGCAGGCCGACCACGGCCTCACTGCACAAGGTGCTCCCGGAATGACCCGATTGACCTCTCTCAACCCTTGGCTGGCGGCCGTTGCCGTTGCCCTTTGCGTGCAGTTTCCGGCGCAGGCGGCCCAGGAGCGCTTCACCCTCGACATCCCTGGTGTCTCGGACAATCGCCTGTTCACCTCGGCGGCGGCAAGCGATGCGGCAGGTTGCGGCGGCAAGAACCAGTCGCCGGCCTTGAGTTGGAGCGCCGGGCCTGCCGGCACCCTGAGCTACGCGATCGTCATGCACGACCCGGACGGCCAGAAAGGCCTGGGCGTCGATCACTGGATTCATTACGGCATCAAAGCCACGACTCACCAGATCGCGGCGGGTGTCGGCGCCAAATCCGCATTCGAAGGCGTCGGCGGCACGAACAGCAAGGGCAACACCCATTACATGGGGCCGTGCCCTCCGGTTGGCGACAGCGCTCACCACTACATCATTCAGATTTACGCTCTGGATCTCGCACCGGACGCCTTGCCTGCCGGTCTGACTCGCGCCGAGCTGATGGAAAAAATCAAGGGTCATGTGCTGCGCAACAGCAGCGTAGTGCGGCGTTATCACCGCTGAAAAAATTTTTTAGCGGCGTTTAACCCGAACTGAAAGGGCTGCCCGTCTCAGTGGATGAATGATCACTTTCATCCCGAGGTCAGCCCCATGTCCCTTCCTCTGCCTTCTCTGCGACCTGTAGCGGTCGGTGTGTTGCTGGCCGTCGCCGGTTGCGGCGTTTCTTCCAATCCTGAATCGGCTGCTGCGCCAGCTCAGCCTGCAGCCTTGGTGCAACATGAGGTGATCCTCGCCGATGCCGCGATGGCCAAGCGCAGCGCGCGTCCGATGCCCATTGCCAGCTTCGCGGCGATGCCTGCCGGGGAAAGTTATCCACAGGGCTATCGCGACGAGCCGCGTGAGCAATATCAAACGCTTGCCGACAACCCGATCCACAGCGTCGCCGACACTCCGGTTTCAACCTTCAGCGCTGACGTCGACACGGGCGCTTACGCCAACGTCCGCCGCTTGCTCAATCAGGGGCGCCTGCCGCCGGAAGGGGCGGTGCGGCTGGAGGAAATGGTCAATTACTTTCCCTACGATTACGCACTGCCCAGCGATGGCTCACCGTTTGGCGTGACCACCGAACTGGCAGCTTCGCCGTGGAACCCGCACACACGATTGTTGCGCATCGGCATCAAGGCGTCCGACCGCGCGGTGGCCGAACTGGCCCCGGCGAATCTGGTTTTTCTGGTGGACGTGTCAGGCTCGATGGATCGTCGCGAAGGCCTGCCACTGGTCAAAAGCACGCTGAAATTGCTCGTCGATCAATTGCGCGAGCAGGATCGCGTATCGCTGGTGGTGTATGCCGGCGAATCGAGAGTGGTACTGGAGCCGACGTCCGGACGGGAAAAAGCGAAAATTCGTACAGCCATTGAGCAATTGACCGCAGGCGGCTCGACCGCTGGCGCCTCCGGTATCGAACTGGCTTATCAAATGGCGCAACAGGCTTTTATCGCCAAAGGCATCAACCGCATCCTGCTGGCCACCGACGGCGACTTCAACGTCGGCGTCAGCGACTTCGACAGCCTCAAGCAAATGGCTGTGGATAAACGCAAAACTGGAATTTCCCTGACCACCCTGGGTTTTGGTGTGGATAACTACAATGAACACTTGATGGAACAATTGGCCGATGCCGGCGACGGCAACTACGCCTACATCGACAACCTGCGCGAGGCACGCAAGGTACTGGTGGATCAACTTGGCTCGACCCTCGCCGTGGTGGCAAAAAACGTCAAATTGCAGGTGGAATTCAACCCGGCGCAGGTCAGTGAATATCGTCTGCTCGGCTACGAGAACCGTGCCTTGAAACGTGAGGACTTCAGCAATGACAAAGTCGATGCTGGCGAAATCGGTGCAGGACACACGGTGACCGCGTTGTACGAAATTGTTCCGGCGGGGGAGAAGGGCTGGCTGGAGCCGCTGCGTTACGGTCAATCCGACAAGGCTGTTTCCGAAAAGAACGGGGAATTGGCAATGCTGCGTGTGCGATATCAACAGCCCGAAGGTGGGAAAAGTCTGCTGATCGAGCGGCCGATTGCCAATCAAGTCGCACCGGCCAGCGAGGACCTGCGCTTTGCCGCCGCCGTCGCCGCGTTTTCCCAGCAACTCAAGGACGGCCGCTATACCGGAGATTTCAGCCTGAAAGACACCGAAGCGTTGGCCCGTGGCGCACGAGGCGATGACCGTTTTGGCCTGCGTAACGAGTTTGTGCAACTGGTCGAATTGGCGCAGAGCCTGCGCAACACAACCGCATCGAATACGCTGCCCACTGAGCGACGGGTTGAATAAGTGAGTCGTCTGAAAAGCTTCATCAATCAGCTGTTTGCTTCACCAGACAGCCCGACCGCCAGCAGCGATGAAACGTTGCTGGCGCGTTACCGCGAGGGCGACGGCGCGGCGTTCGAGATCTTGTACGCCCGTCATCGTCAGGGCCTGTATCGATTTCTGCTCGGTTTGAGCGGTAAACCGGAGCTTACCGATGAGGTCTTTCAGGAGACCTGGCTGAGCCTGATCCGCAGCGCCAGTCAGCCACAGGGACGGGCGACCTTTCGTACGTGGCTGTTCCAGATTGCCCGCAATCGCCTGATCGATCACTGGCGCAAGCACGGCGCCCAACAGCCACTGCACGACAGTTACGATGAACAGGTCCACGCTGTCAGCGATGAGTCGACCGATCCTGCAGAATTGCTCAACCTCAGCCGCGACAGCCTGCGTCTGGAAAACGCCCTGCAAACCCTGCCCGCCGACCAGCGCGAGGTGTTCCTGCTGCGCGCCCACGGCGACCTCGACCTGGCACAAATCGCCAGCCTTACCGAAACACCGCTGGAAACGGTCAAGAGCCGCTTGCGCTACGCCCAGCAAAAACTGCGTCGGCTGCTGGCCGAGGAGGTACTGACATGAACGACGCCCGCCAGACACCCGAAGAACAACTGCTCAAGCACTATCGCGAGCAACACCACGACGAACCGCCCGCGCACCTCGACGCGCGCATTCTCAAGGCAGCTCACCGTGCAGCGCCAACACCGAAGCCAAGCCTTTGGCAACGCTGGCTCGACGCCTGCCGCAAACCGCGCTGGCAAGTCGCGTTCGCCAGCCTGGTTGGCGTCGCCCTGATGCTGTCGCTGGTGCAACGCGCGCCCGAACCGCAGCCGCAATTCGACTTTGCCCCTGCCGCCAGACCCGCGGCCCCGGTGGCCCGCGAACAAGCAACGGAAGCATTCGCCGCCCCTGCGGGCACCTTCTCCGGACCCCCGCCGAGGGTGGACATGACCGCGCCGATGCAGAGCGAAGCCATCCTCGTCGACGAAGCCCAATTCAGCAAACGCGCCGCTGCCCCGGCCAACGGCCTCGACGCACAACTGCGCGAAGTCCTGCGTCTGCGTGAGTCTGGCCAATCACAAGCCGCCGACAGTCTGTTCAACAACCTGCACAAACGCTACCCGAACGCCGACCTCGACGCCCGGCTCGAACAAATCCAGAAGAACTGACCGCCCTGTTCGCCCAGCCATTTGGCATTGCCCCGCAAAAACGCGCACTATCGGGTCATAGCTGAATCGCTGGAGAACACCGTGGCACCAAAAATCGACCGCATCGCCCAACTCCTCAATTGCCCGCAAAAGGGCGAAGAGATGCGCCGCGCGATTACCGAAGCGCGTAAGGAGTTTCTGCTGAATCAGCCGGAAGAGGATGTGCTTGAGGAAGAGGACGTCTTTGAGGAGGAGGTTGAGGGGGAAGAAGACGAGGATGAGGATTACGATGAGTTTGATTGGACGACGGAGTAAATGAGCTTCAGGTGCGGGTCCAGCGCGTAGTTGCCTGATCCAAGGCTGCGGGGTCAGGGCCGACTCTTTCTTGAAATGCCGCGAAGTGCCTCAATGGCGGACCGTTCGCCCTCTGTTTCTTTCAAAGCTCTGCGCCGTTCGGCATAGATCTCATATTCAGCTCGGGCTTTTTCTTCTGCTGCTTGATTACTGGTGTGTCCCGATCCCTGCAAAATCTGGCGGCTGTTGAATTCCAAAAATTGGTTCAGTTTCTCCTGCCAGTCACGCAGGAAAATCTGCTTGCGCATCAATGCTTGATCTTCTGCGAAATCCAGCCACATCGTAACGATACGATTAAGAGCATTGATCTCCTCTTGAGTGAGATAGTTTTTAGCGATTGTGACATCGCTTTTACGCACTTCATCTCCCTTGAAGTTGGTTAGACCCATATGCGCTTTTGAGGCGTCAACGCGCTGTGCTATTAACTCAGCGGCAGTCAAGCCGGTGCTGGCGAAATGAAGTTTATTTTGGATGATCTGAAAGAACGCAGTCGTGTCCTTGTTGGATGGCACATAATCGGCCGCCATCGCGAAGATATCCTTCACCCTCAAATAAACCCGCCTCTCGCTGGCTCGAATATCTCGGATGCGCTCAAGCAGCTCATCAAAGTAGTCAGGTACCTGTGAGTGCCCTACGGGAGGGTTTCTCAATCGCTCGTCGTCCATGACGAAGCCTTTAATCAGGTACCCTTGAAGTAATTGCGTGGCCCATTGACGGAATTGGGTTCCTCGTTTGGAGCGGACACGGTATCCCACCGCGATAATCAAGGGCAGGCTGAAATACTTGACGTTGTAAGGTTTGTTGTCGGCGGCAGTTGTTCGGTAAAACCGAACAACTGAATCCTCCGTCAACTCGCCCTCGGCAAAAATATGGCTTATATGTTCGCTGATAGTAGCCTTGGCCTTACCGTACAGTTCGCAAATCATGGACTGCGATAGCCAAAGCGTTTCGGACCCGAATCGACATTCCAGGCGGACCTGGCCGTCGGAGCTTTGAAAAAGCAAAAGCTCTCCTTGAGGGGCGGCAGGATAGTCTGTGTCGTTCTGATCAGTCATTGAGTTATTCCGCGACCAGTTCTGGCGAGTCTATAAATTGTTTGGAAAGGACTCGGGGGAGGCTGCATAGTGTGGCGAAAACCGCTGACCTAATGAACCCAATTGTCGTGAAATTTTGTTTCCAGACTCGATTTTTTCATAAGTTCATTGCCCACAAAAAAGCCCCGGACCATCACAGTCCGGGGCTTTCTCGTTTAAATCAATGGTGCACCAGGCGGGATTCGAACCCACGACCCCTGCCTTCGGAGGGCAGTACTCTATCCAGCTGAGCTACTGGTGCAGCGGGCGACATCATACCTAGGTCGGCTCGGGGCGTCCATGCTGGGTTTCGGCGGGTTTTGTCAGTGCGCGTTTCGGTTTGAGTGCCTGCATTCCATAAAGCTGTAACGTCCTGCAAAACCCTCGCTTGGCGCTTTCGCGGGGCTGATCTATGGTTTCGCTGCGGCGGATGCTTTTTGCGCGTTGATCTGAAAATTTCCACAAACGCGGCGTTTTTGTTCTTTTTTTCGAACGCCCTATTGTCCTTTAACCCCTTTGCTCCTACGATCCGTTTGAGATTTCAAACGCTCGTTGATCGGGTGTTGAAGCGCAGGTGTTTCGAGTCGAGCACGATCAATGCGCCTCACCCGCTCACAGATTTCCCTGACGGCAGCCTTGCGAGGCGCCTTTCTACAATCATAATTTGCTCCGCGCAGGCCGCGGTGCTGTTAAGGAAAGCCGACATGCAGCTTAAAGACACCCTGTTGTTCCGCCAGCAAGCCTTCATTGATGGCGCTTGGGTCGATGCGGACAACGGTCAGACGATCAAGGTCAACAACCCGGCCACCGGCGAAATCCTCGGCACCGTGCCGAAAATGGGCGCTGCCGAAACCCGCCGTGCCATTGAAGCCGCCGACAAGGCGCTGCCGGCCTGGCGTGCACTGACCGCCAAGGAACGTGCAGGCAAGCTGCGTCGCTGGTTCGAACTGATGATCGAGAACCAGGACGACCTCGCGCGCCTGATGACCCTCGAGCAGGGCAAGCCGCTGGCCGAAGCCAAGGGCGAAATCGTTTACGCCGCCTCGTTCATCGAATGGTTCGCCGAAGAAGCCAAGCGCATCTACGGTGACGTGATTCCGGGCCATCAGCCGGACAAGCGCCTGATCGTGATCAAGCAGCCTATCGGCGTAACCGCAGCGATCACCCCGTGGAACTTCCCTGCCGCGATGATCACCCGTAAGGCTGGCCCAGCGCTGGCTGCCGGTTGCACCATGGTGCTCAAGCCTGCTTCGCAAACTCCATTCTCCGCTTTCGCCCTGGCCGAACTGGCTCAGCGTGCCGGCATTCCTGCCGGCGTGTTCAGCGTGGTGTCCGGCAGCGCTGGCGATATCGGCAGCGAGCTGACCAGCAACCCGATCGTGCGCAAGCTGTCCTTCACTGGCTCCACCGAAATCGGCCGTCAGCTGATGTCGGAATGCGCCAAGGACATCAAGAAAGTCTCGCTGGAACTGGGCGGCAACGCGCCGTTCATCGTGTTCGACGACGCGGACCTGGATAAGGCCGTCGAAGGCGCGATCATTTCCAAGTATCGCAACAACGGCCAGACCTGTGTCTGCGCCAACCGTCTGTACATTCAGGATTCGGTTTACGACGCATTCGCCGAGAAGCTGAAAGTGGCTGTGGCCAAGCTGAAGATCGGCAACGGTCTGGAAGACGGCACCACCACTGGCCCGCTGATCGACGAAAAAGCCGTGGCCAAGGTGCAAGAGCACATCGCTGACGCCGTAGCCAAAGGCGCAACCGTACTGGCCGGTGGCAAGCCAATGGAAGGCAACTTCTTCGAGCCGACCATCCTCACCAACGTGCCCAAGAACGCAGCCGTGGCCAAGGAAGAAACCTTCGGTCCGCTGGCGCCACTGTTCCGCTTCAAAGACGAAGCCGAAGTGATCGCGATGTCCAACGACACCGAGTTCGGTCTGGCCTCGTACTTCTATGCTCGTGACCTTGGTCGTGTGTTCCGTGTAGCGGAAGCGCTGGAATACGGCATGGTCGGCGTCAACACCGGGCTGATCTCCAACGAAGTCGCGCCGTTCGGCGGCATCAAGGCCTCGGGCCTGGGCCGTGAAGGCTCCAAGTACGGCATCGAAGATTATCTGGAAATCAAATACCTCTGCCTGGGCATCTAAGCCGGGAAAGGGATCGCTGTAAACGCAAAGGGCACGAGAGCGCTGTCCCTTTGCGTCGTTTCAAACCGGAATTTTCTCTGCGGCCGGGAACGCCGTGGCAGTCGATCATCGCATGCTGCCACCGCCGATTCCTCCCGCTTAATCCTTGAACCACGCCGCCCGATGAGCGGTGAATGAGGACTGTAATGAGCAAGACTAACGCTGAACTGATGGCCCGCCGTACCGCAGCTGTTCCACGTGGTGTTGGCCAGATTCACCCGATCTTCGCCGAGTCGGCAAAGAACGCTACCGTGACTGACGTTGAAGGTCGTGAATTCATCGACTTCGCCGGCGGTATCGCTGTGCTGAACACCGGCCACGTGCACCCGAAAATCATTGCTGCCGTGACCGAACAGCTGAACAAGCTGACCCACACCTGCTTCCAGGTACTGGCCTACGAGCCGTACGTTGAGCTGTGCGAAAAGATCAACGCCAAGGTGCCTGGTGATTTCGCCAAGAAAACCCTGCTGGTCACCACCGGTTCCGAAGCCGTGGAAAACGCCGTGAAAATCGCCCGTGCCGCCACTGGCCGTGCTGGCGTGATTGCTTTCACCGGCGCATACCACGGTCGCACCATGATGACCCTGGGTCTGACCGGTAAAGTCGTGCCTTACTCGGCCGGCATGGGCCTGATGCCAGGCGGCATCTTCCGCGCGCTGTACCCGAACGAACTGCACGGCGTGAGCATCGACGACTCGATCGCTTCCATCGAACGCATCTTCAAGAACGACGCCGAGCCGAAAGACATCGCTGCGATCATCATCGAGCCGGTACAGGGTGAAGGTGGTTTCTACGTCGCGCCGAAAGAATTCATGAAGCGGCTGCGCGCGTTGTGCGACCAGCACGGCATTCTGCTGATCGCTGACGAAGTACAGACCGGCGCTGGCCGTACCGGTACTTTCTTCGCCATGGAACAGATGGGCGTTGCTGCCGACCTGACCACCTTCGCCAAATCCATCGCTGGCGGCTTCCCGTTGGCCGGTGTTTGCGGCAAGGCCGAATACATGGACGCCATCGCGCCAGGCGGCCTCGGCGGCACCTACGCCGGTAGCCCGATCGCTTGCGCCGCTGCCCTGGCAGTGATGGAAGTGTTCGAAGAAGAAAAACTGCTGGATCGCTGCAAGTCTGTCGGTGAGCGTCTGGTCACTGGCCTGAAAGCCATTCAGGCCAAGTACCCGGTCATCGGTGAAGTCCGCGCCCTGGGCGCCATGATCGCTGTTGAGCTGTTCGAAAACGGCGACAGCCACAAGCCGAACGCGGCTGCAGTGGCGTCCGTGGTGGCCAAGGCTCGCGACAAGGGTCTGATCCTGCTGTCCTGCGGCACTTACGGCAACGTGCTGCGCGTACTCGTACCGCTGACCTCGCCGGATGAGCAACTGGACAAAGGTCTGGCGATCATCGAAGAGTGCTTCTCGGAGCTGTAAGGCTCTGAGCGATGTGACTTGATCGACAAAAAACCCGCTTCGGCGGGTTTTTTTATGCCCCTTGAAACACATCGAGCGCTTTAGCGCTGTATCGAAAGGCCAGCATTGGCTAAGGTTCAGGCATTGCAAGGGAGAGCGCGCATGACTGCCGTTGATTTACCCGCCGTACCCCGAGTGCTGATTGCCGAGGCCGATCCATGGTCTCGCGATTTGCTCAAACAAGTGCTGCTGAACGTACGTTGCGATGCGCGGCTGGACCTGTGTGCCGATGGCCAGCAAGCAATGTCGATGCTCAGCGAAGTCCCTTATGACCTGGCCATCGTCGACTGGGAATTGCCCGGTATCGATGGCTTGAGTGTTTTGCGCAGCGTGCGTCAGCGTAAACGCAATCCGCCGCTGCCCTTCATTCTGATGAGCAGCCGCAACGACAGCGCCAGCGTGCGCGAAGCCATACCGCTGGCGCCCACGGCGTATCTGACCAAACCGCTGAACATGGAAAGTCTGACCGAGCGTTTGCAGGGTTTATTGCTCAATGCCGGGGAAGAAGTGTTCTGTGAGATCCCGGCATTGGCGCCGGGCATGACCTTGTCAGTCTTTCTTGAGCGGCGCCGTGAGCAGGCTGATGGCGCACCGTTGATGACCGATGTGCAGTTGGCGGTCAAACGCAGCCTCAATCCCAATGGCCTCGATCTGAAGCTGCTGGAAGATGAGATCAAAACCGATCCACAAATCACGGCAGTACTGATCGCAGCGGCCAACAGTGCGGCACAGCACCATGGCGCCGCGGTTCAAACGCTCGCGCAGGCACTGCATCGACTCGGCACCGGGCAGAGCATGAATCTGATTCTGGGGCTGGCGCTCAAGCGCAGCGCCAGACTCAGTGACCCGTGCCTGGCGGATTACGCCGAGCGATATTGGGGGCTGTCGCTGCATACGGCCGAATACGCCCGTACGCTGGCGCGCCTGTTGGATCTGGATCAGGAGCGCTGCTACTGCGCAGGCATGCTGCATCGGTTGGGTGATCTGGCATTGCTGCGTTGTTTGCAGGAGTGGCAGCAGGCCGGTGGAGCGCTGGATGAGCTGGAGGAGGTCGGTGAAGCGTTGGCCGAGTTTGGCGCCGCTTATGGTTCGGCCCTGCGCACTCGCTGGCGGTTGCCGCTGGAACTGCGCGAGTTGATTGCCTCGGTCTATCAGCTTGGCGGCGGGGTGTATTCCCGTGAGGCGCTGGTGATGAACATGGCTGCGCAGTTGGCGCGTCTGACCGAGCATGACGGTGTTGAAGAACTGGCGAAGAGCCGCACGGCGCGGTTGCTGAAGATCGGATTGCCGGAGTTGATGCGGATGCGCAAATAACTCGTGCGACGATTCGACTTGCCAGCGATGGCGTAGGCGCAGACACATCATTGCTGAATGTGCTGGCCTCATCGCTGGCAAGCCAGCTCCCACAGGTTTTGTGGATCATTTGAATAAAGGTTATGCAGAGATAACGCGGTTCTTGCCCTGTCGTTTGGCCTCATACATCGCCGCATCCGCGCGGGCGAACAGACTGTCGAGGCTTTCGTCGCCTTCGCTGAGACGGGCCAGACCCTGGCTGACAGTAATGCCGAACGTCTGGCCTTCATGGCTGAAGCTCAAACGCTGAATCTCCTGTTGCAGTCGCTCGGCTACCTGCATGGCCATGTCCGGCGCACAGCCCGGAAATACTGCGGCAAACTCTTCACCGCCAATTCGCCCGAACAGATCACCCCGGCGTAACGAACTGCGCCCGCACTCGGCGATCTGTTGCAGCACGGAGTCGCCCATGGGATGACCGTAGCTGTCGTTGATCACTTTGAAATCATCGATATCCAGCAGCAGGAAAGCCAGTGGTGCACCCTGCAGACGCGCCTCTTCAAACTCGCGATTGGCGCATTCGAAAAAGTGCCGACGATTGCTGCTTTGCGTTAATACGTCGGTGGTGGCCAGACGCTGCAGTTCGTTTTCCATCTGCTTTTTGTCGGTGATGTCCTCGGCAATGCCGACAATGATCACCGGTTGCCCGGGTTCGTCCTGACGATTGATGAAGCATTTATCGCTGAGCCAGCGCACCTGGCCGTCAGCGGCGATGATGCGGTATTCACGATTTTCGACGGCCCCGGTGTGCAGGACTTCGGCGAGGCTGCGTTCGGCGTAATCCAGATCGTCAGGGTAGATGCTGTCGCGCCACTGGTTGGAGTCGGCCAATAAAAGGCCTGCAGAGCGACCGAAAATCCGCTCATAGGCAGGACTGACGTAGAGCACCTGACGGGTTTCCCAGTTGAAAGCCCAGAGTACGGCGTTGACGCTGACCAGCAGCGAGCTGAACAGTTGTTCACGTTCGCTCAACCGCGCCACTTCGCCTTGGGCGTGCATCAGCGCCATCAGGGTTTGCGCGGCCTCGGGCCATTGCGGGAGGGATGAGTCTTTTTGATTGTTGTTGACCATCGGCACAGTTCTCAAAGGGCGTGCCGCAATTCGACAACGGCCACAGTACAGCCCGCCGGGATGGCGAAGTGTCTTTGAGATAGGGGAATGGAAGCGAAGTTCCCAGCGGCAGAGGGGTTCTGCCGGGCGGTAGTGGCGACGCGTTTCAACAATGAGAACGCGTCGTCAAAATTGCGCTAGCTACGCTGCCGATCGGGGATAAATCCCCTCGCCACAGGGGATTCATTCAACACAATCAGGCTGCGGCGGGGCGCAGCGAGTAGGTTTTCAGCTGATCGGCAAATTCGCGCAGGGACTGGATGCCGCTGGCCTCGGCCTCGTGTACCCATTCCTTGATGGCGGCGAGCATGTCGTGGCCATTGGCGCTGGTCTTGACCCAGATCTGCTGCAGGGCCAGGCGTTTTTCGTAAATGACCTTCAGCGCCTGGCTGTGCTCGAGGATGTTCTGGATGCGTGCGTGGTGCCGATCCTCCAGCAGGCTGGTTTCCCGCGACAACAGGCGTTTGGCCCGGTGAAACTGGTGGCGCACCGAATGATCGACCTTGGCCAGTTCCTGCTTGACCAGCGGCCCGATCACCAGCTTGCGGTACTGGGCCATGATCTGGAAGCGGTTGTTGAGGATCGCCATCGCCGTGTCCATGTCCAGATTGCCTTTGCCTTCGACACGGTGAGCAATCGGCGCAACACGCTGCACCTTGGCCAGACGCAGGAAGCTGAAGACTTTGATCCACGCCCAACCGAGGTCGAACTCCCACTTCTTCACCGACAGCTTGGCCGAGTTAGGGTAGGTGTGATGGTTGTTGTGCAATTCTTCGCCACCGATCAGGATGCCCCACGGCACCAGATTGGTCGCCGCGTCGCGGCACTCGAAATTGCGATAGCCGACCGCATGACCGAGACCGTTGATCACGCCGGCAGCCCACACCGGGATCCACATCATCTGGATCGCCCAGATGGTGATGCCGATGGTGCCGAACAGCAGCAGGTCGATGACGCCCATGATCGCCACGCCCAGCAGCGGGTAGCGGCTGTAGACGTTGCGCTCGATCCAGTCTTCCGGGCAGTTCTTGCCGTAGATGCGCAGGGTTTCCGGGTTCTGGGCTTCGGCGCGGTACAGCTCGGCACCGGTACGCAGTACGGTGGACAAACCCTTGATGACCGGGCTGTGCGGGTCATCTTCGGTTTCGCATTTGGCGTGGTGTTTACGGTGGATGGCGGTCCACTCGCGAGTGTTCTGCGCCGTGGTCAGCCACAGCCAGAAGCGGAAAAAGTGCTTAAGGCCGGCATTCAGCTCCAGCGAGCGATGGGCCGAGTAACGGTGCAGATAGACCGTGACGGCGACAATTGTCACGTGGGTCATCAGCAGGGTGACTGCGACCAGTGACCAGGCCGACAAGCCAAGAAAACCTTCGTACCACATAGGCTATAGGGCCCTCGATAAAGATAAAAACAGCCGTTGCATTATCACCAAGCACACAGATAAAACCAGTCGCCCTTTCAGATAAGAGTCGCTGGATGTTTCTTGACCTATAATTCCAACCTTTTTGTAGGGACATGGACAGCCGAATGTCTGCCACTTATCGCGATGCCTTGCGTGCAGCGCTGCTCTATCTTGTGCTTGCCGCCGTGTGGCTGCTGGGCACTGATCATTTATTAAACAGTTTCTTCGATAACTCCGCCGATATTGCGCGATGGCAACTGATCAACGGTTATGTATTCGCCGCTGTCAGCGCCGGGCTGATCTTTCTGGCGCGGGCGCGGCTGTGTGAGTTTCTCGGGATCGGTGCGCGATTGCGCGAGCGTCATGCCGACCGTGAGCGCCTGCGCCAAGCGGCCGCCGTGTTCGATTGCACCCGTGAAGGGGTGCTGGTCACCAACCATCATGGGCTGATCGTTCACGTCAATCGCGCGTTCATCGAGATCACCGGTTATCAGCGCGAAGAAGTGCTCGGCCAGCAACCGAGCTTGTTCAAGTCCGGCCATCATCCGCCGAGCTTCTATCAGGCGATGTTCACTACGCTGGAATCCTTGGGCGAATGGAGTGGCGAAATCTGGAACCGGCGTAAAAGCGGCGAAATTTATCCACAGTGGCAAACCATCCGCGTCATTCATGATGATCAGGGCCGGCTCAGCCATTACGTGGCGGTGTTTTCCGACATCAGCGCGATCAAGCATTCCGAACATGAACTCAAGCACCTCGCCCACCACGATCCGCTGACCGATCTGCCCAATCGCCTGTTGTTCGGTGACCGTGCCGAGCAGGCGCTGGCGTCGGCGCAAATCCATAAGCGCGGTTGTGCGCTGCTGTTGCTCGATCTGGACCACTTCAAGATGATCAACGACAGCCTCGGGCATAACGTCGGCGACCGCCTGCTCAAAGCGGTGGCCGCGCGTTTGCAGGCGTTGTTCGGGCCGGGCATCACATTGGCGCGCCTGGGCGGCGACGAATTCGCCGTGCTGGCGGAAAGTTGTCCACAGCCCGGCCAGGCGGCGGCGCTGGCCCAGCGCATTCTCGACGCGCTCAAGGAGCCGTTCTGCTTTGATGGCCACGAGCTGTTCATCAACGCCAGCATCGGCATCAGCCTGTTCCCCAGCGACGCGCTGAGCGCCGATCAGTTATTGCGTAATGCTGACGCGGCGCTGTTCAAGGCCAAGGGCAGCGGACGTAATGGGTACGCGCTGTACACCGAAGAACTGACCGCCCACGCCCAGCAACGGGTGGAAATCGCCTTCGAGCTGCGCCGGGCCCTGGAACAGCAGGAACTGCGGGTCTATTACCAACCGGTCCACGATCTGCAGACCAGTCGCCTGATCGGCGTCGAAGCATTGGTGCGCTGGCAGCATCCGCAGCGCGGGCTGGTGTCGCCGGCCGAGTTCATTCCAATCGCCGAGCGCACCGGGTTGATTGCCGAAATCGACGCCTGGGTGATGCAGCAGGCTTGCCGGCAGATGTGCCAATGGCAACTGGACGGTGTGGTGCTGTCGTTTGTCGCGGTGAACGTGTCGTCGCGACTGTTTGCCCGACGCGAGCTGTATCAGCAGGTCGCGCAGGTGCTGCGCGACACCGGGCTGGATCCGGCCTGTCTGGAACTGGAAGTCACCGAAAGCGCGGTGATGGACGACCCGGAAGTGGCGCTGGAGCAGATGCATCGTTTGCGTGAATTGGGCATTCGCCTGGCGATTGATGATTTTGGTACGGGGTACTCGTCGTTGCTGCGGCTCAAGCGTCTGCCGGTGCAGAAACTGAAGATCGATCAGGGCTTTGTTGCCGGGTTGCCGTGGGACGAGGATGACGCGGCGATTGTCCGGGTGATCATCGCGCTGGCCCGGAGCATGGGCATGCAGGTGCATGCCGAGGGGATCGAGCAGGGTGAGCAGGCGGCGTTTCTGCTGCAGCAGGAATGTGATCTGGGGCAGGGGTACTGGTTTGGGCGGCCGGTTCCGGCGATGGAGATTGATTGGGCGAAAGCACCTGTTATCGGTTAACAAGTCCTGTTATGGCTGACACAAAACCTGTGGTGAGGGGATTTATCCCCGATGGCGCGCGCAGCGGCCCCAAAAAAACGGGACTGCTACGCAGTCCATCGGGGATAAATCCCCTCATCACAGGGTTATCTGTCGGCCCCGGATACGCGCAAACCCTTGCTCCGCCAGATAATGTTTTCTAGTTATATAAACATTCTTAAATAGTCTTTTTAAGAATATCCGCGCCTCTCTTATATTGCTCCCACGCCGAACGCAGTGCCGCCCACTGCCAGGCATATCCCATTCAAAGGAGCAGCACCATGAGCGCATCCCTTCGCAGCGTTGACGGTCAGGACGAAAGCACCATCTTGCGTGAAATCCAGAGCGCCCTGCGCGATCTGCGTTTCGGCGCGGTGGAGATCACTGTGCACAACGCGCAAGTCGTCCAGATCGAACGCAAAGAGAAATTCCGTTTGCAGCAACCCGGCAAACAACCGGGCTGAAAGATCGCAGCCTGCGGCAGCTCCTGCAGGGGGCTGTGCGCAGGAGCTGCCGAAGGCTGCGATCTTTTACCAGCGGGCAACCCGATTCCAGCAGTACATAAGAAAAAGCCACCACCAAGAATTCCAGGAGCTTTCACCATGTCGTCGATTCGCCGTTACGCTTTGGCCGCGCTGGCCAGCGCTGTGTTTGCCGGTTCCGCGGTTGCCAAGGATTACGAACTGCTCAACGTGTCGTATGACCCGACGCGCGAGCTGTATCAGGACTACAACGCCGAATTCATCAAGTTCTGGCAGAAGGATCATGCCGGCGACACTGTGAAAATCCAGCAATCCCACGGCGGTTCCGGTAAACAGGGCCGCGCTGTGATCGACGGCCTGCGCGCCGACGTCGTGACCCTGGCGCTGGCCGGCGACATCGACGAAATCGCCAAACTCGGCAAGACCCTGCCAGCCGACTGGCAGAAGCGTCTGCCGGACGCCAGCACCCCGTACACTTCGACCATCGTGTTCCTGGTGCGCAAGGGCAACCCGAAAGGCATCAAGGACTGGGGCGATCTGGTCAAGAACGACGTCTCGGTGATCACGCCGAACCCGAAAACCTCCGGCGGTGCGCGCTGGAACTTCCTCGCCGCCTGGGCCTACGGCCTGAAAGCCAACGGCGGCAGTGAAGAGAAAGCCAAAGAGTACGTGCAGACCCTGTTTAAACACGTACCTGTGCTGGACACCGGCGCTCGTGGCTCGACCATCACTTTCGTCAACAACGGTCAGGGCGATGTGTTGCTGGCTTGGGAAAACGAAGCGTTTCTGGCGTTGAAAGAAGATGGCGGCGCCGACAAGTTCGACATCGTCGTGCCGTCGCTGTCGATCCTCGCCGAGCCGCCAGTGGCCGTGGTCGACAAGAACGCCGAGAAGAAGGGCAACGAGCAGATCGCCGAAGCCTACCTCAAGCACCTGTACAGCCCGGCCGGTCAGGAAATTGCCGCGAAGAACTTCTACCGCCCGCGTGACAAGGACGTGGCGGCGAAGTACGCCCAGCAGTTCCCGAAACTGGACCTGGTGACCATCGACAAGGACTTCGGCGGCTGGAAAACCGCGCAACCGAAGTTCTTCAACGACGGTGGCGTGTTCGACCAGATTTATCAGGCGCAGTAATCTGAATCACAATGAGCCTGAAGTTCAGGCACTTGAGATGTGGGAGTGAGTTTTTGTGGTGAGGGGATTTATCCCCGATGGGTTGCGAAGCAGCCCCGAAATCAAAGATTACGGTTGATCAGTTAGACCGCATTTAATGGTTTTGCGACTGCTTCGCAGTCGATCGGGGATAAATCCCCTCACCACAGGGCTTGCTCCCACATTGATGCGTTCAGCGGAATGCTTTTTAACCAAGGACTTTTATGTCGCGTCGTATCTCCCCCGTCATACCCGGCTTCGGGCTGACGCTGGGTTACACCTTGGTGTACCTCAGCCTGATTGTGCTAATCCCGCTGGCGGCGATGTTCGTCCACGCCGCCCAACTCACCTGGGAACAGTTCTGGACGATCATCTCCGCACCGCGCGTATTGGCCGCATTGAAGCTGAGCTTCGGCACCGCGCTGTGTGCGGCGATCATCAACGGCATTATCGGTACGTTGTTGGCGTGGGTGCTGGTGCGCTACACGTTCCCGGGGCGCAAGGTCATCGACGCGATGATCGACCTGCCGTTCGCGCTGCCGACGGCCGTCGCCGGCATTGCCCTGACCGCGCTGTACACGCCGACCGGTCTGGTCGGGCAGTTTGCCGCCGACCTCGGTTTCAAGATTGCCTACACGCCGCTGGGCATCACCCTCGCGCTGACCTTCGTGACCCTGCCGTTCGTGGTGCGCACGGTGCAACCGGTGCTGGCCGACATTCCCCGTGAAGTCGAAGAAGCCGCCGCGTGCCTCGGTGCCAAACCGCTGCAAGTGTTCCGCCACATTCTGGTGCCGGCGCTGTTGCCCGCCTGGCTGACCGGTTTCGCCCTGGCTTTTGCCCGTGGCGTCGGCGAGTACGGTTCGGTGATTTTCATCGCCGGCAACATGCCGATGAAAACCGAGATCCTGCCGCTGCTGATCATGGTCAAACTCGACCAGTACGATTACACCGGCGCTACCGCCATCGGCGTGCTGATGCTGGTGGTTTCCTTCGTCCTGTTGCTGCTGATCAACTTGCTGCAGCGGCGCATCGAAACCCCATAAGGAGGCGCGAACCATGTCCCAATCGTCTATTGCGGCCGCCTCTTCGGCCAACGCTGCGCGCCGTGGCAGTGCGACTTCGCGCAGAGTCCTGATCGGTCTTGGCTGGCTGATCTTTTTCCTGTTTCTGCTGCTGCCGCTGTTCATCGTCGTGTCGCAAGGCTTGAAGAATGGCCTCGGCGCATTCTTCACGGCGATCTTTGAACCGGACGCCCTGTCGGCGCTGAAACTCACGGTGTTCGCCGTGCTGATTTCGGTACCGCTGAACCTGGTGTTCGGCGTCAGCGCTGCGTGGTGCGTGAGCAAGTATTCATTCCGCGGTAAGAGCATGCTGGTGACGCTGATCGACCTGCCGTTCTCGGTATCGCCGGTGATCGCCGGTCTGGTCTATGTGTTGATGTTCGGTGCTCAAGGCCTGTTCGGGCCGTGGTTGCAGGATCACGACATCCAGATCGTTTTTGCCCTGCCGGGCATCGTGCTGGCGACGATTTTCGTTACCGTGCCGTTCGTGGCCCGCGAGCTGATTCCTCTGATGCAGGAACAAGGCACGCAGGAAGAGGAAGCCGCACGCTTGCTCGGCGCCAACGGCTGGCAGATGTTCTGGCACGTGACCGTACCCAACATCAAGTGGGGCCTGATCTATGGCGTGGTGTTGTGTACTGCGCGGGCCATGGGTGAATTCGGTGCGGTGTCGGTGGTCTCCGGGCACATTCGCGGGGTGACCAACACCTTGCCGCTGCACGTCGAGATCCTCTACAACGAATACAACCACGTGGCCGCGTTCGCTGTGGCGAGCCTGTTGCTGATCCTGGCGCTCTTCATCCTGCTGCTCAAGCAGTGGAGCGAAAACCGTATCAACCGCCTGCGCGCCAGCGCCGCGGAGGAATAATTCATGTCGATCGAAGTGCGTAACGTCAGCAAGAATTTCAACGCGTTCAAGGCGCTGGACAACATCAGCCTGGACATCCACAGCGGTGAGCTGGTGGCGCTGCTCGGCCCGTCCGGCTGCGGCAAAACCACCTTGCTGCGGATTATTGCCGGTCTGGAAACCCCGGATCAGGGCAACATCGTCTTTCACGGTGAAGACGTTTCCGGCCACGACGTGCGTGATCGCAACGTCGGTTTCGTGTTCCAGCACTACGCGCTGTTCCGGCATATGACGGTGTTCGACAACGTCGCGTTCGGCCTGCGCATGAAACCGAAAAACCAGCGCCCGAGCGAAAGCCAGATCGCGACCAAGGTGCATGAGCTGCTGAACATGGTGCAACTGGACTGGCTGTCGGATCGCTACCCGGAGCAGTTGTCCGGCGGTCAGCGTCAGCGTATTGCGCTGGCCCGAGCCCTGGCGGTCGAGCCGAAAGTGCTGCTGCTCGACGAGCCGTTCGGCGCCCTCGACGCCAAGGTGCGCAAAGAGCTGCGCCGTTGGCTCGCTCGTCTGCACGAAGACATCAACCTGACGTCGGTGTTCGTGACCCACGACCAGGAAGAAGCGATGGAAGTCGCCGACCGCATCGTGGTGATGAACAAAGGCGTGATCGAACAGATCGGCTCACCGGGCGACGTCTACGAAAACCCCGCCAGCGATTTCGTTTATCACTTCCTCGGCGACTCCAACCGCTTGCTGCTCAGCGACGACAACCACGTGCTGTTCCGTCCGCACGAAGTGTCGTTGTCCAAGCATGAGCTGGAAGATCACCATGCCGCTGAAGTGCGTGATATCCGCCCGTTGGGCGCGACCACGCGGGTGACGTTGAAGGTAGAAGGGCAGACCGATCTGATCGAAGCCGAAGTGGTGAAAGACCACGACAGCCTGATCGGCTTGGCGAAGGGCGAAACGCTGTTCTTCAAGCCGAAGGTCTGGCAGAAAGTCGCCAACCTTTAACTGATCGTTCCCACGCTCTGCGTGGGAATGCATCCCGTGACGCTCCGCGTCACAGTGGACGCAGAGCGTCCATGGCGGCGTTCCCACGCAGAGCGTGGGAACGAGCGGATGTCGGAGCTGCCGCAGGCTGCGATCTTTTAAGCGGCCTAAGCCGCCGCTTTGCGATTCGGATTGACCCGCACCACTCCCGCCCGCGCCTCGATCTGCTCTTTCAACTCATGGCGCATCCCGAGCAGGAACGCCAACTCGGCCACCACAAACAACGGCCCGACGATCAAGCCGCTCACGTCATCGACAAACGCCGGTTTGCGCCCCTCGTAGTGATGCCCGACAAACTGGATCACCCAACCGATCACGAACATCGCCAGGCCACTGCTCAGCCAGACCAGGGTGCTTTGCTGCGCCAGCACATGCCCGGCCCAGACCGACAAGCCCATCAGCACGGTCATCAACACGCCCAGCTTCACTTCCAGGCGCAGGTAAAACCATGCCGAGGCCAGCGCCAGCACCACGGCCGGGGATATCCACAAACCCCCCAACGCCCATTCGGGACGCGACAACAGCACCGCGACCGCCACCACAATCAGCGGAATGCCGATAAAGTGGCTGGCGATGTTGCGTGGGTCGCGGTGGTAGGCGGCGTATTGACTCAGATGATCGACGAGGCTTTTCATTGTTGTTCCTCCTGTAGGGTGATCGCAGCATGCCCCGGGTTCAGCGTTCGCTCTGTCAGGCAGGCGACAATTAGGAGTGTTCATGGATAAGCGTTCACGGCTGCTGACCGGCCAGTGGTTCAGTCATTTGCCTGCGTCCTTTCAGGATAGTCTGCTGGCGGCGGCCCGGGAGCGGCGGCTGACGGCGGGGCAGCGGCTGTTTCAGCGTGGCGATCCACCGTGCGGCCTGTACGCGGTGCTCGATGGCGCCATGCGTATTGGCGCGGTGAGCGAGCAGGGCAAGGAAGCGCTGCTGAGTCTGGTCGAAGCGCCGCACTGGTTTGGCGAAATCTGCCTGTTCGACGGCCAGCCGCGCACCCATGACGCCTATGCCGTGGGGCCTTGCACGCTGTTGAATATCCCGCAGGCGACATTGCTGAAACTGCTCGATGAACACCCGCTGTACTGGCGGCATCTGGCGCTGTTGATGAGCCACAAGCTGCGCTTGACGTTTATCAATCTCGAACAACTGAGCCTGCTGCCAGCCCCGGCACGTCTGGCCCATCGCTTGCTGATGATCGCCGAAGGCTACGGCGAACTCGATCCGCCCCGTCGGGTGCTGCAACTGCCGCAGGAACAATTGGCGTCGATGCTGTCGCTGTCACGGCAGACCACCAACCAGATTCTCAAGGACTTGCAGGGGCAGGGGATCATTGGCTTGGGGTACGGCGAGATCGAGATCCTCGATGCCACGCGATTGCGCACCTTGGCCACAATCTAAGATAAAAACACCCAATCCAGACACCACGAACCTGTGGGAGCTGGCTTGCCAGCGATAGCGGTGCATCAGCCGAAATCAATGTCTGCTGAACGGACGCCATCGCTGGCAAGCCAGGCTCCCACAGGTTTTCGGTTCTCCATGACATCTGAGTCATAGCACAGAACCTGTAGGAGTGAGCCTGCTCGCGATAGCGGTGTATCAGTCACCCATTGCCTGACTTACAGATTGCTATCGCGAGCAGGCTCACTCCTACAGAGGATTTGTGTGGGGGCTTACGAACCGCGATAAGTCGAGAAACCGTAAGGGCTGAGCAGCAGCGGGATGTGGTAATGCTGGTCGGTCTGCTTCACTTCAAAAATCACCGGGATTTCCGGGAAGAACGTGTCGTGCTTGATCTTGTTGAAATACTCACCGGTCTTGAACACCACTCGATACTCACCCGCCTCAAAAGGCTGTTTGGCCGGGAACAGTTCGGCGATGCGTCCTTGTTCATTGGTGGTGCCTTGAGCCAACGGCTGCCAGTTCTGGCCGACGTGCTTTTCCAGTGTCACGTTAATGCCAGGCGAAGGCAGGCCGTTTTCCAGATTGAGCACGTGTACGCTCAGCGGGTTGCCGGCGGCCAGTGCCAGGCTTGAGAAAGCGCTCAGGCCGAGCGCGGCGAGGGTCATGCGCAATGGCGTCATGATGAATCTCCTTATTGGGAACGGGTGGTGGCCAGACCGGTTTTCTCGGCAGCCGTGATCGCACAGTTTTCATCTTGCTCACCGCCGCCGGAGCCGGCCACGCCCATGGCGCCGACCAACTCGTTGCCGGCGAACAGCGGAATGCCGCCGCCGAGCAACAGCAACTCGTCGAGGGTGTTGAGGTTGGCGGTTTCCGGGTTGCTGCGGGCGCGCTCGGCGAACAATCGGGTCGGGGTCTTCGTCGACAGCGCGGTATAGGCCTTGCGTTGACTGGCAGCGGTGTTGTGCGGGCCGACACCGTCGCCGCGCAGGGTCACCAACAGGTTGCCGCCGCGGTCGAGTACCGACACGGTGCCAGTGCAGTTATTCATGGCCGTATCGGCCAGCAGGCGGGCGGTTTTCAGATCAAGATCGGCGTGACGCGGCAGTTCGGGGCTGGCGAAAACGCTGGTGCTCAGGCCGATGGCCAAGCTGGCCAGAAGGTATTTGACGGTCATGGGGCAGGCTCCAAAAGCGAAGGACGCCACCTTAGCGGCGCCACTTCGTCAGAATCTCGTCAGCCGGATTACAAGTTTGTAATGGGCAACGTCGCCGAAGGCGCCTAGCCTGTGTGCCTGATCAATCGAGGTGTGCCATGCGTTTGCTGGTCGTAGAAGATGAAGCCAAAACCGCCAATTTCCTTGCCAAGGGCCTGGGCGAGTCCGGATTTGCCGTGGATGTGGCACTCAACGGCCTCGATGGGCGCTATTTCATTGAGCAGCAGGAATACGACCTGATCATCCTCGATGTGATGCTGCCGGGCCTCAATGGCTGGCAATTGCTGCAACTGATCCGCCAGCGCGGTGCTACGCCGGTTTTGTTCCTGACCGCCAAAGACGCCATCGAAGACCGCGTGCGCGGCCTCGAGCTGGGTGCCGACGACTATTTGCTCAAACCTTTCGCCTTCGCCGAATTGCTCGCGCGGGTGCGCACGCTGTTGCGACGCGGGCCGATGCGCGAGGCCGAGTCGTACAACATTGCCGATCTGGAAATCGATGTGCTGCGCCGTCGCGTCAGTCGCGGTGGCCAGCGTATATCGCTGACCAACAAGGAGTTCGCCCTGTTGCACCTGCTCGCCAGTCGTCAGGGCGAAGTGTTGTCGCGCACGCTGATCGCCTCGCAAGTGTGGAACCTGAATTTCGACAGTGACACCAACATGGTCGAAGTCGCGGTGCGCCGCTTGCGCTCGAAGGTCGATGATCCGTACATGCCGAAACTGATCCACACCGTGCGCGGTGTCGGCTATCAACTGGAAGCGCCGGACGATGCGCTCTAGGTCGATCGCCTGGCGCCTGGCGCTGGCGTTCGCACTGGTCTGCGCCTTGGTCCTGAGCGCGATTGGTGTATTTCTCTACCGCTCGCTCGCCGCCGAAATCGCTTATCGCGACGACATGGCCCTGCTTGGGCGACTGGAGCAGGTGCGCGCCTTGCTCGCCGACAGCGACAGCCTTGATGCCTTGCAGGCGCGGCCACGGCTGTACCAGAACATGCTCGGCAATCTCGACAGCCTGCTGCTGGTGCGTCGGGCCGATGGTTCGAGTGTGATCGGCATCAACCCGCGCCAGCGCGATTTGCCGACGTTGAAGGCGATCCCGCGCGAGCAAACGCCGCAGCGCCGCGATGTGCTGAGCTGGCAAGCGGCGGACGGTGCAGAACTGGCGCTGTTGTCCGGTGAAGCGCAGGGACCGAACGGCGAACCGCTGACCGTGATCGCCGGCAAAGTGCTGAGCGAGCGTGAGCAGATGCTCAGCAGTTATCGCCTGCGTTTGTACCTCTCGGTCGGGCTCGGCGCGATATTGGCATTTGCCTTGGGGCTGGTATTGCTGCGCCGTGGTCTGCAACCGCTAAGGCAATTGAGCGAAGCCGTGCGCGGCATCGACCTGCGCAGTCTCGATCAGCGTTTGCCCGCCGCCGGCACCCCGGCAGAACTGCTCGAACCGGTGCAAGCGCTCAACGGCATGCTGGCGCGTCTGGACGACAGTGTGCAGCGCTTGTCGCAGTTCTCCGCCGACCTCGCCCACGAGATCCGCACGCCGCTGCACACCTTGCTCGCCAGCAACGGTCAGGCGCTGAACCACCCGCGCAGCACGGCGGAATATCAGGAAGTGCTGGCCTCGAACATGGAAGAGTTCGAACGGCTAAAGCGCATGGCGGAAAACCTGATGTTCCTCGCCCGTGCCGAACAGGCCGAGCGAGCGCTCAACCTGCAAACGCTGGAGCTGCAAAGCGTTGGCAGCGAACTGTGCGATTACTTCGAAGCCTTGGCCGACGACCGCGATCTGCGGCTGGAAAACCATTTGCACGGCGAACTCCGCGCCGATCAGCAACTGCTGCAACGCGCCCTCGGCAATCTGCTGGCCAACGCCGTGCGCCACGCTGACCCCGGCACCTCGATCAGCCTGCGCCGGCACGATGAGGCAGGCGTGTGCTGGTTGCAGATTCACAACCATGGCCCGGCCATCGCGCCCGAGCATCTGGGCAAATTGTTCGACCGCTTCTACCGCGTCGATCCGGCCCGCGCTGAACCCGGGGACTCCGGAGGCCTGGGACTGGCAATCGTGCAGTCGATCATGCACTTGCATGGCGGGCAGGTGCGGGTCAGCAGTGATGCCTCGGGCACGGTGTTTGAGCTGGGATTTATGGTGGACTGACTGCCAACTTCGCGGGCAAGCCCGCTCCCACAGTGGTCAAGGTGTGACACGGATTTCTGTGCACCCCAAACCCTGTGGGAGCGGGCTTGCCCGCGAAGAGGCCAGTTGAACCGGTGAAAATTCCGGATCAGTCAGCGCAACTGATCGCGAAACTGCCCCGGCGTCATCCCCGTCCAGCGCTTGAACGCGCGGCTGAAGCTGCTGGTGTCGGCAAAGCCCAGCAGGTAACTGACTTCACTCAATGAACAGTGCGGATCACGCAGATGCAGCAGCGCGAGGTTCTCACGGCTTTCGTTGAGCAGCGTGTCGAAGCGACAACCTTCATCGGCCAGATGCCGTTGCAGGCTGCGCAGGCTCAGGTGCAAGGCCTGGGCAATGCGCTCGGCGCTGGGTTCGCCTTCCGGCAGTTGTTCTTCGATGGCGTCGCGCACCTTGCGCTCCCAGGTCAACGGTTTGAGCTGGGCCATGGTGCGCTTGAGCACCGCTTCGTTGTGTTCAGCGAGTTCAGGGTTGGCGTCGTCGAGGTGGCTGTCGAAGTCGGCGAGGGCGAATTCCAGACGATCTTCAACGGCGGCGAAATGCACCGGCGCGCGGAAGACTTTATGCCATTGGTGCGCGTCGCTCGGTTCAGGGCGGCGCAGGTAAACCGCCAGTGGCGCGTAATCACGGCCGAGGCGATTGCGACAGGTGCGCACGTAGATTGCAGCGAAGGCGTCGATGGCTTCGAAGGCGGGAGCGGGATTGCCTGACGGAATTTTCAGACGGAACAGATAACGGTCATCGCCACGGCTCAGGTCCAGTTCCAGCGCATCGCTGACCACCGGGTGATAGCGCACGATACGTTCGAACACTTCGCGCAGGCTGCCACTGGCTACCAGGGCATAGCCGAGCGCGTGAAACGTGGTCGGGCTGACAAACCGCGACACCCGCAGACCGATGGCCGGATCACCACTGGACTCCACCGCAAGCGCCCACAAGCGGGTGGTGCCGGACAGCGGATAGCGCGCGTTGGGATCGTCCATCAAGTCCGGGTCGAGCCCGGCCTGTTGGCACAGGGCAGTGCTGTCCAGCCCCAGCGCGTCGAGTTGCTTGCGCAAGGCACGGGTCCAGCTGGCGAGGGAGGTCGGTTCCTTCATGCTGATTGGCGCTTCCGGTCAACAGGTTGGCGTACTCGGCTACCGCGATTCGAACCCTTGCAGGGCAGGATGCGAACATCAATACCCAGAGGATGGAAGCATGGACCGTACTTCTGCAAGTCCCCAGCGACACAATGCTGCCCAGCGATCAGCGCATATTCGCGAAGTGGTGCTGGCCAAAGGCGTCGAATTGCGCGAGCGCTACCCGCTTCTCAAGCATCAGGACGCCCTCGGCGCGGGGATTCTGGCCTTTGCCCTGGCTGGCATGATCGGCTCGGCGGCGCTGTACATCAGCGGCCACATGGCCTGGTGGGTGTGCCTGCTGCTCAATGCGTTTTTCGCTTCGCTCACCCATGAGCTGGAGCACGACCTGATCCACAGCATGTATTTCCGCAAGCAGCGTGTGCCGCACAGCCTGATGATGGGCCTGGTGTGGCTGGCGCGGCCGAGCACGATCAACCCGTGGATTCGCCGGCATCTGCACCTCAATCATCACAAAGTCTCAGGCACCGAGACTGACATGGAAGAACGCGCAATTACCAACGGCGAGCCGTGGGGTTTTGCGCGGCTGCTGATGGTTGGCGACAACGTGATGTCGGCGTTCATTCGCATGCTTCGGGCGAAGACCTGGGCACACAAGTTCAGCATCATCAAACGCACGCTCAAGGTCTACGCGCCGCTGGCGCTGGTGCATTGGGGGGCTTGGTATGTGTTTCTCGGTTTCCATGCGGCGAACGGCATCGCGTACTTGCTGGGGACACCGATTGAATGGTCGGCGACCACGTTGTCGGTGATGCAGGTGATCGATATCGCCGCCGTGGTGATCATCGGCCCGAACGTATTGCGCACGTTTTGCCTGCATTTCATCAGTTCGAACATGCATTACTACGGTGACGTTGAGCCAGGCAATGTGCTGCAGCAATGCCAGGTGCTGAATCCGTGGTGGCTGTGGCCGTTGCAGGCGTTCTGCTTCAACTTTGGCAGCAGCCACGGGATTCATCATTTTGTGGTCAAGGAGCCGTTTTATATTCGCCAGCTGACCGTGCCAGTGGCGCATAAGGTGATGCGCGAGATGGGCGTGCGGTTCAATGATTTCGGCACGTTTGGGCGGGCTAACCGGTTTGTTCGCAAGAATGAACTGGTGCAGGAAGAGGTGCGTACTGCCCGGGCTTGATAGGTGAGTTCAGGTCCTCATCGCTGGCAAGCCAGCTCCCACAGGTTTCAGTGTCATTCAAAGGATTTGTGAACGACATTGAACCTTGTGAGAGCTGGCTTGCCAGCGATAGCGATATCTCAGGCAACCTCAATCCGGCTGAAACGGCGAAGCACTCAAAATCACCCCGGTCTCCTCGACATACTGCTGCCAGTGCCCGATCAAAGTGCTGAGCCTGTCAGGCTGACTCAACGCCAGATCATGAATCTCCCCCGGATCACTGGCCAGATCATAAAGCTGCCAGGTCGCCGGCCCCACCGGCCCGGGGATCCACACCGCTTTCCACGAGCCCTGGCGAATCGCCCGGCGCCCGAACAACTCCCAACCCGTCACTGTGTGCTCGTCATGCACCTGCGCCGTCTCGCCGGACAAAAAGCCCAGCCACGATTTACCGCGCAACGGCGCCACCGGTTTGCCGTGCCACTGCTTGCCCGGATGACGCACGCCGGCCAGATCAAGAATTGTCGGGGTGATGTCCATCACCGTGCCGAAACCGTGACTGATCTGCCCTTTGAGCGAGAGTTGCGGATAGTGCAGCAGCGCCGGCACGCGAATGCCGCCTTCGGTGGTGAACGCCTTGAACAACCGCGATGGCGCTGTCGCCACCTGCGCCCAGTTCGGCCCGTACCAGACGTAGGAGTTGGCCCGGCCGATGTTGTCGAGGCTGTTGTCGTAGTGCTGGCTCAGATACGCCACCAGCTCCGGACCAAATTTCGGGAACGCTTCAAGCAGCGCGCCCTCGGCTCCGTTGTCGGACATGAACAGGATGAAGGTGTTATCCAGTTGGCCTTGCTGGCGCAAGTAATCGACGACCCGACCGATGTTCCAGTCCATGCGCTCGACCATCGCTGCGTAGACTTCCATCGCCCGCGCGGAAATCTGCTTTTGCTCAGGGCTCAGTGCATCCCATTGCGCGGTCAGCTGGACCAGCGGGTGGGGTTCGACGTCCGCTTCGATCAGCCCCAGTGCCTTGAGTTTTTCCAGTCGTTCGAGGCGCAAGACTTCCGGGCCTGCATCGTAGCGGCCACGGTATTTTTCAACGATGTCGGCCGGTGCCTGCAACGGCCAGTGCGGTGCGGAAAACGGCAGATAAGCGAAGAACGGCCGGGTCTGGTCGCGCTCCTTCAGGTACTGCAGCAGCTTGTCGCCGAAGGCGTCGGACGAGTAGAAATCCTTGGGCAATTCGTCGATGAACGTGTCGTCCTCGATGTACAGCGCCGGCGTGGATTTCAGCAGGCCGGGGGTTTGCTCATCGTAAGTCGGCTCGAAACCGTAATGGTTGGCCGCGCCTGGCAGCAGCGAGAACGAGCGCTCGAAACCCCGCGCATGGGGCGCCAGTTCGGCGGTCAGGCCGAGGTGCCATTTGCCGCTCATCAACGTCTGATAACCGGCCTCGCGCAGCAGCTCGGGGAGAGCGACGACGCGGTCATTCAGATAACCCTCGTAACCCGGTTTGCCGATCAGCTCCGGCGTCAGCGTTTCGGCCATGGTGCCGATGCCGGCAATGTGATGATCGGTGCCGGTCAGCAGCATCGAGCGGGTCGGCGAGCACGTCGGTGCGGTGTGGAAATCGGTCAGGCGCAGGCCGTTGCTGGCCAGTGCATCGAGGTGCGGCGTGGCGATTTCGCCGCCGAAGGCACCGATGTCGGAGAAGCCGAGATCGTCGGCCAGGATCACCAGAAAATTGGGGCGTTGCGGCATCGAAAGCTCCTCTCAGCAGGCAATGAACGACAGCGGCAGATCGCGGATCTGCACCGGTACGCTCGGTTGGTAATGGTCGTCACTGGTCAGTTCGTGCAGCAGTTCTTCACGCAACTGATGGAAGTCGAAACTGCTGCGCTGACGCGGATGCGCCAGGGCAATGTCGACCACTTGCTTGATGCGCCCCGGACGCGGCTCCATCACCACCACGCGGTCGGCCAGAAAAATCGCTTCTTCGACATCGTGGGTGACAAGGATCGTGGTGATTTTCGCGCGGGCACGGATCGCCAACAGCTCGTCCTGCATCTGCTGACGGGTCAGCGCATCGAGCGCACCGAAAGGCTCGTCGAGCAGCAGAATCCGCGGGCTGGCGACCAGGCCGCGAGCGATTGCCACCCGTTGCGCCATGCCGCCGGAGAGCTGGTGAGGATAGGCGCGGGTGAAATCGCGCAGGCCGACCAGATCAATGAAGTCGTTGATGCGTCGTTGCTTGTCTGCGGCGCTCAGCGGCTCATTGACCAGGCCGAGGCCGATGTTGTCGGCCACGGTCAGCCATGGAAACAAGCGGTGCTCCTGAAAGACGATGCCGCGTTCGCCACCGATGCCGCTGACGGCTTTGCCATCCACGCGGATCTGCCCGCGAAACTGCGTATCGAGGCCTACCAGCAAGCGCAACAGCGTGGATTTACCACAGCCGCTGGAGCCGACAATGGCGACGAATTCACCCTCGGCGATGTCCAGGTTGAATTCGCGAATCGCCTCCAGTTCGAAACCGTCGACGTCGAAGGATTTGCCTACGTGGTTGAAGCTGACAATCGGTGCGTTCATGCGTGTCTCCAGCGGGTGGCGCGGATTTCCAGGCGTTGGCCAATAAGGTTGAGCAGGGCGCCGGTCAGGCCGACGAGGAGCATGCCGGCCATGATCAGGTCCATGCGCAGCAGTTGCTGGGCGCCGATCATCTGGCTGCCGATGCCGCCGTTGGACGGCATGAAATATTCGGCGCCGATGGTGCCGAGCCAGGCGTAGATCAGGCTCAGGCGAAGCCCGGCGAAGATCCCCGGTGCGGCACCCGGCAGCACCAGTCGGCGCAAGCGCTGGCCGAGGCTCAGGCGCAGCACTTGCGCGGCTTCGTTGAGTTGCGGCGAGAGGTTGGCGACGCTGCGCTGCGTGGCGATAAACAGTGGAAAGAACGCGGCGAGGGCGACGAATACCCACTTGGCCAATTCGCCCAGACCGAACCACGCGGTGAGCAGCGGCACCCAGGCGAAAATCGCGATCTGCCGGATAGCGGCAAGCGTCGGGCCGAGCAGGCGTTCGCTGAGGTGCGACAGCCCCAACAGCAGGCCGAGGGCGAAGCCAATTCCGCCGCCCAGCAGCAAACCACCAAGGGTGCGCCCAAGGCTCAGGGCCATGCCGGTGATCAGCGTTCCGTCGAGCAAGCCGTCCCACGTGGTGTTGAGCACGGCCAGCGGGCTCACCAGAATATTGGCGTCGACCCACTGCTGATCGTTTGCTACTTGCCACAGCGCCAACAAGCCCAGCGGCAGCAGCCACGGTTGCAGCCGTTGCCAGCCTTCATAGCGCGGGCCTCGGCGGATTTCCGCAGTGGCCGGGTGCGGCCAGTGCACCAGTTTTTTATCCAGCAGCCCGATGCCGCGATCCATCGTGACGCCGATCAGACCGATGACCACGATGCAGACGAAAACGATGTCGAGCATGAACAGCTGCCGTGCCCAGACCATCAGGTAACCGATGCCTTCGCTGGAGGCGAGCAGTTCGACGGCCAGCAGCGACGTCCAGCCGGCGGCCAGCGCCAGACGTACACCGGCCATGAATGCGGGGAGGGCGGCAGGCAACACCAGACGACGAATCAGCAAATGCGACGGCAGGCGCAGTACGGCGGCTGCTTCACGCAGTTTCGGTTGCGCATCGCGTACGCCAACCAGTGTGTGCAAAGTCACCGGAACCACAATGGCTTTGATCAGCACCACCAGTTTCAACACTTCGCCGATACCGAAAAACACCATGAACAGCGGAATCCACGCCAGCGTCGGTACTTGCGCGAGGCCGGCGAAGGTCGGGAAGATCAAGCGTTCGAGGCGGCGACTGAAACCCAGTGCCGCCCCCAGAATCGCCCCGGCGCTGATCCCTGCCAGTAATCCCCAGAACAACCGTTGCAGGCTGATCCACAAGTGGCTCCACAACTCGCCCTGAGACAGTTCGACTGCGCTGTTCCACACCAGTGACGGCGCCGGCAGGATTTGTTCGCTCATCCAATGATTGCGCGCGGCCAGCCACCACAGGGTGAAGAGGCTGAGTGGCAGCAGCCAGGGAAGTACACGTTGGGTCAGGCTTGGCCATGAGCGCTGACGCTTGAGCGGCGGAGCCGCCAGCGGCAGGTTGAGCAAGGATTCACGGGCCATGGGTGACCTCCGTTGTCGGGTTGGATCGATCAAGATCAAAAGATCGCAGCCTTCGGCAGCTCCCACAGGGGGACGCGTCCGTGAATTCACCCCTGTAGGAGCTGCCGAAGGCTGCGATCTTTAGCGGTATTAGCTTAAAACTAACGGTTATATATAATACGTTTATTGATCTATTTGGAGATAAGCCACGCCATTTAAGGCTTCTGGCCCATACGCATCCAATGCATTCGAAGAATATTTTCGATGCTGTTAATGCATACGCCGCTGCAAGCCCTATAACTGCTTGCTTAGCTCTAAAAGATATAAAAATGTGAATTTATAGTATTTAAGCGCAGGTGCTCCTTCGGCCTACTTTCGGCTCCTCAACGCCCGTCGTGATCAGGAGCTGCACCCATGAACCTTCCCTTCAAACGCGTTTTCAGTCTGTTCGCCGCCCCGGCTCTGGCGGGCCTGTTGGCCTTCACCGCGCATGCCGACGAACTCAAGGAAATTCGCATCGCCGTGCCCGACCTGAGCGCCGGCACCCAGCACAGCGGCGGTGGCGTGGTCGACGTATTGCGCGATCAGCAGATCTTCGAAAAGGCCTTCGCCGAACAGGGCATCAAGGTTCAGTGGAGTTTCTTCAAAGGGGCCGGGCCGGTGATCAACGAGGCGTTCGCCAATGGTCAGGTCGATCTGGCGTATCTGGGTGATCTGGCGGCGATCATCGGCAAGTCCAACGGCCTCGATACGCGGCTGCTCAGCGCCAGTGCCCGCGGGGTGAAGCAGTACCTGGGCGTCGTGCCGGGCTCGGGGATCAAGACTTTGCAGGACCTCAAAGGCAAGCGCGTGGCGATCTTTCGCGGCACCGCGACGCAGCTGTCGTTCGATGCGGCGTTGGCCAGCCAGGGCTTGAGCGAGAAGGATCTGAAGGTGATCAACCTCGACTTCACCGGCGCGACTGCCGCACTGGCGGCCAGGCAGATCGATGCGTCGTGGGGTAGCTCCGGCCTGGCCGCTTTGCAGACCAAGGGCCTGGCTGAATTGCCGCTGAACACCAAGGATCTGGGCGGTGCTGGCAGCGTGCAGTCGGTTTTGGTGGGCAGTGGCAAGTTTGTCGATGCGCATCCGGAGGCCGTGAGCAAACTGCTCAAGGCACAAGAGCAGGCCGTGGAATGGCTGACCCAGGACAGCAACAAGGCTGCGTACGTGCAGTTGGTCTCGGGACTGGCGAGTTATCCACCGGTGATCCTCACCGAGGATCTGAAAGATCAGAAGTTGAGCGAGATATTCCCATCGACGCTGGATCCGGTGTTCCTTGGCAGTTTGCAGGACAAGGTGGATCTGGCGGCGCAGCAGAAGCTGATTCGCAAGCCGTTCAAGGTGAACGATTGGGTGGCGCCTGAGCTGGCAGCGGCCAAGCTCTAACGTACGCTGATCGTTCCCACGCTCTGCGTGGGAACGCATCAATGGACGCTCTGCGTCCGCTTTGGGACGCGGAGCATCCCGGGCTGCATTCCCACGCAGAGCGTGGGAACGATCGCTTCAAACAGCGACGCTGATCTCTTGCTTATCCACCGCCACCAGCGTCTCGATCATCGCTCTTGCTGCCGGCGACAAGCGAAACCCGGTGCGACTGACAATCCCGCAGCGCGCATTCATGCTTTCGAGGTTCTGCGGCAGATTGCGCCAGTGCAACAACGCCAGCGAACCCTGGGCAATGTCCTCGTAAAACGCCTCTTCCGTGCCGATGCCAATGGCATTCGATTGCAGCACTACCTTCACCAGTGCCGGAAAATGCTCGGTCTCGATAGTCGGTGAGAAATCGATCCGGCCACTGAGGTTCGCCAGCAGTTTGCGGATACCCGGCGGGATCAATGTGGTCGCCAGCGGGTAATCGAACATGTCGTTGGTCGACAGGCTTTCCTTGGCCAGCAACGGGTGCCCCGGCCGGCAGAAAAACACCCCGCGCTTGGGCGTCAGCGGTTGGGTCTGGAAGTTCGGGTCCGATTCGAAATGACGGATGTCGGCAATGAAAAATTCGATCTCTTCGCGACTCAGCGCACGGCTGAGTTTTTCCCAGTTATCCACCTGAAAGCAGGTGCGCACTTTCGGGTGCGCATTGATGAATTGCGCCACCGCGTCAGGCACCAGTTTCACCGCCGGCGCCGGACCACAACCGAAGTGCACCTCGCCGGCATCGAGCTTGGTCATCTGTGTCACTTCCGCGCTGAGCAGCGCCGCGCCCTGCACCAGGCTGAGCGCGTGTTGCAGCACCACCTGGCCTTCGGGCGTGGGGCGCAGATCCTTGTTGCCGCGATCCACCAGCACGCAACCGAACTCTTGCTCCAGCCCTTGAATGCTGCGGCTGAACGCCGGTTGGGTGATGCCCATCGCGTCCGCCGCACGGACAAAACTGCGGTGTTCGTTGAGGGCGATGAAATAGCGCAACTGGCGAAGATCCATATGCTTTTCCGGCATCCTAAAAATAGCTCGAAGGCATTTGCGACGAGGGTTGCTAGAGGTTTTAAATGCAAGCTCTTATTCCGTCAACGAAGCATGTGAATATCTATTAGATGTAAATGGAATATAGATAGAGCGATGTTTCGCTGCCGTCCAACCGTAAGCAGTCGATGAGGGTCTACCCATGAGCAATGCCGCACTCGCTGTAAAACCCGCTGTCCACGCGCTGGAAATTCATCCGGTGGCCGGCCGAATCGGCGCCGAGATCCGTGGCGTGCACCTGTCCGGTGAGCTGGACGCCGCCACGGTCGAAGCCATTCAACAGGCACTGATTCAGTACAAAGTCGTGTTCTTCCGTGAGCAAACCCAGCTCGACGATCAGCGTCAGGAAGCCTTCGCCCATCTGCTTGGCGAGCCAGTGGCGCACCCGACCGTACCGGTGCGTGACGGCACCCGTTATCTGCTGGAACTGGACGGTGCCGAAGGCCAGCGCGCCAACTCCTGGCACACCGACGTGACCTTCGTCGACGCCTACCCGAAAGCCTCGATCCTGCGCTCGGTGGTGGCGCCGGCCTTCGGTGGCGACACCCTGTGGGCCAACACCGCGACCGCCTACAACGAACTGCCGACCGAGCTGCGTGAACTGGCAGACAAATTGGTCGCCGTGCACAGCAACGAATACGACTATGCCGGCGCCAAGCCTGACGTCTCGGCTGAGAAGCTTGAGCGCTATCGCAAGATCTTCACTTCGACCGTTTACGAAACCGAGCATCCTGTAGTGCGCGTACACCCGATCAGTGGTGAGAAGAGCTTGTTGCTGGGGCACTTCGTCAAGCGCATCAAGGGTTACTCGCAAGCGGATTCGGCGCACCTGTTCGGGTTGCTGCAGAGCCATGTGATTCGTCAGGAAAACACCGTGCGCTGGCGCTGGAAGGCCGGTGATGTGGCGATCTGGGATAACCGTTCGACGCAGCATTACGCGATTGATGACTACGGCACGCAGGATCGGATCGTGCGCCGGGTGACGCTTAAAGGTGAGGTGCCGGTGGGGGCGTCAGGGCAGCGCAGCCAGATCATCAAAGGCCCTGATATTGGCGGCGTCTGATCTGGCCCCATCGCTGGCAAGCCAGCTCCCACAGTGGAAAGTGTTGAACACAATGGATGTGTAAAACACAAATCCTGTGGGAGCTGGCTTGCCAGCGATGCTTTTAACTACCACACACCGATTTGAACGACCTTCTCGGCTTCCGGCTCTCCATAACGAAAGCGCTGCCCCCGTAAATCAATCTCCTGATGACTGATCGTGGTCCGCCGTTTCAACCCGCGCACCCACTCGAACAAATGCCCCGCATGCTCCTCGCGCACCGCCGCATACGCCGGGTCATCACCCAGATCACGCAACTCCTGCGGATCATTCAACAGATCAAACAGCTGCGGCCGGAAGCCGTCATACGCCAGGTATTTCCAGCGTTCGCTGCGCACCATGGTCATGCGGCAACGGTCGATCGATTGTCCGAGTCGCTCCCGTGCCGGAGCCTGGAAGGCGTAGTCGTATTCGCTGATCGCATAGCGGCGCCAGTCTGGGTTTTTACCGTGCAGAAGCGGGATCAACGAACGCCCTTCAAGCCGATGTTCTGCCCCCGGCAAACCCAGTGCCTGAAGAAACGTCGGCAGCGCATCGATGGTTTCGGCTAACCGATCATCCACCGTTCCCCGAGTGACATCCGCCGCCGCCCGAGGGTCGCGCACGATCAGTGGCACGCCCACCGCCTGCTCCAGCAAAAACTCCTTCTCGCCCAGCCAGTGATCGCCGAGGAAGTCGCCGTGATCGCTGGTGAACACGATCAACGTGTCATCCCAGCGGCCATTGCTCTGCAGAAAATCGAAAAGTCGCCCCAACTGATCATCCACTTGCTTGATCAGGCCCATGTAGGTCGGGATTACATTCAATCGTACTGAATCGCGGGAAAAGTTGAGGCTTTCCTCATGCTGGCGAAAGGCAGTGTATACGGGGTGTTTGCTGGCTTCGGAGGGCGTCGCGCGGACCGGTTCGAGAATCGATTTCGTACTGTACAAGGCGTGGTATGGCGCCGGTACGATGTAGGGCCAGTGCGGTTTGATATACGAAAGGTGTAAACACCAGGATTTCTCACCTTGCTCGGTGATGAAGTCGATGGCTCGATTTGTAGTGTAGACAGTCTCTGAGTGTTGCTCGGGAATTCGTGCTGGCAAATGCGCATGACGCATTTGCCAGCCACTGAGGATTTCACCGTGCTCGCCTTCGGCAGCGTTGGCCCAGTCGTGCCAGGGGTTGCGGCCGACGAAACCGTGTTCGCGCAGGTAATGGGTGTAAGGCGCTGATTCGCGTTTGTCGTCGAACAGCGGGTCGTCGGGGAAGATGCCGTCGTGACGGAAGTAGGGTTCGAAGCCGACCTCGTTGAGCACTTCGGCCTGCTCGCTGTCCGGGTTGATGGCCAGACGCTGCAAGGCATCGACATTCGCCGTGGCGTGGGTCTTGCCGACCAGCGCGGTACGAATGCCGTGAGGGCGCAGGTAATCACCGATGGTCAGTTCTTCCAGCGGCAACGGCACCGCGTTCCATGCCACTTGATGGCTGCTGACGTAGCGTCCGGTGTAGGCCGACATCCGTGACGGTCCGCAGATCGTGCCTTGGGTGTAAGCGCGGCTGAAACGCACACCGGCTGCCGCCAGGCGATCGATGTTCGGCGTGTGCAAATGGGGGTGGCCGTAGCAGGACAGGTAATCGCGGCGCAGTTGATCGCACATGATGTACAGCACGTTGCGCACGGGTTGTTCAGGATGGGACATGGGGTTCACCGGTCAGAGAGACAGGCGAGGGTTTTCGCTTTCGATGGGGGTGTTCGGCAAGTGCATTTGGGGAATGGGTTTTATGCAGTCAGTGCATGGGTGGCTGTGCTGACGCCATCGCTGGCAAGCCAGCTCCCACAAGTCCCGGTTGAACACATTATTTCTGCCAGACGCACATCCTGTGGGAGCTGGCTTGCCAGCGATAGCGGTTGATCAAACAGCGAAGTTCTCCAGCGAACAGACCTCCTCATCCACCGCATCAATCTCTTTGATCTGCTCAATCATCGCCTCAGCCAACGGCGACAACCGATACCCCGCCCGACTGACAATCCCGTAGCGGGTGTACAACTCCTCCAGATCGTCCGCCAACCCTTCGATCTTCAAACACAGCAGATCACCCTTGGCCTGATGCAACGCATCGGAATAAGCGCCGACGATCCCGATCGCATCCGAACGCAGCACCACACTCAACAGGCTGGAACTGTTTTCACACTCCACATTCGGCGTGAAATCCGGGCGACCGCTGAGGTCGACGATGACTTTGCGCAGGTTCGGCGGACGAATGCTCACCGCCAGCGGATAGCTCATCAGTTGTTCGGCGGTAACCCGCTCAAAACCTGCCAGTGGATGCCCCGCACGGCAGCAGAAATGCCATTTGCGCGGGCGTAACCGGTACGTCAGGTAATCCGGATCGGCTTCAAAGTGTCGGGTGTCGGCGACAAAGAATTCGAACTCTTCGCTGAGCAGGCGCTTGCTCAGACTCTGCCAGTCATCGACCTGGAACTGCACCCGCGCTTTTGGATATCGGCCAATGAAGCTGCCGATGGCACGCGGAATCAATCCCGCTGCCGGCGCGGGGCCGCAACCGAAGCGCAATTCTCCCGCCTCCAGGCCATTGAACTGGCTGATCTCGTTGGCCATTTGCTGCGCACCGCTGACCAGCCGCCGCGCATGTTCGAGCAGCACCTGGCCTTGCTTGGTCGGCGGCAATTCCTTGCGCCCGCGATCAACCAGCTGGCAGCCAACGCTGTGTTCCAGTGCCTGAATACTGCGACTGAACGCCGACTGCGACAGGTTCACCGCCTGCGCGCCGGCGACGAAGCTGCGTTGGTCAGCCAAGGCGATGAAGTGACGAAGTTGGCGCAAGTCGATATGCATTTTTCACATAAAAAATATCCGGGAAATGCATTGGATATGCATTACGTCGACTCCTTATAAAGGCAATCTCTTATGCAGTAAATATTTGTAAATCCATAAATAAATAACTTAAAAGAATATGCAGCGCTGACGATGTCTGTGTGTTTTTTGACCAGGAGCCGCGCCATGAGTCCGTTGAACCTCGCGTCACCCTTAACCCCACGACGGCTCAAACGCCTGCCTCTGGCCCTGTTGCTGGCAGGGAGCGCCAGCTGGACTCACAGCTACGCGGTTGAATCCGAATCCCCGGCGCCGGTGCCGGCCGGCAAGCCTGCGGCCAACAGTTCGCAACTGGAAACCGTGACGGTCACCACCCGCCGCCGCGAAGAAAGTTCGCAAGATGTGCCAACGCCAATGAGCGTGGTCAGCGGCCAGAATCTGGAGACGCAACGGGTCTACCGGATTCAGGATTTGCAGCAACTGGTGCCGAGCGTCAACGTCGCCTACATGCACGCCCGCCAGTCCAGCGTGTCGATTCGCGGCCTGGGCAACAACCCGGCCAGCGATGGTCTGGAAGGCAGCGTCGGCCTGTACATCGACAACGTCTACCTGGGGCGCCCGGGGATGGCGGTGTTCGATCTGATGGACATCGAACAGCTCGAAGTTTTGCGTGGCCCGCAGGGCACACTGTTCGGTAAAAACACCACCGCCGGGGTGATCAACATCAGCACCCGTGCGCCGACGTTTACACCTGAACGCAGCATTGAAACCTCGGTCGGCGAGGAAGGCTACTTCCAGACCAAGGGCACGATTTCCGGGCCGCTCAACGATCAACTCGCCGGGCGTTTTTCCGCCTATCGGACCCGCAGCGATGGCGACATCAAGAATGAATACGACGGCCATGATCTGAATGGCGGCTCGCGCGACGGCTTCCGTGCACAGTTGCTGTTCAAGCCCAACGAAGATTTCAACCTGCGCTGGATCGGCGATTACAACGAAGAGGATTCCAGCGCCGGCACCCGCGTGCTGTACAGCACCGGGCCGACCATCAATGGCGTCAATCTTTACCAGTCGCGAGCCAATGCCGCCGGCGCGACGCTGGTCAATGGCTCGCACCGTAAGGTCAATCTGGATAACGATCAGCACGTCACCGTGCATCAGGGCGGCACCTCGGTCGAAGCGAACTGGACGCTGCCGAGCGACTTCACCCTGACCTCGATCAGCTCCTACCGCTTCTGGAATTTCACCCCGCGCAACGACGACGGCCTCAACGTGCCGGCGAGCTATAACGCCGGGGTGTCGGTGGAAGACAAACAGTATTCACAGGAATTTCGCCTGGCCTCACCGAAGGGTGAGTTCTTCGATTACGTCGTAGGTGCGTACTACTTCGGCAACAATCTGGACAACAAATCCTTCGCCTATTACGGCCCGCAAGCGGATATCTGGAACGGCACGCCGGCCGGTGCGCTAGCCAACGTCACCAGTGTCGGTAACGGCCACATCAAGACCGACAGCTTTGCACTGTTCGCCCAAGGCACCTGGCACCTCACCGAGCGCCTGGACTTCACCGCCGGAGTGCGCGGCACCTATGAAGAAAAAAGCGCCTGGGTCACGCGTAATGCTCCGGTTGGCGGTGCGACTGTCGCCGGTGCTGCCGCAACGGCGCGGCGTGGTCGTGCCGGCGCTTACGACTCTGGCGACTTGAATCAATACAGCTCCAGTCCGTCCGGGCTGCTCAACCTCAGCTACCGGATCACCGACGATGTGCTCGGCTACGCAACGCTGTCCCACGGCGAGAAATCCGGCGGGGTCAACCTTGCGGTCGGCTCGGCTCCGGTGGCCGGCGCCGACTCTTTGTTGATCGGCACCGAGCGCGCCAACAACGCCGAGCTGGGTTTCAAAAGCACGCTGTGGGATCACCGTCTGCAACTCAACGCCAACGTGTTCTGGACCCAGGTCAACGCCTACCAGACCAACGCCTACGACGCCGAAAACCGCGTGCAGTACCTGACCAACGCCGGTTCCGTGCGCTCGCGCGGTGTCGAATTCGAGAGCACGGTGATCCCGCTGCGCGGCCTGACCCTGAACTTCAACGGCTCCTACAACGACGTCAGCTACCTCTCGTATAAAGATGCGCCATGCCCGCCGGAAGTCAGCCAGGCGCCAGGCGCTCCGGCCTCTTGCGATCTCAGCGGCCATCAAGTGGTCGGTGCCTCGAAATGGATCGGCAACGCCAACGGCGAATACAAATGGAATCTGGATAACGGCTTCGAACCCTACGTCACCGCCAGTTATGCGTTCCGCTCGAAAGCCGTCGGCACGGTCGAGGATTCCGACTACGGCCAGATCCCGAGCTATGCGGTGGTCAACTTTTCCACCGGCCTGCGCGGCGATTTCAATCAAGGCCAGTGGGACGTCTCGCTGTGGCTGAAAAACGCCTTCGACAAAACCTACTACACGACCCTGTGGACCGGCGGCAATGGCGGCTATGAAGGCCTGCTCGGCACACCGCGGACCCTCGGCGTCACTGGCCGTTACGACTTCTGATTGACCCTTCAAGGAGCTGCATCATGTTGCCCATCAAAAGCGCTTTACCGCTGTTGTTGTCCGGCGCGGTGTTGAGTAGCGGCGCCTTCGCCGCACCCAGCGTCTACCCCACGGGTGTTACCCGTTATGACCCGGACAAGGCGTTCAATCAGTACGTGATCTTCAGCGGCGCCGACAAGCAGACGCACCTGATCGACATGAACGGCAACGAGGTGAAAACCTGGCCACAGGCGGGTTTCCCCTCGGCGATCATCGACCCGCAATTGGTTGGCGGTGAGCGTGGACACGTGTTGCTGCAACTGAGCGACAAGGATCCGGGCAAGCTCGGTTCGGCCGGCAACGGCCTGGGCAACCAGAGCGTCGGCGAACTGGACTGGAATGGCAAAGTCGTCTGGCAGTGGGGCGACAACGCACCCGGTGGTGCGGCGCAACAGCATCATGATCAGCGCCGCTTGAGCAACGGCAACACCGTGGTGCTGGCCAACAAGGTACACAAGGTCAAAGGTTTCAAAGTGCCCGAGGTGATTGACGATGCAATCTACGAAGTCGGTGCCGATGGCGCGGTGAAATGGCAATGGCTGGCCTCCGAGCACCTCAACGAGTTTGGCTTCACGGCCGAGCAATTGAAACTGGTGCGCGCCAGTGACAATCCCGATTACCTGCACATCAACAACCTCAGTCTGGTCGGGCCGAACAAGTGGTTCGATGGCGGTGACAAACGCTTCAGTCCGGACAACCTGCTGATCGATTCACGCAACGCCAATTTCATCGCGATCATCGACAAGAACAGCGGCAAAGTGGTCTGGCGTCTGGGGCCGAACCTGCCGCTGATCAACCCGAAAACCGCACAGACGCTGCCGCGCCCGGTGGATCAGTTTGTCGGTCAGCATGACGCCCACATCATCCCGGCCGGATTGCCCGGTGCGGGTAATTTGCTGGTATTCGATAACCAGGGCTCGGCGGGTTATCCGAACGTGACGCTCGGGCTGATTTCCGGCTCGCGGGTGCTGGAAATCGACCCGCTGAAAAATGAGATTGTCTGGCAGTACAGCGCGGCCAATTCGAAGCAGCCGGGCTGGGCGTTTTACAGCTCATTTATCAGCAGCGCACGGCGCTTGCCCAACGGCAATACGCTGATCGACGAAGGTATGAACGGGCGGTTTTTCCAGGTCACAGCCAAGGGTGAGAACGTCTGGGAATACGTCAGTCCCTACCTCGGCAAAGCCCCGGGTAGTGACGCAATCAGCAACTGGGTCTATCGAGCGCTGCCTGTGAGTTATGACTGGGTGCCTGCCGGAACGCGGCGCTCCGAGACGGCCGTCATTGCGCCGGCCGTTGGCGTGCAGCAGACCAATGCCAGTCGTTAGTTGAAATGGAATTAATGCTCGACCGATTGGCGATAAGTTATGAGTAACTTGAACAGTGCTTATTGCAATTTCGTTTGTACGTGGCGTGGACAATATTTGAATGTCCAACCATTCTGACTGTCGTGAGTTTCCAGGAGGAAACTTGCTCTCATCGGAAGACACTTATCCCAACGATAAAGGAAGTCGAATTATGTCGAGCATTAATGGCACTTATGTAAACGCGAACGCTGGCGCCAAACTGACGATTACCGATGGCAACGATTCCAACGGCACCTTCAGCGGTACCTTCAGCCAGGGCGGCGTCAACTATGACGTCAGCTACGGGCATTACCATTTCCAGAACAGCACCGGACAACCCACCACCATTACGTTTGTCGGTCTGAATGGGAATAGCGGGTTTCAGGCGTGGTCATTGTTTTCTCCCGATCATAATTACGCGAGAGTTCGCGCAGCCGGTTCCCGTACTAACTTTGACGGTGAAGTCGTGACGCTGGCAGGGGAGTTCGTCAAGCAGTAACTCAGTTGAAATATATAAAAGCCGGTGTACGAAAGTGCATCGGCTTTTTTATTGCTGACGATAAATTCATCAACTATCGAATGTGTATTAATTGTCCTGCCAAACCCGGTCAGGCGAAATCGATGCGTTGCGTGAATACTTTCAATGCCTGAAAAGCATGCATTTTTTCACACATCGCTGCAGCCCTTGTGGCGCGTGGCTTTGCTGGAAATGATCAATTTACATATTCCATAAAAGCCTATGCATAACGTTAAAGATTACTTTCGGAGATAAGCGTCAAGCCCAATGATTCACCCAGCGATCTGCCGTGGGGGATTCAACAAACGGCAGCTCAGCCTTTTTGTAGAGAACGCAAAAAAGACCGCAGGGAGTGAATCAATGGGCAATGTCCAGACCGCCGCCAGCGCACAGGAATTGCTGTGGCGTCAGACGCCGAGTGGCGAATTGGTCGATCTCGGCCGACCGCATCGCGTGCCGTTGGGGCAGTTGCGTTTGCAGCGCGCGCCTAAAGGCATTCTGAGTCGCCGCGAGACGATTCTGCTCGGTGTGCTGGCGTTGGTGGTGCATGGCGTGGTGATCTACTGGATCAGCCAGAAGCCGACGCCGGTGTTGCCGATTGTGCCGCCGGAAATTCCACCGATGACCATCGAGTTTTCGCGCCCGGCACCACCCGCGCCACCGGTTGTCGAGCCACCACCGCCTGCGCCTGTGGTCGAGCCACCGCCGCCGGTAGAAGACGAACTGGCGGTAAAGCCACCACCGCCCAAACCTATTCCGAAACCCAAGCCGAAACCTGTGGCTAAACCGGTTCCGAAACCGGCGCCAAAAGCTGTTGAGCAACCACCGGCACCGCCCCAACCGGCAGCACCGGCCGCCGCCCCAGCTCCACCTGCACCACCCGCGCCGGCACCGGTGACACCGGCGTCAGCCAACGCCGCCTACCTGAAAAACCCCGCGCCGGAATATCCCTCGCTGGCTCAGCGTCGCGGCTGGGAAGGCACGGTGTTGTTGCGCGTGCATGTGCTGGCCAGCGGCAAACCGGGCGAGATTCAGATTCAGAAAAGCAGTGGCCGGCAACAACTCGACGACGCGGCGCTGAACGCCGTGAAGCGTTGGAGTTTTGTCCCGGCCAAGCAGGGTGATGTCGCCCAGGACGGCTGGGTCAGCGTGCCCATCGATTTCAAGATTCATTAAACCGAAACCAAATTCGCGCTAAACGTTTACACGAGGGAACACATCATGACGTTACTGGCATCTCCACTGGAATCCATCGAAAGCGCGGTGATCTGGCTGCTGGTGGTTTTTTCCGTCGCCACTTGGGGTCTGGCACTGCTCAAGGCTGTGCAGTTCGGCCGTCTGAGAGCACAGGATCGGCGCTTTCATAAACGCTTTTGGGCGGCGTCGAGTCTGGATTCCGCCGCCGAGTTGAGCGAAACCCAACCCGGCGCAGCAGCGCGGGTGGCACAGGCCGGTTACGCGGCGATTCAGGTCGGTGAGGCGCCGCAGACGAATGATTTGAGCCAGGCGATCAACCATCAGGATCGACTGGAACGTGCCTTGCGTCAGCAGATTGTCCGCGAACGGCGTTCGCTGGAGACCGGTCTGGCGGTGGTTGCGAGTATCGGTAGTACGTCGCCGTTCATTGGTCTGTTCGGCACGGTGTGGGGAATCATGGAAGCGTTGAAAGGCATCAGCGCGGCAGGCTCGGCGAGCCTGGAAACGGTGGCGGGTCCGATCGGTGCGGCACTGGTCGCGACCGGCGTGGGTATCGCCGTCGCGGTACCGGCAGTGCTGGTTTACAACTACTTTCTGCGGCGTTTGAAACTGACCGCCGCCGATCTGGATGACTTCGCCCACGACTTCTACAGCCTGGCGCAGAAGAGTGCGTTCCGCGTGCTGATCCACCCGACGGCGCACAAGGTTGCAGCGCAGGGCAACGCGGCAAAAGTGAAGGAGGCGTCCTGATATGGCCTTCTCCACGCAAGACAGTGATGAGGTGCTCAGCGAGATCAACGTGACGCCGCTGGTGGACGTGATGCTGGTGCTGCTGGTGGTGTTTATCGTCACCGCGCCGCTGCTGACCAACGCGATACCGATCAACCTGCCGAAGACCGAAGCGGTAGCGCCGGTCGAGCAAAAAGACCCGCTGGTGGTGAGTATCGATGGCGCCGGCAAGCTGTTTATAAACAAGGATGAGATTCAGCCGGACTTGCTCGAATTCAACCTCAAGTCGGCCAAGGCCAAGGACCCGGAAGTGCGCGTGCAATTGCAGGCGGATGACGGGGTGAACTACGGGGAAGTGGCGCGGGCCATGGCCTCGATCGAGCGGGCGGGGATTACCAAGTTGTCGGTGATCACTGCGCGTTAACAGAATTTACGTTTTTCCGGGGCCGTCTCCTTGGCAGGGTGCGGCCCTTTTTTTATTTCTGGCACGGAGAAAAGCCCCCACACCCTAGCCCTCCCGAAACGTCGGACCGCCCAGAGGGAGAGGGGACTGACCGCGTTGTTTGGCCGCTATACATCGACATGACAAATCCAGTCGAACTCAGCATTTGAAAGGCCAGGAGATCGGCTCCCTTTCCCCTCGCCCCCATGGGGGAGAGGGCTGGGGTGAGGGGGAAAAGATTTCAAGCCATGCACAAATCTCATATTCATTTCAGGTCTTAATAAATAGCTTCTTATTCCTTAACGAATATAAATCCCGTCCCTATACTCGCTCAGGAACAGACACGCAGGAGAGCTCCCCCATGCGCAACGAATCAATTCGCTACCTGATTGTGCCGGGCTGGCAAGGATCGCCAGAAGATCATTGGCAAAGCCACTGGCAGAACAGCCTGCCGAACAGCGCGCGGGTGGAACAGGCCGACTGGCTGACACCTCGCCGTGAAGACTGGGTCGCCGCGCTGGCGGAGGCGATTGCCGCCGACAGCACGCCGGTCATCCTCATCGCACACAGCCTTGGCTGCGTCACCGTTGCCCATTGGGCGGCGACTGCGCCGTTGCAATACCTGCGTCAGGTACGCGGTGCCTTGCTGGTCGCGCCAGCGGATGTCGAGCGCCCGACGTGCGCGCCGGCACTGCGCAATTTCGCACCGATTCCGACCGATCTGCTGCCATTCCCGAGCCAGGTGGTCAGCTCCGACAACGACGCCGCCGTCAGTGCCCCGCGTGCTTTGGAACTGGCGCGCAACTGGGGCGCAGAGGCCGGAATTCTGGCCGGCGCCGGACACATCAATGTGAAGTCCGGGCATCAGCGCTGGGAGCAGGGTTTTGCTTATCTCTATCGCCTGCAAAACCGTATGGAAGACCACGCACGCCGTCGCGCCTGATTTTTTATTTCTTTAAACGCCCCCGTCTGCCGGCGGTTCTGGGCGGGAGTCTGCCATGAGTTTCGATACTTTCGGTCAGCCGTTGCTGACCTTTCCCGATGCGGAAAAAAGCCCCCTGAGCATTCGCGCCAAAGCGCTGGTGTTCGTTGACCCGCGCTCGCGTCAGTTGCGTGAAGAACTTGAGCAATTGGCGCCGCGCTCGGTCTCGGTACTGATCCGTGGCGAGACGGGGACCGGTAAAGAACTGCTCGCCCGCCACATCCATCGCGCCAGTGATCGCAGTGGCCTGTTCGTTTCGGTCAATTGCGGTGCGATCAGCCCGACCTACGCCGACGCCGAACTGTTTGGCTACGCCGCCGGCAGCTACACCGGCTCGGCCAGCAGCCGTGCGGGCTGGTTCGGCTCGGCCAATGGCGGGACGTTATACCTCGATGAAATCGGCGACCTGCCGCTGCCGATCCAGATCAAATTGCTCGCCGCCCTGGAAAACCACGAAGTCACCCGCGTTGGTGCGCATCAGCCGAGCCCGGTGGATGTACGGCTCGTCGCGGCGACCAGCATCGATCTGGCGCAAGCGGTGGACGCCGGGAAATTCCACGAGCGGCTCTATCACTACCTCAGCGAAGGCCAATTGGAACTGCCGGCCCTGCGTGCGCGAATCGGTGACATTCTTTCGCTGGCCGAATATTTCCTCGGCATTTACAGCCAGCGCCTGGATCTGCCGGTGCCGCTCATCAGCGAAGCGGCGCAACACGCGCTGGAGCGACACAGTTGGCCAGGCAACACCCGCGAGCTGGAAAACGTCATTCACTTTGCTTTGCTGGTGAGTACCGGTGACGAGATTCTGCCGGAACATCTGAACCTTCCCGATGCGTCTGGGCCGCAGGTTCAGATCGAAAGACTGGTCAGGCAAACCAACATCGGCGGTAGCGTCGATGAGCGTAAGGCGTTGAAAGAGCTGCTGATTAACCTGAGCCAGACGCTTTGAGCCATTTTGTTATGTATGAACAAAATGGAATATCAAAGTGAATAAACGTTATTGTCCGGGAATAAAAAATCCGGGTATTGTCCGCTTCACGCCAGAGATAGCACTTCACTGGCACTCGTATTAATAGCCGTCGCCATCAGCGATCGTGATTCTCGATAAGGACACTGCATGAAAAAGGTTCTGTTGTTTACTGCACTGGCGGCTGCTCTGACGGCTTCCCTGGCTCAGGCCGGTGAGAAACTGGTCGTTGCTGCGACCCCGGTCCCGCACGCTGAAATTCTAGAGTTGATCAAACCGACCCTGGCCAAAGAAGGCGTGGATCTGGAAATCAAAGTCTTCACCGACTACGTTCAGCCGAACGTACAAGTTGGCGAGAAGCGTCTGGATGCCAACTACTTCCAGACCAAGCCTTACCTGGACAGCTTCAACGCCGGTAAGTACAAGGACGACAAGTCCAAGTACCTGGTAACCGTGCAAGGCGTGCACGTTGAACCGTTCGGCGGCTACTCGAGCAAGTACAAAAAACTGGCTGATCTGCCGGACGGTGCAACCATCGCCATCCCGAACGAAGGCAGCAACAGCGGTCGTGCTCTGATCCTGCTGCAGAAGGCTGGCCTGATCGAACTGAAAGATCCGAAAAACGCTCTGGCAACGCCGAAAGACATCGCCAAGAACCCGCACAACTTCAAGTTCAAGGAACTGGAATCGGCCCTGCTGCCACGCGTTCTGAAGGAAGTTGATCTGGACATGATCAACACCAACTACGCGCTGGAAGCCAAGTTGAATCCGACCAAGGATGCGCTGGTGATCGAAGGTGCAGATTCGCCTTACGTGAACTTCCTGGTGGCCCGTGAGGACAACAAGAACAGCGACGCGATCAAGAAGCTCGCCGCTGCCCTGACCAGCCCTGAAGTCAAAGCGTTCATCGAGAAGAAGTACAACGGCGCGGTACTGCCGGCGTTCTGATCTGACGCTTGAACCACCCCCTTCAAGGTGTGAAAACGCCGATGGCCAGCGATGGTCATCGGCGTTTTTGTGTGCACGCAATTCTCGGCCGGTGATGTTCCTGTGGCGAGGGGATTTATCCCCGATCGGCTGCATAGCAGTCGTGAAATCAGTCAACACGGTGCATCTATAGCCCGATACCTGGGGCCGCTTCGCAGCCCATCGGGGATAAATCCCCTCGCCACAAAGTCAGCAGCCAGAAGCAAAGATCGCAGCTTTCAGCAGGTCCATGTAGGAGCCGCCGAAGGCTGCGATCTTTTGATCTTGATTGTGTCAGGTCGCTTGGGTTTTCAAAGCCCGGCGCAACGCCACCAACAATTTCACAATGTCCTGCGGATCCAGTCGCTGCGGCACTTTTACGTCCATGTTGTCTTCCTTGTAATGGTTTGGCCGAGGGAGTCTGGCCAAAAGCTGTTCGTCCTTGGAGGGCTTTCGTGAAAAAGAGACCCTTCCTACAGCGCAAAGGAAAATAGCCTTCTTATTCCTTCCCGGCAAACCCACAAGATAGTTTTTTGGGTGATATCAATATGCTTTAACAGTATTTAAGTTCTTGTTTTTATACCTATAAAGTCACTGCCTGCCGGACAGTTACCCGCTGCCCATGGACTGCACCACCGTCGCTTACCGAGCGGCGTACAGGACGTTTCATGACTTTCGATTACGCTTTTATCCTCAGCACCCTGCCGGCGTTTCTAAAAGCCGTGGGCGTGACGTTGCAGGTTGGTTTTATCGCCATCGGCACGTCGTTGCTGGTGGCGCTGCTCAACGCGACGATTCTGGTGTTTCGCACGCCTTACTTGCAGCGCGCTGTCGGCCTGTATGTGGAGCTGGCGCGCAACACACCGCTGCTGATCCAATTGTTCTTCGTCTACTTCGCCTTGCCGGCAGTGGGGATTCAGGTCTCTGGCTTCACCGCCGCGATCATCACCATGACTTTCCTCGGCGGCGCTTACCTCACTGAAGTGCTGCGTGCGGGCGTCGATGCGGTGCCGCAGGCACAGTTGGAATCAGGTCGTTCCATCGGCCTGTCGCACGGTCAGTTGCTGCGCTACGTGATCCTGCCGCAAGCGGGGATTCTCAGCCTGCCGTCACTGTTCGCCAATTTCATTTTCCTGCTCAAGGAAACCACCGTGGTCTCGGCGGTGGCGGTGCCGGAAATCCTCTACACCACCAAAAGCTACATCGCGCTCTATTACAAAACCTACGAAATGCTCGCCGTACTGACGCTGATCTGCGTGTTGCTGTTCTTGCCGCTGTCACTGTTGCTCAGCCGTCTGGAAAGGAGGCTCCAGCATGGCCAGTTCGGGTCTTGAATTGCTTTGGGTGTCGTTGCCGCAACTGGCGAAAGGCGCCGGGCAAACCCTTTCGATTTCGTTTCTGAGCATCGCCATCAGCACTGTCGGCGGTGTGCTCTACGGTGTGCTGCGCACGCTCAACGTGACGTGGCTGAATGCGATCCTGCGGGTCTATCTGGAGCTGTTCCGGGCGATCCCGGTGCTGGTCTGGTTGTACCTGCTGTTCTTCGGCCTGCCGATTTTCTTTGGTCTGAGCCTGCCGAGTTTCTGGTGCGCGGTGCTGGTGCTGTCGTTGTGGGGCGCCAGCGAGGTCGGTGAAGTGGCGCGTGGTGCGTTGCATTCGTTGCCACGCGGGCAGCGTGAAGCGGGACTGTCGATTGGTCTGAACGCACCGCAACTGTTCGGCTACGTGCTGCTGCCGCAAGCGCTGAAGCGCATGACGCCACCGACCATCAACGTCTACACGCGAATCATCAAGACCAGTTCACTGGCGGTGCTGATCGGCGTGGTCGATGTGATCAAGGTCGGTCAGCAGATCATTGAGCGCACCTACGAATCAGTGCTGATTTACGGCGCGCTGTTCCTGTTTTTCTTCTTTATCTGCTACCCGCTCTCGGCCGCCTCGCGCGTGCTGGAGCGGCGCTGGACGCAAGCATGAGCGCATTGATCGAGTTTCACGGTTTCAACAAATTCTACGGCGAGCAGCAGGTGCTCAACGGCATCGACCTGCAGGTGAAGTCGGGCGAAGTGATCGTCATCCTCGGCCCCAGCGGCTGCGGTAAAAGCACACTGCTGCGCTGCCTTAATGGTCTAGAGGTTGCTCACAGCGGCAGCCTGAAGTTTGCCGGTCGCGAGTTGCTCGACACGGCCACCGACTGGCGCGAAGTGCGTCAGCAGATCGGCATGGTCTTTCAGAGTTATCACCTGTTCCCGCACATGAGCGTGCTCGACAATTTGTTGCTAGGCCCGCTGAAAGTGCAGAAGCGCCAACGCCGCGAAGCGCAGCAGCAAGCCGAAGCCCTGCTCGAACGCGTGGGCCTGGCGGACAAGCGCGATGCGTATCCAAGGCAGCTCTCCGGTGGCCAGCAGCAACGCATCGCCATCGTCCGTTCGTTGTGCATGAACCCACGGGTCATGCTTTTCGACGAAGTCACGGCGGCCCTCGACCCGGAGATGGTCAAGGAAGTATTGCAAGTGATTCAGGGCCTGGCCCGCGAAGGCATGACCCTGCTGATCGTCACCCACGAAATGGCCTTCGCCCGCGCGGTGGCCGACCGCATCGTGTTCATGGATGCCGGACGCATCCTTGAACAGACCCCGCCCGAGATTTTCTTTACGAACCCGCAAACCGCACGCGCGCAGCAGTTTCTGGAGAAGTTCTCCTTCGTTGCAACACTGCCAAAAACGAATCCGACAAAGGAACTGGAACCGCTATGAAAACTGCCAAGTCATCCCTGTTTGTACTGCCGCTGCTCGGCCTCGCCCTGCTGGCTGGCTGCAACAAGACCGAAGAGCCGGCCAAGCCGAAAGTCGCCAGTGAAAGCACTGCGCCGGCCGGTTATCTGGACAAGATCAAGGCCCGCGACAAACTCATCGTCGGCGTCTTCACCGACAAGCCGCCATTCGGTTTCGTCGATGAAGCGGGGCGCTACGTCGGTTTCGATACCGACATCGGCCGTCAATTCGCCAAGGATCTGTTGGGCGACGAGAACAAGGTCGAATTCGTCGCGGTGGAACCTGCCAGCCGCATTCCGTTCCTGCAAAGCGACAAGGTCGATCTGATCCTCGCCAACATGACCGTGACCCCGGAGCGCAAGGAGGCGGTGGAGTTCACCAACCCGAACCTCAAGGTCGCCGTGCAGGCACTGGTGCCGCAGAACAGCTCGGTGAAAAACCTCGATGATCTGGCAACCCGCACCACCATCGTCACCACCGGCACCACGGCCGACATCTGGCTGACCAAGAATCACCCGGACTGGAAACTGCTGAAATTCGAGAAAAACTCGGAGTCGCTGCAAGCCCTGGCCAATGGTCGCGGCGATGCCTACGCGCAGGACAATCTGGTGCTGTTCAGCTGGGCCAAACAGAACCCGGGTTACCGCGTGCTGGATGAAAAGCTCGGGGCCGAAGCGCCGATTGCGCCGGCAGTGAAGAAGGGCAACGTCGAACTGCGTGACTGGGTGAATACCGAGTTGGCCAAGCTCGGTGAGGAGAAGTATCTACTCAAGCTGTACGACCAATATGTGCGTAAAGAGCTGAGCGATGACACCAAGCCTGAGAGCGTGATTGTTGAGGGTGGCAAGTGGCAGGGGTGATTTCCTGTTGATGATCGTTCCCACGCTCCGCGTGGGAATGCCTCCTGGGACGCTCTGCGTCCAGTGGCGCAGAGCGTCACGGGCTGTATTCCCACGCAGAGCGTGGGAACGATCAGTGGTGATTAGTCAGGCCAATGCCACGCCGGCTCATCCAGCACCCGCTGCCCGACAATCCCGGTCTGCCCCAGCGTTTTCTCCAGCACGATGCAATTGCACTCGGGGTCTTCCTGCAACGCCGAAATCAATCGCCGCGCGTGGGACACCACCCACACCTGACATTCCTCCGAGGCGCGCATGATCAACCGCGCCAGCGCCGGCAACAGGTCTGGATGCAGACTGGTTTCCGGCTCGTTCAGCACCATCAGTGACGGTGGCCGTGGCGTCAGCAACGCAGCAATCAGCAGCAGATAACGCAAGGTCCCGTCCGACAACTCGGCGGCGGACAACGCCCGCAACAGCCCTTCCTGATAAAACTCGATGGCAAAGCGTCCACCGGCCAGCGGCGCGATGTTCAGTCGTGCGCCGGGAAACGCGTCGCTGATCGCCGCCTGCAAAGCATCCGGGTCGCCGATTTCGCGGATCGTCTGCAACGCCGCCGCCAGGTCCCGCCCATCGTGATGCAAAACCGGCGTGCGCGTGCCCAGTTGTGGCTGACGCACCGGGGCATCGGTGTCGCTGCGAAAGTGATCGTAGAAGCGCCAGCGGCGGATGAACTCGCGCATCTGGAACACTTCCGGCGAGCTGCGCAGGCTGCCGACCTGATCGAACAGGCTGTCGAAATTCGGCGTGTGTTGCGCCAGCACATCCCAGCTGCGGCCTTCGCGAGCGCGGATCATCGGCCCGTCGCGATCCACCAACAGGCTGGCCGGGCGATAGAACGGCCCGGCCCAGATGCATTCCTTTTTGATTTCCGGGTCGAGGGAAAAAAACGAGTGGCTGGGCTCGGGCAAGCCCAGGGCGATTGAATAACTGAAATCCTCCCCGGCAAACCCCAGACGCAGACGCTTCACGCCTTGACGCACGGTTGGCTCGATCGCCACTTCGCCGTTGCGCATGCGTCGGCTGATGGTTTCCGGACCGGCCCAGAACGTCGAGTCCAGCCCGCCCTCACGGGCCAGCGCATTGACCACGCCGCCCTGCGCGGTCTCGGCCAACAGACGCAAGGCGCGGTAGAGGTTGGATTTGCCACTGCCGTTGGGGCCGGTGATCAGATTCAGCCGACCCAGCGGGATTACCAATTTATTGATCGAGCGGTAATTGGCCACCGCGAGGGTCTTGAGCATGGGCGTTTCCTTATGCCGGAGCCGCTAGTTTGCCGCGCTGGTACCTATGTGGCGAGCGAGCTTGCTCGCGCCCGGCTACGCAGCAGTCGTAAAGCGGCCGCCACGTTTTAACAGAAAGAGCGTGACGGTGGACTGTCGGGGGCGCTTCGCACCCCAGCGCGAGCAAGTTCTCTCGCCACAGGAATCATGGCGAAAATTGCGTTATTCCCGTGAGCGAACGTTGAACCCTGTTCTAAGCTCACAGTCGTATCGTCACTTGCACGTTCGTACACAGGAAGGAGTCTGCATGGCGAGTCCCGGTTTGAAAACAGCGGTCATGCTGAGTCTGTTCACATTGCTGACCGCGTGCGGGGAGAAAAAAGCGCCGCAGGAATACCTGCCACGCGTCTTCGTGCAAGAGGTCAAACCCGCGGACTACGCGGCTGCCGTGACCCTCACCGGCGATGTGCAGGCGCGTGTGCAGACCGAGTTGTCGTTCCGCGTCGGCGGCAAGATCATCCAGCGCATGGTCGATGTCGGTGACCGGGTGACGGCCAGACAAGTGCTGGCCAAACTCGATCCCAAGGACTTGCAGACCAACGTCGACTCGGCGCAGGCCCAAGTGGTCGCCGAACAGGCGCGGGTCAAGCAGACCGCTGCGGCATTCGTGCGTCAGCAAAAACTGTTGCCCAAGGGTTACACCAGCCAAAGCGAATACGATTCCGCGCAGGCGGCGTTGCGCAGCAGCCAGAGCGCGTTGAGCGCGGCGCAGGCGCAACTGGCCAATGCCAAGGATCAACTGAGTTACACCTCGTTGATTGCCGACGCCCCCGGGATCATCACCGAGCGCCAGGCCGAGGTCGGCCAAGTGGTGCAGGCCACGGCGCCGATGTTCAAACTGGCCCGTGACGGTGACCGCGACGCGGTCTTCAATGTGTACGAATCGCTGTTGGCCGAGCGGCCGTCGGATCGCTCGATTGTGGTCAGCCTGCTCGACAATCCCAATATCAAAACCACCGGCACCGTGCGAGAAGTCACCCCGGCGGTGTCGGCGCAGTCCGGCACCGTGCAAGTCAAAGTCACCCTCGACAAACTGCCGCCGGGCATGCAGCTCGGCTCGGTGGTCAGCGCCACCGCCAAAGGCTCCGGCAAATCGGCGGTCGAGCTGCCTTGGTCGGCGCTGACCAAAAACATCAGCGACCCCGCCGTGTGGATGGTCGACGAGCAAGGGCTGGCGCAATTGCACACGGTCACGGTCGGCCGTTACCTGACCGGCAAAGTGATCATCAGCGAAGGCCTCAAGGGCGGCGAGAAAGTCATCGTTGCCGGCGGACAGTTGTTGCACCCCGGCATGAAAGTCGAGATTGCCGAAAACACCTATAAGGATCTGCAACCGGGAGCACAGCCATGAAGTCTCTATGGCTGTTATCCGTAGCAGTGTTGTTGGCCGGGTGCTCGAAGAAAGAACCGCCGCCCGAGCCTGTGCGCCCGGTGCTGTCGATCAAGGTTCAGGCGTTGAACGAGGAAACCCTCGGGCGTTTCGCCGGCAGCATTCAGGCGCGCTACGAGAGCAACACCGGTTTCCGTGTCGGCGGGCGTATTGCCAGCCGTAACGTCGATGTCGGCGCCGAAGTGGAGAAGGGCACGCTGCTCGCCACCCTCGATCCTTCCGACCAGCAGAACCAGTTGCGCTCGGCCCAAGGCGATCTGGCCAAGGTTCAGGCGCAGCTGATCAATGCGCAGGCCAACGCCCGACGTCAGCAAGCCCTGTTTGATCGCGGGGTCGGCGCGCAGGCGCAACTGGACATCGCCACCACGGATCTGAAAACCACCCAGGCCTCGCTTGAGCAGGCGCGGGCGGCGGTCAACCAGAGCAAGGATCAACTCGACTACACCCAGTTGCGCTCTGATCACAAAGCCGTGGTCACCGCGTGGAATGCCGAGGCCGGGCAAGTGGTCACCGCTGGCCAACAAGTGGTGACGCTGGCGCAACCGGACATCAAGGAAGCGGTGATCGACCTGCCGGACACGCTGGTCGATCAGATCCCCAGTGACGTGGTGTTTCTTGTCGCCGCGCAACTCGATCCGAGCATCAACACCACAGCGGTCATCCGCGAAATCGAACCGCAGGCACAAAGCGCTACACGCACCCGTCGTGCGCGGCTGACCCTGGCGGATACACCGCCCGGGTTTCGCCTCGGCACCGCGATCAGCGTGACCCTCAGTTCAGCGATCAAGCCACGCATCGAATTGCCAGCGACAGCGCTGCAAGAGGTCGACGGCAAAACGCGGATCTGGGTGATCGACACCCAAAGCAAAACCGTCAGCCCCCGCGACGTCAGCCTCGTCAGCCGCACCGACAGCACGGTGGTGCTGGCCGGCGGCGTGAAAAATGGCGAACGCGTGGTCAGCGCCGGCGTCAACAGCCTCAAACCCGGACAACCCGTGAAACTTGACGAGGACAGTCAATGAAAGGCTCTTTCAACCTCTCCGAATGGGCCCTCAAGCATCAGTCGTTCGTCTGGTATCTGATGTTCGTGGCATTGCTGATGGGGGTGTTTTCGTACTTCAATCTGGGTCGTGAAGAAGACCCTTCGTTCACCATCAAGACCATGGTGATCCAGAGCAAATGGCCGGGTGCGACCCAGGAAGAAACCCTCAAGCAGATCACCGACCGCATCGAGAAAAAACTCGAAGAGCTCGACTCCCTCGACTACGTGAAAAGCTACACGCGCCCCGGTGAGTCGACGGTGTACGTGTACCTGCGCGACACCACCAGCGCCAAGGACATTCCGCAAATCTGGTACCAGGTGCGCAAGAAGATCGATGACATTCGCGGGCAGTTTCCCAAGGGTATTCAGGGGCCGGGATTCAACGATGAGTTCGGCGACGTCTACGGCTCGGTCTACGCGTTTACCGCCGACGGCCTGACCATGCGCCAGTTGCGCGATTACGTGGAACAGGCGCGGGCCGAGATCCGCAATGTGCCCGGGCTGGGCAAGATCGAGATGGTCGGCCAGCAGGACGAAGTGATTTACCTGAACTTCTCCACACGCAAACTGGCGGCGCTGGGCATCGATCAGCGCCAGGTGGTGCAGAGCCTGCAATCGCAGAACGCGGTGACGCCGGCCGGGGTGATCGAGGCAGGGCCGGAGCGCATTTCCGTGCGCACCTCCGGGCAGTTCGCTTCGGAGAAGGATCTGGCCGAGGTCAATCTCAAACTCAATGACCGCTTCTATCGTCTGGCCGACATCGCTGACATCAGCCGTGGTTACGTCGACCCGGCCACCCCGGAGTTTCGTTTCGACGGCAAACCGGCCATCGGTCTGGCGATTGCCATGCAGAAGGGCGGCAACGTTCAGGAGTTCGGTAAAGCCCTGCACGCGCGTATCGATCAACTCACCGCTGATCTGCCGGTAGGCGTCGGCGTGCACACGGTTTCCGATCAGGCCGTGGTGGTGGAAGAGGCTGTTGGCGGTTTCACCAGCGCCTTGTTCGAAGCGGTAATCATCGTTCTGGTGGTGAGCTTCATCAGCCTCGGTGTACGCGCCGGGCTGGTGGTGGCGTGCTCGATTCCGCTGGTGCTGGCGATGGTGTTTGTGTTCATGGAATACAGCGGCATCACCATGCAGCGGATTTCCCTTGGCGCACTGATCATCGCCCTCGGCCTGTTGGTCGACGACGCGATGATCACCGTGGAGATGATGGTCACGCGCCTGGAAATGGGCGAGACCCGGGAGCAGGCGGCCACGTTCGCCTACACCTCGACGGCGTTCCCGATGCTCACCGGCACGCTGGTGACCGTGGCCGGTTTCGTGCCCATCGGCCTCAACGCCAGTTCTGCCGGTGAGTACACCTTCACCCTGTTCGCGGTAATCGCCGTGGCGATGCTGGTGTCGTGGGTGGTGGCGGTGTTCTTTGCGCCGGTGATCGGCGTGCACATTCTCAGTGCCAACGTGAAACCCCATGCGGCCGAACCCGGTCGCATCGGTCGTGCATTCAACCATGGCTTGTTGTGGTCGATGCGCAACCGCTGGTGGGCGATCGGCATCACGGTTGTGTGCTTTGTGCTGGCGGTGTTTTGCATGCGCTTTGTGCAGAACCAGTTCTTCCCGTCCTCCGATCGCCCGGAGATTCTGGTCGACCTGAACCTGCCGCAAAACGCCTCTATCGATGAAACCCGCAAGGCTGTCGACAAGCTTGAGGAAAGCCTCAAGGGCGATCCGGATATCGTGCGCTGGAGCACTTACATCGGCCAGGGCGCGATCCGTTTCTACCTGCCGCTCGATCAGCAACTGCAAAACCCGTACTACGCGCAACTGGTCATCGTCAGCAAAGACTTCGAGGCCCGCGAAGCGTTGAGCCAGCGCTTGCGTGAGCGTTTGCACAAGGACTTCGTCGGCATTGGCAGCTACGTGCAGGCGCTGGAAATGGGCCCGCCGGTGGGGCGCCCGATCCAGTACCGGGTCAGCGGCAAGGACATCGATCAGGTGCGCAAACACGCCATCGACCTCGCCACCGAGCTGGACAAGAACCCACACATCGGCGAGATCATTTACGACTGGAACGAGCCGGGCAAAGTCCTGCGCATCGACATCGCCCAAGACAAGGCGCGCCAGCTCGGGCTGTCGTCCGAAGACGTGGCGAACCTGATGAACAGCATCGTCAGTGGCTCGCCGTTGACCCAGGTCGATGACGATATCTATCTGATCAACGTCGTCGGGCGCGCCGTGGATTCCGAACGTGGTACCCCGGAAACCCTGCAGAACCTGCAAATCGTCACGCCCGGCGGCACGTCGATTCCGCTGCTGGCGTTCGCCACTGTGCGTTATGAACTGGAACAGCCGCTGGTGTGGCGTCGTGACCGTTTGCCGACCATCACCATTAAGGCGTCGGTGCGCGACGAAATTCAGCCGACCGATCTGGTGAAACTGCTCAAGCCGTCCATTGATGCCTTCGCCGAAAAACTCCCGGTCGGCTACAAAGTCGCCACCGGCGGTACGGTCGAGGAGAGCGGCAAGGCGCAAGGGCCGATTGCCAAGGTGTTGCCGCTGATGCTGTTCCTGATGGCGACGTTCCTGATGATCCAGTTGCACAGCGTGCAGAAGATGTTCCTGGTGGCGAGTGTCGCGCCGCTGGGGCTGATCGGCGTGGTGCTGGCGCTGGTGCCGACCGGTACGCCGATGGGCTTCGTGGCGATTCTGGGGATTCTGGCGCTGATCGGCATCATCATCCGCAACTCGGTGATTCTGGTGACGCAGATCGATGAGTTCGAGCAGAAAGGCTACGCGCCGTGGGACGCGGTGGTGGAAGCCACCGAACACCGGCGCCGCCCGATCCTGCTGACCGCAGCGGCGGCGAGCATGGGCATGATCCCGATTGCCCGGGAAGTGTTCTGGGGGCCGATGGCCTACGCGATGATTGGCGGCATCGTGATTGCGACGCTGCTGACGCTGCTGTTTCTGCCGGCGCTGTATGTGGCCTGGTACAAGATTCGTGAGCCGAAGAAGGACTCATCGTCATCGAGCCATTGATTGTGCCCGTTACATCTTTGGGAACGGTCTGACTTACAACCACGGTCGATTGCTTTATCGTCCTTCCTCCGTTTGGGGGAGGGACGCCTGATGTCGACTGTTGCTTGCTGGTTGCGCCAACTGCTGCTGATGGTCGGCCTGTGCCTGCCACCCTCGTTGCACGCCGAGACGTTTCTGCAAAATTCGCTGTGGCGGGTGCAGATCGACCCAGCGACCCTCGCTGTGCAAGTCACTCCGACCAACAGTGCAGCTGTGCAGGCCTCGTCTGGTGTTGAAGCACACAAAGTCAGCAACCTGGTACAGCGTGGTAATCACCTGGACTGGCACTGGGACGACGGCGCTTGGTCCCTCAGCGTCGATCTTGATGAGCGTGACCTGTCCTTTTCTATCAGCGCTCGTGATCCCGCCGAACTCGATTTTTTGCGCCAACCCGGCACTGCCATGGGCAAAGGCTTGATCTGGCCCTTGGCCGAAGGGCATTACGTACCGCGTGGCGATCCGGTCTGGCAGGCGTTTCTGTTGAATCAGGGGCCGCTCAACAGCACCCAGGATCTGAGCCTGCCGCTGTGGGGTGTCGAACACGAGGGTTTCAGCCTCAACTGGTTGCTGGGCAATCCCTACAACAATCAACTGCTGTTCAGTGCCGACGGCGACACGCTGGCGTTGGCGGTGCGGCATCAATTCACGCCACTCGCTCCTTCGACGCCGCTGACGTTCAGTCTGTATCTGGGCGAAAGCGACCCGTTGGCGGGAGCCAGACGTTACCGGCAATGGCTGATTGATAACGGTCGTTATGAAACCCTTGCCGGCAAACTTGAGAAAACTCCGCAGGCCGCCAAGCTGCTGGGAGCCAGTCATATCTATCTGTGGGGCAATGATCTACTGGGGCAAAAAGATGTGCAAAACTGGCCGGCACTGCTCGGCAAGTTACGTGGCCAGACGCCTTTGGCCACTGCGCTGCGCGCCGGCATGGACCGTGAATCCTTGCAGCTGCTTGCCAGCGAAACGGAGCTCAATCGCTACCAGCAAACTGTCGTGTTGCGTGGCCTCAACCGTGCGCTGAACACCCAGGCGCGTAAAACCTGGCAAGCCCGCGCCGAGCCGGACGTACGGGCATTGGTCAAAGGTTACGCAGTGCTGCGCGGGGAATTGGCTGACCAGTTCGCCGAAGCCTTGACTGTCGATCCCAAGCATTGGGGCAACAGCCTGTCGCTCGATACGGTCGAGCGCTTGCAAAGCGCCGGGCTGTCGCGCTTGTGGCTGGGACTTGGCGAGGGCTGGGAGGGCGGACTCTGGCACCCGGAGGCGGTTAGCGCAGGCGTCAAGGCGGGGTATCTGATCGCGCCGTATGATTCTTACGAAACAGCGCTGAGCCGGGACGAGAACCCGGACTGGACCACGGCGCATCTGGGCGACAGGGCGAACATCGAGTGCGCCATCGTGCTGGAAAGCGGTGTGATGAAGAGCGGCTTTCAGCAGTCGGGACATTACACCGACCCCCGTTGCGTGCGTCCTTTGCTGGAACAGCGGGTCAAAGCCATCAGCACTGCCGCCGGTTTCAACAGCTGGTTCCTCGACGCCTATGCCACAGGCATGGTGTTCGACAGCTACCGTCCCGGCGCCACCATGACTCAGGCACAAAACGCCGAAGGTAACGTCGAAGCTTCGCGCTGGATCAACCAGGCATTGCAACTACCCAGCGGCTCCGAAGACGGCAACGCAACGACGGCTCAAGGCGTGCTGTTCGCCCATGGCATGCAGACGCCGGTGATCGGTTGGGGCGACGCCGACATGAGCAAGAACCCTGATTCCGAGTACTTCGTTGGCAAATGGTATCCGCCTGAGCAACCGGCCGTGTTCTTCAAGTCTGTACCGATCAAAGAGCCGTATCGGCGTCTTCATTTTGATCCGGCCAGCCGTTTACCGTTGTACCAGGCGGTGTTCCACGGGTCGCTCATCACCACGCATCACTGGCTTTATGACAGTCTCAAGCTGAGCAATGTACGGGTGGAGAATGAACTGACTCAGTTGCTCTACAACGTACCGCCGCTCTATCACCTGAGTGCGGCAACGCTGGCGCAACGCTTACCGTTGATTGCGCGTCAGGATGCGTTCTTCCGCCCGCTGCACGAGCGCCTGGCGATGCAGAGCCTGATCGGTTTCAAATGGCTGAGCGAGGATCGACGGGTGCAGCAGACTTCCTTTGAAGACGGCACTCGGCTGTTGGCCAATTTCGATCAGGCTTCGCGTGAAGTGCTCGGCCAGACTTTGCCCGGTGAAAGCATTACGGTATTGACGCCCGACGGGGCCGTCAGCCGCTACCGCGTGCAGTCTTCGCCCTGACTCAGCCCTTGCGCCAGACACTCGCCAACCAAGGCTGCTGCTCGCGCGGCAGCCCCGCCGGGCGGAAATAATGCTCCAGCTCTACAAACCCGGCAGCGGTCAACAACCCGCGCCACGCCTCCAGATCGTGATACGAGCCATAACGTGGCCCATTCCAGCCCTCGCGGTTATCCCCGCGTGGATTGGAACTGAACAACACCCCACTCGGTTTCAACGTATCGCGCAGTTGTTGTAGAACCCGTGGCAACTCCTGCAACGGCACATGAAACAGCACCGCGTTGGCGAAGATGCCGTCGAAGCGTTCGGCCGGTAAATCAAGCTTCAGAAAGTCCTGGCACCACACCTCGCAGCCACTGTCCTCGCGGGCCATTTGCGCAAACCTTTCCGATCCGTCGAGGCCGACCGCGACGTGGCCCATGCGCGTAAACGTCTGCAAGTCCCGCCCCGGCCCGCAGCCGAAATCGAGAATCGTCAACGGCGCTGTGCCCTGAATGTGCCGCAGGAGCGCGTCGATGTTCTGGCTGACATCGTGATCGCGGGTGCCCTCACGGAAATCTTCGGCCACCGAGTTGTAATGGCCGAGGGTGGTGGCGGTGATCTGTTCGAGGTCGCTGGGGGTCTGCTTCATGGGTGCGGCTGCGTGGCAAAAAGGAGGTGGGGCTGACTATAAGCGCTTTTGTGCTTGAGAGGATTGCAGCCTGCCTCAGGCTTTGGCCGGGAAGCACAAAACGCCAGCGTCTGTGCAATACATATGTACCGCACCTGGCGGTTCGCAACCGGATGCAATGACGCCTGCGCGATAGACGACTATCGCGATATCTGCCCTGTTTTTTTCTTCGGGGGGATTCACTCAAAAAAAGGATTTTTTATGGGCATTGTTCGTAAACCCAGTGTCACTCCGCCGTCCAGCCGCAGCCCGGTGGACGCAACCCCATCACGCACAAGACCTGGCAGTGCCACGTTCGGTGATGGGCCTGCGGTGAAAATTTTTCGACCTGACACGGATCAGGCGCAGGTGGAAGTTCCCCGGCAATCTGCCGCCGCAGATTCCATGATCACGGTTTCATCAATGCCGTCGGCTCAGATCCTGCCCATGCATCCGATGGCCGGTTCACTTGCGCGCTACAGCCTGAGAGCACCGGCCAACCTGCCCGCAGCCAATGCTCTGGGCCTGAGGGTGTTCAAGAGCCGAAATTATGTCGATATCGCGCCCGGCGAGATCGTCCTCGTTCGGGAAACCGGCACGGCCGGTGAATATCGAGCGGCGCTGGTATCTGAATTGGTGGCTTTGGGGCCGGTACTGTTTTACCACCCGCTAAGCAAGACCTGGACGCTCGAACGGCCGCACCCTCTGCCCGAGCCGGGCAAAGTCATTGATATCGACATTGATCAGCTCGTTCGCAAGGTCAGAAAAGAGCATGCCCAGAAGCACCGGGTGCATACCGGAAACGACGATTCGTTTGAGTACTCGGCGGCACAGGAGGGCGCGCTGGTCGCGCGCGGGTTGAAGCAGTTTCCGCCGGAGCAGGCAGCGATCATTCGCTCGGAGCTGCAAGCGGTCGAAAGCATTTTCGCTGATGCGGGACATGCCATTGGCCAGAACTACAAAGACGCCGACGCGGTTTACGAAAGTTTCTTTGGCGTTGATCACCACGCTGTTGCGCAGCGATTCGCCGACTCAGTCGCTCGAGGCCAGGCGTTGTCCAGTGAGTATCAAGGAACCTGGGGAGACGAGAAATTCGTTGGGGTTGATGCAGACAGCAACAGCGCGGCGTGGATGTACAAAAGAGATTTTCATGGCCGCTTCTTCATCAATCGCAAGTACATGCAGCGCGGGGTTTTGAGCATTTCGCTGGGCCATGAAATGTTGCACACCAACAGAATTGACCGGTTCCAGACCATCGGGCCGAACGCGGCGGATTATTTCTATCTGGACAGCCGACTGGGCCGCTTGCTGAATTGGGATACCCTGGCTGATTACGACGTACCGGAGCGCAGTGTTTCTGACGCGATCATGCGCGGCGGTTTGACGGTCGAGTATTTGAACGCATTTACCAATGACCACGATAACTTCCTGTTCGGTGTCAGCGATTACCTCGGAATCGGCGACGACCTGCCGCTTCAGACGGCGGTTGATCTGTTCAATGCCAACCCGTCACTGCGAGCGCACTTGGCAGTCAACAACGCTGACAGCCTGGTGTACGCAGCAAAAAGCATGCAGACGCTGCATCAAAGCAAAACCGAATACGCGTGGCTCGACAGCCTGATTGATGATTGAGGGGCACGACCCGAACGAAAAGAGTCGTAGCCTGCGGTATTCGCCATGAGCGCTACCGCAGGCTGCGATCTTCTGATCTGGGTTCAGCGCTTGTTCAAACCCCGCGCCAGCCGATCCCCACCCAACTGAATCACCGCTACCAACGCCACCAGCAGCACAATCACCGTGAGCATGATCTGGCTATCGAACCGTTGATAGCCGTAGCGATAGGCAATGTCCCCCAGCCCTCCTGCCCCGATCGCCCCGGCCATGGCCGAGGAGTTGATCATCGTCACCAGGGTGATAGTGAAACCGCCGACAATCCCCGGCAGCGCCTCTGGCAACAGCACATGCCAGACAATGTGCCAGCGCCGGCAACCCATGGCCTGCGCCGCTTCGATCAGACCGTGGTCGACTTCACGCAGGCTCACCTCGGCAATCCGCGCAAAAAACGGTGTGGCGGCGATGGTCAGTGGCACCACCGCCGCCCACACGCCGTAGGTGGTGCCGACGATCAATCGGGTGAACGGAATCAGTGCGACCATCAGGATCAGAAACGGAATCGAGCGAAACAGGTTCACGAATGCGCCCAAAGCGCGGTTCAGCACGGGCGCTTGGTAGATCCCGCCCTTGTCGCTGGTGACCAGAATCACCGCCATCGGAATCCCCACCAGCAGCGCGATCAGTGATGACACGCCGACCATCAAAAACGTGTCGATAAAGCCCTGCAGCAAGCGATCAAACCACATAACCCAGTACCTCCACTCGCTGTGCCCACTGTGCGGCACGCTCGCGCAATTGTTCGGCGCTCGCTGGCGAGCCGCTGACTGCCAGCAAGAGTTGCCCCAGTGCATGGCCCTGGATCCGTTCCACACCACCCTGAAGCAATTTCACCCGGCCACCGAGGGCAGCAAACAGCGCCGCCAGATCCGGCTCGTCACTGGCGCTGCCGGTGAACTGCAAACGCAGCACCACTGCGGCCTCGGAAGAGGGCGGTTGCGCATGCAAGCGGCTTTGCAATTCTTCGGGCAAGGCGTGTTGCAGCGGCGCGAGCAAGGTCTGGCTGACCTCGTGTTGCGGATTGCCGAAGACTTCCCAGACCGGGCCTTGCTCGACTATGCGGCCGTGCTCCAGCACCACGACGCGGTCGCAGATTTCGCGGATTACCGCCATCTCGTGGGTAATCAAAACAATGGTCAGACCGAGGCGCTGGTTGATCTCGCGCAGCAGGCCGAGAATCGACTGGGTGGTTTCCGGATCGAGCGCCGAAGTGGCTTCGTCGCAAAGCAGAATGTCCGGGTCATGCACCAACGCGCGGGCAATGCCGACGCGCTGTTTCTGCCCACCGGAGAGTTGCGCCGGATAGGCCTTGTGCTTGGCTTGCAGGCCGACCAGTTCGAGCAGTTCGCGAACCTTTTTCTCGCGTTGCTCTTTCGGCACGCCAGCGACTTTCAGCGGCAGTTCGACGTTTTGCCAAACGGTCTTGGCCGACATCAGATTGAAGTGCTGAAAGATCATGCCGATCCGGCGGCGCAGGGCGACCAGGCGGTCTTCATCGAACTCGCCGATGTCGACCTGATCGATCAGCACGCGCCCGGAAGTCGGTTGCTCCAGACGATTGATCGTACGGATCAGCGACGACTTGCCGGCGCCGCTGCGGCCGATGATGCCGAACACCTCACCGCGCTGGATCGCCAGATCGATGCCTTGCAGCGCGGCGACCGGGCCCTGGCGGCCGTCATAGGTCTTGCCCAGGCCGATGAAGCGCACATGGGCGCGGTTCAACTCAGGATGAAGTTCGGTTTTTTTCGCATTGTGGGGCTCTGGAATTTCCAGTCGCCGTTGGATCGCCGCCGTCATGCTCAGCTTTCCCAGCCGGCCTGGTACAGCTTGCCGTGAGCCTTATCCAGCGCCGCGCGTACGGCCGGCGAATGTTGGTAGATGTCGACGAATTTGATCAGGCGCGGATCGGTTTTGCTCTTCGGCTGGATCACGAACTGGATTACGTATTCCTTGTGATCGAGACCGTCGAACAGCAGCGCCGAGCCGGCATCGAAGGTCTTCGCCAGACGAATGTAGGCCGGGTAGCCCTGGACCAGGTCGGCGTCGTCGTAGGCGCGCACCAGTTGCACGGCTTCGACTTGAAGGATTTTGATTTTCTTCGGATTGGCGACGATGTCGTCTTCGGTGGCCTTGTAACCGACGCCCGGTTTCAGCGTGATCAAACCGGCCTTGGCCAATAGTTGCAGACCGCGGCCGCTGTTGATCGGGTCGTTGGCGATGGCGACGCTGGCGCCCTCAGGTAGCTCATCGAAGCTTTTGTATTTCTTCGAGTAGAGGCCGACGTTGTTGATGATCCCCGGGGCGAATGGCACCAGATCAAAACCGGAGGCAGCCTTGGCGTTTTCGAGGAACGGGATGTGCTGGAAGTAGTTCACGTCGATGTCGCCGGCGGCGAGGCTGACGTTCGGCGCGATCCAGTCGGTGAACTCCACCAGTTCGACTTTCAGGCCTTGTTTGGAAGCCTCTTCGACAGCGGCTTCCAGCGGGATGGCGAACGCGGCGGTGGTGCCGATTTTCAACGGAGCGTCGGCAGCGAAGACTGCCGAGCTGAACAGGCCGAGGGCCAGGGCCAGTGCTTTGACTGGGTGGGAGAGGCGTTTCTTGGTCATGATGGTTTTTTCCAGTCAGTGCATGAATGAGTGGTTCTGGTCGGGCCTCATCGCTGGCAAGCCAGCTCCCACAAGGATCTGCGGTGTCCACAAAACCTGTGGGAGCTGGCTTGCCAGCGATGCTTTTAGCGGCGGAACGAAGATCCAGTGTGCTGCTCGGGCAAATGTGCCTCGCCGTGAAACAGTTTTTCCCGCAGGCTGCCCGTGTCATACGCAGTCTTGTACGACTCGCGCCGCTGCAACTCCGGAATCACCAGCTCAATGAAATCCACATAGCTTTCCGGGGTGACGATGCGCGTCAGGTTGAAGCCGTCCAGACCGGTTTCAGCGATCCACGATTCCAGCTCGTCCGCCACGTGCTCAGGCGAGCCGACCACGGTGATGTAACGGCCACCGAGGGCGTGCTGGTCGAGCAATTTGCGCCGGGTCCAGTCGTTGTTTTGCAGATTCTTGGTGGCGGACTGGATGGCGTTGCTCTTGACGTACTGGATCGGTTCGTCGATTTCGTACTGGGAAAAGTCGATGCCGGTGGACGCCGAGAAATGCGCCACGCCTGCCTCGGCACTGCCGTAGCTCAGGTACTCGGCGTGCTTGGCCCACGCAGCTTCTTCGGTTTCGCCGACGATCACATTCAGACCCATGAACACCTTGATGTCCTCGGGATTGCGCCCGGCTTCGACGGCGCTGGCACGCACCTTGTCCACTTGCACCTTGGTCGACGGTTTGTTCTGGCCGCTGATGAACACGCACTCGGCGTGGCGCCCGGCGAACAGCAAACCGCGATCGGAACTGCCAGCCTGAAACAGCACCGGCGTGCGTTGCGGCGACGGTTCGCAGAGGTGATAACCCTCGACCTGATAGAACTCGCCCTTGTGCTCGACCTTGTGCACTTTCTCCGGTTGCGCATAGATCCGCTGCTCACGGTCATTGAGCACCGCGCCGTTTTCCCAACTGCCTTCCCAGAGTTTGTAGAGCACTTCCAGGTACTCGTCGGCCTGGTCGTAGCGACGGTCATGCTCGACCTGCTCGCGCAGGCCCATGGCTTTGGCGGCGCTGTCCAGATAGCCGGTGACGATGTTCCAGCCCACCCTGCCACGGCTCAAATGATCGAGGGTCGACATGCGCCGGGCGAACAGATAGGGCGGTTCGTAAGTGAGGTTGGCGGTCAGGCCGAAACCGAGATTTTTCGTCACCGCAGCCATCGCCGACACCAGCAGCAGCGGATCGTTGACCGGCAACTGGATCGACTCTTTCAGCGTGACATCCACTGAGTTCTGATAGACGTCGTACACGCCGACGATGTCGGCGATGAACAAGCCGTCGAACAGTCCGCGCTCCAGCAATTGCGCCAGTTCGGTCCAGTATTCAATCGTGTTGTAACGGGTGGATGTGTCACGCGGATGCGTCCACAGACCATGGTTGATGTGGCCGATGCAGTTCATGTTGAACGCATTGAGCAGGATCTTTTTCTTCGCCATCAGATGGTCCCCCGCAGTGGCGGGTTTTCATCGTTGAGGTAGTAATTGCCGACCGCGTGATACTTCCAGCGCACCGGGTCGTGCAGGGTATGCACGCGGGCGTTGCGCCAGTGACGGTCGAGGCCGTGCTCGATCAGGGTGGCCTGGCTGCCGGCCAGTTCGAACAGCGTGCTGCTGGCGGCCAGGGAGATTTCGGTGCTGATCGCCCGCGCTTCGGCGACGGCAATCGAGGCGGCAGCGACGGTTTCGGCAGTGGTTTCGGCCTGAGCTTTGTCGAGAAATTCGCCGGAGCGTTCCAGCAATGCCTCGGTGGCATGCAGGCGAATGCTCAAGTGGCCGAAGCTCTTGAGCGTCAGCGGATCTTCGGTGGCTTTGTCGTTGCCGGAATCGATCCACGGCCGGGTTTTGCTGCGCACGAAGTGCAGCGCATCTTCGTAAGCGGCGCGGGCGATGCCGGTGTCGATGGCGGCGTGAAGAATCTGTGCCAGCGGGCCAACGGTGGTTGGACGTTCGAAGGCGCTCTGGAATGCAATCACATCTTCGGCGGCAACGTAGACGTCTTCAAAGACCACCGAACCACTGCCGGTGGTGCGCTGGCCGAAGCCGCTCCAGTCATCGATCACGCTCAGGCCTTTGCTCTCGCGCGGGACGAAGGCCAGATGCTGCACACCGTTTTCATCGACCACCGAAGTCGGAATGCGCTGCGCATAAATCGCACCGGTCGCATAAAACTTGCGTCCGTTGATGCGGTAGCCGTCGCCGTCACGCTTGAGGCTGGTGACACGGTCGTGGGCGGTTTTGGTGCCCAACTCAGCGAGGGCGTTGCCGAAGCGTTGGCCGGCCAGTACCTCGGCGTACAGGCGTTGTTTTTGCTCGTGGCTGCCGTTCACCCGCAACACTTCGAGGGCATAGAAATGGTTCTGCGGAATCTGCCCGAGAGAGCCGTCAGCCTGAGCGATCAGGGCGATGACTTTGGCCAGGGTCACGTTGGATACGCCGGCGCCGCCGTATTCTTTCGGCACGCTGATGCCCCACAGGCCCGAGCGGGAAAACACGTCGAGTTCCGGCAGCGGCAGGCGACGTTCACGGTCGCGAATGGCGCTGTCGCGTTTGAAATCTTCGGCCAGGTCGCTGGCGACGATCAGGGCTTGCTCATCGCTGGTGATGACCGCGACGGGATGGGAAAAGGTCATAGGTTTTCTCCAGATGTCTGGTCGTCAGATCCAGGAATGGCGAGCCGGCAAAGTGCCGTTGAGGCGATAGGCGCCGACCGCGTGATACTTCCAGCGCACCGGGTCGTGCAGGGTGTGCACGCGGGCATTACGCCAGTGACGGTCGAGGTTGAATTCGGCGAGCGTCGCGCGGCTGCCGGCCAGTTCGAACAGTTTTTCGCTGGCCAGCAGCGAGATCTCGGTGGTCAGCACTTTCGCTTCGGCCACGGCAATCGAGGCGCGGGCGGCGGAGTCGGCGGTGAGCGGCGCGGCGTGGACCTGATCGAGCACTTGCCCGGCCTTGCGCAGCAGCGCTTCGGCGGCGTGCAGTTCGATTTTCAACTTGCCGATGTCGGCGATCACGTAGAGGTCATCGCTGGCGCGTTCGACCTTGGCGTCGATCCACGGCCGGGCGCGGGTCTTGACGAATTCGATAGCGTCGTCGATGGCGCCACGGGCGATACCGGCATCGATGGCGGCCTGAATCAGTTGCGACACCGCGCCTTGGGTATTCGGCTTCTCGTTGATCTTCCAGTTATCGACCACCAGGCTCGACTCGACCCGCACGTTGTTCAGCAGAATCGTGCCGCTGGCGGTGGTGCGCTGACCGAAGCCCGACCAGTCATCAACGATGCGCAAACCCAATGTGCCGCGACGGACGAAAGCCAGCACTTGCTTGCCTTCATCGTTGAGCGCTTTGACCGCGACCCAGTGCGCGAACAGTGCGCCGGTGGAGTAGAACTTCTGCCCGTTGATCACGTAGTCATCGCCGTCGGCGGTGATTCGCGCTTTCAGTTCCAGGGTGTTTTTGGTGCCGCGTTCAGGGCCGGCATTGCCGATGCGCCAGCCTTCCAGAACGCTCTGGAACAACTGCTTTTTCTGTTCTTCAGTGGCGCTGCCGAGCACCAGATTGATGATGCCGAACTGGTTCTGCGGGATCTGACCAAGTGCCGGATCTGCTGCGGAAATGATCGCGAACACCTCGGCCAAGGTAACGAACGAAACTTGCGGGCCACCGTATTCGCGCGGAATGGCGATGCTGCCTAAACCGCTGCGGGTGAACTGTTCGATTTCCGACCACGGCAGCTTGCGCTGGCGGTCGCGTTTGGCGGCCTGCACGCGGGCGACTTGCGCCAGCTCATGGGCGGCCTTGATGGCTTGGGCGTCGTTGCGCAAGACCTGCGCGGGCAACAACAACGGGGCGATGTCCAGATCAGACTGGATGGTTGCATCTGCCAGACTGGACATCAGTGCCGCTCCTTGGCTGCACGCAATGCCCTGGCGATCTGCACTGGGGTGATTGTGTTCCGGACCATACTACCTACCTCACATCTCATGAAAAACGCCGCAAAAGTGCGGCGAACGAAAGAATGTCCGGTGGTCCGGTTCATATACCCTAAGCGTGTATTAATTTTAAATAAACTAACTTTTAGGAATATGTATAGAAGGGGTGGTGGTCTGGATGGTTAAGAATTCCAAGGGCGATGGAGATGTTGAGGTGAGTCAGTATTGTGGTGAGGGGACTTATCCCCGATGGGGCGCGTAGCGTCCCCAGAAAACAGGACTGCTGCGCAGTCCGTCGGGGATAAATCCCCTCACCACAGAAGCTCATTTGCCACAGAAAGGGTATTCACTCTTTGTACGATTCAGCGGCTTTGAGCGCCGGCTTCAGCGGCACCTTCAAGTAAGGATTCACACAGCCGATCTTCAATGCCCTTGGCGGTGCCCAGCGAGAGTTATTGCCGACCCGGTCGAGGATGCAATACGTCACGTCCAGGCGCAGATCCTCGCCTGCTTCGACAATCACTGATGGCGGCACCCAGACCTGAATCGGCAGTTCGACATCTGCTGCCGTGATCGGCGCCAGATCCATGCGTACGTCGCCCCAACGCAAGGTGATGGCGTCGCCTTCAGCCATGTTCAGGTAGGGCTCGATAGTCAGTGGCACACCGCGTTTGATCTGGTTCGGGTTCACCCCCTGACGGTGAATCGTTTCGGGAATCGTCACTGGCGCCAGTTGCTGGTTTTCGTCACCGCACAGAGCTGACGGCAGGCCGCCGGGGCATTCGAGCTTGACCTCCACCCGCGTTGCCGCCGACAGCGCTGCGCCCTGACCGACTTGCATCACCCGGTAGTGGATGCGCGCAGTGCCGCTGGCAATGAAACTCTCCGGCACCCGCAGGCTGACCGACGCACCGACGTCCTCGGGTGTGAGCACACGTGAGGCGACATAGCATTTGTTCCAGAACAGTTCGATCAGGTCGCCGCCATCCATGTCGGGGTAGGGCAGCACGTTGACCAACAGGTGTCCGGCGTCGGCCAGATTGATGGCGGTTTTTTGCGCTGGCGCCAGGGTCGGCGCTGCGAGTTCGGGGGTATGCGAAGTGCGGGTCATCGATTTCTCTCCTTGAAGCCTTGCAGCGAAGTCCGTTTCTGGAAGAACAAAAGGCGTGTATCAATCAGCAATAAAGTTATGAACTTGTGCTCGTGTTTAATGCTTATTGATTTGGATTAAGTAACGCCCGTTGGCGACTAGATAAGAGTGTGGGGAGAGGGGTGTCAATAGACCGTGTTAGTTAATCCGTAAATTACCGGCTAATCAGAAAGTTCCTACGATGCCGAGGCCATATGCCTAGGTTGTATGGCGAATTGAGCCACGCATCTCAGGGCTTTTCGCTGGTTTTTCCGCGAAGTTATTTGCTACCCAGTCACCCGGCCAGCAACGTCCATCAGAAATGTGTTATCTGTTGCAGAACATATATGGGTTCGGTGCGGTGGATGTTTATTTGTGTATGTTTATAAGAGAGGGGAGGCGGGATAAAGATAACTTCCGTCCGTGGAAGTTGGGGTTTGGTACGTTGAAAGTTCTCAGGCGTGATTCAGAAACTTGCTGAGGAATTGTTTGGTGCGTTCTTCTTTCGGGTTGGCAAACAGCGCTTTGGCTTCGCCTTGTTCAACAATCACACCCTTGTCGAAAAACACCACGCGGTTGGCCACGTCGCGGGCGAAACCCATTTCGTGGGTGACGATCACCATGGTGCGTTTCTCCTCGGCGAGGCCGCGGATGGTCGCCAGTACTTCACCCACCAGTTCCGGATCGAGGGCCGAGGTTGGCTCGTCGAAGAGGATCACTTCCGGCTCCATCGCCAGCGCCCGGGCAATCGCCACGCGCTGTTGCTGACCGCCGGACAGACGACGCGGATAGGCGTCTTCCTTGCCGGCGAGACCGACCTTGGCCATCAGCTTCTTGCCCAGGGCAATCGCTGCGTCACGCGGCATCTTCTTGACCACGATCGGGCCTTCGATGACGTTTTCCAGGGCGGTGCGATGGGGGAACAGGTTGAAGTTCTGAAACACGAAGCCCACGTGCTGGCGCAGATTGCGCACCAGACTTTGCTGCTGATTCAGCGGGCGGCTGGTATCGATCTCGATATCGCCGACCTTGATCCGGCCGCTGGTGGGTTGCTCAAGGAAATTCAGGCAGCGCAGGAACGTCGTTTTCCCCGAACCGCTGGGGCCGATGATCGCGACCACTTCGCCTTCCTTGACCTCGAGGTCGATGCCGTTGAGCACGACTTGACCCTTGAATTGCTTGGTCAGTTTTTCCACGACAATCATCGCGTCAGGACTCCTGGTCGTGCCGATTGACCCGCTCTTCCAACTTGTTCTGGAAGTGCGAAAGCACCGTGGCCAGAATCCAGTAGATCAGCGCGGCGGCAAGATACATGGTGAAGACTTCGAAAGTCCGGGCGGTAATCAACTGCGCCTGACGGAACAGCTCCGGCACCTGAATGGTGGCGGCCAGTGCCGTGTCCTTGACCAGTGAAATGAAGCTGTTGCCCAGCGGCGGCAACGCCGTGCGCATCGCTTGCGGCAGGATGGCCCGGCGCAGCGTTTGCGCGCGGGTCATGCCGATGCTCGCGGCAGCTTCCCATTGACCGCGCTCGATCGAACCGATCGCGGCACGGAGGATTTCACAGGCGTAGGCGGCCATGTTCAGCGAGAAGCCGATCAGCGCCGCTGGCAGCGGATCGAGTTCCAGACCCAGTTGCGGCAAGCCGTAATAGATCACGAACAGCTGCACGAGCAACGGCGTGCCGCGAAAGAACGACACGTAGATGCGCGCCAGCCAACTGACCGACTTGAAGCGCGACAGGCGCATCAGTGCCAGGCCGAAGCCCAGCAACAGACCGAAGAACATGCCGCCGAGGCTGAGGACTACCGTGTAATACGCGCCCTTGAGCAGAAAGGGCGCTGAGTCCAGTGCGAGTTGGAAAGCTTCTTCCATTATTTAGTGACGTCAGCGTTGAAGTACTTCGTCGACAGCTTCGCCAGGGTGCCGTCGGCACGCAGTTCGTCGAGGGCCTTGTTCACGGCGGCCAGCAGTTCAGGCTCGCCTTTGCGCAGGGCAATACCGGATTCCTGACGGGAGAAGGCTTCACCGGCGGCGACGGTTTTCGGCGCTTTCTTGGCGTACTCAAGTGCGGCCAGACGATCGATCAGAATGGCATCGGTACGGCCATTGTTCAGGTCGGCGAACTTGGTCGGATCATCATCGTAGGTACGCACGTCAGCGCCCGGCACGTTGGCGCGGACCCACTGTTCGTAGTTGGTGCCCAGGCCTACACCGACTTTCTTGCCGGACAGGTCATTGGCGGTCTTGATGTTCAGCGCGGCTTCCTTGCTCTTCAGCACCAGCGCCTGAATCCCGGAAACGGTGTACGGTTCGGAGAAGTCGTACTTCTTCTTGCGCTCGTCGGAGATGGTCACCTGGTTGACGACGACGTCCAGACGCTTGGATTCCAGCGCCGCGAGGATGCCGTCCCACTTGGTTGGCTGAATCTTGGCTTTGACGCCGAGTTTTTGCGCCAGCGCTTCGGAGAGTTCGACTTCGAAACCGGACAGCTTGCCATCGGCATCGACGAAGCTGAACGGTGGGTAGGTGCCTTCCAGGCCGACGTTGATGACGCCTTTGTCCTTGATCTGTTGCAGCTGCTCACCGGCCACTGCCTGGCTGATCAGACCGGCGCTCAGTGCCAGGCCCAGCGAACCTACCAGCAGATTGCGACGTAGTGCGGAAAAATTCATGACAAGCCCCTGTGTTTTCTTATGGAAGACGCTTAAGGAAAGTTTGGCGAATCCGGGAGTTCGACGACAGCGCTATCCTGCCTTAAAGCAGCTTATGCGTCTCCCGCGAATTCCGCCTGCGGCGAGACTATAAGATGCCTGCTTTAGACTTGAAAATACTAAATTTTCGATCCTTTAGTATTATTTGGAATATGTCGCTGATCCATTGTGGTGAGGGGATTTATCCCCGACCTGCTGCGTAGCAGTCGTAAAACCATTCACATACGCCGGCAGTGGAATAAAAAGGGTGCCGCTTCGCGACCCATCGGGGCCGTGCGACGTTTCGCTAAATCCCCCTCGCCACAGGAGTCTCCGCAATCGGGAGGATTAACTTGTCAGCGAATCCTTGTACGCAAACAACGCCGGCGCGCCACCGGTGTGCAGGAAGATGATCGGACCTTCTTCGAAACGCCCGCGACCAATCCCGTCCAGCAACCCGGCCATGGCCTTGCCGGTATAGACCGGATCAAGCAGCACCGCGTCCTGACTCGCCAGCAGTTTCACCGCTGCCAACGTTCCGGCATTCGGCTCGCCATAACGTGGGCCGAAGTATTCGTCCCACAGTTCGACTTTGAAGCTTTCCGGCAGCGCGACGCCGAGCAGATCCGCCGTGCGTTCGGCCAGGCCCTGAACCTTCGGCCGCTGATCTTCTTCACTGCGCGACACGGTCACGCCGATCACCGGCAGTTGCGGCAGCGCTTCGCTTAGCGCCAGCGCGAGGCCGCTGTGTGTTCCGGCGCTGCCCGAGGCCAGCACCACGGCGGCGAAGTCGAGGCCGGTGTCCTTGATCTGCTCGGCGAGTTCAAGGCCAGCGCGCACGTAACCCAGCGCGCCGAGCGCGTTGGAGCCACCGATCGGTACCAGATACGGCTTCTTGCCGTTGCTGCGCAGGCGCACCGCGAGGGCGGCCAGTTGTTCATCGGCGTTATCGAGGTTGTCGACCAGTTCGACCTTGGTGTCGAACAGATCCAGCAAAAGCCGATTGCCGTTGCCGGTGTAATTGCTGTCGTCGGTGCCCAGCGGATTTTCCAACAGCGCGACGCAGCCCAGGCCGAGTTTGGCGGCGAGCGCGGCGGTCTGGCGCACGTGGTTCGATTGCAGCGCGCCAGCGGTGATCAGCGTGTCGGCACCTTGGGCAAGCGCATCGGCGGCGAGGTATTCGAGTTTGCGCAGCTTGTTGCCGCCCATGGCCAGCGGCGTCAGGTCATCGCGTTTGATGTAAACGTCACGGCCGAGCCAGGTGGACAGACGCTCAAGTTTTTCCAGAGGTGTCGGTTGGCCGAGCAGGTCGAGGCGGTTAAAGCGGGCAAGCTGTTGTTTGATCGGTTGTGTGGACATGGTTCCGTACTGGCGGAGGAAGATGGAAGGACTATAGGCACGCGCTTTTGCAGGGGCAACCGCGAATCGCTTATAGCCAAATGGACTGAGTCCAGCACTATCGGTTCTTAATTCGCCCTCGCAGGCATGCCGTAAAGTGGTCGCCGTTGACGCGGCCAGACAGTCCGGCCGCTCGTGAGGAGTCTTTACCGTGAGCGAACGTTCCAGCCATTGGCAATTGCAGACCATCGTCAGCCAACTGCGCGGCGCGCGGGATCAGTGGCGTGCACAAAATGGCCGGGCTTCCGGCGAGCAGGGTGGCCGCGAGTTGCCCTCGCGGGCGGCGATGGCGGAGATTCTCGAAGCGCTGTGCGGTGCGTTGTTTCCGATGCGCCTGGGGCCGGTGGATCTGCGCGAAGAGAGTGAGGACTTTTACGTCGGCCATACCCTCGACGTGGCGTTGAATGCGTTGCTGGCACAGACTCGGCTGGAGCTGCGGTATGTCGCCCGGCACAGTGCGCAGGCCGACACCGAAGTCGAGGCCCGCGCAATCCAGATCGTTCAGGATTTTGCCCTCGCCTTGCCGGGCTTGCGCACGCTGCTCGATACCGACGTGCTGGCGGCCTATCACGGTGATCCAGCGGCGCGCAGTGTCGATGAAGTGTTGCTGTGCTACCCGGGGATTCTGGCGGTGATTCACCATCGTCTGGCGCACCATTTGTACCGCGCAGGGCTGCCGTTGCTGGCGCGGATCAGCGCGGAAATTGCGCACTCGGCCACCGGCATCGACATCCATCCGGGCGCGCAGATCGGCCGTAGCTTCTTTATCGATCATGGTACGGGTGTGGTGATTGGCGAAACCGCGATCATCGGTGAGCGGGTGCGGATTTATCAGGCCGTGACCCTGGGCGCCAAGCGCTTCCCGGCGGATGAAGACGGGCAGTTGCAGAAGGGCCATCCGCGCCACCCGATTGTCGAGGATGACGTGGTGATTTATGCCGGGGCGACGATTCTCGGGCGGATCACCATTGGCAAGGGTTCGACCATTGGCGGCAACGTCTGGCTGACCAGGAGTGTGCCGGCGGGGTGCAATCTGACCCAGGCCAATTTGCAGCATGATGACGGGACGCAGAAGTAGGTTTCTGAATCTGCGTTGCAGTATCAGGCCTCATCGCGAGCAGGCTCGCTCCCACAGTGGAACGCATTCCAAGGTGGGAGCGAGCCTGCTCGCGAATGTTTTAAGGTTGTATCGAGATAATGGCCTTCCGCCAATTCTCCAGTGAACGATTCGCCCCAAACCCACGTCATACCCCTCCTTGAGCTAGCGTAGGAAAACTACCGCCTAGCCGTACGATTAGTCCTTGCGACCCCATCCATGTTTAACTTGAACGTTCATTCAAGTTAAACCGGTGGTTCGCTGCCCGCTCACAACAGGAGGCTTGCCTTTGCTGAGTCCGATCATTTCAGCCACGTTTCAAACCCTCGAGGTGCACGTTTCATGAGTGCATCGTCTACCCCCGCCAGCGGTCTGGTGCGCATGAATCCGCCGGTGTTCTACTTCGCCGCGACGGTCATTCTGTTATTTGGTCTCGTTGTCATCGCCATGCCGGAACAGGCCGGAGCCTGGCTGCTGGAAGCGCAAAACTGGGCGGCCAACACGGTCGGCTGGTACTACATGCTCGCGATGACCCTGTATCTGGTCTTCGTGGTGGTCACCGCGTTATCCGGCTACGGCAAGATAAAACTCGGTGCCGACCACGACGAGCCCGAATTCAGTTACCTGTCCTGGGCCGGCATGCTGTTCGCCGCCGGGATCAGCATCACGCTGTTTTTCTTCTGCGTCTCTGAACCGTTGACCCACATGCTCCAGCCGCCACAGGGCGAGGCGGGCACGGCGGACGCGGCGCGCCAGGCGATGCAGATTCTGTTTCTGCATTGGGGCCTGCATGGCTGGGGCGTTTTTGCCTTCGTCGGCATGGCGCTCGCCTACTTCGCTTACCGGCACAACCTGCCGCTGGCCCTGCGTTCGGCGTTGTATCCGCTGATCGGCAAGCGCATCAACGGCCCCATCGGCTACGCGGTGGACGGCTTCGGCATCATCGCCACGGTGTTTGGTCTGGGTGCCGACATGGGTTTTGGTGTGTTGCACCTCAACTCGGGCCTGGACTACCTGTTCGGCATCGCTCACACCCAGTGGATTCAGGTCGGCCTGATCACGCTGATGATGGGCGCGGCGATCATCGTTGCCGTGTCTGGCGTCGATAAAGGTGTGAGAGTGATGTCCGACATCAACATGCTGCTGGCCTGTGCGCTGCTGCTGTTCGTGTTGTTTGCCGGGCCCACCCAGCACTTGCTCAACACACTTATCCAGAACCTCGGCGACTACCTCGGCGCCTTGCCGATGAAGAGTTTCGACCTCTATGCCTACGACAAACCGAGCGACTGGCTCGGCGGCTGGACCGTGTTTTATTGGGCCTGGTGGATCGCATGGTCGCCGTTCGTGGGCCTGTTCATCGCACGGATTTCCCGTGGTCGGACCATCCGTGAATTCGTTTTCGGCGTGCTGTTGATCCCGCTCGGTTTCACCCTGGCGTGGATGTCGATCTTCGGCAACAGCGCCCTCGATCAGGTGCTCAATCACGGCATGAGCGCCCTCGGCATGTCGGCCATCGACAACCCGTCGATGAGCATTTACCTGCTGCTGGAAACCTACCCGTGGAGCAAAACCGTCATCGCTGTGACGGTGTTCATCAGCTTCGTCTTCTTCGTCACCTCTGCCGACTCCGGCACTGTGGTGCTCTCGACATTGTCGGCCAAGGGCGGCAATCCGGACGAAGACGGGCCGAAATGGCTGCGGGTGTTCTGGGGCGCGATGACCGCGCTGATCACCAGCGCGCTGCTGTTCTCCGGCAGCATCGATGCGCTGAAATCGGCGGTGGTGCTGACCTCGCTGCCGTTCTCGCTGATTCTGCTGCTGATGATGTGGGGTCTGCACAAGGCGTTCTACCTGGAATCGCAGAAGCAGATTGCGCAACTGCATTCGCTGGCGCCGGTGTCCGGTGCGCGGCGCGGTACAGGTGGCTGGCGCCAGCGCCTGAGCCAGGCCGTGCACTTCCCGTCGCGAGACGAGGTGTACCGTTTCATGGACACCACCGTGCGCCCGGCAATCGAAGAAGTGACGGCGGTGTTCGTCGAGAAAGGCCTGAACGTGGTCACTCAGCCGGATCCGTCGCATGACAACGTCAGCCTGGAAATCGGCCATGGCGAGCAGCATCCGTTCATCTATCAAGTGCAGATGCGCGGCTACTTCACGCCGTCATTCGCGCGGGGCGGGATGGGCTCCAAACAGCTCAACAATCGCCGCTACTACCGCGCCGAAGTGCATTTGAGCGAGGGCAGTCAGGACTACGATCTGGTCGGCTACACCAAGGAACAGATCATCAACGACATCCTCGACCAGTACGAACGGCACATGCAGTTCCTGCACCTGGTGCGTTGATCTACGGCTGGGCGCCGGGCCGTTTACGACTCGGCGCTCAGCACCATGAACAACACCAGCGCCGCCAGCGGCATGCCGAATACAGCACTGCCGATCGCGATTTCCGACCCCAGCGACTGGCCGGCATGCACCACCCCCACCGCGCCATTGATCACCGTCAACGCCAGCCACAGCGCGGCGAAGCCGTAGGCCATGGTTTGACGGCTGAAGCCGATGCGCTCGCCGATGTAGAGCATCAGGGCCAGAAGGACCAGGCCGAAGAAGATGATGATCGCGGTGTGCATGGGTGTGCCTGCGGCATATGCAGTGTTTGGTCGGACGCCTTCGCGGGCAAGCCCGCTCCCACAGGGTTTGGCGTCGTTCACAATGGTTTTATTCAACGCAGAAACCTGTGGAGTGGGCTTGCTTGCGAAGGGGCCACCTCTGTGTCCTTTAGAGCATAGCCAAACTAGCCAACCCCGTATTCGTCAGGTGCTCTCGCGCTCGATGACCTGGCACTGCAGCAGATTAAGTCGTTGCACCTCCTCGGTCGGCAGCACGCCAAGGCTTTCCAGCACCCGTGTCGCGGCCAGTACGCCGATCTCCAGTGCCGGGGGTTTGATGGTGCTGAGGCTTGGCAAAAGCATCTCGGCAAACGGGTAATCGCCGAAGCCGAGGACGGCGCAGTCTTCAGGGATCTTGATGCCTGCGCGTTGCCCGGCGAGCAGGCCGCCGGCGGCGAGGTTGTCGTTGGCGAAGATGATCGCGTCGGGGCGTGGTGAGCTATTCATCAGCGCTTCCATGGCTTGTTTGCCAGCTTCGAAAGGGGCGCGGTCGGCGTCCGGGGCGAACACCCAGGGTTCAAGTCCAAATGCTCGGACAGTCGCGGCATAACCGTCGCGGCGTTCCAGCGCACTGAAGTCTCCGGGTGCGCTGTTCTGCACGAAAGCGATACGCCGATAGCCTTTGTCGTGCAGATAGCGAGCGGCGCTGACACCGACTTCAAAATGCGAAAAACCGATCTGCATCGGCCCGCGATCCGGCTGGTAATCCCATGTTTCGATCACCGGAACATCGGCCTCGGCAATCATCTTTTCGGTGCCCGCACTGTGGAAGTGACTGGTCAGCACCAACGCTGCCGGTGACCAGCCGAGAAACGCGCGCACCGCGTTTTCTTCCTGCTCGGCGCTGAAGTAACTCGAGGCCAGGAGCAGCTGATAGCCATTGCGACTGAGAGTGTCACTGAAGCCCTGAATGGTATTGGCGAAGATTGGCCCGGAGATGTTCGGGATTACCATTCCAACGATTTTCCCTCGCGCTGAGGCCAGACCGCCGGCCACCAGATTCGGCACGTAACCCAGTTCTGCGACCACCGCCGCAATGCGTTCACGGCGTTCGGGCGAGACTTGCTCTGGCTGATTGAAATAACGCGATACGGTAATCGCCGACACGCCGGCCTGTCGTGCCACCGCGTTAAGGGTTACACGACCGGCGCCACGGCGTTTGCGGGGCTTCTCTTCGCTCAAGGTTCGATCCTTCTTAAAAACCAAAACGCATATAAAAGTAATTTTTCAGTATTGGACGGTCTATGTACGGCTTGCAGATACTGGCGATGGTAGCGCTAACAAAGCGCATTGTCTGCTACTCGCTCGAGCGAATGCCCAAGACACCGATTCAGGCGCTGTCGTCGCAGAACGGCAGCGGTTAAGGGCCAATTTCGAGCGGGCAAACATGCACAACATTCCTGGGGCGACACACAAACTGGCGCAATCGATTCGCGCGGCAGGCTGGCTTTTTACCGGGTTGGCGGCGCTGCCGCTGCCCAATGCATTCGCGGCTGAGAGTGCTGATCAGGAGCCGACCCTCAAGTCGGTGACCGTCACGGCGACGCGCCGCGAAGAGTCGCTGCAGAAGGTGCCGGTGGCGGTCTCGGTGATCGACGGCGAACAGCTGGAACGCGACAACCGCAACGGCGTGGCGAGCATCGTCCAGCAAGTGCCGTCGCTGAATTTCCGCACCGGCGCGTCGAACAAGGACACCTCGTTGTTCGTCCGTGGCGTCGGCACGATTTCCACCTCACCCGGCGTCGAGCCGACCGTGGCCACGGTGATTGATGGGGTGGTTTATGCGCGTCCCGGTCAGTCGACCCTCGACCTCCTGGATCTTGAGCGCGTCGAAGTCTTGCGCGGCCCGCAAGGCACGCTGTTCGGCAAGAACGCCTCGGCCGGTGTACTCAACATCACCAGCAAAGCACCGACCGCCGAGACCCACGGTTACATCGATCAGTCCTATTACAGCGGCAACGAAAGTCGCACGCGTTTCGGCATTGGCGGCAGTCTGATTCCGGACACGCTCAAGGGCTCGATCAGCACCTTGTTCGGCAGCTACGACGGCAATGTCGACAACAAACACAACGGTCAGGAGGTCAACGGCTACAACCATCGTGGCGTGCGCGGCAAACTCGAATTCACCCCGAACGATGACGTCACTTTCACTCTGATTGCCGACTACATGCAGTCCCACGACGACGGCCCCAACGGTGTCGTCAGCAAGTCGCTGACCCCGGCGTTCGCCAATGCGCTGAGTCCGGTCAATGCGACCAGCCACAACCGTGACATCAACACCGACACCCGCAGCCACGTCGAGGACACCAACAAAGGTTTGTCCGGCCAACTCGATTGGCAACTGGGCGATTACACCCTGACGTCGATCACCGCGTGGCGCGGCTGGGATAACACCCAATATCAGGATGGCGACCGACTCGGCACGGTGACAGCAGCGTTTCCCGGCACGGCGGACAAGGGCGATCTGGCCTTCGATCAATACTCGCAGGAGCTGCGTCTGGCCTCGCCGAAGGGCGAATTCCTCGAATACGTCGGCGGCCTGTTCTACATGCACAGCAAGGACGACGAAACCTATCAGCGCACGCTGACCACGACCACCAGCGTCAACCGTGGCGTAGCCAATTACAGCACCACCAGCGACAGCTACGCGGCGTTCGGTGAAGCGACGTTGAACTTCACTTCGGATTTTCGTGGTATCGCCGGTCTGCGCTACACCCACGATGATCTGGAATACGATCACCGCCGCGTCTCCACCTCGGCGACCACCGTCAGCGGCATCCAGCCGGCGACCAGCAGTTCCGGTTCGGTGGATGAGGACGGCTGGTCCGGCCGCCTCGGCGTGCAGTACGACTTGAGCGACGCAGTCACCACTTACCTGACTTACTCGCGCGGCTACAAAGGCCCGGCCTACAACGTGTTCTTCAACATGCAGCCGCGTGACACCGAAGCACTCAAGCCGGAAACCTCCAACACCTGGGAGGCCGGTATCAAAGCGACGAGCTGGAACAATCGCCTGACCACCAACCTCGCGGTTTTCCACAGCGATTACGACAACTATCAGGCCAATTTTTTCGACACGGTGGCCGGGCAAGTAGTGACGCGCCTGATCAACGCCGGCAGCGTCAGCACCGAGGGCGTCGAACTCGATTACGCGTTGCAGGCCACCCAGCAACTGAAGCTCTCCGGCGCGCTGGCCTACACCCGTGCGCGCATCGACGAGTTCGCCTGCCCGGCGGGCGCGGCGGCGTCGTGCAATGTCAACGGCAAGCCGCTGCCGTTCAGCCCGGACTGGAAAAGCTACGTGCGCGCCGACTACAGCATCCCGCTGGATAACGGCCTGGATATCGAACTCGGCACCGATTACAGCTGGCAAAGCGAAGTGCAGTACGACATCAGCCAGAACCCCGACACCAAACAGGGCGCCTACGGCCTGTGGAACGCCAGCATCGCCCTGGCCGATTACACCAATGGCTGGCGCGTGGCGCTGCTCGGCAAAAACCTCACCGACAAGTCGTATTCGCCACTGCTCGCCAGCGGCGGCAACTACATCTATCGCGCCGTGCCACGGGATGACGAGCGCTACTTCGGCGTGCAATTACGCAAGGATTTCTGAGATGAGCAGACAGCTGAAGCTTGGAGCGTTCCTCATGGCCACCGGGCACCACGTTGCAGCGTGGCGTCATCCGGATGTGCCGGCCAATGCCGGTCTCGATTTCGCCCATTACAAACGGCTGGCGCAGATTGCCGAGGCGGCGAAATTCGATGCGCTGTTCGTTGCCGACAGCGTCGCCGCGCCGACCCAGGACATCGCCAGTCGCATGGCGCGCTCGGATCACTTCGAGCCACTGACGTTACTTTCGGCATTGAGTGCGGTGACCGAGCACATCGGCCTGATCGCCACGGCGACCACCAGCTACAACGAGCCGTACCATGTGGCGCGTAAATTTGCTTCACTGGATCATTTGTCGGGTGGGCGAGCGGGGTGGAATCTGGTGACTTCGGATAACGCCGCCGAAGCTCTGAATTTCGGTCGCGAGGAGCATATCGGCCACGCCGAACGCTACAGCCGTGCCCGTGAATTTCATCAGGTGGTGACCGGGCTCTGGGACAGTTGGGAGGATGATGCCTTTCACCGCGACAAGGCCAGCGGTGCGTATTACGACCCGGAAAAGCTCCACGTGCTCGATCACGTCGGCGAGCACTTTCGCGTCAAAGGTCCGCTGAACGTCGCACGCTCACCTCAGGGGCAACCGGTGATTGTGCAGGCTGGCTCCTCCGAAACCGGGCGCGAACTGGCGGCGCAAACGGCTGAAGTGGTGTTCACAGCACAGACTTCATTGGCCGGCGCGCAAGCGTTCTATGCCGACCTCAAAGGACGTTTGCCCAAGTACGGTCGCAGTGCCGATTCGTTGAAAATCATGCCCGGAGTTTTTGTCGTCGTCGGACAGACGGAAGCCGAGGCGAAGGAAAAATGTGAAACGTTTCAGCAATTAGTCGAACCCGAGGTTGGCGTCGCCTTGCTTGGGCGTATGCTGGGCAACTTCGACTTGTCGAAGTACCCGCTGGACGGGCCACTGCCCGAGTTGCCGCTGACTGACAGCGGGCAGCAGAGTCGGCAGAAGTTGCTGACCGAACTGGCGGGGCGGGAAAACCTCACGCTGGCTGAGCTGGGCCGCAAGATTGCTGGCGGGCGAGGGCATTACACTCTGGTGGGCACGCCGGTACAGATTGCCGATCGCTTGCAGGAGTGGTTCGAACAGGGCGCTGCGGACGGCTTCAACGTGCTGGTGCCACATCTGCCGGGCGGGCTCGAAGATTTCGCCAATGGCGTGGTGCCGGAACTGCAACGGCGTGGGCTGTTCAGAACCGAGTATGAGGGTCGGACGTTGCGCGACAACCTAGGCCTGGCCCGGCCCCAAAACAGATTTTTGTGATTGATAGAGCTGTTGTGGTGAGGGGATTTATCCCCGATGGACGGCGCAGCCGCCCCAAAAAATCTGAACAGTAACCGCAGATTTTGGGGCCGCTTCGCGACCCATCGGGGATAAATCCCCTCACCACAAAGTGTTCGACTTCAGATGACCAAAAGACAGACAAGAGAGGATTCGATGACTTACACCGCTGCCGAAAACCGCTACGACTCCATCCCTTACCGCCGCGTCGGACGCAGCGGTCTGGTGCTGCCGGCGCTGTCGCTGGGCCTGTGGCACAACTTTGGCGACAGCACGCCGATCGACACCCAACGCGCCTTGCTGCGCACCGCGTTCGATCTGGGCATCAACCACTTCGACCTGGCCAACAACTACGGCCCGCCGTACGGCAGCGCCGAAACCAATTTCGGTCGCCTTCTGCGCGAAGACTTCAAGCAGTACCGCGACGAACTGATCATCTCCAGCAAGGCCGGTTGGGACATGTGGCCCGGCCCTTACGGCCAGGGCGGCGGTTCGCGCAAATACGTGCTGGCCAGCCTCGACCAGAGCCTGCAGCGCCTCGGTCTGGATTATGTGGATATCTTTTATTCGCACCGCTTCGACCCGGACACCCCGCTGGAAGAAACCGCCAGCGCCCTCGCCACTGCGGTGCAGCAGGGCAAGGCTCTGTACATCGGCATCTCCTCGTATTCCGGAGTGAAAACCCGTGAAATGGCGGCGTTGCTGAAAGAGTGGAAAGTGCCGTTGCTGATTCACCAACCGGCGTACAACCTGCTCAACCGCTGGGTGGAAAAGGATCTGCTCGATACCACCGAGGAACTCGGCACGGGCGTCATCGCTTTCACGCCATTGGCGCAGGGCCTGTTGACCGACAAATACCTCAACGGCGTGCCGGAAGATGCGCGGGTCAATCGTCCGGGCGGTGGTTCGTTACAGGCTTCGCACTTGTCCGAGGCGAACATCGCGCATGTGCGTGCGTTGAACGAGATCGCCAAACGTCGTGGGCAGAGCCTGGCGCAACTGGCGCTGGCGTGGACGCTGCGTGATCCACGAGTGACCTCGGCGCTGATCGGTGCGAGCCGGCCGGAGCAGATTATCGAGAATGTCGGGGCGTTGAAGAATTTGAGCTTCAGTGCTGAAGAGTTGGCGGAGATTGACCGGTTTGCCCAAGAGGGTGGGATCAATCTGTGGGAGAAGCCTTTGACGGCGGAATAAGTGACTGGCGCCGAATGATTCGGCGCCTGCTCTGACGCTTTCGCGGGCAAGCCCGCTCCCACAGGGTTCCAGTCGTACACAAAAGCTGTGAACGGCGCTGTACCTGTGGGAGCGGGCTTGCCCGCGAAGGGGTCAGTTCAGACAACGAGGAAACCGGGTCTTATCTGAAAAACGGCACATCCCCCAAAACCGTAGCCCGCTGCATCACCCGCCGCGCCGGCCGGTAATCATCCACCGCGTAATGCTGCGTCACGCGGTTGTCCCAGAACGCAATATCGTCTTTCTGCCAGCGCCAGCGAATGGTGAACTCCGGCCGCGTCGCGTGGGCGAACAGAAACTTCAGAATCGCCTCGCTCTCGGTTTCCGACAGCTCATTGATCTTCGAAGTGAAGCCTTCGTTGACGAACAGCGAACGCCGTCCGCTCACCGGATGCGTACGGATCACCGGATGCGACAACGGCGGGTTCTTGCGTCGCGCCTCTTCCCACTGCGCCAGCGCTTCCGGCGTGTTGCCATAGCGCTCCAGCGGAAACGAGCGGGTGAAATCGTGGGTCGCGGTCAGCCCTTCAAGCAAGCCTTTCAGCGGTGCCGACAGCGCTTCATACGCGGCAATGCCGCTTGCCCACAGCGTGTCGCCACCAAATTCCGGCAACAGCTTGGCGCTGAGCACCGCGCCCATCGCCGGCGTCGGCAGGAAGGTCACGTCGGTGTGCCAGATCGCGTTGTCGCGCACGTCGGTGACAGCGGTGTCGAGAATCAAGACTTCTGGCTGTTCCGGCACGTTCGGGTAGATCGGGTGAATGTGCAGATCACCAAAATAATGAGCGAAGCGCGCCTGTTGCGACGGTTCGATCGGCTGGTTGCGGAAGAACAGCACTTGGTATTTGAGCAGCGCCTGCTCGATGGCGTCGCGGTGTTCCAGGCTCAATGGCTGGCTGATGTCTACGCCGCTGATCTGCGCGCCGAGGGCCGAGCTTAATGGGGTGATGTTCAGGCTGCTCATGGTCTTACTCTTCAAATTCGGGGGGGCAGAGCTTTTGTAGGAGTGAGCCTGCTCGCGATAGCGTTGCGTCATTCACAACAGCCGTTGCCTTTCACTCGGCAATCGCGAGCAGGCTCACTCCTACAAGGGATTTACATGAAATGGGTCAGTGCGCCTGGCCGTGCCACGGCACCAGTTTGCGTTGCAAAGCGCGCAAGCCCATTTCCATGGCGAAGGCGATCAGGGCGATGACCAGAATCCCCAGCACCACCACATCGGTGACCAGGAACTGCGCGGCCGACTGCACCATGAAACCCAAACCACTGGTGGCGGCGATCAGTTCAGCGGCGACCAGCGTCGACCAGCCAACCCCCAGCCCAATGCGCACACCAGTGAGAATGTCCGGCAGAGCGCTCGGCAAAATCACATGGCGAATCAGTTGTGCGCGAGTCGCGCCGAGCGACTGCGCTGCGCGCAGTTTGGCTGGGTCAACCGTGCGCACGCCGGTAGCTGTGGCGATGGCGATCGGCGCGAAAATCGCCAGATAGATCAGCAGCACTTTCGACAATTCGCCGATGCCGCACCAGATCACGATCAGCGGCAGATAAGCCAGCGGCGGAATCGGGCGGTAGAACTCGATCAGCGGATCCAGAACGCCACGGGCGATGCGGTTGGCACCGATGGCGATGCCCACCGGCACGGCGGTCAGAATCGCAAAACCAAGGCCCAGGCCGATGCGGCTCAGGCTCGCGCCGAGGTGCTGCCACAGGGTCGAATCCATATAGCCGCTGGTGGCCAGCAACCAGCCTTTTTGCAGCACAGCGGAGGGCGGTGGCAGGAACAGCGGCTCGATCAATCCAGTGGCGGTCACCGCCCACCAGATCACCAGCAAGGCGAACAACGTCAGCAGGCTGATCCAGCGCGTGCTGAGACTGCGGCGCACCGGGATCGCTACCGATGGGGTTTTCACTGCCGGGGCGGAAACGTCGTAACTGCTCATGCGCGCTCCTGCCGTTGAACGGCGCTGCGTTGCGAGAACACTTTGCTCAGCACGTGTTCACGGGTTTCGATAAAACGCGGGTCGGATTTGATCGCCCGTGCCGATTCGCCAGCGGCGTAACGCTGGCCGAAATCCAGGTGCAGACGCTCAACGATCTGCCCCGGATTCGGCGCCAGCAGAATCAGGTCGGTTGCGAGGAACACCGCTTCTTCAATGTCGTGGGTAATCAGAAAAACCGGTTTGGCGGTGCGCTGCCAGACTTGCAGCAGCAGCTCTTGCATTTGTTCGCGGGTAAATGCGTCGAGGGCGCCGAAGGGTTCGTCCATCAGCAACACGCGCGGGTCGGCGGCGAGTGCACGGGCGAGGCCGACGCGTTGTTTCTGGCCACCGGAAAGTTGCCAGATACGGCGGTTTTCAAAACCGGATAGATCGACCAGCGCGAGCATCTCGCGGGCGATCTTTTCGCGCTTGTCCTTGGCGACACCGGCCAGTTCGAGACCGAATGCGACGTTGGCCAGCACATCCTGCCAAGGCAGCAGGGCATCGTCTTGGAACACCACGCCGCGCTCGGCGCTCGGGCCTTTGACCGGCACGCCGTCGAGGGTGATGCGCCCGGCACTCGGTTCGACGAAGCCGGCAATCAGGTTCAACAGCGAAGTCTTGCCACTGCCGGACGGGCCGAGGGCCACCAGCAATTGCTGCGGCCCCAGGGTCAGAGAAATATCCGCCAGCACCGGTTCCGGGCTGCCCGGGTACTGTGCGCTGATGCGCTCCAGCTGTAGCAAAGCCATCGCAGTTAACTCCCGATCAGTTGGTGATGTATTTGGCGCTGACGTACGGCGCGTAGTCCGGCAGAACCGCTTCGACCTTGCCTTGCTCCTTGAGGAACGCGGCGGTGTCGGTGATGGCTTTGGTGGTCGGTGCGCCAAGGTCGCTGACCTGATCAGCTGCCAGTGGGTAGACGTTGCCTTGCAGCAGCAATGGAATGTCGCTGGCCTTGGCGCCGGAGAGTTTCACCAGTTTGTCGACGTTGGATTGATCGGCGAGCCAGGCTTTCGGGTCTTTGCGGTAATCGGCGTAGGCATCGAGGGTAACTTTGGCGAACGCCCGGACGATTTCCGGGTGCTTCTCGGCGAAATCCTTGCGCACGATCCAGGCATCGAAAGTCGGCGCGCCGAACTTGGCCAGCTCACCGGAGGTGATCAGCACTTTGCCGTTTTCCTTGGCTACTCCGAGGGCTGGGTCCCACACGTAAGTGGCGTCGATATCACCGCGTTTCCACGCAGCGATGATTGCTGGCGGCGCGAGGTTGAGCACGGTGACTTTCGAGGGGTCGATGTTCCAGTGCTTGAGTGCGGCGAGCAGGCTGTAGTGACCGGTCGATACGAACGGCACGGCGATTTTCTTGCCGACCAGATCCTGTGGCGTCTTGATCCCGGAGCCGTCGCGGGCGACCAGCGCTTCGGCGGCGCCGATCTGGGTGGCGATGAGGAAGGTTTCCACCGGGACTTTGCGGGTGATCGCAGCGGTCAGCGGACTTGAACCGAGGTAGCCGATCTGCACGTCGCCGGAAGCGATGGCGGTGATCACGTCGGCACCGTTATCGAATTTGCGCCAGCTGATGTCGGCCTTGGTGGCCTTCTCGTAGGCGCCGTCGGCCTGGGCGACTTTCGCCGGGTCAACGGTGGTTTGATAAGCGACGGTGAGGTCGGCGGCCTGCGCCAGAAAGCTCGCGGCAGCCAGAGAGGCCACGGCCAGCAGGCGAAGCGGGAAATGCAGTTTCATGGGAGTGCTCCAGTTCAGGCGACCGAGGATCGGCGTGGAAAGGAGACTAAATGATCTAAGAATCTAAAAATAAATAACTTTTTAGACTTAGCTTATGAGCGGAAAAATCTAAGAAGGAGGGTAGAGAGAGCCTTTCGATAGTTCCCACGCTCTGCGTGGGAATTCAGCTTGTGACGCTCCGCGTCACTGGGACGCAGAGCGTCCTTTGAGGCATTCCCACGCAGAGCATGGGAACGATCATCACACGGTATTTCAGGTCGGCGTACTTCGCATCAACACCGCAGTCAGTCCCCTCTCCCACTGGGAGAGGGTTAGGGTAAGGGGCTTTTAATTACTGATCGCCAGAATACTCGCCTGATACGACCCGACAAACACATCGAAATCGCCCACTTCGTTCTGCTCCAGCTCAGCCTGCGCCGCCAGCGAAGATCGCGCCAGTTCCTCGAACTTCGCCTGTTCATCCGCCGCCAACGGCTCGCTGCGGAAGAACTCGGCATGCGCCTGGCTCTGACGCAGGGAGAACTGCGCAAAGCTTTCCTTGTGCTCAGCCATTGCCGCCAACACCTGCGCCGAAGGCGTCAGCGACGGATCGCGGACCTTGGCCAGTTGCGCATCCAGCGCCTTGCTGTGCGCGTCGCCGCCATGGCTCTGATCCAGCAGCGCGGCGAGCGGGGCAATCTGTTCCAGCAGCTCGGTCGCCCAGGTCTTCATCTCGACCGGCTCACCGTCACGCTGCAATTGCAGGCCCGGGCGGCGACCTTCCTTGACCACGCTGAGGAAGTTCGAGGTGGCGTTGCCGCACGACGTGTTGGTCAGCAGCGGGCTGTCGTTCAGCGCGCAGTACAGCAGGAACGCGTCGAGGAAGCGCGACTCGGTCAGGTCGATGCCCATCGGCAGGAACGGGTTGATGTCCAGGCAACGCACTTCGACGTACTGAATGCCACGGGCCATCAAGGCCTGGATCGGCCGCTCACCGGTGTAGGTCACGCGTTTCGGGCGGATGTTGGAGTAGTACTCGTTTTCGATCTGCAGGATGTTGGTGTTGAGCTGCACCCACTCACCATCCTTGTGCGTGCCGACCTCAACGTACGGCGCGTACGGCGTGGCCACGGCTTTGCGCAGGCTGTCGGTGTAGCTCGCCAGATCGTTGTAGCACGGCGTCAGGCCGGCCTGGGCGTTGCTTTGATAACCGAGGTCGCTCATGCGCAGGCTGGTGGCGTAGGGCAGATACAGGGTGTCCGGATCGAGCTGTTCCAGCTGATGCGAACGACCGCGCAAGAAGCCTGCGTCCAGCGCCGGCGATGCACCGAACAGGTACATCAGCAGCCAGCTGTAGCGACGGAAATTACGGATCAACGCGATGTAGGAAACCGACTGGAAATCGCGGTCAGTGCCGACAAAACCCTCGGCTTCGCGCAGCAGCGGCCAGAGCTTTTCCGGCAGGGAAAAGTTGTAGTGAATCCCGGCGATGCACTGCATGGTCTTGCCGTAACGCAGGGCCAGGCCCTTGCGGTAGACGTACTTGAGCTGACCGATGTTGGAGGTGCCGTAATAGGCGATCGGGATGTCTTCCTCGGCCGGCAACGGGCACGGCATCGATGGACTCCACAGGTACTCGTTGCCGAGCTTGCTGTAGGCAAAGCGATGAATCTTGTCCAGGCTCGCCAGCGTATCCGCCGGGTCGGGCAGGGCGGGCGTGATGAATTCCAGTAGCGACTCGGAATAGTCGGTGGTGATTTGTTCGTTGGTCAGCGCGGAACCCAAGGCTTCCGGGTGCGGCGTTTGCGCCAGTCGACCTTCGCTGGTCACGCGCAGGCATTCACGTTCGATACCGTGAAGGCACTGTTCGAGCAGAGAGAGGTTGGCGCGCTCGCCGAGCAGAGCCAGGCGGCGGTTGAGAAGTTCGCTCAATTTGGATTCCTTCACGCGTCAGTCGCCCCAATATGGGGGTGGGCAGGACGGTCTACAAGGGTGAAGTTGAAACTGGCGTTTTCGCCTGGTTTTTGAGCCACAACGGCCCGTGTCGATTGCCAACTTCACTCCTTGAATCTGGCTATTGCGCGCACGGAAAAGTTCGACGCCGCAGACGCAGCGCCGAAATTAACTCAAATTGATGACCAGTAGCTACAGGACAGCGAACGTGCCTTGCGCTTTTGCGACCAGTTTGTCCCCTTGCATTACGTCGGCTTCGACCACCAGCGTACGCCGGCCCGGGTGGATCACCCGCGCCGTGCACAGCACCTCACCGTCGGAAACGGCACGGATATAGTTGATCTTGCACTCGATGGTCGCGCTTTGCTGATCGAAGCCATGCACGCTGGAACAAGCCAGCCCCATGGCGATGTCGACCAGACTGAACAGCGCGCCTCCGTGCAATTTGCCACCGCGATTGCGCAGTTGCGGTTCCAGCACCAGGGCGACTTGCGCCACCCCGGTTTCCAGGCTGTGCAGGCGGCAGCCCAACAGCTTGAAAAACGCGCTCTCGACGAGCCCGGCCGGAATTTCCATCAGCGTTTCTTCAACTGCTTGGCGTTGGCGAACAGCGAGGCCATCGCGTTGTTCACCGACGCGGCGGTGACGGTTTCCTTGCGTGGCGCGTTGTTCGAAGGCTGGCGCTGCGCCGAGCCCGGACGCGAGCCACGGGCGCCGTCGATCTTCTCGCCCGGGGTGTCGCCCATGCGCATCGACAGGCCAACGCGTTTGCGCGGGATGTCGACTTCCATGACCTTCACTTTCACCACATCACCGGCCTTCACCGCTTCACGCGGATCCTTGATGAACTTCTCCGACAGCGCCGAAATGTGCACCAGACCATCCTGATGCACGCCGATGTCGACGAATGCACCGAACGCGGTCACGTTGGTGACAACACCTTCGAGGATCATCCCCAGTTGCAGGTCCTTGAGGTCTTCGACGCCTTCCTGGAACTCGGCAGTCTTGAATTCCGGACGCGGGTCACGGCCCGGTTTTTCCAGTTCTTGCAGGATGTCGGTCACGGTTGGCAGACCGAAGGTCTCGTCGGTGAATTTCTTCGGGTCCAGACGCTTGAGGAACGCGGCGTCGCCGATCAGCGAGCGAATATCGCGGTCGGTTTCAGCGGCAATGCGCTGCACCAGCGGATAGGCTTCCGGGTGAACTGCAGAGGAATCCAGCGGGTTGTCGCCGTTCATCACGCGCAAGAAGCCGGCGGCCTGTTCGAAGGTTTTCTCGCCCAGACGCGCGACTTTCTTCAGTGCTGCACGTGTTTTGAAGGCGCCGTGTTCATCGCGGTGAGCGACGATGTTTTGCGCCAGTGTCGCGTTGAGGCCGGAGATCCGCGCCAGCAGCGCTACCGAAGCGGTGTTCACGTCGACACCGACGGCGTTCACGCAGTCCTCGACCACAGCATCCAGGCCACGCGCCAGTTTCAGTTGCGAAACGTCATGCTGGTACTGGCCGACACCGATGGATTTCGGATCGATTTTCACCAGCTCGGCCAGTGGATCCTGCAGGCGACGGGCGATGGACACTGCACCACGGATCGACACGTCCAGATCCGGGAATTCCTTGGCCGCCAGCTCCGACGCCGAGTACACCGATGCGCCGGCTTCCGAAACCATGACCTTGGTCATCTTCATGGCCGGGTATTTTTTGATCAGCTCGATCGCCAGTTTGTCGGTCTCACGGCTGGCGGTGCCGTTGCCGATGGCGATCAGGTCCACCGAGTGCTTGGCGCACAGGGCGGCCAGGATGGCGATGGTCTGGTCCCACTTGTTGTGCGGAACGTGCGGGTAAACCGTGGCGTGATCCAGCAGCTTGCCGGTCGAATCGACCACCGCGACCTTGCAACCGGTACGCAGGCCCGGGTCGAGGCCCAGGGTCGCGCGCGGGCCGGCCGGCGCGGCCAGCAGCAGGTCATGCAGGTTGTGGGCGAACACGTTGATCGCCTCGGTTTCGGCGCCGTCGCGCAGCTCGCCGAGCAGGTCGGTTTCCAGATGGGTGTAGAGCTTGACCTTCCAGGTCCAACGCACCACTTCGCCGAGCCATTTGTCGGCCGGACGGTTCTGGTTCTGGATATTGAATTGCTGACCGATCATGCCTTCGCACGGGTGCATGGTGCCCGGCAGCTCGTCGCCGACCTTCAGCGCAGAGCTGAGGATGCCTTCGTTACGGCCACGGAAAATCGCCAGCGCGCGGTGCGACGGCATGCTTTTCAGCGGTTCGTCGTGTTCGAAGTAGTCTCGGAACTTGGCGCCTTCCTCTTCCTTGCCGGCGATGACGCGGGCACTGAGGGTCGCTTCCTGCTTGAGGTAATTGCGCAGCTTTTCCAGCAGGCTGGCGTCTTCGGCAAAGCGCTCCATCAGGATGTATTTGGCGCCTTCGAGCGCCGCCTTCACATCAGCCACGCCTTTTTCGGCGTCGACGAAACGTGTGGCTTCGGCTTCCGGGGTCAGGTTCGGGTCGTTGAACAGGCCGTCGGCCAGCTCGCCGAGGCCGGCTTCCAGGGCGATCTGGCCCTTGGTGCGGCGCTTCTGCTTGTACGGCAGGTACAAGTCTTCAAGGCGAGTCTTGGTGTCGGCGAGCTTGATGTCGCGTTCAAGCTGCGGAGTGAGTTTGCCTTGCTCTTCGATGCTGGCGAGGATGCTGATGCGCCGTTCGTCGAGTTCTCGCAGGTAGCGCAGGCGCTCTTCCAGATGACGCAACTGGGTGTCATCGAGGCTGCCGGTGACTTCTTTCCGGTAACGGGCGATGAAGGGAACGGTAGAGCCTTCATCGAGTAGCGCGACGGCCGCTTCGACCTGTTGTGGGCGTACGCCGAGTTCCTCGGCGATGCGGCTGTTGATGCTGTCCATAAAACCACCTGACATATTGTGAAAGCAGGCTCGCAGGCACGGAAATAAATGCCCGGAGTCTGGTTGAGCGGCTTGAAGATTGCCGCTGCCTGGGTCAAAAGGCAGCCCATTGACCCGTGAAATCGAACAATTACTGCGCCGGGCAGGAAAAAAAGGCCTGCCACCTGCGGTAACGATTCAGACGTTGCCTGGCACAAAACGCCGCGCATTATAACCAGCGTTCTGTCATTCGGGGGCGTTGCAGTCTGTAGGCATAAACCCCGGTTTTCTGGCAGTGAAGGAAAAATCTGCTAACAATGCACACGGTGCGTATAACGGCAGCTACGCCATAATGCGCGCCGAGCTAAAAGGAGCATCCAATGAGCAGCACTGCACAAACTGCTGAAGGCGAAAAAATTCTCATCGTTGACGACGATCCGGGGCTGAGCAGCCTGCTGGAACGGTTTTTCGTCAGCAAGGGCTACCGCGCCCGTACCGTACCGAACACCGAGCAGATGGATCGTCTGCTGTCGCGTGAAGTTTTCAATCTGGTCGTACTCGACCTGATGCTGCCTGGCGAAGACGGTCTGACCGCCTGCCGCCGTTTGCGGGCGGCAAACAACCAGATTCCGATTATCATGCTCACCGCCAAGGGCGATGAGATGAGCCGCATCAAGGGCCTGGAACTGGGCGCCGACGATTATCTGGCCAAGCCGTTCAACCCGGACGAGCTGATGGCTCGGGTCAAAGCGGTGCTGCGTCGTCAGGCCGCACCGGTACCGGGCGCACCGGGCAGCGAAGACGAAAACGTCACTTTCGGTGATTACGTATTGTCGCTGGCCACTCGCGAACTGAAGCGCGGCGACGAAGTGCACATGCTCACCACCGGTGAGTTTGCGGTACTCAAGGCCTTGGTGATGAACGCGCGTCAGCCATTGACCCGCGACAAACTGATGAACCTGGCCCGTGGCCGCGAGTGGGATGCTCTGGAGCGTTCCATCGACGTACAGATCTCCCGTCTGCGCCGGATGATCGAGCCTGATCCGTCGAAACCGCGCTATATCCAGACTGTCTGGGGCGTGGGCTACGTGTTCGTACCGGATGGCGCCGCCACCAAGTGATCGGCGATTTGTAGGAGCGGGTCTGCGGGGGCTGGTCGAACGGCCATGCCCGCAGACTCGCAATCCGCAATATGCGAGCATTGCTCGCTCCTGCAAGTGTGTAGCGGTTATAGATGAAAACCCCCGTCTGGTTCCCCCAAAGTTTTTTCTCCCGCACCCTCTGGCTGGTGCTCATCGTCGTGCTGTTTTCCAAGGCGCTGACCCTGGTTTATCTATTGATGAACGAGGACGTGCTGGTGGATCGCCAATACAGCCACGGCGTCGCCCTGACGCTGCGCGCCTATTGGGCCGCTGACGAAGAAAATCGCGCGAAGATCGCTGACGCCGCCACCCTGATCCGGGTGGTGGGTGCCGGCGTGCCGGAAGGCGAACAGCACTGGCCCTACAGCGAAATCTACCAACGGCAAATGCAGGCGGAACTCGGTGCCGACACCGAAGTGCGATTGCGCATGCACTCGCCGCCGGCATTGTGGGTTCGCGCGCCGAGCCTGGGCGATGGCTGGTTGAAAGTCCCGTTGTATCCGCACCCGTTGCGTGGCCAGAAAATCTGGAACGTGCTCGGCTGGTTCCTGGCGATCGGTTTGCTGTCGACCGCCTCGGCGTGGATTTTCGTCAGCCAGCTCAACCAACCCTTGAAGCGTCTGGTCTACGCTGCCCGGCAACTCGGTCAGGGTCGCAGCGTGCGCCTGCCGATCAGCGATACGCCAAGCGAAATGACCGAGGTGTATCGCGCCTTCAACCAGATGGCCGAAGATGTCGAACAGGCCGGCCGTGAGCGTGAATTGATGTTGGCAGGGGTTTCCCACGACTTGCGTACACCGTTGACCCGATTACGGCTGTCGCTGGAGTTGATGGGCGACCGCAACGACCTGACTGACGACATGGTGCGCGATATCGAAGACATGGACGCGATTCTCGACCAGTTCCTAGCGTTCATCCGTGATGGTCGTGATGAGTCGGTGGAGGAGGTCGATCTCAGCGATCTGGTGCGTGAGGTGGCGGCACCGTACAACCAGAACGAAGAGAAAGTGCGCTTGCGCCTCGAGCCGATCCAGCCGTTTCCGCTACGTCGGGTGTCGATGAAACGCCTGTTGAACAACTTGATCGGCAACGCCTTGAATCATGCTGGCAGCAGTGTGGAAGTCGCCGCCTATGTGTCCGGTGATGTCAGCGCGCCGTATGTGGTGCTGAGCGTGATGGACCGCGGGGCGGGGATCGATCCTTCGGAACTTGAAGCGATTTTCAACCCGTTTACCCGAGGAGATCGGGCGCGGGGCGGCAAGGGCACCGGGTTGGGGCTGGCGATCGTGAAGCGGATTGCTTCGATGCATGGGGGCAATGTTGAGTTGCGTAACCGGTCTGGGGGTGGGCTTGAAGCGCGGGTGCGGTTGCCGTTGGGGCTGATGTTGCCGCGGGATGCCGTTTAAAACATAAACCCTCACCCCAGCCCTCTCCCAGAGGGAGAGGAGGCCGACCGAGGTGTCTGGCGTTGTACATCGACCTGAAAGACTGGCTCGATTGTGGATTCGGCACAGCAGGATCAGGTCGGCGTATCTCTTAAGCATCTCCCTATCAGTCCCCTCTCCCTATGGGAGAGGGTTAGGGTGAGGGGCTCTTGCTCTTCGCTCTAGCCCTTACCCTTGGTGCGAGTCATATTCGGCCCGCCATTCTTCTCAAGGTGCTCGATGATGATCCCCGCCACATTCTTCCCTGTGGTGGTCTCGATCCCCTCCAGCCCCGGCGACGAGTTCACTTCCATCACCAGCGGCCCATGATTGGAACGCAGGATATCCACACCCGCCACCGCCAGGCCCATGACTTTGGCAGCACGCAACGCGGTCATGCGTTCTTCCGGGGTGATCTTGATCAGGCTGGCGCTGCCGCCGCGATGCAGGTTGGAACGGAATTCACCCGGTTTGGCCTGACGCTTCATCGCCGCGATCACCTTGTCGCCGACTACAAAGCAGCGGATGTCCGCGCCGCCCGCTTCCTTGATGTATTCCTGAACCATGATGTTCTGCTTCAGGCCCATGAACGCCTCGATCACCGACTCCGCAGCGGTCGCGGTTTCGCACAACACCACCCCAATGCCCTGAGTGCCTTCCAGCACTTTGATCACCAGTGGCGCGCCGTTGACCATGTCGATCAGGTCGGGGATGTCATCCGGCGAGTGGGCAAACCCGGTCACCGGCAAACCGATGCCGCGCCGCGAAAGCAACTGCAGCGAGCGCAACTTGTCCCGCGAACGGGCAATCGCCACCGATTCGTTGAGCGGGAACACACCCATCATTTCAAACTGACGCAACACTGCGCAGCCATAGAACGTCACCGACGCGCCGATCCGCGGGATCACCGCGTCGAAACCTTCCAGCGGTTTGCCGCGATAGTGGATCTGCGGCTTGTGGCTGGCGATGTTCATGTAGGCGCGCAAAGTGTCGATCACTACCATTTCATGCCCGCGTTCGGTGCCAGCTTCGACCAGACGACGGGTGGAATACAGACGCGGATTCCGCGACAGCACAGCGATCTTCATGCAACACCTGTGGAGGAGGTAGATACCGGGAACACCGGCTTGTCTTGTACATATTTGATGCCCGGATTGACCACCAGATGGCCGTCAATCAGGGCTTTGGAACCGAGCAACAGGCGATAGCGCATGGATTTGCGGCAGGCGAGGGTGAACTCGATCGGCCAGACCCGATCACCCAGGGCCAGGGTGGTGCTGATCACATAGCGCTCCTGGGCATGGCCGTTGGAGCTTTTAATGGTTTTGCGCGTTACCAGCGGCGCTTCGCAACGGCGGTGACGCAACTGCACCACCGTGCCCAGGTGCGCGGTGAAGCGCACCCACTTCTCGCCGTCGCGCTCGAACGGCTCGATGTCGGTGGCATGCAGGCTGGAGGTGCTGGCACCGGTGTCGATTTTCGCCCGCAGGCCGGCGACTCCCAAATCCGGGAGCGCAACCCACTCGCGCAGACCGACAACGGTCAAATGGTCAAATGTCTTCAATGGATAAAACCAACGATTAACGCGTCCACGCCTCAGGTGAAACCTGGGCCAACGCTTTGAATGCAGGTTTGGCGAACCAGTACCCCTGCATCAGAAATATTCCACAGTCCGCCAGGAAATCCCGTTCACCGGCGCTCTCGATGCCTTCGGCGATGACTGTAACGTCCAACTCCGCACAGATTGTGACAATCCCCCGGACGATAGCCTGACGAACGCGGTCTTGATCGACATCGCGGATCAGCGCCATGTCGAGTTTGATCAGGTCCGGTTGGAAATCAGCCAGCAGATTGAGCCCCGAATAACCGGCACCGAAATCGTCGATGGCGGTCTTGAAGCCGAATTCGCGGTATTCACGCAGAATATTGGTCAAATGGCGATAGTTATCTACGTGCTCGCTTTCCAGGGTTTCGAAAATCAGTCGGTCGATCGGGAAACTGTGTTTTTTGGCGGCCTCCAGGGTGCTGCGAATGCATAGCTCTGGACGATAGACGGCGTTGGGCATGAAGTTGATCGACAAGTGTGTCTGCATATTAAGGTTGGCCGCGCCTTCGATGGCGCGGGTCCGGCAGAGTTGGTCGAAGCGGTAGCGGTTGTCTTCTGTAACCTGATCTAACACCGTCAATGCGCCTTCACCAGCCAGACCACGGACCAGCGCCTCATGGGCGAAAATCGACTGGTCGCGCAGATCGACGATAGGTTGGTAGGCGAAGTCAAAATCAAAACCCAGCGGTTCGCTTTGCTGGCAGCCCTGGCAACCGGCCTGGGGCGAGGTCAATGAAGACGGAAATTTAGTCACTCGATCACTCCATGCCGCTGAACCGGCGAAGATCACAGTCTATCTGGAGGGCCGAATTCTTGCGCCCGACAGAAACGGTAGTACAGTTCCGACTACTGGCAGAACGAGGAATTCATATGGCGCAAAAACAGGAAGAAGACGACAAGGTCCGTCTCGATAAATGGTTGTGGGCTGCGCGTTTTTATAAAACCCGGGCCTTGGCCAAAGCAGCGATCGAGAGTGGCAAAGTGCATTGTCGGGGCGAGCGCTGCAAACCAGGCAAAGAGCCACGCATCGGCGATGAATTCGAGATTCGTACTGGTTTCGAAGTGCGTACGGTGAAGGTCGAAGCCTTGTCGATTGTGCGTCGTGGCGCGCCTGAAGCGCAGACGTTGTATGCGGAAACCGAAGCGAGCGTGGCAAAACGCGAAGCGGCTGCGGCGATGCGCAAGGCGGGTGCCTTGGGCGTGAGCACCGATGGCAAGCCGAGCAAGAAGCAGCGGCGGGATCTGTTTAAATTTCGTGGGAACAGTAACGACGAGTAGAGCCGTAGTTGCTGTGTTGTCTGTGCTGACGTCATCGCGGGCAAGCCCGCTCCCACAGGTATTTCAGATGCTCACAAAATTTATGTTCACTGAATATCACTGTGGGAGCGTGGCTTGCCCGCGATCGAGTGCGCAGCGCTCGCCATGGACGACGCGGTATCAGGCGCTACGCACCACACTCATCCGCGAAACCAGCGGCAACTTGCCCAGCAGACTGAAGATCGGCGAAGTCACCTTCAGCCAGAAATTCGCGGCGTGATAGGCAAACGGCGTGTAGTAACCCCAGCCCAACGCCCACACCGCCAGCAACACGCCGCCGATGTAATCGTCCTGACCCCAATGTGCGCCGGCCACCAGCCGCGGCAGCATGAACAGCAGCGCCAGGCCCCAGATCACCAGGAACTGGCCGACCGTACGGCTGAACACGCCCATGAACAGCGCCCAGATCAACAGCACCGAAGCATGGTCACCGGGGAAGCTCTGGCTGGAGCGATCCTTCAGCTCCCAGGTCTTCTCCAGATGTGGGAAGTAGTCGCTGATGTGCACCGCGCCTTCAAGGACCATCGACGGGCTGCTGTGTTGCCAGTCCATGTGGTCGGCGAACTTGGAAAACAGCGTGCGGATCACCACCATCAACAGCAGGATCGAGAAAAATCCGAAAAAGGCGCGACGCACATCAATCGCCTTGAACACCCAGTCGCCCTTGATCAGCAGCGTCAGCAGAATCAGCCCGACCACAATGTCGAAAGGACGAAGACTTGCAATTGCCCAGATGTGGAGCCATATCGGGTTGCTGGCCAGCGGTGTGTTGAGTGAGCGGAACAGCCACTCGTCGAAAAACACACACAGCGCGTTGCCCGTAGGCCATAACCAGAAAGCCAGTAGCGCCAATGGCACCACATTGCACAGAACCAGCCGGCCGAGGTTCCACCTTTGTTGGAACAAACCCGGATTGTTCATAAAATGCCTCCCATGGCTAAGCAGTCGGCACCAAAAAAAGTGCCAAGAAGCGCAAATTTTCATTCTTTGTAACCATTTTGTCACCTCATTCAGATACCCAGACCTATGACCGACCTACCGGATACCGATTACACCCAACGCTTCATCTTTGATGACAGCGACACGCGCGGCGAACTGGTCGCGCTGGAGCGCAGCTACGCCGAAGTCCTCGCCAAGCACCCGTACCCGGAACCGGTCGCGCAATTGCTCGGCGAATTGATGGCGGCGGCCTCGTTGCTGGTGGGCACCTTGAAGTTCGACGGCTTGCTGATCCTGCAGGCGCGCTCCGAAGGCCCGATCCCGATGCTGATGATCGAGTGCTCCAGCGACCGTGAAATCCGTGGTTTGGCGCGTTACCACGCCGATCAGATCGCGGCGGATGCGACCCTCAGCGACTTGATGCCGAACGGCGTCCTGGCTCTGACCGTCGACCCGACTGTCGGCCAGCGCTATCAGGGCATCGTCGACCTCGACGGCGAAACCCTGTCCGAGTGCTTCACCAATTACTTCGTCATGTCGCAACAGGTCGGCACCCGCTTCCAGCTGTTCGCCGACGGTCGTCGTGCCCGTGGCCTGCTGCTGCAGCAACTGCCCGCCGATCGCTTGAAAGACGAAGAAGACCGCGCCGCCAGCTGGCAGCACATCACCGCGCTGGCCAGCACGCTGACCGCCGATGAATTGTTGAGCCTGGACAATGAAACCGTCCTGCACCGTCTCTACCATGAAGAGCAGGTGCGCCTGTTCGATGTGCAGAAACTGCGCTTCCATTGCAGCTGCTCGCGGGAGCGCTCGGGCAATGCACTGGTCAGTCTGGGTCAGGAAGATGCACAGGCTCTGGTGGTGGAAAACGGCGGCAACATCGAGATCGATTGCCAGTTCTGCAACCAGCGCTACCTGTTTGATGCGACCGATGTAGCTCAATTGTTCGCTGGCGCAGGCGTCGACACGCCGTCAGATACCCGGCACTAAAACGGTTCAGCGCAGGTAAATTCACTGCGTAACGACGGAATATCGCCGTTACGACGGGAGGACCCTACTCTTTTTGGGCTTTTCTGGCATAATCCGGCCCACTTTTTTCGCGGTAGTAGTGCACGACTTTCTACTACAAAACGTTTGGAGCACACTCGGCCACTGGCCGACGGGGAACCTCATGACGCAAGCCAATAACGCCGTGTACACCGATCTGAGTGTTGATGATCTGGTAAAAGAAGCCCTGAACCGCGGTGAGGGCGAGCTTGCCGATACCGGCGCTCTGGTTGTTCGCACTGGTCACCGCACCGGTCGTTCGCCTGTTGACCGTTTCATCGTTGAAGAGCCTTCCACCCAGGCCGCTATCGCCTGGGGCCCGATCAACCGCAAGTTCCCGGCCGACAAGTTCGATGCCTTGTGGGCTCGCGTCGAGGCGTTCAACAACGCGCAAGAGCACTTTGTTTCCCACGTGCATGTAGGCGCGGCCGAAGATCACTACCTGGCCGTGAAAATGACCACCCAGACTGCCTGGCAGAACCTGTTCGGTCGTTGCCTGTTCATCAACCCGGCGCAGTACAACCCGGCTGGTCGTGAAGAGTGGCAGGTGCTCAACGTGGCCAACTTCGAGTGCGTGCCAGAGCGTGACGGCACCAACTCCGACGGTTGCGTGATCCTCAACTTCGCACAGAAGAAAGTGCTGATCGCCGGCATGCGTTACGCCGGTGAAATGAAGAAAGCCATGTTCTCCGTGCAGAACTTCCTGCTGCCGGCCGCTGACGTGCTGCCAATGCACTGCGCCGCCAACATCGGCGAAGAAGGCGACGTGACCCTGTTCTTCGGTCTGTCGGGCACCGGTAAAACCACGCTGTCGGCTGACGAAAGCCGTTACCTGATCGGTGACGACGAACACGGCTGGGGCGAAGGCGTTGTCTTCAACATCGAAGGCGGTTGCTACGCCAAGTGCATCGACTTGTCCGAGAAGAACGAGCCGGTCATCTGGAAAGCCATCAAGCACGGCGCCGTTCTGGAAAACGTCGTCATCGACGACGCCAAGCACGCCGACTACGCCGATGTCAGCCTGACCCAGAACAGCCGCGCCGCGTACCCGCTGGAGCACGTTGCCAAGCGTTCCGAGCACAACCTGGGCGGCGAGCCAAACGCTGTGATCTTCCTGACCTGCGACCTGACCGGCGTGCTGCCGCCAGTGTCGATCCTCAACGAAGAACAAGCGGCCTACCATTTCCTGTCCGGCTACACCGCTCTGGTGGGCTCGACTGAAATGGGTTCGGGCAGCGGCATCAAGTCGACCTTCTCCACCTGCTTCGGCGCACCGTTCTTCCCGCGTCCGGCCGGGGAATACGCAGAGCTGCTGATCAAGCGCATCCGCGGCTTCGGCTCCAAGGTCTACCTGGTCAACACCGGCTGGACCGGCGGTGGCTACGGCGTCGGCAAACGCTTCAACATCCCGACCACCCGCGCGGTGATCGCAGCAATCCAGAGCGGCGCGCTGATCGGTGCCGCCACCGAGCACCTCGACACCATCAACCTCGACGTGCCACTGGCCGTACCGGGCGTTGAAACCAACCTGCTCAACCCACGCAACACCTGGGCTGACAAGGCTGCGTACGACGAGGCTGCCAAGGCACTGGCCGGTCTGTTCATCGAGAACTTCAAGAAGTTCGAAGTGAGCGACGCGATCAAGGCTGCTGGGCCGAAGTTGTAAGACTTAGTTCTGGTGAATGAAAAAGCCGCCTCTTGAGGGCGGCTTTTTTGTGGGTGATGGGTTGGGTGTCATTATCAGACCAACTGCCAATATTCCCGCAGCGTTCGCGTTAAACAGCCAGAATAATGCCACTTAAGTAGCCGCGAACTCTAAACGCCGTTCTTCTTCTCTTCAGCCTTCATAGCCATTGCCGCCTGGTATGCAGTACTCGCAGCATCTCCACAGCATCAACTTTGATTGTGTAGATGATGTAGTAGTTTGGGGTGACAACCATTTCGCGGGTGCCTTGCGCGATACCTCTTTTGTATAAAGCTGGCTGCTGGCGGACGCTTTCTCCCTTCGATTCGAAAAGCTCATCGAGCTTGATCGCTGCAGCGGGATTTTCCTGGCCGATACGCTCCATGATGTTTTCTCGATCATCCAGCGCCTCTTGGCGCCAGACCAACCTCATCAACGTACTCGCTGACGCAGAGCATCCCGCTTGGCGGCAAATATCCTGCGAGCGTCTTCATCGCTGACGCTGGGTCTTGGGTCATCAATGCTGATTTGTACCTGTTGCTTGACCCATTCTTCATATGCCGCAGCTTCATGCGCTTGTTTCATCGCTTCGGCGCGATCAGGTCGGGCATAGGTTTTTATCTGCAGAGGGTCATAGCTGGAGGCGTCCACATCGAAGTGATTGATACCTACTCCTTGCAGGTAGGTCACCAGTGTTTCAAACCGCTTGAACAGTCGCACCTGACCACTGCGTTGTGCTGCCAGTGAATATTCTTTGTTTCCTTGCTGAATCTGAATTGACCAGCCACCGGGTTTGGCGACGATATGTGCGCTACTGATCGAACCATTCTCAAACAATCGCGCGAGAGTACTGTGATCAATGGTTTCAGTGGTCATGAAGGCAAGCCCTTGGTTGAACAATGGCTCCCATCGTACGCAATCAATAATAGTTTGCAAAATGCAGCTCCTTAAGCTTTGCGCCGAAATCCCAGCGTCAGTGTTCGAGATAGAGGCAGGTAGTTCTAGCTGTGAACGCGCCTGCCGAGGAGTTCGTCAGGCTGGTGCTTTCCAATTGAGCATCTGCTGCTGTGCGACTTGCAGCAGGTCACAGCCATCCTGCGTCAGCAGATAGAGGGCGTGGGTGATGTGGGGGATGTCTTCGACGTCGGCTTGTTTGAAGCTGAGGCAATAGAGGGTTTTTAGCAGATCGCTTGAAGCGCGCAGGCGCTGGACGGCGCATTCGAGGATGTCTTGTGGATTGGCCGTTGTGTCGATGATCAGGGGCTTGGTGTCAGTGAGGTTGGATTCGAGTGGGCGGTAGCGATCGGTGGTGAATTGATTCCATGATTTCATTATTTTTTGCCTCGTTATGCGTCATGAGAATCCGCACCCACCGTGACCAAGCGATAGGTGGCGGACTGCGTTCGGGTTGGTCAACCGATGAGGCATTCACAACCGGCACACCCGAAGGTGTCCCGAACACAGCCGCCATAAAGCGTGCTGACACAAAAAAGCGCCAGCAGCATACAACGACTGTGAATGCACATCTAATACGGGTGACCAAGCCCGAGCCGCTGATTTGGCAGCGACAGTCACGACTATAGAGACGAGCTACACGACGGCGATAGAAGACAAGGAGTCTGTCCTTGTAGGAACAGGACGTAGATTAAATAGGTCATTGCTGACAATCCTTCAGACGTCTTAAACGAGCGCGTTTATCTGCCATCAGTTTCCTGCTTACTTCATCGGAAATGCTTGGCCGAGGATCATCAATGCTGGCTTGGACCTGCCGGATGAACCATGCCTCGTAGGTTTCCTCGTCGCTAGCCTGTTCCGATTCACCGCTCGTACTGTTCATCGTTCTATTTCCTTCTTGGTTAAAAACCTATCGGTCGCCGCTCCGCCTCAACCAATAACCCGATACGCCGCCACATCCAGCACACTGGTCGTCAGCCCCGTCGCAGGGGTGTAGATCGAGCCTTTCACCGCCGAGAACGGTACGCCTTTGCTGCCTAAAGACACGTAGCGTTCGCCTTTATCCAGTTCGGTGAAGTAGGTGTAGGAGATGTTGTGCATCCGTTTGTACCGGGCTTCATCGCGGACGATGCCGTCGGTGAGGGTCTTCAGATCGGTCGCGGTCAGATTCAGGGTTTTGTTCAGTTGCACGCCCCAGCGCTTGAGGCAGGCTTCGGCGAAATGACGGACGACGCGGCCCGGTTCCACCAGGGTTTTCAGGTCACTGGCGCTGACAGGGACGCCGCCGTCGGCGGTGGCGTTGCCGGCCATGGTCGCGTGACGGCCGGCCATGGGATAGATGCAGGTTTTGGTGCCGGTGGCGGTTTGCGGGATGACGCAGCTGAAGCCTTTGGAGCGTTCATCGCGGGCGTAGAAGGCGATGTATTCTTTGACGTTGCTGCCGAGTTTGACCCGATCTTCCTGGAAGTTACCGATTCCCGGAACGGGGTCCAGAGCAAAGATGTTCACCGGAATATTTTTAAGTTGAGTGTCTTTCAACATTGCATTGGCCAGCATATGGCAACTTACACCGCCTCGGCTCCAGCCCACCAGATTGACGCGGGTGGGAATAACACCGTCTTTGCGGAACGTCTTGATAATGCCCTCCTGCAACTTCTGTTGGGTGATGCTGCGGTCGCCATAGTTGTACTTGCGCCAAAACCACGAGCCCTCGGCTTTGACATCTTCAATGGGAATGCCGGCGGCTTTGAGGCGGTTGTATCCGGCTTCGGTCAGTTGTTCGCGTTGCCAGTCGCATTTTCCTTTGATGATATTCAGCGCGTGCTGTACGTTTTCTTCCCAGCCCTTGCCAAACAACGTGCCGCTGAGACCGTATTCCTTGGTTTTGGTAAACAGGTCATCCGCTTGCAGGTTGCCGCTGCCCGGCCCATCCACCACGATCCATTCGGCAAACTCGCGACCGGAATGGTTTGCGGCCAAGGTGGAAATCAATTCGCCGTTCCAGAAGTTTTCATGGGTGGTGTCAAACTTGTTGGAACCCGTGCCGCAAAAAAAGATAGTTAAAACAGTCATGTTTATTGCTCTTGTTTAATGAAAGAGCAGTCAACGTAGTATTGTTCTTTTAAAAGGCAAAGAAGTGGGTTGTTTCGAGATTTGTTGGTTGTTGGGTTTAATTGCGCTGGGCGATTTTAAGTTTTGCAACTTCCAGTAGTTCGCAACCGTCTTGAGTCAACAAGTAAAGCGCCTGAACAATGTTCGGGATGTCTTTGACGTCTGCTTGTTGGAAACACAAACAGTAAAGAGTTTCCAACAGATTGCTGGCAGCGCACAGACGTTGCTGTGCGGCATCCAGCAGGTCTTCATGGCAGGCGTCCGTGTCGATGACCAGCACCGGATTCTCGCTGTAACTGGTTTTCAAACGGCGGTAGCGGTTGAGGGGCGGGTGCAGTGAGTTCATGGATTAGGCTGTCCTTTGAGAAGTCGCTACGGTGCGATTCAGTCGCGTCGGCCACTATAGGAGGGCATCGGGCTGTGGGACAAGACGGCTGCAATGGACAGAGTTCGTAGGGGTTTTTCCGGTGTTCGGGTATTTGCCCTACGTGTTTTCATGGGCTTTTCAAGGCAAAACCCTTAGCTCGGAATTTTCCTACGGGTTTGTCAGGCGCTTCTGAACAAACCTCTGTATGGTGCGCGCCAGAATCTGTGGGACGTTTCCAGACGTCCTATACGCGCATAAAGGGAATTAGGTATGCAGTGGCTACGAATGGCCTTGATTGTGGTGCTGTGGGCCAGTGGTTGCCGTGTAGTAATGGCGGTTGACCTGGATAACGCGCTGGTGCTCGATCATCTGGATCGAACCGGTTGGCCGGAGGCGCTCACCAGCCCGGCGAACGTCGACACGGCCTCGCGCGCCGAAGTGCTGATGTTCGGCAAAGCTCTGCTCGCCAGCGAAGCGCTCGATGAGTCAGGTCTGAAACAACGGTTGGGTGTGCCGCAAGTGCAACTCAAGTCGATCCGGCAAGTGCGCGACGGTTTGTGGGATCACCTGCTGAGCACTTATCGCAACGCCAGTCAGGACTGTGGCGAACAACCCTTTTGCCCTCAGGTGCGCAGCGTCGCTGACCTGCGGCAGTTGGCGGCGGCGTTCACTGGCGACATCAGCCCGGCCCATGCACTTTGGGCAAGTAGAAGCCAGAGTGTGCATGAACAGGCATTGAACGAGCAGTTGCGAGTGGCCGTACTGCTGCCGTGACCTCTGCTGATTGACGTCTAGGCCACAGCGGCTGCCTGCATCGTCGCACCGGCCGCGAGTTGGGGAAGTTCGTCTGGAAACCGCATGCATCCGCCTAGCAGCAGGGCGGAGAGGGTGAGGGCGAGTATTAGCTTCAATCTAGAGTGCATGATCATTCCTTTGAGAATTTTTCACGCATCCGCCGTCCGGGCGTGATGCGGGCGAAACAGTGGGTGGGACTTTATCGCGATGCCGGAAAAGACCGCGATAAACAAATTGTGGCGTTTGTTTCAGCCTGTGACCCAGCGTCAGGGGCTGTATCATTCCGAATCGATTTGGCCCCGACCTTTTCTCGACTCGCTGCGATCGCCCGCTAGGCTGTTGGCATGGCAGCAGTCAAAGGAGTGACAGCGAATGCACAACACCCTGGAACAGGTTTTTGGTTATCCACAGTTTCGCCCCGGACAAGAAACAGCGATCAGTGCGGTACTGGCCGGGCGTTCGGCAGCCGCGATTTTCCCCACCGGTTCCGGCAAGTCCCTCTGTTATCAATTGCCGGCGCTGATGCTGCCGAACCTGACGCTGGTGGTCTCGCCGCTGCTGGCGTTGATGCAGGATCAATTGGCATTTCTGCAACGCCACGGCATTTCGGCCGGCAGCATCGATTCGGCGCAGAGCCGCGAGGATGCCAATGACGTGATGGCCCGCGCCCGTTCGGGTGAATTGAAGATCCTGATGATCTCGGTGGAGCGTTTGAAGAACGAGCGCTTCCGCAATTTCTTGCAGCAGGTGCCGATCTCGTTGCTGGTGGTGGATGAGGCGCATTGCATCTCGGAGTGGGGACACAATTTCCGCCCCGACTACCTCAAGTTGCCGGACTATCAGCGTCAGTTCAACATCCCGCAGACCTTGCTGCTGACGGCCACGGCAACCCCGCAAGTCATCGCCGACATGCAGGCGAAATTCTCTATTGCCGCCGAGGATGTGGTGACGACCGGTTTCTATCGGCCCAACCTCAATCTGCTGGTGGAGCCGGTGCGTGGCCAGGACAAGCGTCGGCGGCTGGTGGAGTGGATGGCCGAACGGCCGGGTCAGCCGAGCATTGTCTACGTGACCTTGCAAAAAACCGCTGAACACATCGCCGAACATCTGGAGCGCAACGGCATTCAGGCCGAGGCCTATCACGCCGGTCTGCCCCACGATAAGCGCGAGGCCATCCAGAAGCGCTTCATGGCCGGGCAGTCCAATTGCATCGTTGCGACCATCGCCTTCGGCATGGGCATCGACAAGAGCGACATCCGCAATGTGGTGCACTTCGATCTGCCCAAATCCATCGAAAACTACAGCCAGGAAATCGGCCGTGCGGGGCGTGATGGAGAACCGTCGGACTGCCTCGTGCTGGCCAATCGTGACAGCCTCAACGTGCTGGAAAACTTTGTCTACGGTGACACGCCGGAGCGTGACGGCATTCGTTATGTGCTCGATGAGTTGAAGGCCTCGGCACCGGAAGGGCAATGGGAGTTTCTGCTTGGTCCGCTGGCGGATCAGAGCAACATACGCGCGTTACCGCTGAAGACCTTGCTGGTGCAACTGGAGCTGCGTGGTCTGATCGCGCCGCGCTATGCGTATTACGCCGAATACCGCTTCAAGTATTTGCTCGAACCCGAGGCATTGCTCGAGCGTTTCGAGGGTGAGCGCCGGGACTTCGTTGCGGCGATCATCCAGACGTCGAGCCGTGCGCGTACCTGGGCCACGGTCAGTTTCGAGGCGATGTACACGCAATATTCGGCTGAGCGCAATCGGGTGGTGAAGGCGCTGGATTACTTTCAGGAGAAGGGCTGGGTCGAGCTTGAGAGCAAGCAGATGACCGAGGTCTACAGCTTGCTGCACAGCGACTTTGACAGTGATGTGTTGAGTGGCGAGCTGCACGATTACTTCACTCGCCACGAACAGACCGAAGTCGCGCGGATTCACGCGATGCTTGACGTGTTCGCCACTGAACGCTGCCTGGGTTATCGACTGGCGGAGTATTTCGGCGATCACGATGCCCCCGAGCGTTGTGGGCATTGCTCGGTGTGTCACGGACAGATTGCTCGTTTACCAGCACCTCCGGAACTACCGGCGCTTGTGGATAAAAACTTCGCAGCACTGTGCGGTGAATTTATCCACAGGCATGAGCAGCACACGGGCAGTGTGCCGACAGCGGAGCGATTGACGCGGTTTCTGTGCGGCATCAGTGTGCCGCTGTTCACCAAGCTCAAGGCGCGGGCGATTTCCGGGTATGCGACGTTGGAGGAGTATCCGTATGCCGAGGTGCGTGGGTGGGCCCAGGAACACCTTTGAGGTTGCATCCATCCGCTGAATGTCGATCATCACGGTAATAAACTTCAAAAACCGTCGATGGCTGACTATGGTGAGACCAGTCTTTGGATCGCCAACAAGAGAACAACATGAGCCAGACATTCGATATTCAGCAGGCGGCGGTAATCGGTGCAGGCACCATGGGCCGGGGCATTGTCATGTGCCTGGCCAATGCCGGCGTGACGGTGCAATGGGTGGATAACAATCCACAGATGCTGGCGCAGGCGCTCGCGACCGTGGCCGATACATACGCACACAACGTACGTCAGGGTCGTATTGATCAGGCCGAAGCCGATGCGCGTCTCGCCCGGATCAGCGCAGCGCCGGATTACGTGGCGATCCGTAATGTCGATCTGGTGATCGAGGCGGTGTACGAAAACCTTGAGCTCAAACAGAAAATCTTCCGTGAACTGGATGGCGTGCTCAAGCCTGAAGCGGTGTTGGCGAGCAACACCTCAGCGCTGGATATTGATGCGATCGCGGCGGCTACCCAGCGTCCCGAGCAAGTGCTGGGTCTGCATTTCTTCAGCCCGGCGCACATCATGAAACTGCTCGAAATCGTTCGTGGCGCGCGAACTTCGCCTGCGGTATTACAAGCGGCTTTGGCGCTTGGCAAGCGCATGGGCAAGGTCAGTGTGGTGTCGGGCAACTGCCACGGCTTTATCGGCAACCGCATGCTGCATCCGTATGTACTGGAGGCGCGCAAGATGCTGCTCGAAGGCGCTTATCCACAGCAGGTGGATGCGGCGTTGCAGGGTTTCGGTTTTGCGATGGGGCCGTTTCGCATGTACGACGTGGTCGGCATTGATCTGGAGTGGCGTGCGCGTGAGCTGGCTGGCAAGGGCCAGGATGCACCGGAGGTCCAAGTGGATAACCGCTTGTGCGAGATGGGCCGGTTTGGTCAGAAATCGGGCAATGGTTATTACCACTACGAGCCGGGCAGTCGTCAGGCAGAGCATGATCCTGAAGTGGATGCACTGGTGTTGCAGATCAGCGAGGGGCTGGGTTTTCAGCGTCGTGAGATCGGCCCGGAAGAGATTCTTGAGCGTTGCCTCCTGGCGCTGGTTAACGAAGGCGCGAAGATTCTGCAGGAAGGCATCGCCGAGTCGGCCCATGACATTGATCTGGTGTATCTGAACGGTTATGGCTTCCCGGCGGACAAGGGCGGACCGATGGCGTGGGCGGATCAGCAGGGGCTGGCGGATATTCATCAGCGTTTGCTGGCGCTGGAGACGCGGCAGGGCGAACACTGGACGCCGGCGCGGTTGATTGCTGAGTTGGCGGCGCAAGGCAAGGGGTTTGCTGACCGTTGAATGAAGTGGCGCCTGTATCAGCGCCTTCGCGGGCAAGCCCGCTCCCACAGGTAAAGTGGTCGTTCTCACGGTCAGCGTCAGAACGATCAATACGAGAACTACGCATGAACCAACGCACTGACTATCCGCACTTCCAGCCCATCACCACACGCTGGCACGACAACGACGCCTACGGCCACATTAACAACGTCACTTATTACAGTTTCTTCGACACCGCCGTGAACACCTACCTGATTCAGGTTGGCGGGCTGGATATTCATGATGGCGAGGTGGTCGGTTTTGTGGTCAGTTCGGCGTGCGATTACTTTGCCTCGATCGCTTTTCCGGATCTGATCGAGATCGGCCTACGGGTCGGCAAGCTGGGCAATAGTTCGGTGCAATACGAACTGGCGGTGTTCAAGGTTGGCGAAAGCGAGGCTTGTGCGGCCGGGCGTTTCGTCCATGTGTTTGTTGATCGTGCGAGCAATCAACCGGTGCCGATTCCTGCCGGGTTACGCGCAGCGCTGGAACGATTGGTGGTGTGAAAAAGGCAAAAAAAATCGCAGCCCGAGGGCTGCGATTTTTGTTCAAGCATTCGCCTTAACGGTGGCGATAGTACTTGTGATGCTTGCGATGGCCATAGGCATGGCCGCGACCACGGTGGTCGTCGCGATAATAGCGACGGTCGTCACGGCCGCGATCATAGCGACGATCGTCGTCATCGCTCTTGTTGCCCATGTAGTTGCCCAGCGCGCCACCGGCACCGCCACCTGCTGCGGAGCCGATCAGGCTGCCGGTGGTGCCGCCCATGCTGCGGCCGACTACGTTACCGCCGGCCGCGCCCAACGCACCGCCAATGGCGGCTTCGCCACGGCTGCGTTTGTCTGCGCCGACCGCACTACCACCCGCGCCGCCCAGGGCTGCGCCGATGGTGGAACCTGTATTGCCGCCTAAAGACTGACCGACGACCGAGCCAAGAACCCCGCCCAATGCGCCGCCCACACCTGCTTCGGTGGTGCCTCCGGCAGAAGCGAAGCCACTGACCAGGCCAAGGGACAACAAGAGAATCGAGGAGAACTTCATAGATGAGCCTCAAAGGGATGACGGCGCCGATCCTGAGGCTGTGGAACAAGGCTGACAATCAAAATCCGACGAATAACACGACTTGTATACAATTGTGCAAGTTACTGTTTTTTATGCGGAACTTAACCGATTTTCGCCGGTCTTTAGCTACTTCGGACAGGCCGCTTTTGTGAAAAAGCGGCCTTTTTTGTGGGCGATGGAAACGCAAAAACAAGAGCTGATCGTAACCACGCTCTGCGTGGTTATGCATCTTTGGACGCTCAGCGTCTGCTATTGGGGAGCGGAGCGTCCTGGTCTGCGTTCCCACGCGGAGCGTGGGAACGATCAACAAACGGGAGTCCTTCGGCCTCCAGCGGGAGCAAGCTCCCTCGCCACAGTGGTCTGTGTGTCAGGCCGACTTGGCCATGATCAACCCAGTCTCACTCGCCGCTTCCAAGCGGATCGCAATGAACTTCGACGTCGGTGTATGGCTGCCATCCCCGGTGCTTTCCAGCGGCACCAGCGGGTTCACTTCCGGGTAGTACGCAGCGGCCTGCCCTGCAGGGATATCAAACGCCAACAACGTGAAACCCTTCACCCGACGCTCACGACCATCATCCCAGATCGACACGATGTCAGCTTTCTGCCCCGGCCGGAAGCCCAGGCGAATGATGTCGGCCTCGTTGGCGAACAGCACGTCGCGCTGGCCTTTGACCCCGCGATAACGATCGTCGAGGCCATAAATCGTGGTGTTGTACTGATCGTGGGAGCGCATCGATTGCAGGATCAAGTCCGGCAGTTGCCCGGTGGCGCGGGTGCGTTCGTGGACAAGATCTTTCGGCAGCAGGTTCGCACGGAAATTGGCGCGGCCTGACGGCGTATTCCACTTGCGTGCGCCGGCGCTGTTGCCGAGGTAGAAGCCGCCCGGGTTCTTGATCTTCTCGTTGAACTCCTTGAAGTTCGGGATGGTGTCGGCAATCAGCTCGCGGATACGCCCGTAATCGGCCACCAGCCAGTTCCAGTCCACCGGTTTGCTGCCCAGGGTAGCGGCGGCGATGCCGGCGATGATCGACGGTTCCGAGCGCATCTGGTTCGACAGTGGCTGCAACTGACCGTTGGAGGCGTGGACCATGCTGAACGAGTCTTCCACGGTGACCGCTTGCGGGCCTTCGGTCTGAATGTCGATGTCGGTACGCCCGAGGCACGGCAGGATCAGCGCGTCTTTGCCGTGAGCCAGGTGGCTGCGGTTGAGTTTGGTGCTGATCTGCACGGTCAGGTCGCAATTGCTCAGTGCCGCGAACGTGCGTGGGCTGTCCGGCGTGGCTTGGGCGAAGTTGCCGCCCAGACCGATAAAGACTTTGGCGCGGCCCTCGGCCATCGCATGGATCGCCTCGACCACGTTGTGGCCGTTGTGACGCGGCACCTTGAACTGGAAGCGCCGTTCCAGCGAATCAAGGAACGCCACGGGCGGACGTTCGTTGATGCCCATCGTGCGGTCGCCCTGCACGTTGCTGTGGCCGCGCACCGGGCACAGGCCCGCGCCTGGTTTGCCGATGTTGCCGCGCAGCAGCATCAGGTTGGCGATTTCCTGAATGGTCGGCACCGAATGGCGGTGCTGGGTGATGCCCATCGCCCAGCACATGATCACGTTTTTGCCTTTGGCGTACATGCGTGCGGCTTGTTCGATCTCCACGAGGGTCAGGCCGGACTGCGTGACGATCTGCTCCCACGGCGTATCGTCGACGACGCCGAGGTACTCCAGCACGTTGGCGCTGTGGGCGTTGAGGAAGTCATGGTCGAACACCGCCGGGGTGCCGGCCTTCTGCGCATCACGCTCCCACTGCAGGAGGAATTTGGCCATGCCGCGCAGCACGGCCATGTCGCCGCCCAGTGCCGGGCGGAAGTAGGCGGTGTTGGTCGGCTTGTCGCCGTTGGTGAGCATTTCGATCGGGTGTTGCGGGTGCTGGAAACGTTCCAGGCCGCGCTCTTTCAGCGGATTGATGCAGACCACCTGAGCGCCGCGTTTCACCGCTTCACGCAGCGGTTCAAGCATGCGTGGGTGGTTGGTGCCGGGGTTCTGGCCCCAGACGAAAATCGCGTCAGCGTGTTCGAAGTCGTCGAAGGTCACGGTGCCTTTGCCGACGCCGACACTTTGCGCCAGTGCAACACCGCTGGCCTCGTGGCACATGTTCGAGCAGTCAGGGAAGTTGTTGGTGCCGTAGGCGCGCACGAACAGTTGATAGAGGTACGCCGCTTCGTTGCTGGCGCGGCCCGAGGTGTAGAACTCGGCCTGATCCGGGCTCGACAAGCCTTGCAGGTGTTTGCCGATCAGCGCGTAGGCGTCGTCCCAAGCGATCGGCTTATAGCGATCAGTCTCGGCGTCGTAAACCATCGGCTCGGTCAGGCGACCCTGATACTCCAGCCAGTAATCGCTCTGTTCCAGCAGCGAAGTGACGCTGTGCTTGGCGAAGAATTTGGCATCGACGCGGCGCTTGGTCGCTTCCCAGTTCACCGCTTTGGCGCCGTTCTCGCAGAACTTGACCATACCGCTTTCCGGCGAATCGCCCCACGCGCAACCCGGGCAGTCGAAGCCGCCGTTCTGGTTGGTCTTGAGCATCATGCGCAGGTTTTTCAGCGCGTTGTCGCTGGTCAACCAGGCCTGAGCCACGCTGATCAGCGCGCCCCAGCCGCCGGCTGCGCCTTTGTAGGGCTTGTAGCGCGGGACAGGTTTATGGTCGGCTTGATGATGTTGGCTCACGCTTGATTCTCCATCGCGGGGCTATACACCCGCGGCGCACTTTTCTGCGGCAGGTGGATGAGATTGAGGTTGTGTCGCCGGGCCCATTGCACGGCAAGGCCGGTCGGCGCGGACAGGCTGACCAGGGTCTGGATGCCGGCGCGCAAGACTTTCTGGATCAATTCGAGGCTGCAACGGCTGGTGACAATCGCCAGGCCGCCGTCTGTGGATATCTTCTGGCGGATCAGCCCGCCGATCAGTTTGTCGAGGGCGTTGTGCCGGCCAATGTCTTCTCGGCCCATCAGCAATTCGCCGCTGGCGTCCATGAACACCGCTGCATGTACCGCGCCGCAATGCTGTCCGAGCGGCTGGAAGGCGCCGATGCGCTGGCGCAGACCGTCAAGCCAGGCAATCGGTGGCAACGGCGCACCGGGCAATACCTTAAGGTCGGGCAACGCCTGTTCCACGGCTTCGACGCCGCACAGGCCGCAACCGCTGGTGCCGGCCAGTTGCCGACGCTGGGTCTTGAGATTCCAGAAGGCGCGGTTGGCAATCGTCACTTGCGCGTATTGCGCTGAGCCTGCGCCGGTCAATTGCAGGTCATAAATGTCGCTGGCGTCCTCGATGATGCCGCTGCCGAGGCTGAAACCGACGATGAAGTCCTCAAGGTCGGTCGGCGTTACCAGCATCACGGCCTGACTGATGCCGTTGTAAGCGATCGCCAGCGCGACTTCCTCGGCCAGCGCGGTGCTGGCCGATTCCACAAGGGGTAAATCGCTGTAACTGTAGGTCTGGCTGGCGGCGGGCGCGGGCGTTTCGAGTGCTGGCGCCGCGCAGGCTGGGCGCTTGGCGTTCATGGCATCACCGACGGTTTGATCAACGTTAAGACTAGGCGCGGCAAGATGTCGCGTCTAATCGCTAATGTTGATCTACCGATAGATGCCGTCGATCAAGAGTCGCCTGGCGATTTTTGATACAGGGCGAAACAGGCCTCGGCCAGCGCTGAACGCGGCGCGCCCCGGCGCATGATCAGCCCCAATGGCGCAAGGGTTTGCGCGTTTTCGATGGGCTGCAGGCGCAGGTGATCGGTGAGTTTTTCGAGGCCGCCGTCCAGTGGCATGATCGCGCAGCAAAAGCCTCCATGCACGGCTTGTAACAATTGATGGACAGCATCGGTTTGCAGCAATGGCTGCGGGGTCAGACCCCGGCTGTGGAAGTTGTGGTCGATGGACTGGCGAAAGTGCATGCCACTGGTGAGCATGCCCAGCGGCAGTTCGATCAGCGATTGCCAACTCAACGGCGCCTCGCCGAAGGTGAAAGAGCGCTGATCGTAGAGCAGACCCATGCGCGTTTCGCTGAAGGCCAATGATTCGAAGCGCTCGTTGTCGAGACGATCGAGATAGGAAACGCCCAAGTCGATGCGGTTGTTCGCCAGGTGTTCGAGGATCTGCTCGGAGCTCAACGCCGACATTTCAAAGCGCAGGTTCGGATGCGCGGCATACAGGCGTTGCATCAGCGGTAACGGATCGAAACTCGACAGCGGCACCACCCCAAGCCGCAGTGTGCCGATGAGGTTGCCGCGACACGCCGCCGCCTCGGCGTGCAACCCGTCATAAGCCGCCATCACCGACCGCGCCCACGCCAGCACACGCTCGCCCGGTGCGGTGAAGCCTTCGAAACGCTGGCCACGGTTGACCAGTGGCAGGTCGAGTTCTTCTTCGAGGCTGCGCAAGCGCATCGATAACGTTGGCTGGGTGATGTGACACCGCGCGGCGGCCTGGCCAAAGTGGCGGGTTTCGTCGAGGGCGATGAGGAATTTCAGCTGCTTGATGTCCATCTTCGCTCCGGAGGGTGTTGGCGGGGTAGGCGATTCTACCGCTTGGGGGTGGCAGGGTCATTGGTCGGCTTGGAACCGGGTTTGTCTGGCGTGGTCTAGGCTTGGACGTCTGGAACCCAAATCAAGGAGTGTGCGCTATGAGTCTTTTGAGTTTTGTGAAAGAAGCCGGTGAAAAGCTGATCGATCTGCTGACCCCGGGCAATGCCAATGCCAGCGAGCAGTTGAAGGAACACATCAGCAAGGTCGGACTGGGCAATCCGAATGTTCAGGCGACAGTGGACGGCGACAAGGTGACGGTCACCGGTGAGGTGGCGAGCCAGGAAGAGAAAGAGAAGATTCTGCTGGCGGTGGGCAACATTGCCGGGGTTGGCAGTGTTGATGACCAGATCACCGTGAGCGGGCCGGTTGTGACTGCCGCACAATTTGTTGTGGTCAAATCGGGCGATACCCTCAGCGCGATTTCGCTGCGTGTGTACGGTGATGCCAACAAGTATCAAAAGATCTTCGATGCCAACAAGCCAATGCTCAAGGATGTGAACAAGATCTATCCGGGGCAGACGCTGCGTATTCCTGAGTAACCCGCAAGATCCTGTGGCGAGGGGATTTATCCCCGATGGGCTGCGTCGCGGCCCCTGTTTTTTTTCGACTGCTGTGCAGCCGATCGGGGATAAATCCCCTCGCCACAATGGATTTTCATAGGTTGCAGATGAGGTCGCGGTAATCCTCGACCGCGGAAAATTCGGCCGTGTCTTTCGGGCCTTTGCGGCTGTCCGGTTCTTTGACCGCGAGCAAATGCGCCACACCGAAATCCCGCGCAATGCGCAAGATCGGCAGAGTGTCGTCGATAAACAGGCTGCGTGCCGGATCAAAGCGGATATCCGCTTGCAGGGCATCCCAGAATTGCGGGTTCTCCTTCGGGAAGCCGTAATCGTGAGAGCTGATCAAACGCTCGAAATAGGGCGCCAGTTCAATCCGCTCCAGCTTCAACGACAACGAATCACGGTGCGCGTTGGTGATCATGATCACCCGTTTGCCGGCTCGTTTGAGTGCCTCCAGAAACGTATCCGCATCCGGGCGCAAGGCGATCAGGTGCGCGGTTTCCTGCTTCAGTTCGCGCACCGACAGCTTCAACTCCGTGGTCCAGAAGTCCAGGCAGTACCACTGCAATTGCCCGGCATGGCGCTCGAACAGCGGCTGCAACTCCATTTCCGCCATTGCCCGGCTTACCCCGTGCAGCTCGGCGTAGCGCTGGGGCAGGTGTTCCAGCCAGAAATGGTTGTCGAAGTGCAGATCCAGCAGCGTGCCGTCCATGTCCAGCAGAACGGTATCGATGTCGGACCAAGGTAATGAAGGCATGGCAACGTCTCGAACGGTAGAAAGATATCCGACATAAACAATCGGGAAAGCCGCGTTATAGTAGCGCGTTCACGCCAAGGAGCTTTGCATGCGCCAGAAACCCACCGTACTCGCCCGCGAGATCGTCGCCACCAGTCGCCTGTTTTGCGTCGAAGAACTGAAGCTGCGTTTTTCCAATGGCGTCGAGCGCACCTACGAGCGTCTGGTCGGTAAAGGTGCGGGCTACGGCGCGGTGATGATCGTGGCGATGCTCGATGCCGAGCATGCAGTGTTGGTCGAGGAGTACTGCGGCGGCACTGACGAATACGAAATGTCCTTGCCCAAAGGCCTGATCGAGCCGGGTGAGGATGTGCTGGCGGCGGCCGAGCGTGAGCTCAAGGAAGAAGCCGGTTTCGGCGCGCGGCAACTGGAGCATCTGACCGAGCTGTCGTTGTCACCCGGCTACATGAGCCAGAAGATTCAAGTGGTACTGGCCACTGATCTTTATGAGGAACGTCTGGAGGGCGACGAGCCCGAGCCGATGCGCGTCGACAAGGTCAGTCTGCGCGAGTTGTCGGCGCTGGCGCAGAATCCGCAGTTTTCCGAAGGTCGCGCATTGGCGGCCCTTTATTTGACCCGTGATCTGCTGAGTCAGCGCGGTGTTTTCAGTTATGAGTGAGCACTTGATGAATTTCCCCAACCCGTTGATGGCCCCGGTAGTTGAGCTGGCATTGCGCGCGGGCGAAGCGATTTTGCCGTTCTGGCGCTCAGGCGTTGAAGTCACGGCCAAGTCCGATGACTCGCCGGTGACCGCCGCCGATCTGGCGGCGCACCACCTGATCGTCGCCGGACTGACAGCGCTCGATCCGAGCATTCCGATCCTGTCCGAAGAGGACGCCAATATCCCGCAAGGCGTGCGGGCCGGTTGGCAGCGCTGGTGGCTGGTGGATCCGCTGGATGGCACCAAGGAGTTCATCAGCGGCAGCGAAGAATTCACCGTCAATATCGCGCTGATCGAACACGGTCGGGTGGTGTTTGGCGTGGTGTCGATGCCGACTAATGGTCGCTTCTATGTCGGTGGTAGCGGGCTCGGTGCCTGGCGTTGCGATAAGGGTGGCACGCCGGTTTCGATTCAAGTGCGTGACGTGCCTGGGCCAGGTGAAGCGTTCACTGTGGTCGCCAGCCGTCGACATTCCAGTCCCGAGCAGGAACGCCTGCTGGCCGGATTGAGTGCGAATCTGGGTGAGCTGCAATTGGCGAATATCGGCAGTTCGTTGAAGTTTTGTCTGGTGGCTGAGGGCGCGGCGGATTGCTATCCGCGACTGGCGCCGACGTCGCAGTGGGACACGGCGGCGGCGCAGGGTGTGCTGGAAGGCGCGGGCGGTGAAGTGTTGGATTTGCGCGGTAATGCGTTCTGTTATCCGGCGCGGGAATCACTGCGCAACGAGTTCTTTCTGGCGCTGCCGGCGAAGGCTGCGTGGCGGGCGAGATTGTTGGAGTTGGCCCGGGGGTAAGTGGCCTGATCCTGACGCCAGACCCTCACCCCAGCCCTCTCCCGGAGGGAGAGGGGGCCGATTGGGGGATATTGGAGGGATACACCGACTTGAGCGAGCTGTGCTGAATCCATAACCGCCGCCGATCTTTCAGGTCGATGTCTGCCGCAAGACCCTTCGGTCAGTCCCCTCTCCCCCCGGAGAGGGGCTCTTGGGCTTTACCGATGCAGCACGTACTGCCCGCTGAACCTCACCGCATCCTCATCACTGCGCGCATTAACAATCCGCGTATTCAGTGTCAGCCGCGCCCGCCCATATCGCCGATACATCGCCAGAAACTTCTGCCACATCGCTGCATCCGGCGCCGGGCAAATCGCCGTGGCATCCCCCGTCACCGGCAGCGGATAGCTGATCTGCCCCTCCTGAATGACGATGTGCCCGTCCTCGATCCCTTCTTCCTTCAAGCGCAAATGCAACCAGCCCCAACCGGCCAGCACCGCGCCGCAGTAGAGGCTGCCGCCGAACATGGTGCTCTTGTGATTGACGTTGGGATCCAGCGGCAGGTGCAGACTCAACTGCTGCTCACGCCAGTCGAGCACTTTCAGGCCCATGTCCCGGGTCAACGGGATGTCGTGATGGAGAACGGACTCCAGATATTGTCTGTGATCGGTCATTCGTTCTCTTCCCCATGGCTGCTGTCGCCGAAGTTGAGACCATGCTTGCGCAGTTTGTCGTGCAAGGTCTTGCGCGGAATGCCCAGGGCTTCGGCGAGGCTGCGCACGGAGCTGTGCGAGCGCGCCAGTTCGGCGGCAATCAACGACTTCTCGAAGTTTTCCACTTGCTCGCTGAGCCCGCCGCCGATGACTTCCACGGTAGCGACGCCGTCGGATCCACTGTTGTCCAGCGCCAGTTCCAGGCCGAGGGCGAAACGCTCGGCGGCGTTTTGCAATTCGCGGACGTTGCCCGGCCATGTGTGGCGCAGGAGCAAAGCGCGTTGTGCCGGTTGCAACTCGTGGGGCGGCAAACCGTGACGGGCGCTGGCTTCATCGGCGTAGTGCTGGAACAGCACCAGCGCATCTTCGCCACGCTCGCGCAGCGGTGGAATGCGCAGCGGTGCGACATTGAGACGGTAATACAGGTCGGCGCGGAAACGGCCCTGATCGGCGGCTTGACGCAAATCTTCCTTGGTCGCGGCGATCACGCGGATGTCCAGCGGGATCAGTTGATTGCCGCCCAGGCGTTCGACGACGCGCTCCTGAAGCATGCGCAGCAACTTCACTTGCACGTCCATGCTCATGCTTTCGATTTCATCAAGGAACAGCGTGCCGCCATTGGCGAATTCAAACTTGCCGATCCGGCGTTTTTGCGCACCGGTGAATGCGCCCGGCTCATGCCCGAACAGCTCGCTTTCCACCACCGATTCGGCCAGCGCGCCGGCGTTGATCGCCACGAACGGACCGTTACGGCGGCTCGACAAATCATGCAGTGCGCGGGCGACCACTTCTTTGCCGGCGCCGGTTTCGCCAAGGATCAGCACGTCAGCCTTGGTCGCTGCCAGTGCGCCGATCTGCTCGCGCAAGCGCAGCATCGGCGTCGAATGGCCGACCAATCGCGCGCTCAATTCGTTGCGATCACTGAGGGCCAGACGCAGGCTGCGGTTGTCCAGCACCAGGCGGCGCAGGGCCAAGGCGCGGCGCACGCTGTCGAGCAGGGCGTCGCTGGCGAAGGGTTTTTCGAGGAAGTCGTAGGCACCAGCGCGCATCGCCTGCACGGCCAGCGGCACATCGCCGTGGCCGGTGATCAGCAGCACTGGCAGTTCAGGGTCCTGAGCGTGCAATTCGCTCAACAATTCCAGACCGTCCATGCCCGGCATGCGAATGTCACTGACCACCACGCCGGGCCAGTCACGCTCCAGTTGCGCGGCGAGGCCTCTGGCTTCGGACAACTGAAGAATTTTCAGGCCGGCCAGATCCAGGGTCTGGCCGAGGGCCTGACGCAGGTGCGGATCGTCGTCGATCAACACTACCTGAATGCGATTGTCGATGGTCATGCACTTCGATCCTCGGACGGTTGCAGGCTGACCCCGGGCGCACCGGCGCGCAGCCGCAGGGTAATCAAGGCGCCGCCCTGTTTGTGGTTGGCGAACGACAGTTCACCACCGAAGGCGCGCATCAGCGTTTCACAAATGGCCAGCCCTAGACCAAGGCCCTGCGTGCGGGTCTTGGTGGTGTAGAAAGGTTCGCTGGCGCGGCCAAGAGCTTCCATGCAGAATCCCGGGCCATTGTCGCGAATGTACAGATTGACGCCCTCGGCGGTGGATTCGGCACTCAGCCACAATTTACGCGGCGGGCCTTTTTCGGTGAGGGCGTCGAGGGCGTTGGCCAGCAGGTTGCCGAGCACCTGGCGCAAACGGGTTTCGCCGGCCTCGACCCACAGGGTGGCGGCGGGCAGATCACGGATCAGTTCGACCTCCATGCTGCGGCGACGTTTCGCCAGCAGTGCCAGCGCATCGTCCAGCGCCGGTTGCAGGGCGACGCTTTCCGGGGCGTGGCGATCGCGGCGGGCGAAGGCGCGCAGATGCGCAATGATCGAGGCCATGCGCCCGGTCAGTTCGCTGATCAGTTTGAGGTTGCCGCGCGCGTCATCGGTGCGCTGATGATCGAGCAGCACTTCGGCGTTTTCCGCATAGCTGCGGATCGCTGCCAGTGGCTGATTGAGTTCGTGGCTGATACTCGCCGACATCGTGCCCAGTGCTGAAAGTTTGCCGGCCTGCACCAGATCATCCTGGGCGCGTACCAGTTCCTGTTGGGCTTGTTCGCGCTCCAGCACTTCCTGTTTCAAGCGGCGGTTGAGGCCTTCGAGGTCGCTGGTGCGTTCGGCGACCCGACCTTCCAGCTCCCGTCGCGCCTTGGCTTCGAAGGCGATGCGTTCCAGATAGTGACGGCGGCGCTGCATCATCAGACCGAGCAACAGCATCACCACCAACAGCGTGGCGCCGCCGATGGCTACGACGGTGCGCACCGGCCGGTCGATCAGCGTGCGCGGGGCAAGGATGCTGACGCTCCAGCCGGTTTCGGCGATGTCGTGGGTCTGGGTGAGCCAGGCATCGGGGCTGAGATTGAGTGGGCGTGGTTCGCGGGTCGGGTAAGGCTGGATCGCAGTGATCGCCGCTCGCTCGGCGTCACTCAAGACACGCGTCGAGCGGAAGCGCCATTCCGGACGCGAGGTGAGGATGACCACGCCGTTATGGTCGGTCACCAGCAGTTGTTCCGGGGTTTTGCCCCAGAGGCTTTCGGTGTGGTCGAGATCGACCTTGATCACCAGCACGCCAATGATCTTTTCGCCATTGCGCACGGCGGCGGCGAAGAAATAACCACGCTTGGCAGACGTTGTGCCAAGACCGAAGAATCGTCCGAGGCGTCCGGCCATGGCTTCGCTGAAATACGGCCGGAACGAGAAATTGCGGCCGACGAAACTGTCGTGTTTGTCCCAGTTCGACGCCGCCAGCGTTTGGCCGTTGGTGTCCATCAGGTACATCACTTCAGCGCCGGTCTGCGCACTGATGTTTTTCAGCAGGCGATTGGCATTGCCTTGGGTGACACCATCGTCCGGTGCCCCCAGTACCGCGCGCAGGGCTGGCAGGTCGCCGAGGATTTGCGGCAGTACTTCATAGCGGTGCAGGGTGCCCAGCAGGTTGGCGACATACAAGTCGAGCGTCTGGCGGTTCTGACCGGCCAGTTCGCTGCGGTAATAGCGCTCGGCCAGATGTTCCAGCGGCCACAGTAGCGGCGCCAGACACAGGGCCAGCAGGGCGAGGCTGCGCCAGCGAGGTCTGCGGGGGAGAGATGGTTTCATGAGCGTGCGCCTGTGGGGACAGGCGCATTATGCCCTTGCTCCCTACGAACTGCCTGCGCGTCGATCATGCCGCGTTAAAAACAGGCTCGTAATGCTCGTTTAGGCCCCTGAACTCCGCTTATTCGCCTGTTTTTGCCTTGCCAGATCGCCGCTCGGCTGGGCTCAGGCGAAGACTTCAGCGTCCTTGAGCAGGGCTGCTGCCTGATCCTTGGCCGACAGCGTCGGCGCTTCGTCCAACTGCCAGTCGATACCCAGAGCAGGGTCGTCCCAGCGAATACTGCGCTCGGACGAAGGGTCGTAGTAGTTGGTGGTCTTGTAGAGGAATTCAGCGAACTCGCTCAGTACCACAAAACCATGGGCAAAACCTTCCGGGATCCACAGCTGACGATGGTTGTCAGCTGACAGGCGCACTGCTACCCACTTACCGAAGTGCGGCGAGCTGCGGCGGATGTCCACGGCCACATCCAACACTTCACCGGCGGTCACGCGGACCAGTTTGCCTTGGGTGTTTTCAAGCTGGTAATGCAGACCACGCAACACACCTTTTTGCGAACGCGAATGGTTGTCCTGGACGAACTGTGTATCCAGACCGGTCGCTTGCTGGAACCCCTTGGCGTTGAAACTCTCGTAGAAGAAACCGCGCTCGTCACCAAACACCTTGGGTTCGATGATCAGAACACCGGGCAGATCGGTGGTGATTACATTCATGAGGATTGTCCAGTGTTAGGTGTGGATTGCTGACATTCTTGCGCAAAGTATTGGTTAGTGCGAGTGAGAACCGCGACGGGATACTCATTCGACTTCACCCCAATACCAACGTTGTTCTTCATAGGTCTGGCCTTCTTGATATTCAACATGGTAGCGCAGGCCTCTCTCTGCCACGTCCTGCGGCAAGACGAGTCTCCACTCTTTACCAGCCTTTTTAGCGGTTTTGATGTATCTGTCACATGGAAACCATGTCAGGGCAGGCAGAGGGGGTCGTCGTTCGACAATCGATAGCCTGTTCCGTTCGGGACATACGCAGGCGAAGCGCTGCGGGACATTTCGGTAATGGTTTCTAGTCGATAATGGTTTCTGGCTGATGACATTCAAGCGTCTCAGGTTGAACAGTGAAGCCTTCAAACACAATCTGAAAATGTTGTGGGAAAAGTTACCCGGAGTGCTCTCGGTGCAGCGTTGCGCCCTTGATTAGATCGATAGTCGGTACAAGGGGTTGCGTCTCGCCGGAAGCAATGGCGATATAGGCGCCTAATAAAATTTCAGGGGTCGTTTCATGCCGCTCGCCACGTTGATTCATCGCGCCAGTTTGCCCAGTCCGCAAATTTGTGAAGAGCAGGCGCTGCAATGGCTGGCGGAGCATTACGGGCTCAGTGGCACGTTGCAGGCCCTTGGCAGTCAGCAGGATCTGAATTTTCGTGTCGACAGTGCGCGCGGGCGCTTTGTGCTGAAGATCTGCCGTGGCGATTACGCCCTCGTTGAGTTGCAGGCCCAGCACGCCGGGCTGAAATATCTTGCCGAACATTCTAACGTCAATGTGCCACGGGTGATTGCGGCCAATAACGGCGAGGACCTGCTGTCACTGGAGGTCGGTGGCGAAACGGTGCATGTGCGGCTGCTGGATTACATCGAAGGCCAGTCGCTGACCCACCTCGATCATTTGGGCAATACCGTGGTGGCCGGGTTTGGTCGGCTCTGTGGCGAGATGGATCTGGCGCTGGCCGGGTTTGACCATCCGGGCCTTGAGCGCACGTTGCAGTGGGACGCACGCCATGCCAGTGCATTGATCAGCCATTTGCTGCCGGTGATCAAGGATGAACGGCAACGCGCGCTGATTGCCGATGCCGCCCAGCAGGCCGAAAGCCGCTTGCGACCCTTGCTCGACAAACTGCCGGTGCAGGCCATCCACATGGACATCACCGATGACAACGTGGTCTGGCAGCGCGACGCCCAGCGCCACTGGCAATTGCAGGGCGTCATCGATTTTGGCGATCTGATACGCACGTGGCGGATCACCGATCTGTCAGTGACTTGCGCGGCATTGCTGCATCACGCCGGCGGTGATCCTTGGGTGATTTTGCCGGCGGTGCAGGCTTATCACTCGGTCAATCCGCTGCAACGCGAAGAACTCCAAGCGCTGTGGCCATTGATCGTCGCGCGTGCGGCGGTGTTGGTGCTCAGTGGCGAGCAGCAGGTCAGCATTGACCCGGGCAACGCCTATAGCCGCGACAATCTCACCCACGAATGGGAAATCTTCCGCGTCGCGACATCGGTGCCGCTGGCGCTGATGGAGGCGGCGATCCTGACGGCGGTGGGGCAGAGCTTGCCGGCGATCAACGGCGAAGGTTTTGCACCGTTACTCCCGAGTCTGGTCGGGCGCGAGTTTGCGCTGATCGACCTTGGCGTGCTGAGCCCGCATTTCGAGGCCGGCAATTGGGAGCAGGCAGGCATCGATCAGCGCCTGCTGACGGAAGCGGCGGCGGCCCATGGCCTGGCGGCGAGCCGTTATGGTCAGTACCGTTTGTCGCGCACCCGGCCCGACAGCGCCGAGCAACCGGACACCTTCCCGCTGCACGTTGAATTGCGCGTACCCGATGGCACAGCGGTCGAAGCGCCGTTTGCCGGTGTGTTGCATCAAACGGCGGACGGCGTGCTGCAACTCGATGGCCCGCAACTCAGTGTGCGGCTGTGGGGCGTGACGCCTTCACTGCACAGCGGCGCGGCGCTGGTCAAAGGTCAGGTGCTGGGCGCGGTCAGCGGGCCGTTGATCGTGCAGTTGAGCCGAGGTGCGCAACTGAACGCGCCGCTGTTCTGCACGCCTTCCCATGCCCCGGCCTGGCAAGCACTGTGCCCATCGCCCGCCGCGTTGCTGGGACTGGCCTGCGATGCCGAACCGGAGCTGGACGCGAAAACCCTGCTTGAACGCCGCGATGCCAGTTTTGCCCGCACGCAGAAACACTACTACGTCGACCCGCCGCGCATCGAACGTGGCTGGCGCAATCACCTGATCGACATGCAGGGCCGCTCCTATCTCGACATGCTCAACAACGTCGCGGTGCTCGGTCACGGCCACCCGCGCATGGCAGCGGTCGCGGCCCGTCAGTGGTCGCTGCTCAACACCAACTCGCGGTTCAACTATGCGGCGGTCGCCGAGTTTTCCGAGCGCTTGCTGAAGCTTGCGCCGCAAGGCATGGACCGGGTGTTTCTGGTCAACAGCGGCAGCGAGGCCAATGACCTGGCGATCCGTCTGGCGTGGGCCTACAGCGGCGGGCGCGACATGATCAGTGTGCTGGAGGCCTATCACGGCTGGACAGTTGGCGCCGATGCGGTGTCGACGTCGATTGCCGACAACCCCAAAGCCCTCGAAAGCCGCCCGGACTGGGTACATCCGGTGACCGCGCCGAATATCTATCGCGGGGAATTCCGGGGTCTCGATTCGGCGCCGGAATATGTGCGCAGCGTCGAGCATCATCTGGCGAAAATCGCCGAGCAGAAACGCCAACTGGCCGGGTTTATATGCGAACCGGTGTACGGCAATGCCGGTGGTATCTCGCTGCCGCCGGGTTACCTGCAAGCGGTGTATGCGAAGGTCCGCGCGCTGGGCGGCGTCTGTATTGCCGATGAAGTGCAGGTCGGTTACGGGCGCATGGGCCATTTCTTCTGGGGTTTCGAAGAGCAGGGCGTGGTCCCGGACATCATCACCATGGCCAAAGGCATGGGCAACGGTCAGCCATTGGGTGCGGTCATCACCCGTCGGGACATCGCCGAAGCGCTGGAGGCGGAAGGCTACTTCTTCTCGTCGGCGGGCGGCAGTCCGGTGAGCTGCCAGATCGGCATGGCGGTATTGGACGTCATGGAAGAAGAAAAACTCTGGGAAAACGCGCAGGTGGTCGGTGGCCATTTCAAGGCACGGCTCGAGGCGCTGATCGATAAACATCCGCTGGTGGGGGCGGTGCACGGCTCAGGGTTCTATCTCGGGCTTGAGTTGATCCGCAATCGCCAGACGCTGGAGCCGGCGACCGAGGAGACGGCGTTGCTGTGCGATCGCCTGCGCGAGCTGGGGATCTTCATGCAGCCGACCGGTGATGATCTGAACATTCTCAAGATCAAACCGCCGATGGTGACGTCGCGCCAGAGTGTGGATTTCTTTGTCGACATGCTTGATCGCGTTCTAACCGAGGGTCTGTAAACCCTGCAAATCCCCTGTGGGAGCGAGCCTGCTCGCGAATGCGGTATGTCAGTCACTGATTAGGTTGACTGACGCGCCGCCTACGCGAGCAGGCTCGCTCCCACATTTTTTTGGGTTGTTAGTTAGATTTATATCGGTATTTATTCGGATTATTTAGACGTAAGGCATTTTACACGCTTCTAAAGCCGATATTTATCGGCTATAAAGTCGCCATTGCTCCGGCATGGCGATGGCTGTCCGGTGCGCGCGTTTTTTCTTTTCGGTCGAATCCTCGGCCGTCAAAGCACTTGCCCGGAGATGATTCATGAGCCGTATCGTTACCGTCGCCGCCACTCAGATGGCCTGTTCCTGGGATCTGGAAGCCAACCTCGAAATCGCTGAAAGGCTGGTGCGTGAAGCTGCCGCCAAAGGCGCGCAGATCATCCTGATTCAGGAGCTGTTCGAGGCGCCGTACTTCTGCCAGAAGCCGAACCCGGACTATCTGCAACTGGCGACGACGGTGGAAGAAAACGTCGCGATCAAGCATTTCCAGAAAATCGCCAAAGAGCTGCAAGTGGTGCTGCCGATCAGCTTCTACGAACTGGCCGGGCGTGCGCGTTTCAACAGCATCGCAATCATCGATGCCGACGGCAGCAACCTCGGGATTTATCGTAAAAGCCACATCCCGGACGGCCCGGGCTATCACGAGAAGTACTACTTCAACCCAGGCGACACCGGTTTCAAGGTGTGGAACACCCGTTACGCGAAGATCGGCGTGGGCATCTGCTGGGATCAGTGGTTCCCGGAAGCAGCGCGGGCGATGGCGTTGCAAGGTGCGGAAATCCTGTTCTATCCAACAGCCATCGGCAGCGAGCCGCACGACAAGACCATCTCCTCACGCGATCACTGGCAGCGCGTGCAGCAGGGCCACGCCGGCGCCAACCTGATGCCGTTGATCGCCAGCAACCGCATCGGCAACGAAGAACAGGACGGCTACGACATCACGTTCTACGGCTCGTCGTTCATCGCCAACCAGTTCGGTGAAAAAGTGCAGGAGCTGAATAAAACCGAAGAAGGTATTCTTGTGCACACTTTCAACCTCGACGAGCTGGAACATATTCGCAGCGCGTGGGGTTCATTCCGTGACCGCCGGCCAAACCTGTACGGCGCGTTGAAAACCCTCGACGGTTCCCTGGAGTCCTGATCCCGATGACCACATTGAAAAGTACCCCACGTGCCGACGGCTTCTACATGCCGGCCGAGTGGGCTCCCCAAACTCAGACTTGGATGATCTGGCCCGAGCGCCCGGACAACTGGCGTCTTGGCGGCAAACCGGCGCAAGCCGCCCACGCGGCGGTGGCCAAGGCCATCGCCCGTTTCGAACCGGTGACCGTGGCCGTGTCCGCCGGGCAATACGAAAACGCCCGCGCTCGTCTCGACGTGCCGAATATCCGCGTGGTCGAGATGTCCAGCGATGACGCCTGGGTGCGCGACAGCGGCCCGACGTTCGTCATCAACAACAGCGGCGAAGTACGCGGTGTGAACTGGGATTTCAATGCCTGGGGCGGCTTCGATGGCGGTCTGTACTCGCCGTGGAATCGTGATTCGCAGGTCGGCGGCAAGATCCTCGAGATCGAGCGCAGCCCGCGTTATCGCACCGAAGGTTTTGTGCTCGAGGGCGGCTCGATTCACGTCGACGGCGAAGGCACGCTGATCACCACCGAAGAATGCCTGCTGAACCGCAATCGCAACCCGCACCTGGGCCGCGAAGAAATCGAAGCGGTGCTCAGCGCCAATCTGGCTGTGGATAAAATCATCTGGCTGCCGGACGGTTTGTTCAACGATGAAACCGACGGCCATGTGGATAACTTCTGCTGCTACGTGCGTCCGGGCGAAGTGTTGCTGGCATGGACCGATGATCCACAGGATCCGAACTACCCACGCTGCCAGGCCGCGATGAAAGTGCTGGAAAGCAGCACCGACGCCAAGGGTCGCCCATTCACGGTGCACAAGATGCCGATTCCGGGGCCGCTGTTCGCCACCGAAGAAGAGTGCGCCGGTGTTGATCCGGTGGACGGTACGCAGGAGCGTAATCCGTCCGTGCGCCTGGCCGGTTCTTACGTGAACTTCCTGATCGTCAACGGCGGCATCATCGCGCCGAGCTTCGACGATCCGATGGATGCACCGGCTCGGGAAATTTTGCAGAACCTGTTCCCGCAACACGAAGTGGTGATGGTGCCGGGTCGTGAACTGTTACTGGGTGGCGGCAACATTCACTGCCTTACCCAACAGCAGCCAGCACCGCACAAAGAGTGAGTTGAGTCGTAACAGCTTGAGTTGATTAACAAATCAACCGGGCAATGTTTAGCTCGCTATGCATCAACTGAGGCCCGCAGCCCGAAAGGACGGCGGGCTTCTTTGTATCCGCTTGTCGACAAATCGCAAACCTTGGCATAGCTCTTGTATCGGTCCAGGCGCACTAGGGAGGGGGAAAGAACTTCAACAGTTCTGTCATAAACCTTGGATAACGTAGCCGCTCACGAACGGGGAGAGAGCGCTGAAATGAACGCCGAAGTGAACGCAGTCAGCGAGCGGACGTTGCATCCCATGGCCGTAAACGGCGAATCGCTCCAGATTGTCGCGCACTTTTTGAAGTCCAATGGAACGCGTCAGATCAGGGAAGCTGATCCGCGCCGGATGATGATCGAGCGCTACCCCGCTGGCCTGTTCAGCGAGGCCGAACTGGAAGCGTTGTGGGCTGTGATGGAAGGATAAGAAAAACAACAGGGATTACTGAAAGCGCTGCCGGGATGGCGGCGCTTTTTTATGCACGACACATAACCCTTTGTAGGAGTGAACCTGCTCGCGATTGCTATCTGTCAGTCGCCATAAATATCAACTGACACACCGCTATCGCGAGCAGGCTCACTCCTACAGGTATTGGGTTGAATCAGAAGGAATAGGTACCGGTCATCACCACGCTACGTGGCGCGCCCGGCATTATCTGCGCGGCGCTGGTTGCCGACGCGTAGTACTCGCGATCGGTGATGTTGTTCAAAGCCGTGCGCAAATCCCAGTCCTTGAAGCGATAACCGACCAAGGCATCCCAGCGGCCATAACCCGGCAGCACCGTGGTATTGGCGTTATCGGCATAACGCTGGCCGACCAGCGTCAGGCCGGTTTCGCCATACCAGCCCATCTCCGGTTTCCAGGTCAGGAACAGGCTGCCGTTGTGCTTGGCGACGTTGTTGATGCGTTTGCCTTCGAGGCCGTTGTTGTCCTTTTCAATTTTCGCGTCCTGCATGCCGATGCCACCGCGCATGTACCAGTTACCGACGATGTTGCCGGTGGCGGTCAGCTCGATCCCGCGTGAACGTTGCAGGCCGGACATCACCGTCAGGGTCGGATCATTCGGATCGGTGGTGCGGCGGTTGTAGAGTTCCAGGTCATAGATCGCCAGCGTCGTGCTCAAACGATCATCGAGCCAGTCACTCTTCACGCCGATTTCTTTCTGCTTGGTCAACTCGGGGCTGAGGTCGTTGGTGTTGCCGGCCGCACCGGGAGTTATGCCAATCAGGCCACCGCCCACTGGCGAAAAGGTCTTCGACCACGAGGCGTAGAACGAGTGATTCTGCAACGGCGTCCAGACCAGGCCCACACGCGGGCTGGTGCTGTGGCTGTCGCGGTCTTCGGAAATGTTCTTGAGCTTGTTGGTCGATTCGATATCGAAAGTGTCGTAACGCAAACCGCCGAGCAATTGCCATTGATCGTTCAGGCGCAGTTGATCCTGCACGTACACCGCACGGCTTTCGACTTCGGTGTGGCTGTCGCTGAAGGTCTGCATGCTGCCGGTGTGGCGCAGGTCGCGATTGGGGTTGAACAGGTCCAGCGACGGCACGGCTTGCGCGCCAGGTGTCCTGCCGGTGGCGGCGTTGTACAACTTCGGATCGCGACGCTGGCTGCCGATTTCGATACCGGTCAGCAGGCGATGCTCAAGGCCGAAGGTATCGAAACCGCCTTCCAGTTCAAGGTTGTTAGTGACGTTGCGGGTGGTCAGATCCTGTTGCCAGTGCTGGCGCGTAACCTTGTTGGTCGCCGGGGTGTAACCGGTCAGGTAGGTGTTGTCGAAATCACTGTCGAGCTTGAACACGCCGAGGGTCTGGCGCAGTTGCCAGTTGTCGTTGATCTCGTAAGTGAGTTTCGAGCGCAGCGATTGCGCCTTGTCGTCGATGAAATCGTGATCGTTGCCATAGGTCGTGTCGCGGCCGACATCGGCTGGCCGCCCGTTTACACCTGGAATGCCGCGATCCGGCGTGCGGTTGTAGCGGCTGTATTCGTACTGCACCAGCCAGTTCAGGTCGGGTGTCAGCTGCCAGCTCATCGACGGTGCGAACAGTTGGCGGTTGCCGCTGACGCCGTCGCGGAAACTGTTTTCGTCCATGTTGCCCATGTTCAGGCGCAGGCTGATGTTCTCGCTCGGATCGGTGCTGAGGTCGGCGTACAGGCTGCGCAAGTCTTCACTGCCGCCCTGGGCTTCGATGGTCGAGCGACGGCCAGCCTCAGGCGCCTTGCTGACGCGGTTGACGATCCCGCCCTGACTGCCGCGACCGTACAACACGGCGGCCGGGCCTTTGAGCACTTCAACGCGTTCGATGTTGTGCAGGTCGCGTTTGTATTGGCTGTCGTCACGGATGCCGTCCAGGTAGAAGTCGTTGCTGGCGTCGAAGCCGCGAATGCGCAGGCTGTCGAAACGGGTGTCGGCGCTGCTGCTGACGTTGGGCATGCCGCTCAGGGCATCGCCGATGTCGTTGGTGCCGTAGTTGGCAACGTTCGATGTCTTGATCGAATCAATGGCCTGCGGCACATAACGCACCGGGGTCGAGGTACGGGTGGCGGTGTTGCTGACCTTTACGCGCGGGTCATCGGCTTCCTCTTGCGCTTGAGCGCGGATGGCGGTGGCGGGCAATTCAGTCGCCGAGTAGGCAAAACCGCTGGACAGAAAGGCAGAAAGCCCAAGAGTGACGGGCGTAAGACGGAACGGGGCAGGCATTGAAAAGCGCATCCGAAAGGGTGGAAGAATTCGAGTGCGCGAATGGTAATGCTTTGCATTTACTTCCGTTAATTATTCCCTATAAGTTCCTTTGTCAGATTGTTTCTATTTGTGTCGATGTCGATACAACTTGAACGATCGGACAATTCGTCCGATTCGCGAAACAGACTGAAAGCCAATCTGGCGTTTTTCCGCAACTAGTCGAGGGCTAGTCTGCCGGCATCGATTTTCCCCACTTTTCTGCCGGAGTTTTCTGATGGTCCTTCACTACATTTACGACCCGCTGTGCGGCTGGTGCTACGGCGCCAAACCATTGGTGCAGGCGGCGCAGGCAGTGCTGCCAGTGATCGCTTATGCCGGCGGGATGATGAGCGGCGCCAATCGCCAGCGTGTTTCGTCGCAACTGCGCAACTACGTCATGCCTCATGATCGGCGGATTGCCGAATACACCGCGCAACCATTCGGCGAAGCCTATTTCGAAGGTTTATTGCGCGATGACACGGCTGTTTTCGATTCGACGCCCCCGATCGCCGCCGTCATGGCAGCAGAGGCCGTTGATGGTCGTGGTCTTGAGCTGCTCGGGCGTTTGCAGACGGCGCATTACGTGGAAGGGCGCCGGATTGCCGATGAGTCTGTATTGCTCGAACTCGCCCGTCATATGGGCTATGCCGGTGAAGCGTTTCTCGCGGCGTTCCAATCCGTGGATACCGAACAACATATAAAGGACAGCCGCGCACTGCTGGCTCAGCTTGGCGCCCAGGGATTTCCGACGTTTGCGCTAGAGCGGGACGGCCAGTTCACGCTGGTCGATATCAGCCCTTGGTTGGGCAAGCCACAAGCCTTCGCTGCTTGGTTGGGACAGTCCGTTTAAGTGAATGCGGCAGGTGAATCGCCAGCGCTCTGTGGTCTTGATGGTTGTGCGTGATACGCCTTGATTCACTGGCTGGCGGCATTTCCCAGCAAGGAGTCAGCGCAAAATTTACGATTCTTAGACGATTTTTGCCTATTTAAAGACGATTCTTGAAATTGACACATTGTTCAGGGCGCGGCTACGATTCGGCCCAACGCCTGTGGCCAACCGCCATGACTCAAAATAAGGAGCAGGCCCGCCATGACATTGTCTTGGGCGGGTCTTTTTGTTTCGGGGTGAATAAAAGAGTGCAATAAGCGCCGTTTCAGCCGTTCGACACAGCGCGTTTCAACCCGTAATAAGGAAAACAAAATGTTGAACAAGCGAATCAGTCTGATCGCATTGGGGATGTTGAGCGCCACTTCGGCCATGGCTAACGACCAGGCCGAGTCCAAGGGTTTTCAAGAAGACAGCAGCCTGAAAGTGTTGCTGCGCAATGCCTACATCAATCGTGACTACAAAGACGGTAACAAGGACAAAGCCGAATGGGGCCAAGCGGCCATCGGTACGTTCTCGTCCGGCTTCACCCAAGGCACCATCGGTGTCGGTGTTGACGCTTTCGGTTTGTACGCACTGCGCCTCGACGGCGGCAAGGGCCGCAGCGGCGCCGGTGGGATCGACTTCTTCAAGCAAGACAACAGCTATGAAGAAGGCCACAACGGTAGCGCGGCCAACGACCTGGCCAAGGCTGGCGCGGCGGTCAAATTCCGCTTCTCCAACACCGTGCTGACCTACGGTGACCAGATGCCGGCTCTGCCGGTGCTGAACTACGACAACTCCCGCCTGCTGCCGGAAAGCTACACCGGTACTTTGATCACTTCCAAAGAGATCAAAGGCCTGGAGCTGAACGCCGGTCGTTTCACCGCTGAATCGCGCAAGAGCGATGAAGGTCGAGACAGCGGTGGCCTGAAGTCGATCAACGTGTTGGGCGGTAGCTATCAGTTCACTGAGCGCTTCAAAGGTGCGCTGTACGCTTCCGACGTTGAAGACGTATTGAAGAAACAATACGTGAACGCCAACTACGTGTTGCCGTTCAACAAGGATCAGTCCCTGACCCTGGACTTCAACGGCTATCGCACCAAGCTCGACAGCTCGTACGTTCGCGAAAACACCGTGCCGGGCAAAAGCATCGTGACCGGTCAGGACAACAAGATCTGGAGCCTGGCAGCCACCTTCGCCACTGGCCCGCACTCGTTCACCGTGGCGCACCAGCGCTCCACCGGCGACAGCAACCTGGGCTACGCCTACGGCGGCTATCAGAAAGATCAACAGCGTGTTGGCGACGGTGGCAACACCATCTACCTGGCCAACTCCTACTGGTCTGACTTCAACGCTGAAGACGAACGCAGCTGGCAGCTCGGCTACGGCCTGGACTTCGGCGCATTCGGCGTTCCGGGTCTGAGCTACAACTTCGCTTACGTGCGTGGCGACAACATCACCACGTCCACCAGCGAAGGCGGCACAGAGCGCGAAATCTTCAACCAGTTCAAGTACGTCGTGCAAAGTGGCCCGGCCAAAGACCTGAGCGTGAAACTGCGCAGCTCGATCCTGCGTGTTTCGCAGAAGTCCAGCGAGTACAACGTCGGCGGCAACGAGCTGCGAGTATTCGTGGATTACCCGATCAACATCTTCTGATGCGCGATCAGGTCTAATCGATGTGAGAAAAACCCCGACTGGCTCGGGGTTTTTTTTCGACGGTTTTTTGATGAAAACCAGAAAAAACCCGAGTTTTTGTCATGTAAAAGTTGTTTTTCAGACGCTGCAAACGCCGTTTCAAACAGGGCTTTAAATGCCTGAAATTCTTTCTCATGGACGCAAATTCTCCACCTAATAGATTAGGCCGCTCAACGCAGCGGAGAATTTGGTAATGATCGTTTTGAACAGAGAAGTGGGCGAATCGCTACGGCGCGACAAATATGTCAACGTCCAGGGTGGTGACTTCAATCTCTACGGTCATTTTGCCGACTTCGTCAGACTGACCAAAAGTTGGGAAAACATGGAGCCTGACAGCTACTACGGTCAGGCCGAAGCCGGCATGCGTTACCGTCGTTACAGCGACTTTGAGTACAACCCCAAGACACGTGAACTGAAACAACTCGAGCATCGCGCGTACGTGCAGTCCAAGGAACACAATGCCTATGTGGGCGGCCTGGTGCGGCACTTTCAGGACTTCTCCGATGAAGTGATTACTTCGCCGGTGATGCGCAGCCTGATCGACACCGATTTTGAAGTGTACAAAAGCGTCTTGCCGGAAGAGCTGCACGATGAAATCTGGCAATGCCAGATCCACCAGATCCGCATCGAAATCAAACCCGGCAAACAACTTGAAATCACCCCGGAAGGGATTCACTGCGACGGCTATCCGTTCAGCGGCGTGCACTTCTGGGGGCGCAACAATGTCGAGGGTGCCGAGAGTCGTCTGTACGACATCCATGAGCATCAACTGGCGTCGACCACCTACCAGGAAATTCTCGACACCACGTACTTTCTCGACCGCGACATGCGCCACTACGTGACCCCGGCGCGCAACACGCATACCCATGCCATGGCGTACCGGCAGATTCTGGCGATTTCCTTCTCGCGGCCCGGGACCGCTTTCGACATTGTTCGCTAATCAGATCACCCCAATCGACGGCGTCGAGTGCTCGACGCCGGTGGTGCTGCGCCGCGCCACGGCCAAGGATGCGCAGCGCATGGAGCGCTTCTTCCGCCAGTTCGACGAAGTGTCGTTCTGCGAGTGGCAGGACGCCAAATGCCTGCGCGGCGTGTTGATCCAGAAAACCACCACCGCCTATCTGGCGTTCGACGTGGCCGGCGAAATCGTCGGCGCGGTACTGGGCGGCATGCTCGGCAGCCGCGGCACGATTAATCATCTGGCCGTCAGCCCGCGCTATCGCAGCCAAGGCGTCGGTCAACGCCTGGTTGAAGCAGCGTCGTCGGACATGAAGCGGGTGGGTGTGTTGCGGATGTTTCTGTTCGTCGACGATGCTAACCTCGCGGGCAAACGATTCTGGGCGGCCCAGGGTTTTTGCGAGCCTCATGGCGAACGGACATTTGAGAGGGATCTATGAATGAAACGTCCGGCAGTGCGCCGCTGATGGTCAACCATCAGCCATCGCGCACGTTTGCCGAAGCCAGCCCGGTGGTGGCCGGGTATTTCACCGTGTCATTTGTATTCGGGTTGATGGCCGTCAACGCCGGGCTGCCGATGTGGTTACCCGTGGCGATGTGTTTGTTCGTCTACGCCGGCGCTTCGCAATTCGCCGCGCTGGCGCTGATCTCCAGCGGTGCGTCGCTGACCACCATCGTGCTGACCACGTTCCTGATCAATGCGCGGCACATGCTGATGTCGGTTTACATGGCCAAAGCCCTGCGCGCCTTGGGGCTCAGTCGCATGGAGCGCTGGTGTTACGCCGGCGGCCTGACCGACGAATCCTTCGCTTTCCACAGCGTAAAACTCGGCACTGGCGCACCGGTCAACGTGCGCTATCTGATTGGCTTCAACCTGTTTTGCCACACCTCATGGGTGCTTGGCGGTCTGCTCGGCGCTGTGTGCGCGCAGTACGCCGCGCACTTGATCAAATACCAGCTCGACTACGCACTGACGGCGATGATGCTCTATGTGCTGGTGTCGCTGTGCAATACCCGCAACAAACTGATCGCAGCCGCTGCGGCAGTGATTTGCATGGGCGCGCTGAGCCTGGTCGGCAGTTCGCCGTTTAATGTGTTTATCGCCACGTTTGTGGGCTGCGGAGTGGGTGTATGCCTGACCAAACGTTCCTGATTCTGGTGGTCGCGCTGATGATGGCCGTGACCTTCCTGCCACGCGCCTTGCCCCTGCAAGTGAATACCGAGCACTGGCCGCCGTTTATCGCGCGGGCGCTGGAGTACTTGCCGGTGGCGATCGTCGCTGCGATCAGCCTGACACCCTTGTTGATCAAGGATCAGCACATACAGCTCGATCGCCCGGAATTTTATGCAGCGATTCCGACGTTGTTATGTGCGTACTTCAGCAAAAACCTCTTTCTCAGTGTGGCGGTTGGGACGGCTGCGTACATTGCGCTCGGCTCGTTCATGTAACGGCAGATCGACGACGTCGCTCAGTGCCTGATTCGACAGATCAGGATTGTTCACCGCCAGGCGCACTTCGAGGAAATCCTCGAAACCGGGGAAAATCGTCAGGCCATTCTTTTGCGCGGCCTCGCGAGAAACCATGCCGACCGCATCCATCTGGGTGATCAGCGACAGCGTCAGGGTTTCGCTGCACGAGTAAACCATGCGCTGGCCATTCTCGTGATTGCCCAACCCGGCGTCGAGAAAACGCAAAAAGCTGTGGGAATACGGACAATCTTCCGCAGGACGCACCTGAAACTTGTTGCCCAGCAACGTCAGCGGATCGTTTTCCTGGCCGCAATGCGCGCCGACCACCTGCACCTGCACATCCGGCAGCACGATACTCGGCAGCCCCGGCCGCTGCGGGCCGATCAGCACTGCCAGGTCAAAGTCCTCATTCTTCAGTTTGCTGAGATTTTCCATCGACTCGGCGTAGCTGAATTCCATCTGATAATCGGGGAAAACCTCGATCAGGCGTCCGATCATTCGCCGATTGAAGTCGGGCGACAACGTGTTGTTCAACGCCACTTTCAACGTGCGCTGCCCCGGCACTTTCAATGCCTCGACTTTTTCTTCCATCTGTCGTGTGGCAATCAACACTCGGTCCATATACGGCGTGAGCTCGGTGCCTTGCGGCGTCAGCGTCAAGCCTTTGTTGGAACGGCGAAACAAGCGGAAACCGAACTGCTCTTCGACCTTGTTCAACTGCGCGGCCAACGCCTGCACGGTCAGGCACGAATGCTCGGCTGCGGCCGACAACGAGCCGGTCTGCACGATGCGCATGAGGTTGCGTAAGGTTCTGCTATCCATGGGTAATGCCCTCTGAAGTGGGCTGGGTATTGTTGTTTACGAGACTGCCGATCCGGCGTCATATGCCGGCTATATTCCTGCACCTGAGCATAGTTGTCGCGGGTTTAGTAGCGAATTGATGTCCCCGCCGATGGCTGGAGGCTGACAAAGGATCGGGGTTTTTGGTGACGTGGGGGTGATTGGGGTCAAAAAATACGCACGGGAAATAACAATTTTCGGTGTTTTTAACATTCTTGTTCGGGTAACGATCCGGTTCGCTAGCGGATTAAAACAAAACAAATATCCGTATCTGTACTAGGCTTGAAACCATGTCACTCAGCAATGGAGGCGGCCGTGCCTACCTCATCCCCAGCCCTCACCCCGCATGAACAACTCGACGTTCCGGAAGCCGGGCGCGTTGCGTTGAAATTCTTCTTCAACCTCATGGAACGTTGGGGCTGCAACGCCGAGCAGCAACGCACATTGCTCGGTGGAGTCGGCAACACCACGTTCTACAAGTACAAACACCTGCCGCCGAACATACGTCTACCGCATGACACGCTGGAGCGCATCTCGTATCTGATGGGCATTCACAAGGCATTGAGCATCATCTTCAGCAACAGTCGCGAGCGCGTTTATACGTGGGTCAGCAGCCCTAACACTGCCGCGCCATTCAATGGGCGGACGGCGCTGGATTACATGCTGGCGGGGAGGGTGGTCGACATCGCTGACGTGCGCCGCTACCTCGACGGGGTGCGCGGTTGAAGGCCCCGCCGCTGGCCGAGCCGCAATGGCCCAAGGCCTACCGGATCGTCAATAGCAGCTTCCCGCCGATTGCGCTGTTTGAAGATGTGCTCGACCCCGAAGACCTGGAAATCGCCTACGCGCTGGAAGCGCTGACCAATGACCGCTTGATCGAACAGGCCGGCGTGCTCGCCCGCGTGCGCCCCGAAGACCGACTCTCCGGCCCCGGTTCGACGCCGGTGATGGCGGCATTTACCCACATTGGCAAAAGCAGCCGTTTCACCGATGGCACTTTCGGCGTCTACTACGCCGCCAGCAGCCAGGCTGCCGCCATCGCTGAAACCTGCTATCACCAGGAGCGTTTCCTCGCGGCCACCAACGAGGCGGATCTTGAATTGACCATGCGGACCTACGTCAATCGCGTGGTTAAACCGCTGCATGATGTTCGTCACGACTTCCCCGACTTACATCAACCCGATCCAGACGCCTATGGCCCATCCCAGTCGTTTGCCCGACAACTGCGCGAATCTGAATCCTGGGGACTGCTCTACAACAGCGTCCGCCTGCCGGGCCACGAATGTGTCGCCGCGTTCCGTCCGCCTGCAGTCTCGATTCCGAAGCAGGGCAAGCATCTGCGTTATGTGTGGAGTGCGAGCCAGCGCAGGATTTCCTTTGTGTTCGAGATCAGTCAGGTCTGAAACGCAGAGTTTTTGCGCAGGAAGGTACATTGCGCTGCATCCGGGTCTTTCGCGCCGCCGGATAATGCTGGTTGTGACCGGCAAACCCTGCACGTTGTCGGTGTGCAGAGGGCCGGTCCGTGGAGTCCACATACCTGAAGCTTCTCGCATTACAGCGAGGGCGTTTTTCTGCCTGTTTTGTCGGGTTTCATCTTTTGTGCAATAACGGCAAAGTCTGCGCGCTTCCAACGCGGCAGGGTAGTGTCACCCCGGGATGCCTCCTTGAAGTAGGGCAAAGTTCCCCAGAGATCCACATCGCCTACCAGGTACACGCGATGCTGGGCACGCGTCAGCGCCACATTGATCAGGTTTGGTTTTGACGAAGCCCACTGGGCTCCTCCGGCGTTTTCGGAGTCGGTCCCCAACACCATAAACACAGTTTTTTCTTCCTTGCCTTGAAACGTATGGACGGTGCCGATGCTGCGCTTGATCCAGTGTTTCAACTCATCTCGCTTTGGCACTGAAGGTTGCCACTCGACTTGCATGATCTGTTCACGCAGGGCCTGACGAATAGCCTTGAACGGCGAGATCACATAAAGCTCGGGCAGTACGCGGTCACGTTGGAAGAGCGACACAATGACCTTGATCATGAACTCGATCTGTTCTGGCACCGATTGCTTGCGTTCAACGGCGCCCCGAATGTCGACCCATCCACTTGCAAGATCAATCAAAGGTGCAGCCATGGGCACGCGGGTTCGCAGGCCGTAGACCATTTTGTTGTCGTAGGCGATGCGATTGGCGAGCGAGAACATCGGTTCATGACAACGACGGTGTACGCGCAGGGGGCTTCCGATCCAGATGTTCTCGTCCATGAAAGAGGCATAGGCGCCGAACCGATTAGCCTGGTCGGCCAGGCGCTGCACGGAAACACAATGGGGGGCGTAAGCATTGTCGGCTGTTACTGGATGGAGCTTTCCCAGCGCATCAATAAGGGGGGTTGGCAGGGTAAATACCGGTTCAATTTGCAACGGATCCCCCACCACGACGCACCGCTTGGCGCGCCAAAGTGCGCCGACCGCTGCTTGTGGGACAGCCTGTCCGGCCTCATCGATAAATACCCAGCCCAGCGAGCCTGGGCCTAAGCCGCGAAACTGATTGGCGAAAGACGCGAACGTACTGGAAACGACGGGCACGACCATGAACAGGTTTTGCCAGATTTGCAGCGTATGCTTCGGATCTTCCGGCACTTGATTGGAAAGCACTTTGTTTACAGCAACCAGGTTGGCTCCCAGCGCACCACCCTTTTGTGCGGTCTCATGTACCCACGCTTGCTGAAGCTGCAACGCAGCGGCGAACAGTGCTGAGCGCAGCTGCGCCAGCTCTTCGTCGTGCCATAGCCCTTCGATCTGCAATTGCTCATCACTGACCAGGTCCAGCGCTCGAGTGGGCAAGCGAGGTACACGTAACCGAGTACGGAGTTGGTCATGTTCCGAGCACCAATTGCGCCATTGCTGCGTCAACAAGCTCAGTTTCTGTTTCTCGTTCTCTAGATCACGGGTTGCTTCGTTTAATTCGTCGGTATGTTTCGTCACCTTGCCCTGTAGCGCCGTGATCCCTTGATGAGTGCTGAGCTGATTCAGAGCGTTGGATTTGCGTTGTTGAACGTACGCCTTCGCTTCCTGAGTGCGGAGCAGGCGCGCCCAGAAACCGGGAGATGAGCGATCAATCAACTGCTGCTCCAGAATCAGCTGTTGTAGTGTCTGCTGCAGGGTACGCACTTCGTGCTGTTTAATGGTCAGCGCAGCAGAGATGACATCGACGTGTGCTTTCGCCTCTTGAATAAGGGCGACCGATGAAGCGAGATAATCGGCTTCAGTGCCTTGGCCAACGATGTCGAGCAATTCGGCCAGTCGCTCACGTTCGGTCAAGGCGGCCTCGACGGCTTTATCGGCCTGGTGAAAGAGCTCGCGAGCGTCGCTGAAGCTCACCGGGTTAGGTTCTTTGAGCCAATCCCAGAACCGTTTTGGTTGCTCACTGCTCTTGGTCTTAAGCGAGAACATGCTGAAGCGCTCATTAAAGAGACGTCGATTACGGGAGTTGCCCAGTGCACAACTGATCAACCCCCAGGGCATCTGATCTCCCTGAGGAGAAGTTGCGCCGCCCTTGCCTTCTTTCGCCGCAATATTGTGTGCCACGGGTTGCAGATAACCGCAGTGACGCCAGTGTTCACCCAATGCTTTGCGCTTGACCAAGTCGACGGAGATATTTTCGACCGCAGCATTGTTTGTCGACGCTACCACCATTTCGAACCCGGTCAGTGCGTCAATCAGTGGACGCAATGTGACCGTGTTCGAGTTTCCTTTGAACCGAACCCGGCTGGAGTTTTTGACAAACGCATCATCCGCTTTCGCCAGCCCCGCCAGTATCCGAGCGCGCTGGACGATGTTGTCGGCAAACAGATCGCGCAACAGTGTCGTCTTGCCTGTGCCTGGCGGGCCGTTGACGGCAAAGAGGCCGTCGTTTTGGGTTTCTTGGCGAATCTGGTTGAGCGCAAACTGTTGCATCAGGCTCATCGATTGATCAGCTTCCGCCAACCAGTGTCCACGGTTGAGAAAACGTGGACGCAGTGCATTCAGGATCGCCGTGCAGCCGCCTTCGCTGTACAGGTCTATTCGATTGATCGCGGGCAGTGCACTCAGGAACTGCGCCAGCGTTGGTGGAATGGTGCCGCTGCTGACGCCTTCAATGGCGCGTTCGATATCGCGGATATAAAAGCTGTTGAGGATATCCAGTTCCTCAAGCACATCTTCTTCGTCATCCTTTTCTGACTCGTCCGGGACGATCTTTTCAGAAGATGAGCCGTTGAGGGGTTTTACTTTCGCGGTTAGCACTGCAATGGGTTGCGCGTCGTCAGGGGTGAAGCCGGCCCAATCGCAGAGCAGAGTCTGAAGCTTCACCACCTCGTGGGCTTGCATGCTTTGGCCCGCGAAAGTGCCACGACTGCTCATGAAGTTACGCAGTCTTTGTATGAGGTCCTCTCGTGCCGAATTGAACGCGTCATGGCTCAGGGACTGGAGTCCGCTGGACAGCGTTTGACCAAGCGCCCAGGGCGTTGTGGAAATGGAAATTGCGTCGATGACCGGGTTGCCTGCTCTATCCAGAGGCAACTTGGCGAAGCAGGTCATGCCCTCAAGCTCTGTCCGCTCTTCATTTTCAAAGCCGCCTTCATCGGTCGAAGCCGTTTGTGGAGGAGGCAATACGCTTTCACAGATACGACTGATTTGCGATTTGTCGAAGATGCCAAGAAAAAGGTTATAGCCGGTAACAGTTTTTTCTTCGGCTACGTCGATGCTGAGCCAGTCAGCATCAGTTTGTTCAAGGTTGTTACGCCGAAGGGTCGTGGATTGCCATTCTTCAAGATCATCAAGATATTGCTCCAATCCGTAGGGGATGAAGAATTCGACCTTATGCCAGTAATCCAGAATTGCGAGGGTTGTTGCTTGAGCGAGGGGGGTCACGTACTTATTCCCGAAAGTCCTTGTTCGAGCGCGCAGTTTACAACGGATGCTTTGACCGCAGTCAGCACGCTTAATGTGGACGTTCCAGAAACAACAAAGCCCCTGCATTTCTGCAGGGGCTTCGTTTTGTATGGTGCCGGCACCAGGAGTCGAACCCGGGACCTACTGATTACAAGTCAGTTGCTCTACCAACTGAGCTATACCGGCGTGTGGGCGACGATTATAGCGATTGGGTTGGTTCTGTAAACCCCTGAATTCAGACTATTTTTATGCAGGTGCTGGATCAGGTTCGGTGAAGAGGCTGTCTCTGCGTTTTGGCCCTTGAAAACAGGAGCTTCAACGGTCTGGCGCCTAAGGGAAGAGGGTGCGTTTTTCTTGAGCAAATCTGTCGTGCATAAGCGGTTTATGTCCTTTTGATTGGGAGCTTATGCACAACGGATCGACTGGATTGCTAGCGTTGGCATGAATTTGCGGAGCGGTTCTCATTTTGTTCGCAAATCCCTGTTTTTCAGGTTTTTTATCTATATGAACAAAAAATGACCAGCTGTGCTAAAGCCTCGAAACAGGCGCGGATATTGGATCCACTGAAATTCCATCAACAGAGTTATCCACAGGCTGTGCGAATTTAAACGCGCTCGGCCAACAACATGAAATTACGCGGAGTCAGCGGCGTATCGCAGAAGGTGCCAAGGCGTACGACGTATCCCAGCTCGACGAGGAAAAGTGCGCGGTCCAGATTCAGCCAAAGCTCCAGCGGTCGTCGGAATAATCCTCGCAATAACTCCAGGTTGCGAACTTCGGCCAACCGCAGCCATCCGGCTGCTTCCAGCGCTGGCCAATCTTGCGAGCCAACTGTGGATAACTCTTTGAGCGCTGCCAGATCGCGACAGTAATCAGCGAATGGTTTGTCCAGCCAGGCGCTGGGTAGCGATGGCGTCGGCAAGTATTCGTCGACACCGCGCAGCTGTCGTTGCAGCAGATCGAAAGCCAAACGACGGGCCATCGAGGTATCGCGCTGCCGACGGACCCGTGCACCGGCGGTGACGGTTTCGCTCATTGGCAGGGCCAGATCTTCCACCGAGAGGTGTAGGAACGATCTCGATCCGACCGAGGACACTGGCTGATATTCGCTGCGGCTGATGCGGTTGTAGCAGCAAGGCGCGATTGCCATTTGTTGGCAACCGGCCGCGCTGGCCAGTTGCATCAGGCGCACATGCAGATCGCCGCAGGCGTGGAGGGCGACGGGCGTGTGGGCTGCGTTCAATACACCTGAAGCATTCGCTGCCAACACATCCTGCTCGGCATGCAGCGCATGTAAATGATGGCGCTGACTCAACGCCTGACCGCTGGCGACCAATGCCGGATCGTATTCAACGCAGGTCAGCTGTTGGCCATCACTCAACAACCGCCGGCCCAGGTGGCCCTTGCCTGAACACCAGTCCAGCCAGTGCGTCGGTTGTGAGGCAAAAGCCAAACGGCTGGCAAATGCCTCGATCTGCTGCCACTTGCGTCCCGGCACATCGACATTCAAGCGATGTCCCGCAGCTTCCAGTGCATGCCCCGGCAACTCACCAACAGCACTCAGCTCAGCCGACAACGCCGCCAACGAAGCAAACGGCTCCGGCACATCCACAAGATCAGCAGGTTGGTTGTGAGCGTTTTCTGCGTCTTCCAGAGTGCGCCCGCGTAGCCACAAGGCCAACTCCGGGTAGGACGCTTCCCAGGCAAGAGAACGATGAGTGAACGGACGAGGTTTCCACAGCGCCTGATGCTCAATCAAAAAAGTGTCCAGCGCGGTGAAGCGGGCGAGTAAGTCCTCGCCCGTCAGCACGCAGGAGGAGTCAACGCCCTTGGCAGGCATCGACGCGCAACCATCGCTCCAGCTGTTTGAATGCCTGAACGAGAACAAACGACATCAGCAGGTAAATGACGCCTGCGGTGAAGAACATATCCACGGTGAGGTAGTTGCGGGCAATGATCGTGCGGGTAATGCCGGTGAGTTCGAGCAAGGTCACCGTGCTCGCCAGAGAACTGGCCTTCAGCATCAGGATGACTTCGTTGCTGTAGGCCGGCAGGCCGATGCGCGCGGCGCGCGGCAGGACGATATAGAACAATGCCTTGGCCTTGGACATGCCCAGTGCACGTGCAGCTTCGATCTCGCCCGGCGGGATCGCTTGAATGGCGCCACGCAGGATTTCGGCGATATAGGCAGCAGTATGCAGGGTCATCGTGGCGACGGCGCACCAGAACGGTTCTCGCAAATACGGCCACATGAAACTGTCGCGTACGGCGTCGAACTGAGCCAGGCCGTAGTAGACCAGAAACAGTTGCACGAGCAACGGAGTGCCACGAAAGAAAAAGATGTAAGCGTAAGGAAATGCGCGAACAAACCAGAGTTTGGAGGAGCGCGCGATGCCCAGAGGGATCGCCAGCAACAACCCGAGAATAACGGCGATGCCCACCAGTTCGAGTGTCAGGACGGCGCCCTGAAAGAACTTCGGCAGCCACTTATAGATGACTTCCCATTCCATTACGTCGTCCTCACGAAGCCACGGGCGGCGCGTTTTTCCATGAAGTGCATGGTGGCCATCGCCAGTATGGTCAGGCCCAGATACATGACGGCTGCGACCAGATAGAAGGTGAATGGATGCTTGGCGAAGGTCACGGCGTTCTGCGCATTGCGCATGATTTCTTCCAGGCCGATGACCGACACCAGAGCGGTGTCTTTCATCAGGATCATGAACAGGTTGCCAAGGCCTGGCAGGGCGATCCGCCACATCTGCGGCATGATCAACCGGGTGAAGATCCGCCATTTCGACAGGCCCAGGGCCTGACCGGCCTCACGGTGTCCTTTCGGAATGGCCAGGATGGCGCCACGAAATACCTCCGTGGCATAGGCGCCGAAGCACAGCCCGAGTGCGGTTACGCCCGCCACAAAGGGGCTTAGCGCCAGGTCTGGATTGCCAAAGTATTCGCCAATGGCATTCATCGTCTTGACGGTGCCGAGGTAGATCAGCAGAACCCAAAGCAGTTCCGGCACACCACGTACGATGGTCGAGTAGGTTTCGCCAAGCCATTGCAGCGGCTTGTACGGGGAAGTCTTGGCCAAGGCGCCGAGCAGGCCGAGCACCAGTCCCAGGCACAGGGCCGTGAGAGCCAGTTGCACGGTCATCAGCGCGCCGGCAGCGAGGGCCGGGCCGAATCCGTAGAGGTCGATAATCATGGATTTCTGTTCAAATTGCGGCAGGCAAAGTCGGGAGCCGGCGCCATCGCATGGCGCCAGTCCCACAGGTCAGGATCAGTAGATGCTGAACGGGAAGTACTTGTCGTTGATCTTCTTGTAGGTACCGTCGGCGACGATTTCCTTCAGGGCGGCGTTCAGCTTCTCACGCAGAGGGTCACCCTTGCGCACAGCGATGCCGATCTTGTCGCTTTCCACGACCGGGTCGCCTTTGAACTCGTAGTTCTTGCCAGCGTCGCTTTTCAGCCAGTCGTAGTTGGCGTACTTGTCGGCGAGGATCGCGTCGACACGACCGGAAGTCAGGTCGAGGTAGGCGTTTTCCTGAGTGTCGTAGAGTTTGACGTTGACATCGCTACCGTAGGTGTCATCAAGCCAGGTGCCCGCCAGCGTGGCGCGCTGCGTACCGATGGCCTTGCCTTTGAGCGAGTCCTTGTCGGTTTTGAAGTCGACGTTTTTCGGGGCGATGAATTGCAGCTTGTTCGAGTAGTACGGGTCGGTGAAGTCCACCGCGCCTTTGCGCTCGTCGGTGATCGACAGCGAGGAGATCAGGAAGTCGAATTTCTTCGCGTTCAGGGCCGGGATGATGCCGTCCCAGTCGGAGGTGACCACGGTGCACTCGACTTTCATCTTGGCGCACAGGGCGTCGCCGATGTCTTTGTCAAAGCCGACAACCTGGCCGCTGGCATCTTTGTTGTTGAACGGCGGGTAAGCCGCTTCGATGCCCATCTTCAGGGTTTCGGCCATGGCACCGGCGCTGAACGCCAGGGTGACGGCCGCAGCCAGGAAGACCTTTTTATAGTTCTGCATGCATGTTGCTCCGTTAGCGGTTGCTGGACATGAATTGTTTGCAGCGCGCCGAAAGCGGGTTTTCGAACACCTGCTGTGGCGATCCTTGCTCTTCTATAAGGCCCTGATGAAGGAACACCACTTCGCTGGAGACCTGACGGGCGAAACCCATTTCGTGGGTCACAAGCAGCATGGTGCGGCCTTCTTCGGCCAATGCGCGGATGACACTAAGTACTTCCTGAACCATTTCCGGGTCAAGCGCGGAGGTGGGTTCGTCGAACAGGATCACCTTCGGTTGCATGGCCAGCGTGCGGGCAATCGCTGCGCGTTGTTGCTGGCCACCGGACAATTGCGCCGGGTAGGCGTGGCGCTTGTCGGCGATACCGACCTTGGCCAGCAGCGCTTCGGCGACTTCGATGGCCTCAGCCTTGCTCTGGCCGAGCACACGGCGCGGTGCCTCGATGATGTTGTCGAGGATGCTCATGTGCGGCCACAGATTAAAGTTTTGAAACACAAAACCAATTTCGGAACGCAGGCGGTTGATCTGTTTGCCGTCGGCGGCAACCAGTTCGCCATTTTTGGCGGCCTTGAGCTTGAGTTCTTCACCGGCCACCAGAATCTGGCCCTGATGCGGGTTTTCCAGCAGGTTGATGCAACGCAGGAACGTGGACTTGCCGGAACCGGAGGAACCCAGGATCGAGATCACATCGCCGTCACGGGCGGTCAGCGAAATGCCTTTGAGCACCTCAAGCTTTCCGTAGCGTTTGTGCAAGTTGCGGATTTCAAGCGCGGGCGTGGCCTCAGCCATGTGCGTTCCTCATATATGTTGCGCTCCAGCTGTTGGGTGGCCTTCCTGGCGAGGCGGCCACGCTAGCATAGCGTTTCAATGGCAGCCAACAGCGCTACGAGCGGTAAACGGATGGCATGTGGCAGGTTGTCGCATCAGCACAGCTGACTGTCGCCCCATCAACAACCGAACGGGTGTTTGATCGTGCAATCCCGTGGGTGTCGCGTAAAAAAAGGCGCGATGTTGCCAGCTTTGGCGGGGTGTTGGAAGCGCTATCCGGCCGAACGTTCCTGAATCGCCCTTTTATTGTGCATCCCACACTTTTTCAGTGTGTTTCTGGTGCGCCCGATCGTTTGAAAAGTGAGTCGCAGGGTAACGCTCTGGCGTAATGCCATTAAATCCAAGGACTTGCGATGACTGTCCGGTCGCGCCGGAAACCGCAGGCCAGAAGAGTTTGAAACATTTTGGCGCAATTATTGCGTGCAGAATCTGGAACGCCCCGTTGGTTTCTTTTTACGAGAAGGAAAACCAGACAGGACGGACGCAATCGCTTTCCTCGCAAAGGTAGTTCCGATGAGCAGTACCCCAAGCTCCAATGGCCTTGAACAAGGGCTCAAACCGCGTCATGTGACCATGCTGTCGATCGCCGGTGTTATCGGCGCAGGTCTGTTCGTTGGCTCCGGCCACGCCATCGCTGCCGCCGGCCCTGCCGTGCTGCTGGCCTACGCCGCTGCCGGTACCCTGGTGGTGCTGGTGATGCGCATGCTCGGCGAAATGGCGGTTGCTTCGCCGGACACCGGTTCGTTCTCGACTTATGCCGACCGTGCCATCGGGCACTGGGCCGGTTTCACCATCGGCTGGTTGTATTGGTGGTTCTGGGTATTGGTGATTCCATTGGAAGCCAACGCCGCCGCGACCATCCTGCACGCGTGGTTCCCCGATGTGGGTATCTGGGCTTTCGCTCTGATCATCACCATGTTGCTGACTGTGACCAACCTGTTCAGCGTGAAGAATTACGGCGAGTTCGAATTCTGGTTTGCCCTGATCAAAGTGTTGGCGATCATTGGCTTCATCATCCTCGGTCTGGCAGCGATCTTCGGCTTCCTGCCGAACAGCCAGGTCAGCGGTGTTTCGCACCTGTTCGACACGCAAGGCTTCCTGCCAAACGGCATGGGCGCGGTGTTGGGCGCGATCCTGACCACCATGTTCTCGTTCATGGGTACCGAAATCGTGACCATCGCGGCCGCGGAATCGAAAAACCCGGGCAAGCAAATCTCCAAGGCCACCAACTCGGTGATCTGGCGGATCGGCTTGTTCTACCTTGTATCGATCTTCATCGTTGTGGCGCTGGTGCCGTGGAACGATCCTACGCTGGCCAACCTTGGTTCCTACCAGACCGTGCTTGAGCGCATGGGCATCCCTAACGCCAAGATGATCGTTGATATCGTGGTGCTGGTCGCTGTAACCAGCTGCCTGAACTCGGCGCTCTACACCTCGTCGCGCATGCTGTTCTCCCTGGGCAAACGCGGTGATGCACCGGGCATGGCGACTCGCGTGAACAAAAGCGGTACGCCTTACTGGGCGGTGATGCTGTCTACTGGTGCAGCGTTCCTGTGCACATTCGCCAACTACGTGGCTCCGGCCGCCGTGTTCGAATTCCTGCTGGCCAGCTCCGGCGCCATCGCGCTGCTGGTGTACCTGGTGATCGCCTTCTCGCAACTGCGTATGCGCAAACAGCGCGTGGCTCGCGGCGAGAAAATCGTCTTCAGCATGTGGCTCTTTCCGGGCCTGACCTACGCGGTGATCATCTTCATCATCGCGGCCCTGACCATCATGCTGTTCCAGGAAGCCCACCGCGTGGAAATCCTCGCGACCGGCATGCTGAGTCTGCTGGTCGTCGCAGCCGGTCTGCTGGTGGCGCGCCGCCGCAAGCTGGAAAAAAGTGGTGCGGTGGTGCTGAACTGATCCGTAACACGTAATGCAAAACGGCCGCTGTCAGTGATGACGAGCGGCCGTTTTTGTTTGAGAGCTTTGCTCAGACGGGATGAACCCAATCCTCAATACGCAATCCGGAAACACGTTCAAATTCCCGCACATTGTTCGTGACTACGATAAGTCCAAGCGACCGTGCGTGGCCTGCGATCATTTGGTCGTACGGTCCAATGGGTGTTCCCGCTTTCGCAAGTTCAGATCGAATCATCCCGGTCTGTGCTGCTGCGTCATTATCGAAAGGCAAGATTTCCAATCGCGCAACGAATCCTTCGACAACCGCTAGATTCTTTTCTGGGGCCGCGGACTTTTCAGCACCGTAAATAAGCTCCATGAGCGTGATAGCGCTGATGCACAACTGCCCGGAATGTCGATTGAAAGCTTCCCGGACAATTTGTGGTTTGTTCTTGATGGTGAAGATGCAGATGTTGGTATCCAGCATGTATTTGATCATCAGAACGACTCGCGCTCCTGATCAGCGGGTTGCTCACGGTCAGCCATGAAATCAGGGGTGACGCTGTCGCCATCAAACCAGCTATCCCAGCTTTCTCCAGCAGGCGTAATGACGCGTGTTCTGCCAATCGCGATGATTTCCACTCGTTTAACGTCGCCGGGCATCGCAACTGCCTTTGGCAGTCGAACTGCCTGACTTCTATTGCTCATGAAAATTGTGGTCTGTTCCATATTTGACCTCCAAGGTCTGCTCCTGCGATGAGCTCAGGATAGGTTGAGCTTGGGATATGTCAATGGGATATACATTGTCATCGGACAAAGGGTAACCAAGCCATCCAAACTAAAACGGCCGCTGTCAGTGATGACTAGCGGCCGTTTTTGTTTGTGAGCGTGGTTTATTCGCTCTTTTCTTCCGATGCTTCCTGCGACTTGCCGTAAGTATCCAGCGCAACCCCGAAATCGGTGATGAACTGTGGCTCGCTCAGCCAGGCCTGGGCGGTTTCGATGTCCATGCCGTCGGCCCACATGCGGTAGTCGATCAGCATGTCGGCGGCCAAGTGGGTGGCGGCCATGCCTTCGTTGTCGGCGTTTTCCATGTCCAGCAGCTCTGGATGATCAACGATGATGAACGCCAGTTCGCGCAGCAGCGTCAACAGCATCTCGTTGCGGCTGATGGCTTCGGCGTCGCGCATTTTGCTGAACATCGCCAGGGTGTAATCCGGGATCGGCTCGGCGAGGTGACCGAGGTCTTCGTCCTGATCCAGCGGCTTACGCCCGACCATACGGATTTGCTTGGCTTTGGCCTTGGCGCGTTTGGCGCGTTTCTGTTGCTTGTTCAGGGATGCCATGGGAACTCAGTTCTTCTGTTGGGTTTGTGCGGCGATCGCGTCGGACGCTGCCACATAGTCGGCCTGGAAGGCCGGGGATTCGATCCACGCCAATGCGCCGGCTTCGTCGGTTTCCTGGGACCACTGGCGATACTCGATCAGCGCCGCGAGGATGAAGTCCATCGCGCCTTCTTCGCCTTCCTGCTCATAGACCAGTTCCAGCAACGGGTCTTCGAGGAACGCGGTGCACAGGGCTTGCTGGCTGATCTTCTCGGCGTCGATCATTTTCTTGAACAGCTCGGTCAGATCCACCGACTCGAAGTCGATGCGGTCGTCGTTCGGGTCCAGCTCGACCGGCGCTTCGGCGCGTTTGCTGCGGTTCTGTTTGGCCTTGGTCTTGGCCCGTGCGGCGCGTTTTTGCTGCTTGTTGGCGGAGGCCATGGTGTTGTTCCGTGGTGCGTTGGTTGGGCTCAGCTGCGCGGAATTTGCCGCCCGGGTGTGTCGGGGGCCAATTCACCGGTTTGCAGCCAGGTCAGAGCGATGGGCCATAGTGTGGCTTGGTATGCGCTGCGAAAAAAGGCGAAATGTCCGACTTGTTGCTCGCCGATGTCCTGCGGTTCGATGCGCAGGTGGGTTTTCGAGGCGTTAGTGAAGTAGGCGAGCAGGCGTTCGATGGCCGAAACAGTGCCGTAGGGATCGTCGCTGATGCTGATCGCCAGGGTTTGAGCACGGACATTGTCGAAGGGCAGAGCGCCGCGTTTTTCCATGAGGGCGCGACCGCTTGGGCGCCGTTCGAAACGCGGGGCAGGCGTGCTCCAGTCGCGCACAACGCCGGTTGGCGTATCCTCCAGCCAGCCAAGGCGTTTGCCGGGGAAGTAGCCGCAGAACAGCGTCAGCAGCGGCATCAGCAGATGCCATTTGCCGAACATGCGCCAGCGCTGCTCAGGGGCGTAATCGCGCCAATAGGCGAACTGAGCGCCAACGGTGACCAGCCGTCGGATGACCTGCCCGGATTCACCGAGGCCCGCCGCACAGCCACCAAAACTATGCCCGACCACGTCGATGGGTTGACCGGGAAACTCTCGCTGCACACGTTTGAGCATCGCCTCGAAATCCAGCGCTCCCCAATCGGTCCATGAGGCGTGCAATCCTTTCATCGAGTCGGGGCGCGATTCGCCGATGCCACGGTAGTCGTAGGTGATAACGTCGAAACCATTGGCGAACAGATGAGCGGCGAAACGCGAGTAATGACGGCAGCGCACGGAAGTGGCGGCGTTGATGATCACCACCGGGTGCTGGATGTCGGGCAGGGCATGTCGCCAAGTGAAACCGCCAAGGACAAAACCGTCGGCAGCCGTTTCCTTGAAGGCTTCACCCTGCATCTCAGCGGCTGCTGATGCCCTGCGCTGCACACTTTCCAATTCGGGCGTGTCGTGAGAACTCATGGCACTCGATCTTCGCGGGTAGCTGCCAACAATAGTCTCGGCGCATCCAGGGGACAATCCGCAGCGCTTACTCAGTGGATTCGCTGAGTAAGCGTTCCTCGATCAACGCCTGTTCTTTTTGCAGCTCCGCTCGTAGTTCTTCGACACTTGGCAGCACCGTTTTGTAGCTGCTGGCGAACAGTTGTTCATTGCCTTTGAGTATTGAGTAGCGTGCGACCGCCTCGTTGTCCTGCGCACATAAAATGATCCCGACGGTGGGACGGTCGCCTTCACTGCGCTTGAGTTCGTCGTACATGCGCACGTACATGTCCATCTGCCCGACATCACCGGCACTGAGCTGGCCGCGTTTGAGATCAATGATCACGAAGCATTTGAGCAGGTAGTTGTAAAACACCAGATCGATGTACAGATCCCAACCGCCTGCGCTGATGCGTTGTTGTCGGGCCACAAAGGAAAAGCCTTTGCCCAGTTCAAGCAGAAAACTTTGCAGGTGATCGATGAGCGCTTGTTCAAGCCCTGATTCATTGACCTTGCCCGGGGAGGGCAAGCCGAGAAACTCGAGGATCACCGGGTCGCGGATGAACTCTCGCGGATTGCAGTGCATCGCTGCAATGTTGGTTGTGGCTTCCTCGACCACGCCCGCCTTGTCCCGACTCATCAGCAGGCGCTCGTAGTACATCGTATTGATCTGGCGGTCGAGGACGCGGCTCGACCAGTTGAGGGTGGCGCATTCGTCCATATACCACTGGCGGGCCTTGGCACTTTCGACCCGCAGGAGCCGGCGATAGTGGGTCCAGCTCAATTCGTGACGCAGTGCGTCACGAATTGGAAATGCTTGATAAAACAGCCGCATGTACCGGAGGTTCGAGGCATCAAAACCTTTTCCGAATTGGGACGTCAGTTCTTTTGCCAGTGTCGGCAGCAACTGCTTGCCATACCCCGCCCGCCGGGCGCCTTCCTGTTCAAACTCCACGATATGCCGGCCAATCTGCCAACAGGTCTGAACCTGAATCGTATCGACCACACGCAGCACTTTTTGCCGTGACTGGCGAATCAGCTCGCCCAGTTCACCCAACAGTGAATCGATTTTCGGATCTTGCGTGTCAGCAGGTTCAAGCTTGCTCATCAGGTCTTCCACGTCATTGGAAACAGGAACACAAGCATGCCGACAGTCGTTGCCCAAGGATGTCGGGCGCACCTGTGAAGTCAGCAGGAAGACGGGATGGGTGTTGCAGGACGTTGCTGGCGAAGGGGGCTTTCGGTGACTTTGGTCTGTAGTCCGTTTCGTACACGGCCCAAGTTCGAATCATTCTAAAACGCGATCTGCCTGCCGCCGATCCAATGCAGGGTAACGGTTGGGCTCTACGAGAGCCCGGGAGTCACTCTCATGAAACGCGTTCTTTCATTCGTGCTGTCCGTCGCTACGGTTGCCGCATTGTTGTTTCCGGTGATGCTGCAGGCCGGCAGTCTTGAGCCCGTCGACAGCACGGGTGTGCAAGTGCAGCAACAACAGCAAAATGGCACCCGATATCTGGCCGGCGGGATCGGTGAGGATGAGGCGAAAGCCATTCAGCAATCCAGCGGTTACAACCTGCACATGACGTTTGCGGTCGGCGCGCAAGACGAGTACACCGCCGACGTCGATGTGACGATTCAACAGGCCCCGGGGCAAATCGTGCTGACGCTGAGTCAGACGGGACCACTGGTGTACGTGCAATTGCCACCCGGCAAATACACCGTTGTGGCCACGCGTAAGGGCGAGACACGGCAGGATGTCACGGATGTTGGCGGCGGTGCTGCGCGCAATCTGGTGTTCCACTGGAACGACAACAGCTAGCGGGTTTTGGCTTTGCGCTTTGGCTGGGCAGCAGGCCGGGATATACGATTGACCCAGTACCATCCCGGTCCTGCGGCCAGTAACAGCAGAGCGAACAATCCCTGCCAGACGATCTCGAACCAATACAGGCGCGGTTGGGCCGCGAGGGTATAAGTCCTGGCCGGGCCGCCACGGGTGATCATGGTGATGGAGCCCTGTTCTAACCCATCGATGACCAGGTAACAGAGCATCCCACCCAGACATACCAGAAACACGCTGAACAGGATCGTCAGGCATATCGACAGGCGGCTTTGGCGATACGGCGGCGGATGGGGCAGGGGGATGCGGGTTCTTTTCTGATTCATGAGTTAGCTCTGCGAACGTCCTTTCGCGGTCAGGAAACCGCCGGTTCTTCCTGTTGCTCAATCAGTGGCTGCCGCACAGGCGACGGTCGCCCGGCGAGGTGCGCGCACTCGGCAATCACCTTCAGAATCTCGATCACGCCTGGGGTCAGTGCTGTACCCAGGCAGATGCGCACGCCCGTAGTTGCATGTCCGTCGGCGAAGAAAATTCCGCTGCCGGCGACATGGCAACCGCGTTCGGTGGCGAACGCTTGCAGAGCCGGCATGTCGGTGTGTGCGGGCATTTCGATCCAGTGAATAAAACCTCCACGCGGTGGCACGTACACGGTTCCCGCAGGGAAGTCCGTGCGCACCAGCCCCTCGACAAAACTTGCCAGCGATGACAGTTGCGACCTGAGCCTGGCGCAGTGCTCGTCCATGTAACCGCGCCCGATAAATTCGTTGAGGACATTTTGCGCAAGGCTGGACACCGCCAGATTGCGCGAAAACATTTGCGCCAGAATCGCGTTGCGGTACTTGCCGGCCAGACACCAGCCGACGCGATAACCGGGGGCGATGGTCTTGGAGAACGACGAGCAGTAAATCGTCTGCCCGCTGGTGTCGTAGCTTTTGATGGCGCGCGGGCGCTCTGTTTCCGGCACCAGATCGAAGAAGATGTCGTCCTCGATAATCGGCACGTCCGCTTCGCGGGCCATGTGTGAAAGTCGGGCGCGGGTTTCATCGGGCATGATGAAACCACGGGGATTCTGCAGGGTCGGGTTGAGAAAGATCACCGAGACCTTTTTCAGTTTCAGCGCTTCTTCGAGGTGATCGACGTCGAGGCCCAGTTTGCCGTGGGTGCGGATCGGCAGGGCGCGCATGCCCAGACGTTCGATGGTCTGCAGGATGCCGTAATAGGTCGGGGTTTCGATGGCGACCGTAGCGCCTCGCGGTGCGACGGCTTCGAGGGCCAGTTCCAGGGCAATCGTGTCGCCCGAGGTCACCAGAATATCGTCCGGCCCGCAGACCACGCCGCGCGTCAGCATCAGCCCGGCAATACGCCGTCGCAGTGCCGGCAGGCCGGGTGGCGCGACCAGGCCAGTCAGCGAGTTGTCAGCCTTGCCGGCCAGTACTGAAAGGCATTTGTTGAGCAGCACATTGGGCGTGAGATCGCTGTGCAAAACGGCTGAGTTCAACGAGGCGGTGGTGCGTGAAGCCGCTTCGGAGAGCATCGCCACCACCGCATGATTGACGTTGACGGTGACACTGGAAAAATCGAAACCGCTGGCGGGTTTTGCCTGTCCGGACGCTGAAACGAAATAGCCGATGCGGGGTTTGGTCGACACATAAGCATCGGCTTCCAGATCCGCCAACGCGCGTTGCACGGTGGTGATGCTGGTTTCAAACATTCTCGCCAGGGTGCGGATCGAGGGCAGTTTTGCATCGGCTGCCCACTCACCACTGTCGATCTGACGAATAATCCAGTCCTTGACTATCCGCCAGCGCTTGTCCGGTAAATCAAACCTGTCCATAAGTTCTCTGTTATGTCTCGAAACAATTCAGAGAAAGTAGAGCAAAACGATTCCCGTTGCAGCAACTATGACGATGTTGAGGGCCACCAGTCCGAAGGCGAACCGGATCAGGTTGTGCTCCTCCTGCCGGTTTGCACCCGCCAGCCCGATGATCAGCGACAGAATCGATAGCGATCCCAGCGCACCATGCCCGGCGGCACTGTTGACCATCGCCGCCAGCCACGCTCCGTGTTCGCTGCTCAGTGCGGCGATGGACGGCATGACCAGGGTGTTGCCGCCGACGTTGGAACCGGTGACATAACCGGCGATCCCCGCCAGCAACGCGATGGTCGGCGCCAGGGAAATCCCCGACAACGATTGCAGCGTGCGCTGTGCCTCGACCAGAAATCCGGCGTTGACCATGACCTGGGACAGCAGCAGGAACAGGAAAATCGTCGTAACCGGAAACTTCGCCCGGTTGAACAGTGCGCGCCACGGGAAACCCGTCGCCGCGCTTTGTTTGATTGCCATCAGCAGGGTGACGATCAGCAGCGCCAGCCCCGGGGATGCCAATGGCTTCCAGGAAACGTGCTCGCCTTTGACGATCCACAGCGCATCCCAGCCCGACAGAACAAACACGCCGCGCGAGACAACGATTACCCCAAGCAAAGCCAGGTATGGCCACGCCGCGTTCGGCCAGCGCACCAGTTTTTTCCGTTGTGCGTAGGAGATGCCAAGACCCACGCAGGCCACGGCAAGACCCGCCAGCACCCCGGACACTTCCGGGCCGATCCACAGGTTGATGGAGAACAGCACCGCCACGAACAGCGCCGTTACCACGATCAGCCCGAGCCACGGTGAAACCGTGCGGATGCCGCCCTGCCACAGGGCGATCGCGGCGAGGCAGAGGAACACTGGGGCGCTGATCAGCGCCGAATGGCTGCCAAGGGTTTCTGCAGGCAGGTGCGCTAGCAGCGCACCAATCACCGTGGCCAGGCCCAAGGTGCCCCACGGCATGATGACCATGCCCGCCAGGGCGATTTTCATCCCCGACTGACGGGTGAACAGGCCCATCAACAACGGCACCGTGGCGATCAGTGAGACACCGAAACCGGTCATCGCTTCAAGCAGCGGCGCCAGGCCCAGCACGATGAAGATGACTTGCGCCGGCGGGGTCCAGCCCAGCTCCTTGACCCAGGCGCCGATGGCCTGCGGCGCACCACCGCGCTCGACCAGGATGACGAACGCCAGCCCCGGCACGATCACGCACGCGGTGCTGAGAAACAGGATCGTGGTGTCCTGAAAAATCGCTGAGCTGATGGCCGCCGACACCGGTCCGGCAGCGCCCAATGCCCATAGCACGAGCACCAGTACCACGCCTGCCAGCGCGGCTTGAACCGGCGGTCGGCGGACGATCAGGATCAGCGCGATCACCAGCGCGATCGGTGACATTTGCAACAAGAGAGAGCTCATACACAGTTTTCCTTAACTTAATCGTGAGTCTGCCCGCTGTACTCGGTCGCCCGCATGGACGGGCGCTCACAAAAAGTCTGATACCACTCGGTCAGGCGTGTCTGAGCGGAAAAGTCCGATAGCTGGCGAAAGGCGATCCAGTCGAGTGCGGTCGCCAGGGCGATGTGGCCAATGGTGATCGGACCATTGAGATCGACGTGCTCTTCGATGAAGCGATAAGCCTCTTTGAGTTTGAACGCCTGACCCTCGGCGTAGGCCGGGTAGCGCAAGGCTTCCGGGCGACGCTCGACTTCCCAGCGCAGCTTGATGCCGACATCGCACATGCCCTGCGCCAACGCCTGCAGGCGCAGGGCCTTGTAGCGTTCGGGGCCGTTGGCCGGGATGAGTTTCGAGCCGTTGCTCAGGTCGTCGAGGTACTCGCAAATCACGATGGAATCGAACAGCGCGCTATCGTCAGGGAGGATCAGCACCGGCACCTTGCCCAACGGATTGGCCTTGTAGATAACCTCGTTCGGCGACGTCGGGCTGGTCTCGTGATGGATCACTTCCAGGCTCGAAGCGATGCCGAGTTCGTGGGCAAGCACCAGCACTTTGCGGGCGTAGGGCGAATGCGTCTGGTAGTAGAGTTTCATGCGGGAGTACCTGCCTCAAGAATTGCAGTGGCGGCGCGATGAGCGTCCATGAACAGGCGCGAGGGCGCACCCGCCGATGTGACGTAGTGGTTGTAGTAGCAAGAGCCTTCGGCGAGCGGGCCAAGCACCCAGAGGTTGCGCACGGGTTCGCCCGCGCTCGACTTGGGATGACACGCCGCGTCGACATCAATGCCGTCGATGCCCGGCACGTCGGTACGCGGGCGGATCAGTCCAAGGCGCGCCAGGTCGCGTACCGGCGCGCAGTCGCTGTTGGTCACGCCGCTGCTCTGGACATAGCCGGCGACACGCTTGAAATGGTCTATAGCAGGTCGAGAGCCAGGCTTGAGGAACGTCAGCAGACCGGCGTCACACAGGGCGAGCAGGTCGGCGTGGCGCTCTTTCTGCGGGCCGGCGACGAGGCGGTTGATCGCCTTGTGCCAACGACCATAGAACTGCCGGTGGGAGGCGTCGGTCAGCCCGTCGAAGTCGACCGCTTCACGCAGTCGGTCACGCAGATCACGCCAGACTTCGATGGCCGCTTTGATCGCCGACGCCCCACGGCCCAGCCGCGACTCCTGCAAGTCGGCTTCGAGCGTGTCGTAGATCCAGGCGTGATAGTTGTGCGGCGTGACATTGTCCGGCAGTGCATGCCAGATCAACGCCTGCGGATTGATCGCGCCGCCGCTTGCTTCGTAATCGCGCAGCAACGCTTCGCAGGCGACAACGCCAGCAGGCCCGGCAACGCTGACGCTCCTGAGTTGCTCAAGTACCTGCGTCGGGTTTTCATGCAGGACAGCGACGGCCGCCGCACGCATCTCCAGCAGCATCAGCGGCAGGATGTCTTGCTCGAAATCCAGCTGCCGGTTCGGTGCATTGGCCCGCAAGGCTTCGATGCGCGCGCTGGTGAGCAGCACGGCTTGATGGCGGGGGAACTCGATCAGGCCGTTGGGGCGAGTGCGGAAAGGCAGGCCGTCCCGCGACTGGATAAAGATCACCGGCTCGCGACCTGACGGTTGATACGCGTGACTGGCGTCGGCCATGCGCTTGTAGTGACCGCCGCGGCCCGAGGTGAGCGCCGCGAGGGTGTCCATCGCGCCGAGGCCCAGCCCTTCAATCAGCACGGTTTCGCCGGGTTCGATGGTGTCGAGGCTGCCAGGCAGCGGGTAGACGTCCTCGATGCGGTTGCGATCAGCCAGGCGCAGGCGACCGGTATGGCCGACCGTCAGAATCAGCCGATCCACCGCCACCGCCTCGCCTGATGCGGTTTGCAGAACGTACTGCTGAGCCGCATTGCGTTCGACCGCCGTCACGGCCTGTTGATGCAGGTTCACGCTGACCCAGCTGGGCGCGGTGGCGAGGATTTGTGCAAAGGCATCCGCCAGGTAAGCGCCGAGCAGATGACGCGGCAAAAAGTCCTGCGCCTCGACATCGCGTCCATCGGCGGCGAGCAAGCCGCTGTCGGGATCGACCTTGATGCGCTGCTCACGGCACCACGTCAGGAAATCCGCGCCCGGCCTTTCGCGTGCATCCGCCAGATTTCCGAATGCCGCTGCGTCGGGGAATACCCCGAGCTGACCGGCGACGGTATTGAGCAAAAGATAATCCGGCTGATCCGGCCAGTGCGCGCCGCTACCGAGCACATTGGGTTCGAAAATATCGATGACGATCGGTTGCTCCGGGCGCTCCTCGGCGACGCTCAGCAGGCGTTCGAAAATCGACAGCCCGCGCGATCCGCAGCCCACCAAGCCGATAAGTAGAGGCGCCTTCACCATCTGCGCTCCTCCCCGAAGAAGGACGGGATGGCGACCGCCGAGCCATCCTTGACGGCGATGTCGTGAATCATCCGGCCAATCGCCAGATCGAGGATGCCCATGCCGAATGGCGAGTAGATCAGCGGTTTGTCTGTGGCGACTTGCAGATCGCCGCGAATCAATTGCGCCACGGTGCCGGTAACGAAGTCGCGATGACCGTACTGCTGCTCGGCCAAGTGCGGCGAGGTATTGGCCTTCAGGCAATGGGTCACATCGTCGAAGTAGTTGTAACTTTCTTCGATGATTTCTGCGCCGATATCCCGCAGCGAAATGTTCAGGACGATCTGCCCCGGACGGAAAGTGCCGCTGCCTTTCACATAAGGCTCGCCGGCGCTGGTGGCGAACACCACGATGTCGGCGGTGAGTGCGTCTTGCAGCGACAGCAGCTGTACATCCGGAACCCCGAGCTGTTTGCCGAACGCCGACAGCGCTTGAGCAGATTCGGCGTTGAGATCGTGGATCCCCACGCTGTCGAACGACCAGTCGTCGGCGATGAACGTCTCAAGGATGTTTCGCGAAATCACCCCGCCACCAATGATCGAAAGTCTTGGCGCGCTTTTCCTTTGGCCATTCAGCCACCACGCGCCGAGCACCGCCGACGCAGCAGTGCGCACAGCACTGATCAACGCACCCTCGAGCAGCGAATAGGGATAACCGGTGTCCGGATCGTTGAGGATCAATACCGCCGAAGCGCGCGGGATGCCCGACTTGATGTTGTCGGGATAGCTGGCAATCCACTTGATCCCGGAAACTGACTGATCGCCCTCGCTGTCGACGATGGCCGCCGGCAGCGCAATGATCCGGTTCGCCGGTTCCGCCGGAAAGCGCAGGAAGTAACTGTCAGGGTTAACGGTTTCGCCACGTTCGTGGGTCAAGTAGGTCTGCGCGACGATCTCGATGGCTTCCTGCCGCAGGCCGTTGAGGATGTCCTTGACGACTGCGCCGGGGATAACGTGGAACGGTTGGATCGGGTTCTGTGTGGTCATGGGAATTACGCCGAAAGTGCCAGAGCGATTTCTGGGAAAAGGGGTTGCAACGCCGCTGCGCCGATACGCTGGGTGACCCAGTCGTCGGAATAGATGGTTTCGAGGTAGCGCTCACCCATGTCGGGTGAGATCGCCACGACAACGTCGTCGGGACGGATGTGCGGCGCCCATTGCTGGATGCCCGCGAGGACGGTGCCGGTGGAGCCGCCGAAGAGCAGGCCGTAGCGTTGCGCCAGCCAGCGGCAGACCTTGATGGTCTGTTCCTCGGGAATCGACAGGAAGTCGTGAATCCCGGACGCCTCGAATATCTCCGGCAGGCGACTGGTGCCCAGACCCGGGATATGCCGCGTGCCCCCCGGCAGGCCGAACGTGACCGAGCCGACAGTATCGACAGCGATGACTTTGGTCTGTGGATGATGTTCGGCGAAGTAGTTCTTGCAGCCCATCAGCGTGCCGGTAGTGCCGGCGCCGACAAACAGGTAATCCACATGGGGAAACTTATGGGCAATGGACTTGGCAGTCGCTTGATAGTGGGCGAGGGGATTGGTCGGATTCTTGTACTGGTTGAGCCAGATGTAATCCGGGTTCTCCGCGACCAGTTGCTCGATCAAACGAATGCGCGAATTAAGGTAACCGCCGTTTTCGTCACGCTGATCAACCATGATCATCTCGGCGCCAAGTGCCTGCATGAGCTTCCTGTTTGGCGCAGAAATGTTCGGGTCAATCACACAGACAAACTTGTAACCCTTGGCGGCGCAGACCATGGCCAGCGCAACCCCCAGATTCCCCGATGAAGACTCGACCAGACGCGTCTTATGGGAAATCCGCCCCTGATTTTCCAGATCGGTAATCAGTGCGTGTGCGGTTTTGAGTTTTATCGATCCGGCAGGATTCAGTCCTTCGATTTTCAGTTGGATCCTTGCGCTGCAAAGTTCTCCAATCTGCACATAACTATCTTCATTGATAAGTTGCTTGATCATACGTCGTCCGTTTCGCTCTTTTGCCGGGCGCACGGGGGCGCCAGCATTCATCCTGGAATGTTTGAAAAGCAGTAAATGCAGTTCGCCTGTTGGTTTTTTTTAGATTTTTTAGCTGGACAGGAAGTGACCTTGCGGTGAACGCCGATCTATTCAAAAAATCAGGTTTTGCGCTCTGACGACCTCAAGGGTCGAGAGTGTTGCGGGGCGCAAAGTAGAGCCAGTCATTGGCTCGCCAAGGCTTGGAGAAATACTGGCGAAATTTCCTACAAGGGGAGAGATACAGATTTCGGGTATTTTTCAGTACAGGTGGGGATGGGTGTATCGAGAGGGAGAGGGCGAGTAGGGAGGCATGATCAAATCGCAGGCATAAAAAAACCCTGAATCTTGCGATTCAGGGTTTTCGGTATTTGGTGCCCAGAGACGGAATCGAACCGCCGACACGGGGATTTTCAATCCCCTGCTCTACCGACTGAGCTATCTGGGCAACGGGGCGCATTAAAAGGGTTTTTCGGATTTACGTCAACGACTTTTTTAAAATTTCTTAAATTAATTCCGTCGCTTACGATCCCACCCCCGATTTTGCGGGTTTACTCGGCAGGCGGAACGTAGCCTTCGGCCTTGGCGTAATCCTCGCCGGAGAAGTACTTGTCCATCTCGCCCTGAAGATATTTGCGATCCTCGGCGTTCATCATGTTCAGGCGTTTTTCGTTAATCAGCAGGGTCTGGTGTTTCTGCCAGTCGGCCCAGGCCTTGGCGGAGACGTGATCAAAAATATCCTGACCTTTGGCGCCCGGGAAAGGAGCGCGTTCCAGAGCGGGCAATTCTTCTTTGTACTTACGGCACATGATGGTGCGGGTCATGGTGACTCTCCTGCATTCAATACGGCAGCCGCGCGTTCGAGCAAGGTTTTGACCGGGGCGGCGAGGCCCAGGCGCGGCGGGGTGGCGAGGTTATACCAGAGCCAGTCGGCCTCGGCCACGTGATGGCTGGCCTCCTGCACCTGAACCAGCCAGGGTTCGATGGACAGCTGGAAATGGCTGAAGGTGTGGACAAGGTTTGGCAGCGCCTGCTGCTCGCCCATGGTCAGCGAGTGCTGATCGGCGAGATGTTGCAGGTCGTCGAGGTCGTCGAGTTCCGGCAAGCTCCACAAACCGCCCCACAGGCCTGTCGACGGACGGCGATAAAGCAGAATCGCGCCGTCGCCATTGGCGAGCATCGGCATCAGCGTGCGTTTCTGCGGAATGACTTTGCGCGGCTTGGGAATCGGGTAGCGCGTCTCCAGGCCAAGCATGTGCGCTTCGCAGCCACGTTCCAGCGGGCACAACAGGCAACTCGGTTTGCTCCGCGTGCAGAGTGTGGCGCCCAGATCCATCATCGCCTGGGTGTAGGCGTTGACCCGATCGTACGGCGTAAAACGCTCAGCGTTGGCCCAGAGTTGTTTGGCGACCTTCGGCTCGCCGGGGTAGCCCTCTTGCGCGGTAAAGCGCGCCAGAACGCGTTTGACGTTGCCGTCGAGAATCGGCGCGCGCAAGCCCATGCTGATGCTCGCGATGGCGCCAGCAGTGGACAGGCCAATGCCTGGCAGATCCGTAAGCTTTTCGACGTCACGCGGAAACTCGCCGCCGTACTGGCTGACGACGATCTTCGCGGTCTTCTGCAAATTGCGCGCGCGGGTGTAATAACCCAGGCCCGTCCACAGGTGCAGTACTTCGTCTTCCGGCGCCTCGGCCAGCGCTTGAACCGTCGGTAGCGCGGCCATGAAACGGTCGAAATAGTTGAGCACGGTGCTGACTTGCGTCTGTTGCAACATGATCTCCGACACCCACACCCGATACGGATTGATGTCTTGCTGCCAAGGCAGATCGTGGCGGCCGTGGCGGTCGAACCACTCCAGCACCGCCTGTGAAAACTGCTCCGCTCTCATCGCTTGAACAGCCCCTTCAATGCGTTTTTCAATTCCGGGCTGACCTTGTCGCCGAGTTTCTCGTTAATTTTTTCGCTGAGTTTGTCACCAGCCAGTTTGGTCGCGACCTGACCGAGACGGTCGTTGTCCACACGGCAGGCCTTGGCGCCCAGTTCCAGCGGGCCACGGCAGCGCAGCGGCCACTCGATGCCGACGAATTTTTCGCCGACCTGACAGGCCGGATCCGGCATGGCGCTGGTGTCACCCTCAACGATGATGCCGACGCGGTAGTCCATGCCGAGCACACGCAGGTCGATATCGCCGTCACCGTTGACGGTCATGCCCGGGATGCGCACTTTCAGGTCCGGGTTGCTGGCGATACCGTTGCGGAAGGTCAGGTTGCCCTTGAGTTCCTGGAATGGCGTGTCTTTGCCCCGTGGCTCGCCGCTAAGGGTTTTGCGGTTGAGCGTGGCGATGCCTTTGCACAGTTGCTGCTCAAGGTTGGCGTTGAGCAGCACGCCGTTGTTGATCACGAAACTGGCGTTGCCGTTGAGGGTTTCGATCAGTGCCTGTTGGCTGTTGCCGCTGCCGGTGACATTACTGTTGAGGGTTACCAGGCCTTTGACCGGCGGATTCTTGCCCTGGCTTTCGAGGATTTTTTCCGCCGGTACGCGGTTGATCTTCGTCTGCAGGTTCAGCACTGGCGCGCTCGGGCGTACGTCGAGGGTGCCTTTGGCTTCGAAGCCGCCGTTGTACAGCTCGCCGCTCAGATTATTGAGGGTCAGCAAGCCGCCTTGGCCGGTGGCTTTGAGTGCGGCGTTCTGGATCGGCAATTTGTCGAGGGTCAACTGGCCGAAAGTCAGGTCGGCATCCACATCGAGCTTGGCCAGGCGTTCAACCGGCAGGAGACGATCAGTGCTCCAGGCGCTTTTGCTCGGTTTGTCCGGCAGCGGCGTGGAGCCTGCGCCGGCCATGGCATCGGCTTCGGTGCTGGCGACTTCGGCCTGACGCACTTGCGTGGCGCTGGTGGCCTTTTCCGATTTCGGCGGCAAGTAGCGGTCGACGTTGAAGGTGTCTGCCTTGAGGATCGCCCGCAGCGATTGTTTGGCGAAATCCTCGACGGCGATGCGGCCGCTGAAGCTGCTGTCGTCGATCTTCAGGTTGATGTTGTCGAACGCGGCGCTGGTTGGCGTGGCCGAAACACGGCTGACCAGTTCGACCTTGCTCAGGCTACCCTCGGCCATGGCCGGCAGTTTCTGGCCGATGCTGTCGACGAATTTCGCCAGATCGAACTGCGCGATCGAGATGCCGCCAGTGATCTGCGGGGTCTTGTCGAGGTCGTTGGCTTTCAGTTCACCCAAGGCGCGCAACTGGTTGGCGGAGATCTTGATGCCGGTCCATTCGGCGACGTTCGCGGCTTTATCCAGCAAAAGCTGGCCTTGGGCGGCGAAGGTCATGGTCTTGCCTTGAAGCGGGTCACCGGCCAGTTCGCCGGAAAGCTTCAGGTCTTCAAACTTGTAGCGTTGCAGAGCGCGCTCGAAGCGCAGTTCACCCGTGAGTTCGGTACGCACCCGCAGCACGGGCTGATTAGTGCCGAGGAAGGCAGTGGCTTTCACCGGAATGTTGGTCGAATCGTGCACCGGGCCGGTGCTCAACTGGATGCTTTCGGCGCTGAACTGCTTGCCGGTCAGTTCGTCGTTGTACTCAACACGGGCGTTGTTGACGGTCAGGCTGTCGATGTCGAGGCGGATCGGCTGCGCGGGTTTTTCCACCGCGACCGGGGTGTCGCTGGCGGGTTCGCCGGGGGTGGCTGGCGGCGTTGTGCCGGCCGCGACAGGCACCTTGCCGATGTCTTCCCAGTTGCCGTGACCGTTCTTGTCGCGGTTCAGACGGAGGTTGAGGCCTTCGACGCGCACATCGCTCATCTGCACTTCGCGGCGCAACAGCGGCAGCACGCGCACGGACAGGCCGAGCATCTGCAAGTCGGCAAAAGGTTCGGTGGGCTTGGCCAGGGTGGCGACGCTGGCTTCGTGCAATTCCAGGCCGAGCCACGGGAACAGGCTCCAGCCGATATCGCCATTGAGCGTCAGCTCGATGTGGGCCTTGTCGCGGGCTATCTGGCGGATCTCGTCTTTGTAATCGTTGGGATCGAAGAGGTGGGTCAGGGCAAAGCCTGCCGCCACGATGATCAGCAACAGCCCGAGAAGTACCAGACCCAGGATTTTGCCGAACGCTTTCATGGGCGAGTCCTTGTAGTTAGTCGAATTCGTAATTTAGCCGGGGAGTATAGCGCTGCAACGGCCCGTTTCGGGGTGAAGTCATGTTGTCAGCACCATCAGTGGCAGGTGCAACCTGGCGGCGATGGCCTCGGCTTCAAGATGCCCGACAGGCGCCAGCAGACGCAGTTCTGCCCCCGCTTGCGACGCCATTTTCTGCGCTTGGTTCACCAGCCGCTCGGCAACCCCACGGCGTCGGGTAACTTTTCGTACGCATAAATGCGACAAGTACCAAACCTCGGGGTGCCTTGTCAGACGTGCGGCGCCGAGCAAGCGGTCATTGAAACGTCCGGCAATAAAACAGCCGTCAGCCAAGGCGCTTTCGATCAGCTCGGCCTCGCCGGAGAACGGCGCAAACAGCCAATCGGGCGCATCGCGGTAAATCTTCTGCAAATCCTGCTGGTCCTGATAACTGGCGTCTTCAAGCGTCTGAACGATGACTGGCATGGTGGCTCCGTAGGAAATGTCCTGTGCAGGAGATCAGGTGACATGAAAAAGGTGATATCAGTTTGGTTTTTCTGTCACGTGCAAATGGTAACCTTCGCCGGTTCGTCCGTCCTTCTGCGACTTAACGTCGCGCCTTCAAGGAGCTTCACCTGAAAAAACGGTCATGCCTGCGTGCATTAAGGCCGAGGGTGAACAGTGGCTGGCGAACCATACTAATAATTGGGGGATACACAATGAGCACGAGCATCACGGCGGACGGCGTCAACGCCGACCAGCCTGCGTTCCTGTCCAAGGAACGCATCATCGCCAAGCCCGGTTTCAACCGCTGGCTGGTACCACCGGCCGCTCTGGCCATTCACCTGTGCATCGGCATGGCCTACGGTTTCTCGGTGTTCTGGCTACCGCTGTCCAAGGCGTTGGGCATCACTGCGCCAGTGGCTTGCGCGCCGGACATGAGCTTCATCGCTCAGGTGTTTTCTTCGCAATGCGACTGGCCGATCTCGATGCTCGGCTGGATCTACACCCTGTTCTTCATCTTTCTCGGCTGCTCGGCAGCGATCTGGGGCGGCTGGCTCGAACACGCCGGGCCACGCAAGGCCGGTGTCGTATCGGCGCTGTGCTGGTGCGGCGGTCTGCTGATCTCGGCGCTGGGTATTTATACCCACCAGATCTGGCTGATGTGGATCGGTTCCGGTGTGATCGGCGGTATCGGTCTGGGCCTGGGCTACATCTCGCCGGTGTCGACCCTGATCAAGTGGTTCCCGGACAAGCGCGGCATGGCTACCGGCATGGCGATCATGGGCTTTGGTGGCGGCGCGATGGTTGGTGCCCCATTGGCCGCAGCGCTGATGGGCCACTTCGCCTCGCCAACCAGCGTCGGCGTGTGGCAGAGCTTCCTGGTGATGGCCGCGATCTATTTCGTGTTCATGATCGGCGGCGCACTGTCTTACCGCGTACCGCCAACTGGCTGGAAGCCTGAAGGCTGGACCGCTCCGGCGAAAAAAGCTTCGAACTCGATGATCACTCACCGTCACGTGCACGTGAATGTCGCGTGGAAAACCCCGCAATTCCGTCTGGTCTGGCTGGTGCTGTGCCTGAACGTATCGGCGGGTATCGGCATCCTCGGCATGGCTTCGCCACTGCTGCAGGAAGTGTTCGGCGGCAAACTGCTGGGTGTTGACGTGCCGTTCGGTCAGCTGGATGCCGGGCAACTGGCCTCGATCGCCGCGATTGCGGCCGGTTTCACTGGTCTGTTGAGCCTGTTCAACATTGGTGGCCGGTTCTTCTGGGCATCGTTCTCGGATTACTTGGGCCGCAAAAACACCTATTTCGTGTTCTTCGCCCTCGGTTTTGCCCTGTATGCGTTGATCCCGAACCTCGGTCATCTGGGCAACGTTGCGCTGTTCGTGGCGGCGTTCTGCATCATCCTGTCGATGTACGGCGGTGGTTTCGCGACCGTTCCTGCGTATCTGGCCGACCTGTTCGGTACGCAAATGGTCGGCGCGATCCACGGTCGTCTGCTGACGGCGTGGGCGGCAGCTGGTGTGCTCGGTCCGGTGTTGGTGAACTACCTGCGTGAGTATCAGCTGAGCATCGGCGTGGAACGCGCGGCGGCTTACGACATCACCCTGTACATCCTCGCCGGCCTGCTGGTGCTGGGTTTCCTCTGCAACATGCTGGTACGCCCGGTGGCTGACAAGTACTTCATGACCGACGCTGAGCTGGCGGCCGAACAGGCACTGGGTCATGACAAAGGTGCTGACGCGACCACCGTGCTGGAATGGAAAGCCGCGCCGGGCAGCAAGCCGTTGGCGGTGGCTGCGTGGCTGGTGGTGGGTATTCCGTTGGCGTGGGGTGTGTGGGTGACCCTGCAGAAAACGGCAGTATTGTTTCACTAAGTAATTGGTAAAACGCAGTACCCCTGTAGGAGTGAGCCTGCTCGCGATAGCGGTCTGACAGTCACAGAAATGGTGACTGTGAGGCCCTCATCGCGAGCAGGCTCACTCCTACAGTCGGTTTGGGGTGCCTGTAATGGCTTGTATGGACATGTCTACCCGCGACAGCCGGGGGTTCTATCCGTCTGCCATGTCACGTCTCGTGTTTCTGTTTCGGCCCCGCGTGCCTATAATGGCTGCCTTTTTCGCCCAATGATTTTGCGGAGCTGGTGATGGCCGAACGTAAGGCGTCTGTCGAGCGCGACACTCTGGAAACCCAGATCAAAGCCTCGATCAACCTTGATGGCACCGGAAAGGCCCGATTTGATATCGGTGTTCCTTTTCTTGAGCACATGCTGGATCAGATCGCCCGTCACGGGTTGATCGACCTGGATATTGAATGCAAGGGCGATCTGCATATCGACGACCACCATACGGTGGAAGACGTCGGTATCACTCTCGGCCAGGCCTTCGCCAAAGCCATCGGCGACAAAAAAGGCATCCGTCGCTACGGCCACGCCTACGTGCCGCTCGATGAAGCGCTGTCGCGCGTGGTGATCGACTTCTCCGGCCGCCCAGGCCTGCAGATGCACGTGCCGTACACCCGCGCCACCGTAGGCGGCTTCGACGTCGACTTGTTCCAGGAATTCTTCCAGGGCTTCGTCAACCACGCACTCGTCAGCCTGCACATCGACAACCTGCGCGGCACCAATACCCACCACCAGATCGAAACCGTGTTCAAGGCTTTCGGCCGCGCCCTGCGCATGGCCGTGGAGCTGGATGAGCGCATGGCCGGGCAAATGCCATCGACCAAAGGCGTTCTGTAATGCAGACGGTTGCAGTTATCGATTACGGCATGGGCAACCTGCACTCGGTGGCCAAGGCCCTCGAGCACGTCGGTGCCGGCAAGGTGTTGATCACCAGCGATGCGGACGTGATCCGCGAAGCCGACCGCGTGGTATTCCCCGGCGTCGGTGCAATTCGCGATTGCATGGCGGAAATCCGTCGTCTCGGTTTCGACTCGCTGGTGCGTGAAGTCAGCCAGGATCGTCCTTTCCTCGGCATCTGTGTCGGCATGCAAGCCTTGCTCGACAGCAGCGAAGAGAACGACGGCGTCGACTGCATCGGCCTGTTCCCGGGCGCGGTGAAGTTCTTCGGCAAAGACCTGCATGAGGACGGCGAACACCTGAAAGTCCCGCACATGGGCTGGAACGAATTGAAACAGAAGGTCAGCCACCCGTTGTGGCATGACATTCCGGACATGGCGCGTTTCTACTTCGTGCACAGCTACTACATCGCCGCCGCCAACGCGCGTCAGGTGGTGGGCGGCGGTCATTACGGTGTCGATTTCGCCGCAGCGCTGGCCGAAGGCTCGCGCTTTGCCGTGCAGTTCCATCCGGAGAAGAGCCATACACATGGCCTGCAATTGCTGCAGAACTTCGCGGCGTGGGACGGTCGCTGGTAATGGCTATCAAGAAGAAACCGCCGATCCTGACCCTCACTCCCGAGCAGGAGAGCGAGGCCAATCACAAGATCAAACGCTTCATGGAGGATCGATTCGAACTCGACCTCGGCTCGTTTGAAGCGGCGGAAATTCTTGAGCTGTTTACCCGCGAAATTGCTCCGCACTATTACAACAGGGCGATTTTCGATGTGCAGACCCACCTTAAGGAGCGGTTTGAAAGCATCGAAAGCGACCTGTGGGCGCTCGAAAAAAATTAAGAGCAGCGGCAAGCGTCAAGCTGCAAGCTGCAAGAGATAGACGCGCGTGCGCGCTTGCAGCTTATGGCTTGCAGCTTGCCGCTCTTTTGACGAAGGAAAAAGCATGCTGATTATTCCCGCTATCGATCTTAAAGACGGTGCCTGCGTACGTCTGCGCCAGGGCCGCATGGAAGATTCCACAGTGTTCTCCGATGACCCGGTGAGCATGGCTGCCAAGTGGGTGGAGGGCGGTTGCCGTCGTCTGCATCTGGTCGATCTGAATGGCGCGTTCGAAGGTCAGCCGGTCAACGGCGAAGTGGTCACCGCGATCGCCAAGCGCTACCCGACCCTGCCGATCCAGATCGGCGGTGGCATCCGTTCGCTGGAAACCATCGAGCACTACGTCAAGGCGGGCGTGAGCTACGTGATCATCGGCACCAAAGCCGTGAAAGATCCGGCGTTCGTCGCTGAAGCCTGCCGTGCATTCCCGGGCAAGATCATTGTGGGTCTGGATGCCAAGGACGGTTTTGTCGCCACTGATGGCTGGGCTGAAATCAGCACCGTGCAAGTCATCGATCTGGCCAAGCAGTTTGAAGCCGACGGCGTGTCTTCGATCGTTTATACCGACATCGCCAAAGACGGCATGATGCAGGGCTGCAACGTGCCGTTTACCGCTGCGCTGGCTGCGGCCACCAAGATCCCGGTGATCGCGTCCGGCGGCATCCACAATCTCGGTGACATCAAGTCGCTGCTCGACGCCAAGGCGCCAGGCATCATCGGCGCCATCACTGGCCGGGCGATCTACGAAGGCACCCTCGACGTCGCCGAAGCGCAAGCTTTCTGCGATTCGTACCAAGGCTGAGGACTGACCATGGCGCTGGCCAAACGCATCATCCCTTGCCTGGACGTGGACAACGGCCGGGTCGTCAAAGGTGTGAAGTTCGAAAACATCCGCGACGCCGGTGACCCGGTGGAAATCGCCCGTCGCTATGACGAGCAGGGTGCCGACGAGATTACCTTTCTCGACATCACCGCCAGCGTCGATGGCCGCGACACTACGCTGCATACCGTTGAGCGCATGGCCAGCCAGGTGTTCATCCCGCTGACCGTCGGTGGCGGTGTGCGTACCGTGCAGGACATCCGCAACCTGCTCAATGCCGGTGCCGACAAGGTCTCGATCAACACCGCAGCTGTGTTCAATCCGGAATTCGTTGGTGAAGCAGCGCAGCATTTCGGCTCGCAATGCATCGTCGTCGCCATCGACGCCAAGAAAGTCTCCGGCCCCGGCGAAACCCCGCGCTGGGAAATCTTCACCCACGGCGGCCGCAAGCCGACCGGCCTCGACGCGGTCGAGTGGGCGAAGAAAATGGAAGGCCTCGGCGCCGGTGAGATCCTGCTGACCAGCATGGATCAGGACGGCATGAAAAACGGCTTCGACCTCGGCGTGACCCGCGCCATCAGCGATGCACTGGGCATTCCGGTGATCGCTTCCGGCGGTGTGGGCAATCTGCAGCATCTGGCTGACGGCATCCTCGAAGGCCATGCCAGCGCCGTGTTGGCGGCGAGTATTTTCCACTTCGGCGAATACACCGTGCAGGAAGCCAAGGCGTATATGGCGCAACGCGGGATTGTGATGCGCTAAACCGTACAGGCCAGTGGACAGCATGGCGTACCCAAGGCACTCTTGGGCACGCCATGGATTTCGGTAGCCCGACATGATCAAACGCCTGCTTCTTGTTCTCGCCAGTGCCTGTGTGTTGCTGCTCGATACTGCCCGGGCCGAAAACAGTCCTGACACCGATCTGGTGCTCCTCACCGAAAACTTCCCGCCGTACAACATGGCGAAGAACGGCAAGAATTTCGCTCAGGGCGAGAACATCAACGGCATTGCCACCGACATCGTGCGCGAGATGTTCCAGCGCGCCGGCATCACCTACAGCCTGACCCTGCGTTTCCCTTGGGAGCGCGTCTACAAACTGGCCCTGGAAAACCCCGGTTACGGTGCGTTCGTGATGGCGCGGCTGCCGGATCGCGAAAAACTCTTCAAGTGGGTCGGCCCGATCGGCCCCGACGACTGGATCCTGTTGGCCAAGGCTGACAGCAAGATCACCCTCGAAACCCTCAATGACGCGCGCAAGTACCGGATCGGTGCCTACAAGGGCGATGCGATTGCCGAGACGCTGACCAAGCAGGGCTTGAAGCCAGTGGTCGTGCTGCGTGATCAGGACAATGCGAAGAAACTGGTCAACGGTCAGATCGATCTGTGGGCAACCGGCGATCCTGCCGGCCGTTATCTGGCGCGGCAGGATGGCGTGACCGGACTCAAGACCGTGCTGCGTTTCAACAGCGCCGAACTGTATCTGGCGCTGAACAAGGACGTCTCCGACGAAGTTGTGGCCAAGCTGCAGGCTGCGCTCGATCAGCTGCGCAAAGAAGGCGTGGTTGACGACATCATGGCAAGGTATCTGTAGCGTTCGGCAAGTCTGGCTCCGGCTCTGGTAATGGCGCGGTGACCTCGTTGTCTGCCGATGGCGTATCGATGATCGCCTGTACTGCCGGTTCAACCAAAGGCACAACCATTACTTCAGGCTCCGTCGGCGTGTATTGGCTGATGTGCAAGCTGTTGCCATCGGTGTAACTGACGTCGTCGGTAACGTGCGTACCGTCCGCGCGTAGCAGCACATAATCACTTTGCATCAGATAGACCCCTATCGAGCTGTTTTTTGCCATAACGGCAGCGACCTCGATTGGCGCGGGGTTGAGCCATTCATTCGACTGAATTTCGCACTGGGTAAAAGCATTGTTCAACCGCGCCGAAAACAGGAACGGCTGGCGAGCGTTGCTTTGCCATTGAGCGCCGAACTCGATCGAGGTGAGCTGGGTGAAGGTGCGCAGGTTTTCCGATCTCTGGGCGCGGGGTGCCGTCCAGCGAATCGGTCTGGCGTCATCTTGGCCGTTCTTGCAATGGCCGACGAGCTGATAGTAATCCGTGCGTTGCAGAAGATAGAAAGGTGACTCTCGCAGTTGCTCGCGTCTGGAAAGTTGTGGGTCCTTCACCGCGAACCATGGAAGCCTAGCGGTCTGTGTGGGGTGTTCAGGTACCTGCGCACAGGGAGGTATTTCACTGTCGAGCACGGGCAAGGTGGGGGCAGGATTGACCTCGAGCGAAATCCGAATGCGCAGCGAATAGACGAACAAGTTGTCGGGTCTGGAATAACCGCTACAGCCGACAAAGGTGCCGGGCACCAAGTAAATTTCATCCGCTGGTGCCGATGGCGGAATGGCGCTCCAGGTGCTGATGCTTTTTCGAGCGCCGCTGCTCCTGTCATTCCATGTCTGTTCACTGAGACCAGAAGCGATCACAAGGTCGGCACGGACACAGCGGACGGCGTTGAAAGAAGGTTTTTGATGGCCGTCGGAACATACCGATCCCAGCGCCACGTAACCTTCGGGAGGAACGGGGCGCCAGATCGCTCCGTCCTTTTTCGATCCCGATCCGGTGTCTTCCCAGATCAGTTCGTAGTCGACAGGCCGGCATAGTGCTTTGCCTTTGGCAGGATCTGCGCTGGGTGTATCAGCCTCGCAAACCACGGCCACGATATGCCTGCCAGTGATGTTGTCGTGGTTATCAATGAGCACGTCGCCCAATGGGAAATAGCCGGGAAGCACATCGGCGGCCGGGGTCGGACGCCAAATCGCGGCCTTTTTTGCCCGTGAACCGTGGGTGTCCCAGATGCGGAGAAACTCCGTCGTGAAGTTGATCAGCAGGTTGTCGTGGCGGATGGGCTCCATTTGCCCGGCTGGCACAGCGGTATCGTCATGCGTCGTCATAGTCACTCCTGATAGTTGAAAGGCGACTCAGGGAGTCGCAACCTGTTGCAGGTCTAACTATCCGGATGTAGGCCCAACCTCTGGCGGTAACTATGTATTGCGTGGTGACCGCGTGTTACCGATACACGCCGTCTTTGCCATGACCGGCCATAGCGCGATTGCTGCGCACGCTGATCATTTGCTTGATGTCGATCCATTCGATGCCCTGAGCCTTGAGCTTGGGCAGCTCGCGCTCCAGCACAGCGAGGGTCTGCGGGTACGGATGGCCGATCATCACCGCCGATCCTTGTTTGTGCGCCAGGCTGATCGCCGTCTGCAATTGGGTGAAAATTGCCGCTTCGGTGCGCTCGTCATCGAGAAACACATCCCGCGACACGCTCGCCAGATCGATCTTCTGCGCCTGTTGCGCCGCCACGGTTTGCGCACTGGTGCGGCTGTCGACGAAGAACTTGTGGCGGCGCTGCAATTCAGCCATCAACCACGCCATCGCCACTGGTTGCGCGGTCATGCGGCTGCCCATGTGGTTATTGATGCCGGCGGTGTAGGGGACCATTTTGAAAGCGGCTTTGAGGCGTTTTTCAAGTTCTTCGATGGGCAGTTCGGGGTGCCAGGCATACGGCCCGGTGGCCGGGTCCATGGGCATGTGCAGGATCACGATTTTGCCGGCGCGATGGGCTTCCCGGGCAAATTCGGTGGCGTGCGGGGTGTCGGGCATGATCGCCGTGGTCACCGGGCCGGGCAAGGCCAGCACGCGGCGATCCCGGGGCAGGTTTTGCCCCAGGTCATCGATGATCAGTGTCAGGTAGGCTTTGTGAGGTGTCGAACCAGCGGGCTCTGCATGAGCAGCACCCGCCAGACAGCACAACAGAACGAAGACGAAACGCAGAGACATCCTCAGCGGCCGGACGTAATGCTCAGCCCTTTGAGCAGGCTCAGGGCCTGGGCCAGTTGGTAATCGTCATCCTGCGGCATGGCCTTGGCCTTGGCGCCGGAACCGGTCGGTTTGTCGGCGCCGCCGTTGCCATTGCCCAGGTGACCCTGCAGGTCGGCTTCCTTGAAGTAGTCGCCGTCCGCTTCGTTGGTGATCTTCGCCTTGCGCACTTCGATGTCCGGAACGATGCCCTGGGCCTGGATCGAACGGCCATTTGGCGTGAAGTACAACGCCGTGGTGATCTTCAGTGCGCGGTCGTTGTTCAGCGGCAGCACGGTTTGTACCGAGCCCTTGCCGAAACTGGTGGTGCCCATGACCACGGCGCGTTTCTGATCCTGCAAGGCGCCGGCGACGATTTCCGATGCCGAGGCGCTGCCACCGTTGATCAGCACGACCATCGGTACCGCTTCGCTTTCGTCCTTGCCGGTGGCGGAGAAGCGCAGTTCCGAGTTGGCGATCCGCCCCTTGGTGTAGACGATCAGGCCTTTGGTGATGAAGTGATCAACCACTTCCACCGCTGCCTGCAACACGCCGCCCGGGTTGTTGCGCAGGTCGAGGATGACGCCGTTGAGCTTCTTGCCGTTGTCCTTGCGCAGCTTGGCCAGGGCTTTGGAAACTTCTTCGCCGGTCTTGACCTGGAACTGGGTGATGCGGATATAGCCGTAGCCCGATTCGAGCAATTGCGCCTTGACGCTCTTCACCTGAATTACAGCGCGGGCCAGGGTCACGTCGAATGGCGTGCCGCCGTCGCGCACCAGGGTCAGGGTGATTTTCTGGCCGATCTTGCCGCGCATCTTGTCCACGGCTTCGGTCATGGTCTGGCCGCGCGTCGGTGCGCCGTTGATCTTGACGATGAAGTCACCGGCCTGAATGCCGGCCTTCGACGCGGGGGTGTCGTCGATTGGCGAGACGACCTTGATGAAGCCGTCCTCGGAACCGACTTCGATGCCCAGGCCGCCGAATTCACCGCTGGTGCTTTCCTGCAACTCGGTGAAATCTTCCGGGCCCAGGTAAGCGGAGTGCGGATCGAGGTTGCTGAGCATGCCCTTGATCGCGTTTTCCAGCAGGGTCTTGTCGTCCACTGGCTCGACATACGCGGCTTTGATCCGGTCCATGACCTCGGCAAAGGTGCGCAACTCTTCCAGCGGCAACGGGGCCTTGGAGGTTGCAGCAGTGCCTGCTGGAGCGACAGCCGGAGCCGGTTGTGCGGCGAACGCCAGAGGCGCGCCGATCACCAGGGCGATCGTCAGGGCCAGCGAGGTAAGGCGGGACAAATGCAGCATGTCGAACGAACTCCTAATGTTGGTGACTCAACGCCTATCCTTGCGCGCGGCACCATTGCGCCGGATCACTCGGGTGACCCTGCTGACGAATTGCGAAATACAGTGCAGGTGTGTCCTGACCGCCACTGTTTCCGACAGTGGAGATGGACTCACCGGCTTTTACCACGTCACCGGCTGATTTGAGCAGCGTCTGGTTGTGACCGTAAAGACTCAGAAAACCGTTGCCGTGATCGAGGATCACCAGTAGCCCGGCACCGCGCAACCAGTCGGCGAACACCACACGGCCGCCGTGTACAGCATGCACCTGACTGCCGGCGGAGGCGCTGATCATCACGCCGTCCCACTTGGTCCTGGCGTCGTCGCCACGGGTTTCACCGAAACGTGCCAACAGTCGACCATCAACCGGCCACGGAAGTTTTCCCCGGGTTGCGGCAAAAGGGCCGCCGAAGGTCTCGCCGCTGCTGGAAACCAAGGCGCCGGGTGTTGATCTGGCAGGTTTTCGTGGGGCGTCGCTGTTTTCAGCTTCGGCCTCACGTAAACGCTTTTTTTCCGCTTCCTGCTGGGCGATCAGCGCTTTCTGCCGCGCTTCTTCTGCCTCACGAGCCTGGCGGGCCAAGGTTTCTTCAATGGTTTTAAGGACTTTAGACAGGTCTGCCTGATCCTGCTCGCGAGAGGCAAGTTTCTGGTCGCGGGCCTTTACGTCGTCGTTGAGTTTGGCGAGGACTTGCTGGCGTTCCTTGCGGACCTTGTCGAGCTCTTCGCGCTGAGTGTCGAGGCTGCTTTTCTGTACGAGCAATTGTGCCTGCTGCAAGCCGATGTCTTTTTCGACATTGGCCAGTTGGCGCAGGGTTTCGTTGAAATTCTTCAGCTGCTCCAGGCGGGCCTGGCTCAGGTAATCGTAATAGGTGAGGGTACGGGCGAATTTCTCGGGATTCTGCTGGTTGAGCAGCAGTTTGAGGTATTCCTGGCGGCCGTTCTGGTAGGCCGCGCGGGCCTGGATGGCGATCAGTCGCTGCTGTTCAGTGCGCGCGCTCTGGAGTTTTTTTTTCTCCGCATCGAGCCGCTGCAACTCGGATTCGCTTTTCTGCAGTTCTTTCTGCAGGGCGTCGACCTGCTTCTGCAGCTTGCCCATCTCGGTTTCAGTGCCCTTGAGCTCTTTCTGCACGCCGGACTTTTCTTCCTGGAGTTTGCCCAGCAGCTTTTTCAGCTCGGCAATGTCCTGACGCGTGGCATCCAGCTGCTGCTGGGTTTGCGCGCGCTCGTCAGCGAAGGCCGGTTGGAGCAGGCAGGTCAGAGCGAGGGCAATCAGGACGCGAAGCATAGGGGCGGGCGGCACCAGGGTAAGGGACGGCCTAGTATGCCCGCCCGAGGCTGCAAAAAAAACGCCCAATTGGGCTTGTGTGATAACTGGCCTTAAAAACTCTGCAAACCAGTGTAGAGCGACCTGTGGCGAGGGGATTTATCTCCGATCGGCTGCGCAGCAGTCGCGAAATCAGCTTGCACGGCGCGTCAGACACGCCGTGGTGTTCGGTTTCAGGGCGGCTTCGCCGCCCATCGGGGATAAATCCCCTCACCACATAGCCACTCCCACAAGGTTTTGCAGGGTTTTCTGGATTCGGGTCAGACCAGAATCGAGGTGCCGGTCATTTCCGCCGGTTTTTCCAGTCCCAGCAACTTGAGCATGGTTGGCGCCACGTCCGCCAGTACGCCGCCTTCACGGACCTTGAGGTCGCGCTTGCCGACATAAATGAACGGCACCGGCTCGGTGGTGTGCGCGGTGTGCGCTTGCCCGGTGGACTCGTCAGCCATTTGCTCGACGTTGCCGTGGTCGGCGGTGATCAGCGCTTCGCCGCCAACCTTTTCCAGAGCCTCGACGATGCGGCCGACGCAGGTGTCCAGGCATTCAACCGCTTTAACTGCCGCGTCGAACACGCCGCTGTGGCCGACCATGTCGCCGTTGGCGTAGTTGACCACGATGACGTCGTAGCGCTGGTTTTCGATGGCGTCGACGATACGGTCGGTGACTTCCGGCGCGCTCATTTCCGGCTGCAAGTCGTAGGTGGCGACTTTCGGCGACGGGATCAGGATGCGCTCCTCGCCCGGGAACGGTTCTTCACGGCCGCCGGAGAAGAAGAAGGTCACGTGAGCGTATTTTTCGGTTTCAGCGATGCGCAGCTGAGTCTTGCCGTTCTTCGCCAGATAGTCGCCGAGCACATTTTCCAGGCTGCCCGGCGCAAAGGCTGCGGGAGCCGGGATGCTCGCGGCGTATTGGGTCAGGCCCACGTATTGCACTTTCGGCTGGCGGCCGCGCTCGAATTCCTTGAAACCGTCTTCGACAAAGACACGGCTCAACTCGCGGGCACGGTCGGCGCGGAAGTTCATGAACACCACGGCGTCGCCGTCTTCGACCTTGACTGGCTCACCAATCGAAGTGGCTTTGACAAATTCGTCACTCTCGCCACGGGCGTAAGCCGCTTCCAGACCTTCCTGGGCGGTGGCTGCGTTGAACTCGCCGTTGCCGTCAACGATCAGGTTGTAGGCTTGGGTCACGCGATCCCAACGGTTGTCACGGTCCATCGCGAAGTAGCGGCCGATGATGCTGGCGATGCGGCCCTTGCCGAGGGCCTGGAACGTCGCGTCAAGCAGTTCGATCGACGATGCGGCGCTTTTCGGCGGCGTGTCGCGGCCGTCGAGGAAGGCGTGCAGGTAGATTTTTTCGGCGCCGCGCTTGAAGGCCAGTTCGGCCATGGCGATCAGGTGATCCTGGTGGCTGTGCACGCCGCCATCCGACAGCAGGCCCATGAAGTGCACGGCTTTGCCGGCGGCCACGGCTTTATCCACAGCGGCGCAGATGGTCGGGTTCTCGAAGAACTCGCCGTCGCGGATCGCTTTGGTCACACGAGTGAAGTCCTGATACACCACCCGGCCGGCGCCGAGGTTCATGTGGCCGACTTCGGAGTTGCCCATCTGGCCGTCCGGCAGACCGACGTCCATGCCGCTGCCCGAGATCAAGCCATTTGGCACGGTGGCCCAGAGGCGATCAAGTACAGGCTTCTTCGCCGCAAAAACGGCGTTGGATTCGGGGCTGTCGCTGTGACCGAAGCCGTCGAGAATGATCAGGACCAAAGGTTTAGGCGTGGTAGTCATGGAATCCACTCGTGGCTAATAAAGAAGAGGGCGATGGAAAAGGGAGTTGGAGTTTAAAGCGAAGTTCCGACGGCGTCACCGCCGGACGGGGTTTGGCCGACCATAGTGGCTGTGTATACTGGCCGACATTTTAACGCCCTGGAACCTCCTTCGATGGTTGCTCACCTGATTGAATTTGCCACTAACCACTACATTCTTGTCGGTATCTTCGTCGTACTGCTGGCTCTGCTGCTGGCGCACACGATGCAGGGCGGCGGTAAAAGCCTGAGCACCGGTGAGCTGACCGCACTGGTCAACAAAGATGCGGGCGTGGTGGTGGACATCCGTCCGGCCAAGGATTTCGCTGCCGGCCACATCGTTGGCGCCGTGAACATTCCACAGGACAAACTGGCAGCGCGTATCGGCGAGCTGGAAAAACACAAGGCCAAGACCATCATTCTGGTCGACGCTCTGGGCCAGACCGCCGGCACCCACGCCCGCGAGCTGATGAAATCCGGCTTCACCGCCGCCAAGCTGTCCGGCGGGATTTCCAGCTGGAAAGGCGACAACCTGCCGTTGGTGAAGTGATATGAGTGAAGTCATCGTCTACTCCAGCGATTACTGCCCTTACTGTTCGCGAGCCAAATACCTGCTCGAGAACAAAGGCGTGGCCTTCAAAGAGATCAAGGTCGATGGCAAGCCGCAGGTGCGCGCCGAAATGACCCAGAAGGCCGGGCGCACGTCCGTGCCGCAGATCTGGATCGGCGAAAAGCACATCGGCGGTTGTGACGATTTGTATGCCCTGGAGCGCGCCGGCAAGCTCGACGCGCTGCTCAAGGCCTGAACGGCTGCACCCACGTACAGCAATCCCTAAAGACCCAAGATCAGAAAGGATCTGAGATGACTGACCAACAGAACACTGCAGCCAGCGAAGAAGAAACCGCACCGCAATTCTCCTTGCAGCGCATCTACGTTCGCGACCTGTCTTTTGAAGCCCCGAAAAGCCCGGCGATCTTCCGTCAGCAGTGGGATCCGACCGTTGGTCTGGATCTGAACACTCGCCAGAAAGAACTTGAAGGCGATTTCTACGAAGTCGTGCTGACCCTGTCCGTGACCGTGAAAAACGGTGACGAAGTGGCCTTCATCGCTGAAGTGCAACAGGCCGGTATCTTCCTGATCAAGAACCTCGACCCGGCGTCGATGAGCCACACCCTGGGTGCGTTCTGCCCGAACATCCTGTTCCCTTACGCTCGTGAGACTCTGGACAGCCTGGTAACTCGCGGTTCGTTCCCGGCACTGATGCTGGCTCCGGTGAACTTCGACGCCCTGTACGCGCAAGAGCTGCAGCGCATGCAGGAAAGCGGCGAGACCCCGACCGTTCAGTAAACGGTCTGAGCGACAACGAAAAAAGCGCCGTTACAGGCGCTTTTTTCTTGGCTGATCGTTCCTACGCTCTGCGTCGGAATACCTCTGAGGACGCTCCGCGTCCAGTGACGCGGAGCGTCACGGGCTGTATTCCCACGCAGAGCGTGGGAACGATCAGGCATTTATTTTGCGGTGTTATTTGAAGTCGTTCTGGCGCCACGCTTCGTACACAGCCACGGCCACGGTGTTGGACAGGTTCAGGCTGCGGCAGCCTTCGCGCATCGGCAGGCGCAGGCGCTGTTCGGCGGGCAGGGCGTCCAGCACTTCTGGCGGCAGGCCACGGCTTTCCGGGCCGAAGATGAACGCATCACCCGGCACAAACGCGGCATCGTGAAACGGCCGCGAACCCTTGGTGGTGAACGCGAACAGCCGTGGGTTGCCCAGGCTTTCCAGGCAACTGGCGAGGTCGGCGTGGCGTTGCAGCGTGGCATATTCGTGGTAGTCGAGACCGGCGCGGCGCAGGCGCTTGTCGTCCATCTCGAAACCCAGCGGTTCGATCAAATGCAGGTGGCAGCCACTGTTGGCGCACAGCCTGATAACGTTGCCGGTATTCGGCGGAATTTCTGGTTGAAAAAGGATGACGTGAAACATGCACGGCTCCGAAGGTAAAGATGAGCGGCATTCTACGCCGCCTGTGGACAACCGTTCGAAACTATTCCCGCGGGTGATCGGTTCGCTGGCGATCGTCGGCGTGATGATCGGCCTGATGATCGGCCGCCTGACCACACCGGATCCGAGCGTGCTGCAACAGGTCGAGGTGATCGACGGCGGTCTGGTGGTCTGGTTCAACAACGAGCCGAAGCTGCACGGCGAGGTGGTCGACGGTGCCGTGGCGCTTCTGTTCCAGGCTGAAGGCAAGGCGCAGAAAGGCCAGCTCAAGCTCAACGGCAAAGACGTCAACTGGCGTACGCGAGCGAGTGATGGCGGGTTGTTGCTGACGGTGCTGGCGGCGCGGCCGCTGCAAGGTGACTGGACCGGCAGCGAGGTCGATGACCGCTGGCGGCTGGAGATCCATCTCCGGGAGCAATAAAAGCGGGAATCCCTGACCTGCCTGTATCAGGGTTCCCAAAACGGGGTGGACTTCGCTCGTAGCGTCGGTCCGTTGTAAAGAGGGAACCCCCGGCCTGCCTGTACCAAGGATCCCAAAAGGGTGGGCGCATCGCATTGCGATGTGCGCCCGGTGTAAAGAGGGGAATCCCCGGCCTGCCTGTACCAAGGTCCCCGAAACGGGTGGTGAATCGAATCACCTGTAAGAGGTATTGCAGGGGGCGTGCCAGTTTTTAATCTGCTGAAACAAAAAAGCTGATGAGAAACGCGAAAGCCCCGGAATTCGGGGCTTTCGTGTTTTTGGCGTTGTTGTTTTTCGGTGATTTTCACTAACGATCTGAACTGAAAGTTATGCTCGATTGCGGTTCAAGGTGCATTACTCTGGTGCACAGAGGACTAGTTGTGGGAGCGGGCTTGATCGCGAAGGCGTCGTGTCAGTCACGATCCTTTTCAATGACACACCGCTTTCGCGAGCAAGCCCGCTCCCACATTGGATCTTTGATGTTCACGTAATGTGTGTTCACCGCAGACCTATAGGCTGTTTAACCCTCATCCCCCTCATCATCATCCCCACCATCAACCTTCATCCCCAGTTCCTTGATCTTGCGCGTCAGGGTGTTACGCCCCCAACCCAGCAAAACGGCGGCATCACGGCGACGCCCGGCGGTGTGCTTCAAAGCCGTTTCGATCATGATCCGCTCGAACGCCGGTACCGCGCTGTCGAGCAGGCTCGACTGGCCACGTGCCAACGCCTGATCGGCCCACTGGCGCAACGCCTGCTCCCAGTTGGTCACTGGCGCCGAATCCTGCGGCAGGTTCAACAGTTCCGGTGGCAAATCGCTGATATGCACTTCACGGCCGGAGGCCATGACCGTGATCCAGCGGCAGGTGTTCTCCAGCTGGCGCACGTTGCCGCCCCACGGCAGGTTTTTCAGGTATTCCTCGGTCTCGCTTTTCAGCAGCTTCGGCTCGACCGCCAGCTCTTGCGCGGCGCGGCTGAGGAAGTGCTTGGCCAGGGTCGGGATGTCTTCGCGACGGTCCGACAGGCGCGGGATGTGGATGCGGATCACATTAAGGCGGTGGAACAAGTCCTCACGGAATTTTCCGGCGTGGACCAGGGTTTCCAGATTCTGGTGTGTCGCGGCGATGATCCGCACATCGACCTTGACCGGTACATGACCACCGACGCGGTAGAACTCGCCGTCGGCCAGCACCCGCAGCAGACGGGTTTGTGTATCTGCCGGCATGTCGCCGATTTCATCGAGGAACAGCGTGCCGCCATCGGCCTGTTCAAAGCGTCCGCGACGCAAGTTGGCCGCGCCGGTGAACGCGCCTTTCTCGTGGCCGAACAGCTCGGATTCCATCAGGTCCTTGGGGATCGCCGCCATGTTCAGCGCAATGAACGGCGAGGCCGCACGCGGGCTGTGGCGGTGCAGGGCGTGGGCGACCAGTTCTTTACCGGTGCCGGATTCGCCGTTGATCAGCACGGTGATGTTGGAGTGGCTCAAGCGGCCGATGGCGCGAAAAACTTCCTGCATCGCCGGCGCTTCGCCGATGATTTCCGGGGTGCGGGTCAGCGCGGGCACCACTTCCAGGCCTTGCTGTTCTTGCGCGTGCTGGTTGGCGCGTTTGACCAGCGACACCGCCTCATCCACGTCGAACGGCTTGGGCAGGTATTCGAAAGCGCCGCCCTGATAGGAGGCGACAGCGCTGTCCAGATCGGAGTGGGCAGTCATGATGATGACCGGCAACCGTGGGTGCTGCTCGCGGATCCGCGCCAGCAGATCCAGCCCGCTGGCACCCGGCATGCGGATATCGGAAATGATCACATCAGGCTGCTGACGGGCCAGACGACTCATCACGCCATCGGCGCTGTCGAAGCTCTGCGTGGTCATGCCTTCCTGCTGCAAGGCCTTTTCCAGAACCCAACGGATAGAACGGTCGTCATCGACGATCCACACGGTTTCACTACGGCTCATGTCGATGTGGCTCCTTGTTCCAGTGGCAGAAAGATCGAGAACGTGGTGTGGCCGGGGTGGCTGTCACACTCGATCAGGCCCTGGTGCTGGCTGATGATGTTCTGGGTAATGGCCAGGCCCAGCCCGGTACCGTCCGGGCGGCCGCTGACCATGGGAAAGAAAATGGTTTCCTGGAGTTCCGCCGGGATGCCCGGGCCGTTGTCGATGATCTCGATCTTGGTCACCAGACGATGGCGGACGTGGCCGATGGTGAACTGGCGCATGGTCCGGCTACGCAGGCTGATGCGGCCCAGGCGCAGCTCGTTCTGGCTGCTGATCGCCTGCATCGCGTTGCGCACGATGTTCAACACCGCCTGAATCATTTGCTCGCGGTCGATCAATACGTCGGGAATGCTTGGGTCGTAATCACGCACCAAGGTGATGCAGCCCTGACTTTCCGCTTCGACCAGTTGGCAAACGCGCTCGAGCACTTCGTGAACGTTGCACATGGCCAGCGACGGCAACTTGTTCGAGCCAAGCATGCGGTCGACCAGATTGCGCAGGCGGTCGGCCTCTTCAATGATCACGTTGGTGTAGTCGCGCAGGCTGTCTTCCGGCAGCTCTCGGGCCAGCAGTTGCGCGGCGCCACGAATGCCGCCGAGCGGGTTTTTGATCTCGTGGGCAAGACCGCGCACCAGCATCTTGCTGGTTTCCTGCTTCGACAGCTGGGCCTCTTCCTTGGTGATCCGCAGCAAGCGATCACGCGGGTGGACTTCCAGCAAAAGCAGGGTCGCGCCGTTGCTGAGGATCGGCGTCACCGCGTAATCCACGGTCAAGTTCTGACCGGTGAGGGCCGTGAGCATCGCTTCGCGCTTGGTGAACGGGTGTGCCTGTTCCACCGCCTGGCGCAGGGAATTGAGCGCTTCGGTGGATTCGGTGAACAGCTCGCTGATGAACTGCCCATGGCTACGCTGCCCGCTGATGGCGAGCAGCATCTCCGCCGCCGGATTCATGTACTCAAGGCGCAATTCGGCATCAAGCAAGATGGTAGCGGTGGTCAGGTTGTCGAGCAGCAAACGGGGGATTGCGTCACTTATAGTCATCAGGGCCTCTTTTGGGGGCGGAGCGTGCGCAACAAGCAAGCGTCGTTATCGGGAAAATGCAAAAACCAAACCAAGGCTCCGAAAAGAAGCGTTCAACCCCTGAAACGGGCGTTTGACGCTCGTTTGCGTGGCAGTCGGCCAGCTCTCGCGGGTACTTTCGAACCAAAATGGGTTGCAATGTGGGTACGGTGCAGCCTGTTGCACCAATATAGTGCGCAAAGCTGAATGGCGTTAAAAGAAACGCAGGAAGGGATTTTTCGGTTCTGGTGGTTTGTCCTTCAACGGACATTCCGGGCGCACGCCGTAATCCTCGTTAACGCAGGGTTTGACCTGGCGTTTCTGCGCCAGTGAGATGCGCAGCATGTGGAACGGCTGGTTGGCGGTGCGTTCGACGGTTCGGCCCTGCGCATCAAGAATCTCGATCGAAAGGTTGTGGCTGCCACGGTCGATATTGCTCAGCGGGAATACCGGACTAAGACCGGGCTCGCCAGTGACCTGGCCGTCGAGCAACAAGCGATAGCGATGGCCCGCTTGCAAGCCGGGCTCGCTGGTAACGCTGACAATCAACTCGCCGGCGCTGCTGCGAATGGTCGCGTCCGGCTCGGGCACCAGAACGCGCAGCATGTCGTAATGGAGCAGCGGTTGCTCCGGGGATTTCTTTGCGGTGGTAATCGGCCGTGCAGCGCTCGGATTGGCCGGCATGCGATTGCTGGTCGCCAGCGGCACCCGTTTGGCGTTGCCGCGTGGTTGGTCGGTGTAGACGCGGTTGCCTTGCGCATCGATGTAGGTGAACACCTCGGCCGAGGCTTGCAGCGTGATCATCGCCAACAAGGCGATCAGCCATGGACGAATCATGGCTTGTGTACCCGCTGTACGGTAAAGACCACCACCGGGCTCTGCTGGATGATTGCCTCGCCATCGATGACCTGAACGGCAAGTCGATGTTCGCCACGGTCGACATTCACCAATTGCAGGATCGGCACGTTGCTTGGCTGCCCGTAGGGTGCGTCGTCCAGCACCAGTCTCAATTGATGCGGCGGTTGCAGGCGCGGCTTGATCAGCACATTGACCGTGAAGGTGCCGTTGTTGGCGCGCAGGGCTTCTTCGGTGGGCAGGCCACCCAGTTCGAGAATTTCGTAGGCGCTGCGCACGGGCTCACGGCTATCGGAGATGGGCGCGGCGGGTGCGCTCGGCCCCTGAGGCTCAACGCTGTTGAGTGGCGGTAACTCAACCGTCTGCGCCTTGACCCCGTCCGGCGAGTGATCGCTGTACACCGTATTGCCGTTGGCGTCGGTGTACTTGTAGATCTGCGCGGCGGCGGGCAGGGCGATCACCAGCAGCAGGAAGAGAAAACCACGACCCATGGATTCGACCGATCAACGATGAGAGTGGATGCAGCATAGGCCAGGGGCGGCGGTAAGCCCAACCGGGACAACATCCGCTCACACAAACCGGCCGATTCTGAACGGCTTTCAACTGCTGAAGTTGAGCATGCGTTTTTGCCTGCCAACGGGCACGACGGGTTTTGGACACCCCTCGGGGCCGGGATAGGTTTGCTGTCCGGTCTCGTCGTACTGCGTGGTGCAACCGACAGGCCCTTTGTCGTAAAACGCCCGGCTTTTAACCACGCCGTTACGGTGATAGCACAATTGCTCGCCGGTCAGGTCGCCCGCGTGTTCATAGGTTTTGACTTGTCGCTGATTGATGTTCAGCAGACTGAAACCCACACGATTCTTTTGGCATTCGATCTGCCCATTGTCGTAATAACTGATGTCGGTGATATGGTCGTTATCGCCAATGATCGTCTCACTGGTCTTGCGACCGGTTTCATAGTTGTAATCAGTGGATGCTTGGCGATCACCGTAGAGGAAGTCGGTCTCCGACGACAATTTGCCATGGGTGAAGTGTCGGGTTATCCCGCAGCGGTCGACGGTCGGGTGACCATCCTTGTCAAAACGGCACCAGTTGGACTCTTCATAAAGCACTTCCTGGTCATCGTATTGTTTCATCGAGCCGACAAAGCGGCGCAGCTCGAAACGTCCGACGGTGGCGGGAGTGCCGTCACGCAAGAAGGTCAGATAGGGGCCTTCGCGCTCATCGTTGTGCCAGGAGATGTCATTGATCAATGCGCTGCCGTCGCTGCTGTAATCCAGTGCGCGGCCTTCTTTCTTGCCGTTTTCGTAATGACGCAAGTTCAGCAGTTTGCCGTCGGCGTTGTAGAACTCCTGGGTGCCGGACAATACATCGGCCTTGTAATGCTCGATCAGAATCACGACGCCATTGGCATCGGTTTCCCGCAGTTCACCTTCTTTTTTCCCAGCCACGAAGTTAACGCTCTGGCTGTGGCCCTTGTCGGTCTTGAGGGTCCATGGACCGCTTTTCAGGCCGTTTTCGAAGGCGCCGCTGCCGATCGCGGTCACCCATGGGCCTTCGCGCTGGTCGTTGCGGTAGTTGCCGCGTTCGATCACGGTGCCGGTGATTTCTTCGCTCGGGCCGTCGAGTACGCCGTGCAGGTACGTCTGGAATCCGGTCGTGGTGTTATCGGGATCGCCATCGTCGAGAATTGTCCATCGTCCCTCGCGTGCGTCATCGACGTACTGACCGGTGTAGCTTTTCGAGTAGTCGGTCTCGGTCCATTCGCCCTGTCGTTTGCCTGCCACATAGTTGCCGCTGGCCGAATATTTGTATTCCTTGGCGAAAGACCAGGTGCCAGTACGCAGACCTTTTTCGTAAGCGCCCTGGGCACTGATGTCGCCGAAATTGAATGAAACCGAAGCGCCATCCTCGCTGCCACTGAACGTGGCGGGAGTGGTTTCCCAGGCCATGCGGCCCACTTGATAGTTATAGAGCGTGCGATCGCCGTCTCTCACGGACGTATCGATGTCGCGCCAGAATGTGACAGTCAGAAAACGCCCGTTTTTTTCCTGATAGGTTTTTTTGAAGTAGTGCTGATCCGTACCGGGCGTGTTGATGTCCAGTGGCTTGGTCTGTTCATCGAAATAACCGACCAGCGTTCCTGCGGTGAGGTCGAGTTGGTCGAATTCGGGAATGCCCGATTGCGTGTAGCGCAATCGATAGTTGATCGGCGTGAGCTGCGCCAGTGCTTTCTTGATGGTGAGGGCGTCCAGCCGCTTCTGGCCTGCGGCAATTCGGTCGAGGGCTTTTTGCAGTCCTGTGACGCGAGTGTAGAGCTGACTGCTGGCGTCGTATTTGTAGGCGTAAATCCGGTACTTCGTTTGCTGCTTGAAGAGCACCAGGCGGATGGGGTCTTCGCTGTCGATTGGCGTCAAAAATACCGATTCGATGGTTGCCTGGCCGAAGTCATCCAGTAACTGCGGGCTCGCCTCGGGCGTGTCGCAAACGCAGTAGTAACCTTTGACGCCCTTGGCTTCCTTGATGAACGCCAGCGTCGCCGAGCTTTCCTGCAAGCCCTCGATCAGCGGGTGGGCCAACGGTTTGTCTTCATAGAACGCTGCTGCGCCGGCCATTTGGCAGGCGAGGCCGGCCGTCAGGGCGATGGCCCATAACCACTTCATGCGAATCCCTTCGTCAAGGCGCCGGACGGGCGCTGAGGCGGCGGATTATCCATGGAAGCGCGGGCACAAAAAAGGCCTCCCGAAGGAGGCCTCTTTTTGTCACGCCGCGTGCTGCAGCGCTACCGGATCAGCAGCTGTAGTACAGCTCATATTCCAGTGGGTGCACGAAGGTGCGGACCTTGATTTCTTCTTCGGATTTCAGCGCGATGTAAGCGTCGATGAAGTCGTCGGAGAACACGCCGCCCTTGGTCAGGAACGCACGGCCCTTGTCCAGCTCTTCCAGGGCTTCTTTCAGGCTGCCGCAAACTTGTGGGATCTCTTTCGCCTCTTCAGGCGGCAGGTCATACAGGTTTTTGTCAGCGGCATCGCCTGGGTGGATCTTGTTCTGGATACCGTCCAGACCGGCCATCAGCAGTGCTGCGAATGCCAGGTACGGGTTGGCAGCCGGATCCGGGAAACGCGCTTCGATACGACGGCCACGTGGGCTGTTGACGTAAGGAATGCGGATCGAGGCGGAACGGTTGCGAGCCGAGTAGGCCAGCATTACCGGAGCTTCGAAGCCTGGCACCAGACGCTTGTAGGAGTTGGTGGCCGGGTTGGTGAAGCCGTTCAGTGCCTTACCGTGCTTGATGATGCCGCCGATGAAGTACAGGGCGGTTTCGGACAGGCCGGCATAGCCTTCGCCAGCGAAGGTGTTCTTGCCATCTTTGGCGATGGACATGTGTACGTGCATGCCCGAACCGTTGTCGCCGTACAGTGGCTTCGGCATGAAGGTCGCGGTGCGGCCGTAAGCGTCAGCGACGTTGTGTACAACGTATTTCAGAGTCTGAACTTCGTCAGCTTTCTTCACCAGGGTGTTGAACTTGACACCGATTTCGTTCTGACCGGCAGTCGCCACTTCGTGGTGGTGAACTTCAACGGTCTGGCCCATTTCTTCCAGTGCGTTGCACATGGCAGTACGGATTTCGTGGTCGTGGTCGAACGGCGGAACCGGGAAGTAGCCACCTTTGACGCCTGGACGGTGGCCTTTGTTGCCGCCTTCGATGTCCTGGTCGGACATCCACGAACCTTGTTCGGAGTAGATCTTGAACATCGAGCCGGAGATGTCCGACTTGAACTTCACTTCGTCGAAGATGAAGAATTCTGGCTCTGGGCCAGCGAAGACGGTGTCACCGATACCGGTGGTCTTCAGGTATTCCTCGGCGCGGTGAGCGATGGCGCGTGGGTCACGATCGTAACCTTGCATGGTCGACGGTTCGATGATGTCGCAGACCAGGATCAGGGTCGCGTCTTCGGTGAACGGGTCGAGCACGGCAGTGTCGTCGTCCGGCAGCAGGATCATGTCGGAGGCTTCGATGCCTTTCCAGCCAGCGATGGAGGAACCGTCGAACATCTTGCCGACTTCGAAGAAGTCGTCTTCCAGCGCATCGCGAGCCGGCATGGTCACGTGGTGCTGAGTGCCTTTGGTGTCCGTGAAGCGCAGATCAATCCACTTGACGTCATGATCTTTGATGAGTTGAACCGACTTCGACATAGTGTCCTCCGGGTGGCTTAGGGCTTGGTAGTGGATGCCCTTAATATGGGTGATGCCGGCGCAGATAGTCTGCCAAGGCAACCTGCCTCACAAGGGAGCAAATTGCATGCCAGTGCCCCAGCATGGGTTTTTTGCCCCAAATTCACGCTTATTAAGGTGCAAACCGTCTTAAAGCGTAAATTCTCGCCCTCTAATGTGGCGTCACAATCGAAAAATGACCTGTTTTGGTGCGTGCAAAACCTTCTGCACATTAACTGGTTAAACCTTGAGCAATTTCCGCTATAATCCGCGCCCCCCTTTTTCGGCTGGCCCTGCGCGCGCTGTTTTCATGAAACTAATCGTAAAAGTCTTCCCCGAGATCACCATCAAGAGTCGACCTGTCCGGACGAAATTTATCCGCCAGTTGGCCAAAAACATCCGCGCCGTGCTCCGCGATCTGGACCCGGCTGTGGTGGTGAACGGTGTGTGGGACAACCTCGAGCTGGAAACCCGTGTCACCGACGCCAAAGCCTTGAAAGAGATGGGCGAGCGCCTGACCTGCATGCCGGGCATCGCGCACTTTCTGCAGATCGACGAGTACCCGCTGGGGGACTTCGACGACATCACCGAAAAGTGCAAACAGCACTACGGTGATGCGCTGGCCGGAAAGATTTTCTCGGTGCGCTGCAAGCGTGCAGGCAAGCATGCGTTCAGCTCGATGGACGTCGAAAAATACGTCGGCAGCAAGCTGCGTCGTGAATGCGGTGCTGCCGGAATCGACCTGAAAGCGCCGGAAATCGAAGTCCGCATCGAAGTTCGCGACAAACGGTTGTTTGTGATCCACAGCCAGCACAACGGCATCGGCGGTTACCCGCTGGGTGCGTTGGAGCAGACGCTGGTATTGATGTCCGGCGGCTTTGATTCGACTGTTGCGGCCTACCAGATCATGCGTCGCGGCCTGATGGCGCACTTCTGCTTCTTCAATCTGGGCGGGCGTGCCCACGAATTGGGCGTGATGGAAGTCGCGCATTTCATCTGGAAGAAGTACGGCAGTTCGCAACGCGTGCTATTTGTCAGTGTTCCGTTCGAAGAAGTGTTGGGCGAAATTCTCGGCAAAGTCGATAACAGTCATATGGGCGTCGTATTGAAGCGTATGATGTTGCGCGCGTCCTCGGCCATTGCCGACCGATTGCACATCGATGCGCTGGTCACGGGTGAGGCGATCTCCCAGGTATCGAGCCAGACCTTGCCGAACCTGTCGGTGATCGATTGTGTAACTGACAAACTGGTCCTGCGCCCACTGATCGTCGCCCACAAGCAGGACATCATCGACACGGCCAACGAGATCGGCACCGCCGATTTCGCCCGGCACATGCCGGAATACTGCGGGGTGATCTCGGTTAACCCGAAGACCGCTGCCAAGCGTGGCCGCGTCGAACACGAAGAGAAAGAATTCGACATGGCGGTGCTCGAGCGTGCGCTCGCCAACGCCAAACTGGTCGCCATCGATCGAGTCATCGACGAATTGGGCCAGGATTTGCAAATTGAAGAAGTCGGCGAAGCGCTGGCCGGTCAGATCGTCATCGACATCCGTCACCCGGACGCCGCTGAAGACGAACCGCTGGAGCTTGCCGGCATAGAGGTACAGACGATGCCGTTCTATGCAGTGAACGCACGTTTCAAGGAACTGGACCCTACTCGCCAGTACCTGCTGTATTGCGACAAAGGCGTGATGAGTCGCCTGCATGCCCACCATTTGCTCAGTGAGGGGCATGCCAATGTGCGCGTTTATCGACCGAGCTAAGTGCCCGGGGCTGTTTGCCTGTGGCCTGCGTCACCGGCCCCCCGACACCGCCGTCAAGCTGTAACGGCCATGCCGGACACTACTGCTAATCGCTGCCAAGACTTGTCAGCAAACCGAATCCTCTGATCGAGATACACAAGTGATCGAAAATCTACGCAACATCGCCATCATTGCCCACGTTGACCATGGTAAAACCACCCTGGTAGACAAACTCCTGCGTCAATCCGGCACACTGGAGCGCAACGAGCTCAACGACGAGCGCGTGATGGACTCCAACGACCAGGAAAAAGAGCGCGGTATTACCATTCTGGCGAAAAACACCGCCATCAACTGGAACGGCTACCACATCAACATCGTGGACACCCCGGGCCACGCCGACTTCGGCGGCGAAGTTGAACGCGTAATGTCGATGGTTGACTCCGTTCTGCTGCTGGTTGACGCTCAAGACGGCCCTATGCCGCAAACCCGTTTCGTGACCAAGAAGGCTTTCGAAGCCGGCCTGCGTCCAATCGTGGTCATCAACAAGGTTGACCGTCCAGGCGCGCGTCCGGACTGGGTTCTGGACCAGATCTTCGACCTGTTCGACAACCTCGGTGCGACCGAAGAACAACTGGACTTCCAGGTTGTTTACGCCTCGGCCCTGAACGGCATTGCCGGTCTGGATCACACCGCCATGGCTGAAGACATGACCCCGCTGTACCAAGCGGTTGTCGACCACGTTCCGCCTCCGGCTGTTGACCGTGATGGTCCGTTCCAGATGCAGATCTCCGCTCTGGACTACAACAGCTTCCTGGGTGTTATCGGTGTTGGCCGTATCGCTCGTGGTCGCGTCAAGCCGAACACCCCGGTTGTCGCTATCAGCGCCGACGGCAAGCGCCGCAACGGTCGTATCCTGAAGCTGATGGGTCACCACGGTCTGCACCGCATTGACGTTGAAGAAGCAGCGGCCGGCGACATCGTCTGCATCAGCGGCTTCGACGAGCTGTTCATCTCCGACACCCTGTGCGACATCAACACCGTTGAGGCGATGAAGCCGCTGACCGTTGACGAGCCAACCGTTTCCATGACCTTCCAGGTAAACGACTCGCCATTCTGCGGTAAAGAAGGCAAGTTCGTGACCTCCCGTAACATCAAGGATCGTCTGGACAAAGAGCTGCTGTACAACGTTGCACTGCGCGTTGAAGAAGGCGACTCGGCTGACAAGTTCAAGGTTTCCGGCCGTGGTGAGCTGCACCTCTCGGTACTGATCGAAACCATGCGTCGCGAAGGCTTCGAGCTGGCTCTGGGCCGTCCTGAAGTGATCATCCGTGAAGTTGACGGCGTGAAGCAGGAACCGTTCGAAAACGTGACCATCGACATCCCTGAAGAATCGCAGGGCAAGGTCATGGAAGAGATGGGTCTGCGTAAGGGCGACCTGAGCAACATGGTGCCGGATGGCAAGGGCCGTGTTCGTCTGGAATACAACATCCCTGCTCGCGGTCTGATCGGTTTCCGTAACCAGTTCCTGACCCTGACCAACGGTGCTGGCATCCTGACCTCGATCTTCGACCGTTACGCTCCAGTGAAGTCGGGCCACATGTCCGGCCGTCAGAACGGCGTTCTGGTTTCGGTTGAAACCGGCAAGGCACTGACCTACTCGCTGGAAACCCTGCAGGCTCGTGGCAAGCTGTTCGTAGAACACGGCCAGGAGATCTACAACGGTCAAATCGTTGGTCAGAACAGCCGCGACAACGACCTGGGTGTGAACCCAACCAAAGGCAAGAAGCTCGACAACATGCGTGCTTCGGGTAAAGACGAAACCATCGCTCTGGTACCACCTGTTCGCTTCACTCTGGAACAGGCTCTGGAATACATCCAGGAAGACGAGCTGTGCGAAGTTACTCCTAAGTCCATCCGTCTTCGCAAGAAGATCCTGGACGAAAGCGAGCGTACCCGCGCTGCCAAGAAAGCCAAGGCGTAATTTAGCCCGAGCTTGAAAAAACGCCCCCGGTCGCGAGACCGGGGGCGTTTTTGTTTGTCTGGGATTTGTGTGGTGTGTGCACTGGCCCATCGCTGGCAAGCCAGCTCCCACAGGGTTATGGGTCGTATATAAAATATGTGTACGACCACATCATTGTGGGAGCTGGCTTGCCAGCGATGGCGGCCGATCAGCCGCTGAACGTTTCAGGGCAGATCAAAATTTCTCGATCGCCCGGAAATTCTGTTCGCGCACCACTTCCTTCGGCTTGTACGCACAATACCCCGGACGCGGGCCGATCTTCGGGTGATTGCGGCAGGTATCAGGGCGCTTGTCATAAATGGTGCACAGGCGGCTCTTACGATCCAGGTAGTAGCAATCGTTGTTGCTCATGCGCTGAAGGGTAAAGATCCCCGACTTCTGATTGAAGCGCTCGACCAGCCCTTCCTTTTGCAGGCGCTTGGCGATGTTCTTCGGCGGATCGCCCAGTTCGAACTCGTCGACCACACCGATGCGCACCAGATCCTTGATCTTCACCTCGACTGGCAGCGTGCAGCAGCTGGAGATGCAGGAACCGCACATCGGGGCCGAATATTTGGCCCACGTATCGAGACGATCGATCTCGGCGGCAGCAATCAGGTTGGGCTTCATCATCGGGAGTTACCAGGCGTGTGTGCATCAGGGCGCGCGATCATACCGGGACTGGTGGATTTTTGAACAACCTTTCGCCAGATTTTTTCTGCATGCAGGCTTTTTGCCGAACAGTTCGGCACGGCCCCTGCATTCATTAGCTCATCCGCCAGGGTAATGCCGGGCCATCTCACCGTCTCAGGAAAAACTGCCGAACCTGCGCCGCTACCGTCGGTCAGACCGTCTAGGCTCAGACAATTCCCCGCTCGCTCGAGGTCCTATCGATGACTCAAGAACCACTAGTTCGCGAAGCAGAGGTGGCCGCATTCCGCGACGCCGTCCTGACCAAACTCACCTATGCGGTGGGTAAAGACCCCGATCACGCCTTCGACCATGACTGGTTTGAAGCGATTGCTTTGGCCGCGCGCGACCACATGGTCGAGCACTGGATGGACCACACGCGCCAGATCTACCGCAAAGGTCAGAAGCGGGTGTACTACCTCTCGCTGGAATTTCTCATCGGCCGTTTGCTCTATGACAGCCTGAGCAACCTCGGCCTGCTCGACGTCGCCCGCGAAGCGTTGACCGAACTCGGTGTCGATCTGGAACGCATCCGGCTGCTGGAGCCGGATGCGGCGCTCGGCAACGGTGGTCTCGGCCGCCTGGCGGCGTGCTTCATGGAAAGCATGTCGACCCTCGGCATCGCCGGACACGGCTACGGCATTCGTTATGAACATGGCTTGTTCCGCCAAGCGATCGTCGATGGCTGGCAGCAAGAACAGACGGAGCATTGGCTGGATTTCGGCAACCCGTGGGAGTTCGAACGGCCAGAAGTCGTTTACAGCATCGGCTTTGGTGGCAGCGTCGAAACCGTCACTGATGCCAGCGGCAAAACCAAGCAAGTCTGGTCGCCAGCGGAGACCGTCCGTGCGATTGCCTATGACACACCCGTAGTCGGCTGGCGCGGAGCGAGCGTCAACACCTTGCGCCTGTGGCGTGCCCGGGCCATGGAAGATTTGCACCTGGAGCGTTTCAACGCCGGTGACCACCTCGGTGCTGTCGCCGAAGTGGCCCGTGCTGAAAGCATCTCCCGCGTGCTCTACCCGGCGGACAGCACTGAAGCGGGGCAGGAACTGCGTCTGCGCCAGGAATACTTCTTCGTCGCCGCCTCCTTGCAGGATTTGCTGCGTCGTCACCGCAACATGCACACCTCGGTGCTGACCTTGGGCGATCACGCGGCGATCCAGCTCAACGACACGCACCCTTCGATTGCCGTCGCCGAACTGATGCGCCAACTGGTCGACGTCTACGACGTGGCCTGGGATGCGGCGTGGCAAGTCACCGTCGACACGCTGTCTTACACCAACCACACGTTGCTGCCGGAAGCGCTGGAAACCTGGCCAGTCGGTTTGATGGAACGCATGCTGCCGCGACACATGCAGATCATCTATCTGATCAATGCCCAGCACATCGACTCGCTGCGTGCCAAAGGCATTCACGATTTCGACGTGCTGCGCGCGGTGTCGCTGATCGAAGAAGACAACGGTCGCCGGGTGCGTATGGGCAACCTCGCGTTTCTTGGTTCGCACAGCGTCAATGGCGTGTCCGGGCTGCACACGCAACTGATGCGCAAAACCGTGTTTGCCGAACTGCACAAGCTCTACCCGGAGCGGATCAACAACAAAACCAACGGCATCACCTTCCGCCGTTGGTTGTTCCAGGCCAACTCTGAACTGACCTCGATGCTGGTCGATTCTCTCGGCCCGGATGTGCTGGATAACCCCGAAGAGCGCTTGCTTGATCTGGAACCGTTCGCCGAGAAAACCGCGTTCCGCAAAGCCTTCGCCGAGCAGCGCCTGCACAGCAAAAAAGCCCTGGCCTATCTGATCCACGAACGTCTGGGCATCGCGGTCAATCCGGCGGCGATGTTCGACGTCCAGGTCAAACGGATCCACGAATACAAACGCCAGTTGCTCAACCTGCTGCACACCGTGGCGCTGTATCAGGCCATTCGTGCCGAGCCTGAAGTCGACTGGGTGCCGCGAGTGAAAATCTTCGCCGGTAAAGCGGCCGCGAGTTATCACCAGGCCAAGCTGATCATCAAACTGACCAACGACATCGCGCGGGTGGTGAACAACGACCCGACCGTACGTGGTTTGCTGAAAGTGGTGTTCCTGCCCAACTACAACGTCAGCCTGGCGGAGAGCATTATTCCGGCGGCGGATTTGTCCGAGCAGATCTCAACTGCCGGTTTCGAAGCGTCGGGCACCAGCAACATGAAGTTCGGCCTCAACGGCGCACTGACCATCGGCACGCTGGACGGTGCCAACGTGGAAATGTGCGAGCGCATTGGTGCCGAGCACATGTTCATCTTCGGTCTCAGCGCCCAGCAGGTTGAAGCGCGCAAACAGAACCACGAGTTCAGCGCCGCACCGGACATTGCCGCCTCCCATCGATTGAACGATGTGCTGCAAGCGATCCGCAGCGGGGTGTTCTCGCCGGATGACACGTCGCGTTATACCGGGCTGATCGATTCGCTGGTGGACTACGACCGCTTCCTCGTCTGCGCCGACTTCGATTCCTACTGGGAAGCGCAGAAACGCGTCGAAGAGCACTGGCACGACAGCAACAACTGGTGGCGTTCGGCGGTGCTCAACACCGCGCGAATGGGCTGGTTCTCGTCCGACCGGACGATTCGCGAGTACGCCACGGATATCTGGAAAGCGCTGGAGTAACTTTCCGCAACAATTGTGCGCAAGGCCCAACGTTTGTTGGGCCGGATCGATATACTGAGCGCCGGTTACCGGGCCGCATCAGGCGCCGCATATCACTGAAAGGATTGAACCCTGTGGCGAGGGGATTTATCCCCGATGGACAGCGCAGCTGTCCCAAGATTCTTGGGGCCGCTTCGCACCCCATCGGGGATGAATCCCCTCGCCACAAAGGCTCACTCCTACAGGGTTTGTGCCTAGACTGAGGCAATCGCCGGACTCGCCCCGCCTTGGGGCCGCTTAGGGATATCGACCATGCAATGGATGTTCATGTTGATCGGGCTGGTGCTTGGCTGGCTGCTCGATGAGTCGTTCAGCTCGGCGTTGTTGGGCGCGTTGCTGGGTTTGGCGATCGGGCAGACGTTCCGCATCGCGCGGCTTGGCTCGCAGGCGGCGGAACAGCAGCGTCAATTTGAACAGGCGAAAGTCGCCTTGCAGGCCGTCGAACAGCGTCTGTTTTTGCTGGAAGGCGCGCCGCTCCGTGCAGCGCCACCTCCGAGTGCGGCACCTGCCGCCGAGCCAGTCGCCGAACCCGCCAAAGTTGTCGAAGAGGCGCCGATTCCAGCCCCTGAACTGGTCTGGGAACTGCCGGCCGATCTGGAACCGCTATCCGCCGTCACTCGCGAAACCAGCCAACCGCTGCCGGACGATGTCTGGCGTCTGGACGCCGTTACGCCTGAACCTGAACCCCGACAACCTGCCGAGCCCCGTGGCCCGAATCTCATCCAGCGCGGCCTCGACGCGGCGCGTAACTGGCTGTTCGGCGGCAACACCGTGCTGCGAGTCGGTGTGGTGCTGTTGTTCTTCGGTCTGGCATTCCTGCTGCGCTACGCCACCGAAGGCATGGTCGTGCCGATCGAATTGCGTTACGCCGGGGTCGCGGCGGCGGCGCTGGGCCTGCTGGCGCTGGGCTGGTGGCTACGCCATCGCAACAGCCATTACGCGTTGATGCTGCAAGGTACCGGGATCGCGGTGCTGTACCTGACGGTGTTTGCGGCGATGCGTTTGCATCCGTTGCTTGATCCTTCGGCGGCACTTGGCTTGCTGGTGGCGGTGACGGTGTTCTCGGCGATTCTGGCGATCACCCAAGACTCGCTGGCGCTGGCAGCGGTGGCCGCGCTGGGCGGTTTCGCCGCGCCGATCCTGACCTCGACCGGCGCTGGCAACCATGTCGCGTTGTTCAGTTATTTCGCCTTGCTCAACGCCGGCATTCTCACCATCGCCTGGTTCAAGGCCTGGCGGCTGCTCAACCTGATCGGCTTCGTCGGCACCTTCGGCATCGGTTTCGCCTGGGGCCTGCGTTCGTACGCGCCGGAGCTTTTGTGGAGCACCGAGCCGTTCCTGATTCTGTTCTTCCTGATGTACCTCGCCATCGGCCTGCTGTTCGCTCGGCGCAAGTTGCTCGACATGCCCGACGCGCCGGCGGACGGCGACCGTGGCGCGCTCCTGCAATGGTCGGCGCGCAAGGGCGATTACGTTGATGGGACGATGCTGTTTGGCCCGCCGATCATTGGTTTCGGTTTGCAGTTTGCGTTAGTGCAGCATCTAGAGTTCGCCGCCGCGTTCAGCGCCCTCGCGCTGGGCATGATCTACATGGCGCTGGCCAAGGTATTGATGAGCGGACGCGCGATTTTGCTGGGTGAGACCTGTCTGGCGCTCGGGGTGATTTTTGCCAGTCTGGCGATCCCGCTGGGGCTCGATGCGCGCTGGACGTCGGCGGCGTGGGCGGTGGAAGGCGCGGGGATTTTCTGGCTCGGTTTGCGACAGCATCGACCGTTCGCCCGGGCCTTTGCCTTGCTGCTGCAACTCGGTTCGGCGTTGGCGTTCCTCAGTCAGTTGCGCGTCGGCGAAAGCAGTTTGCTCGACGGTGCGCCGCTAGGTGCGTTGATGCTCGGCGCGGCGCTGCTGTTCAGCTTCTATCAACTGCGCCAAGCCGCGTTGGAGCAGACGTCGCCGTGGGAGCGCCAAGGCTTGCCGGTGCTGGCGTGTGTGGGGCTGACCTTCCTCTATCTGCTGGCGCCATTGTTCTTCTTCGTTCAAGGCACGGCGATCAGTTGGGCGCTGGCCGGGCTGGCGACGTTATTCGTTGGTCTGCGCCTGCAATCGCGCACGTTCCTGTTCACCGCATTTGCCGTGCAACTGCTCGGCGGCGCGTTGTTCCTGTTGCGTCTGCAAGGCGCGGGCGAGGACTCTGCGGCGGTGTTCAGTGCCGGTTGGAGCGGCTTGCTCAGTGCGTCGCTGATCGGTCTGGCGCTGATCGCCGGCATGTTGCTGGCGGCGCGCGATGAGATGGTGCGCGGTGACGTGCGTCTGCTGCGCGGCTTGTCGGTGGTGCTGTTGGCCGGTCTGGTGCTGATCAATCTGGCGGTGCTGTTCGTGCTGCCGTGGCAGACCGCGAGTGCGGTGTGGGCGGCCAGTGGTCTGTTGATCATCTGGCTGAGCCTGTACCTCAAGCAGCGCGTTAGTTTTGTCTTCGGTCTGCTGTTGCAGTTGATCGGTGGCGCGGCGTTTTTGCTGGCCGGCCCCGAGTTGCTCGGGCCGCTGTCCAGCGAAGGGCTGAAGCCGTTGGCCCACGGCGGTTTCTGGACGCCGCTGGTGCTGGGGCTGGCGGCGATGATCGGCGCGTGGCGTCTGCAATTGGGTAATCACGCCTCGGCATTTGATGCGCTGAGTTTGCAACGCTTGTCCGAGGTCTTGCTGGTGTGGGGCGCCGGTTGGTGGGCGCTGGCGTGGGTCAGCGAGGTGCTGCGATTTGCGCCGTTGAATCTACAGGGCACACTTTTGTTGTTGGTCGCGGCACTGAGTGTCGCACTCTGGACGTTGTTGTCTCTGCGTCTGAAATGGCCGGCGTTGGGCCTGCTCTGCACGTTGCTGATTCCGGCGGCGGGACTGGTGTTATTGGCGGCGTGGCATTCGCGTTATCACCCGGCGGCAGACTTCGGCTGGCTGGCGTGGGCATTGGTGTTCACCGTGCACTTCTTCAGTCTGCGGCGGTTGCAACCGATGCTGCCGGCCCGCGCTTTGAGCACTGCGCATGTGCTCGGTTGCTGGCTGCTGATCGGCGTGCTGGCGCTGGAATTGCGCTACGGCTTGCTGCTGTTGTCCGAGCAATACAACGCCTGGCGCTGGCTGGGTTGGGCGATTCTGCCGAGCCTGTATCTGCTTATGGCGGCTGCACCGCGTAACTGGCCATGGCCGGTGGCGACGTTTGCCCGCGAATACCGTTTGTACGCCGCTGCACCGCTGGCGGTGTTGATGCTGGGCTGGTTCTGGCTGGCCAACGGCGTCAGCGATGGCAATGCCGAACCGCTGCCGTACGTGCCACTGCTCAATCCGCTGGAACTGGGTCTGCTGTTCGCCTTGTTCGGCGTTTACGTCTGGTCGCGCAGTGCGGTGTCGCAGTTGTCGATCCGCCAGGACTACGCTGATAACGCTACGCAACTGATCGCCGGGGTTTCGCTGTTCGCCTTCTGCACGGCATTGGTGACCCGTGCCGCGCATCATTGGGCGGGCGTTCCGTTCGAGCTGGATCAACTGCTGGAATCGATGCTGGTGCAGGCCGGGTTGTCCATCGTCTGGACGCTGATGGCGCTGGGGCTGATGATCGGCGGGCATTTGCGTCATCGTCGTGAGGTGTGGCTGATCGGCGCGGCGCTGATTGCGCTGGTAGTGGCCAAACTGATTTTTGTCGAACTGAGCAACCGTGGCGGTCTCGCCCGGATCGTTTCGTTTATCGGCGTCGGCGTGTTGTTGCTGGTGGTGGGCTATTTCGCGCCGCTACCACCCAAACGCGTCGAAGCCGAGCCGGCGGCGGGCAAGCCTGTCCCGGAAACCGAAGGAGTTTCATCTTGAGTCGCATGCGAAATCTGGGGTGGTTGGCGTTGGGCGTGGTGATGGCGGCCGGCGCCCAGGAAAAACCGGCGGACTTCGCCACGCAGGTGCCGCTGACGGTCAGCGGCAATGGCCCGTGGTATCGCCTCGAACTGCCGCTGAGCGTGCAATTGCAGGCGCGTCAGACTGATCTGAGTGACTTGCGGGTGTTTAACGCCGCTGGCGAAGTGCAAGCCTATGCCTTGGCCCGCGAATCGGCGCAGACCCGCGACGACGGCCAGTTGCATGAGGTCAAGTGGTTCCCGCTGTACACCGCCGCCGACGCCACGGAGCGCGCGCCGAACGTGCGCGTGCAATCCACCACCACGGGCACGCTGGTTGAAGTGCAACCGTCCAGCCAGTTGGAGGCCGGTGAAGAAGTGCTGCGTGGCTGGCTGCTCGATGCCAGCGCGATCAAGGCGCCGTTGCAACAGCTGATCCTCGACTGGACCAGCGAGCGCGATGGCTTCCAGCGTTTCAGCATCGAGGCCAGTGACGACTTGCAGCACTGGCAACCGTGGGGCGAAGGCCAGGTGGCGCGGCTGACCTTTTCCGATGAGCGCATCGAACAGCATGAAGTGACGTTACCGGGGCAATCCGCCCGCTATGTGCGCCTGCTGTGGGAATCGCCGAATTCGGCACCGACCCTGACCTCGGCGCAACTGAAAAGCAGCGACCCGCGCAACGTGCCGCTGCCGTTGGTCTGGTCGCCAGAGCTGGCCGGCAGCAGCACCAAGGCGGGCGAATACACCTGGCAATTGCCGATGGGGCTCAACGTTGAGCGGGTGCAGGTTGAACTGAAGCAACCAAACAGCTTGGCGCCAGTGACGTTGGCGGGTCGGCGCGAGAGCAGCCTGCCGTGGCAGACGCTGAGCAGTGGTTTGTTGTATCGCCTGGCGCAGAATGGCCAGGACGTGGTGCAGAACGAATTGCAGCTGTACGGGCAGACTGTTCAGCAGTTGAAGCTGACGGTGGATGAACGTGGCGGCGGTTTGGGTGAGCAGGCGCCGAGTATGAAATACGCGGTGCGGGCGACTCAGGTGATCTTCCTGGCGCGTGGGGACGGGCCGTACAGCCTGGCGTTGGGCAATTCGACGGTGAAAACCGCGAACCTGCCACTGAGCACGCTGATTCCGGATTTCAAACCGGAGAAACTCGCGACGCTGGGCCAGGCTAAGGTGCAGGGTGAAGTGGTTGCGACGCAGACTTCGACGGCGACCACTGCAGCGGTGGCTGAGACCAATTGGAAGAAGATCGGTTTGTGGGCGGTATTGCTGGTGAGCGTGGTGTTCCTCGGGGCGATGGCGGCGAGTCTGCTGCGCAAGCCACCGACCAATTCCTGAGCATGAATGGCGCTGCGCGCCAATCGCTGGCAAGCCAGCTCCCACAGTGATCTCGGTCGTTCACCTGTTTTGTGTACTCCCAAGAACCTGTGGGAGCTGGCTTGCCAGCGATGAGGGCCGATCAGCCAACAAAAATCCTCAAACTGTTGCTTCACTCAACCACCACCCGTCCCGAACCGGACTACGCTAAATCCGCTACCTGAACTCTCCATCGACAATCACGTCTCATGCAGGCAAATACACCCCAACGCACGTTACCGGGCGTCTTCGCTCGCTACGTTTTCAGACTCCCTGTAAACTGCGCGGGTTTTTAGTCCCCCATTCCACCGGAGCCGTCCATGTCCCGCGTTACCTTGAGTCGCTATTTGATTGAGCAGACCCGCAGCAACAACACTCCTGCCGATCTGCGCTTCCTGATCGAAGTGGTGGCGCGTGCCTGTAAGGAAATCAGCCACGCCGTGTCCAAAGGCGCCCTGGGTGGTGTTCTGGGCAGCATGGGCACTGAAAACGTGCAAGGCGAAGTGCAGAAGAAGCTCGACGTGATCTCCAACGAGATTCTGCTCGAAGCCAACGAATGGGGCGGTCACCTGGCCGGCATGGCGTCCGAAGAAATGGACAATGCCTACCAGATCCCGGGCAAATACCCGAAAGGCGCCTACTTGCTGGTATTCGACCCACTGGACGGTTCGTCGAACATCGACATCAACGCTCCGGTCGGCACCATCTTCTCGGTACTGCGTTGCCCGAACGAATACCTCAGCCAGAACGAGCCGCTGAACGAAAAAGCCTTCCTGCAACCAGGCACTCAGCAAGTTGCTGCCGGTTACGCGATCTATGGCCCACAGACCATGCTGGTGCTGACCCTGGGCGACGGCGTCAAAGGCTTCACTCTGGACCGCGAAATGGGCAGCTTCGTGCTGACCCACGAAGACATCACCATTCCTGAGTCCACCCAGGAATTCGCCATCAACATGTCCAACCAGCGTCACTGGGAAGCCCCGGTACAACGCTACGTAGGCGAGCTGCTGGCCGGTGAAGAAGGCCCGCTGAAGAAGAACTACAACATGCGTTGGGTCGCGGCGATGGTTGCCGACGTTCACCGCATCCTGACCCGTGGCGGTCTGTTCATGTACCCGCGCGACAGCCGCGAGCCATCCAAGCCCGGCAAACTGCGTCTGATGTACGAAGCCAACCCGATGTCGTTCCTGGTGGAACAAGCGGGCGGCGCGTCCACCGACGGTCACCAGCGTATTCTCGACATTCAGCCTGAAGGCCTGCACCAGCGCGTAGCGGTGTTCCTCGGCTCGAAAGAAGAAGTGGCCCGCGCTACGGCCTACCACAAGGAATAAACCATGACCGCGCCCTGGCAGCCGTTGCTCGATTGGTGGTTCGGACACGCCGAATCACCGGACGACATTTCGGCTGACAAGGGCGGGTTGTGGTTTGGCAAGAAAGACAGTCAAGACCTCGAAGCGCGTGAGCGTTTCGGGGTCTTTGTCGATCAGGCCCTGGCCGGCGGATTGACCGAGTGGACGCAACGTCCCGAAGGTTGGCTGGCGCTGGTGCTGCTGCTCGATCAACTGCCGCGAATGATCTTTCGCGACACCCCCAAAGCCTTCTCCGGCGATCTGCGCGCGCAGAAGCTTGTCGCGCAAGGCATTGCGGCGGACTTTGATCGGCAGTTGAAGCCGATACAACGCGTATTCATTTATCTGGTGTTTGAGCACTGCGAGAACCTCGCGGTGCAGAACGAAGCGGTTTCGCGGTTTATCGATCTGGTGGCTGAACAGCCGGAAGGGGAGCGGGCGGTGTTTGCCGATAACCTGGATTATGCCGAGCGGCATCAGAAAGTGATCGCCAGTTTTGGCAGGTTTCCGCATCGCAATGCGGTGTTGGGAAGGGAGTCTACGGCTGAGGAGTTGGTGTTTCTTTCTGAGCCTGGGTCAAGGTTCTAAATCAAGGATTGCCTCGTAGAAGCCGTTTCATCAACAGCGCCGGCAGGCTTTTTCGTGTGTCGACAATGATATGGATGAAAACCGTTTTTTCTCGCACCTCATAAATAACCCGGTTCATCCCCAACACAATCTGGCGGTATTGGCCGAGATTGAGCTTCTCGATTTCTTCGGGGATTGAGCCTGAATAAGGCAGATCTGCGAGGCCAAGAATCGCAGCCCTGAGATCGGCATAAGTGCTTTGCCAAATTTGGCTTGAGAACTGTCTGACGAGGTAGCTGCGAAGTTCTTTGAGATCTGTTTGTGCGGACTGAAGAATAACGACCTTTAAACTCATTGATGATCGGCCTTATCCAGTTCGGTAAAGACATCTTCAGCATCACTGAACTTGCCTTCTTCGATCTCCCGATTACCCATCGCTAAAAGTTTAAGCAGGGCCATTGTGCCTTCTTGCTCTTCAAAGCTTTTCACATCCATGACCACTAGCTTGGCTTCACCATTTTGGGTGATTACCAGCGGCTCGCGGCTTTCTGTGATTGATTTGACTATTTCGGCCGTGTGGCTTTTCAGGTAACTGATCGGTTTGATTTGCGATGAAAGCTTCATGATTGAATCCCGCCAAATTGAACAGGACTGAGTTTAGTCTTAATTCAGTCCACCGTCAGTGTGAGCTGACCAGCGTGTTTCAATTCAAAACTCTTTCGTCACTAATGCCGCTTTCGCGGGCAAGCCCGCTCCCACAGGGATCTTCGGTGTTTACACAATTTGTGTTTCCCCAAAAAACAATGTGGGAGCTGGCTTGCCAGCGATAGGGCCAGTGGCCGCGCCTTAAATGCGGAAGCTACCCACCAACTGCTTCAGCCGCGCCGCCTGCTGCTCAAGATCCGAACAAGCCCGCAACGTCGCCTGCAAGTTCTCCACACCTTCCTGATTCAGCGTGTTGATCTCGTTGATGTCCACGTTAATCGACTCGACCACCGCCGTCTGCTCTTCAGTCGCGGTGGCCACCGACTGGTTCATCCCGTCGATTTCGCCGATGCGCTGGGTCACGCTGCCCAGACGTTCGCCGGCCTGATTGGCGATGCCGACGCTGCTTTCGCTCTCGCGCTGGCTCTCGGTCATTATGCTCACGGCCTGACGGGCGCCGACTTGCAGCTCTTCGATCATCTTCTGCACTTGCTGCGCCGAATCCTGAGTGCGGTGCGCGAGGTTGCGGACTTCGTCGGCAACCACCGCAAAACCACGGCCAGCCTCACCGGCACGGGCGGCTTCGATGGCGGCGTTCAGTGCCAACAGGTTGGTCTGCTGCGAGATGCTGGTGATCACTTCCAGAATCTGACCGATGTTCACCGTGTTGCTGTTCAAGGTTTCGATGTTGCCGCACGAATCGCTGATCTTCGCCGACAGCTGCTGCATGGCCTGGATGGTTTTATCCACAACCTGCTGGCCGTCGACCGCGAGGCTGCGCGCATCGCTGGAGTGTTGCGAGGCGAGCGCGGCGTTCTGGGCGATTTCCTGGGCGGCGGCGCCGAGCTGGTTGATCGCCGCCGCGACGCTGTTGGTGCGTGTCGCTTGCTGGTCGGAGTTGTACATCGACGAGTTCGAGGCGGCGACCACGCGCAGGGCGACTTCGTTGACTTGGCCGGTGGCCGAGGCCACTTCGCGGATCGAGGTGTGGATACGCTCGACGAAACGGTTGAAGGACGTGCCCAGCGCGCCGAACTCATCGTTGCCATGGATCACCAGACGCTTGGTCAGGTCGCCTTCACCTTCGGCGATGTCGTGCATCGCACGGCCCATGGTCAGCAGCGGCTGCATCAGCACGCGGATCAGCATGCCGAGCAGGGCGATGATGATCACCACGGCAATGACCATGGCGATCAGCGCCGAGGTACGGAATTCGCTGAGCATCGAGAACGCGGTGTCCTTGTCCAGCACCAGCGCCACGTACCAGTCGGCCGACGGTACGCCGTTGACGCGGGTGAACGAGATCAGTTGGGTCTTGCCGTCGAACTCGACTTCTTTCAGGCCCGGGCTGACTTTCGGCGCGCCGTTGGGGTAGGCCTCGGCGAGGGTCTTGAGCACCAGTTTGCTGTCCGGGTGAATCAGGATTTTGCCGTCGGCACTGACGATGAACGCGTGGCCATGGCCGCCGAAGTTCAGCGAGTTGATGATCGCGCTGACACTGGTCAGGTCGATGTCGGCACCGGCGACACCAATCATCTGACCCAGGCGTTGTACCGGGGTGGCGACGGTGATCACCAGTTTGCCCGACGAGGCGGCAATGTACGGTTCGGTGACGATGGTCTGTTGCGCGCTGTTGGCCGCTTTGTACCAGCCACGGGCGCGGGGGTCATAGTCAGGTGCGCGGTTGCCGGCAGGGACCGAGAACATTACGCCGTCAGCACCGCCGAAGTAGCTCAGCTGGAAATTGCCGGTGTAGGCGGGCAGGTCGATGATGCGTTTCAGGCTGGCGGGAGCGTTGCCGTCGACGGCCACTTGTTGCGACAGCGACTGCAGCAACTGAATGCGGCTTTCCAGCCAGGTCTGGATGTTGCTGGTGGTCAGGCTGCCCAGTTCCTGCATCGACGCTTCGGTGCTGCTGCCCAAAGCTTCGCGCTGTCGATAGTCGTTGAAGAAAATGAAACAGGCGAACGCAACGGCCACCACGAGGGCGGCAGCCAACAAGATCTTGTGGCTGAATTTCATGTTTCTGGTCATCGAATGAACTACCGCGAAGGGGCTGGTCAAGAAAGGGCGGCAATTTGCCACACTCGGGGGCTTTGCGCTGCTCTTATTTCGACTGCGGCGCGCCAAAGATTAGGCGTCTTTTGCGAAATGCGACGAAATGCTCAATAGCCCTACAAAGTGTCTGATTTAGCGACAAATGCCGGACGAGTGGCGAGATAAATAGCCCTCGGTCGAGGGAACCAGAAGAGGGTTTTCTCTTCTAAGCTTCTGGTTGGCACCATGCCATCCCCCCTCGTTCCAGGAGTTACACCATGTCGCTGCGATCCCTCGCCCTGCTGTCGTTTTGCGTGCTGTTGGCCGCATGCAGCAAGGTCAACCAGGAAAACTACTCGAAACTGTCTGCCGGCATGGCCAAGGCCGAAGTGGAAACGTTGCTCGGTAAACCAACCGATTGTTCGGGCGCGCTCGGCATGTCCAGTTGCACCTGGGGCGACAAGAACAGCTTTATCAGCGTGCAGTACGCCGGTGACAAAGTGCTGATGTTTTCCGGCCAAGGCCTGAAGTAAACCGGGGCTTCGCGCCCACGGAGAAGAAAAATGAAGCGGTTATTGCTTATCCTTTTTGCTGGCCTGGTACTGGCCGGCTGCGCCACTTCCGGCGTGGATCCGTTGGCGCCGAAGACCGTCAACAGCGTCAATCTCAAGCGTTATCAGGGCACCTGGTATGAGCTGGCGCGTCTGCCGATGTATTTCCAGCGCAATTGCGCGCAATCCGAAGCCCGTTACACCCTCAAGCCCGATGGCAACGTCGCGGTGTTCAACCGCTGCATGACCGCGGACTGGCAGTGGGAAGAGGTCAAGGGCACGGCTTATCCACAGGTGCCGGGCAAGACCGACAAGTTGTGGGTCGAGTTCGATACCTGGTTCTCGCGGTTGATTCCGGGTGTGGCGAAGGGCGAATACTGGGTGTTGTACGTCAGCGACGACTACAAGACCGCCATCGTCGGCGATCCGAGTCGCAAGTACTTGTGGTTGCTGTCACGTACGCCGACCGTCAACGGTGTGGTGCGTGAAGAGCTGCTGAGCAAGGCGCGGCAACAGGGTTACGACACCACGCGACTGATCTGGCGAGCGTCGGATCGGCAGATGGCCAAGACCTCGAATTAAAGAACACTGCAAAACCAATGCTTGATCGCTCCCACGCTCCGCGTGGGAGTGTCTCAATGGACGCTCTGCGTCCGCTTTTGAGACGCAGAGCGTCCCGGGCTGCATTCCCACGCAGAGCATGGGAACGATCAGCCAGGTTCTTGTGTCAGCCTAAAAGGTCGCGCAGAACCTGGGTGAACGCGCGTGCACTTTCCTCTTCGCCAGCATGCCGCCCGTCACGCACCACCCACTGGCCGTTGACCAGCACATCGCGCACCTGACGGTCCCCGCCAGCAAACAACCAGCGATTCAAAATCCCGTCACCACTGGCGGTCGCCAGATATGGATCGTTGCCATCGAGCACAATCCAGTCCGCACGCTTGCCGACTTCCAGCGCACCAATTGGCTGCCCCAATGCCTGAGCGCCACCGTCCAGCGCTGCGTCATACAGCGTACGGCCAACCATCGGTTGATCCGCGCCATACAAACGGTTACGCCGCTGATCGCGCAGACGCTGACCGTATTCCAACCAGCGCAACTCCTCGACGACACTGAGCGACACATGGCTGTCGGAACCGATACCCATGCGTCCGCCTTGAGCGAGGAAATCCACCGCCGGGAAAATCCCGTCGCCCAGGTTCGCTTCGGTAGTCAGGCACAGACCGGCGATGGCGCGACTCTTGGCCATCAGCGTGACTTCTTCCGGGTTGGCATGAGTGGCGTGGACCAGGCACCAGCGCTGATCGACTTCGGCGTTTTCATAGAGCCATTGCAGCGGGCGCCGGCCACTCCAGCTCAGGCAGTCGTCGACTTCCTTTTGCTGTTCGGCGATGTGGATGTGCACCGGGCATTGCTTGTCGCTGGCGGCCAATACTTCGCTGATCTGCTGAGGTGTGACCGCGCGCAGCGAGTGGAAGCACAGACCCAATGATTGCGCCTTTTGCTGAGCCAGCAGCGGCTGCAAGCGTGATTGCAGATTCAAGTAGTTTTCGCTGCTGTTGATAAAGCGGCGCTGGCCATCGTTGGGTGTCTGACCGCCGAAGCCTGCGTGGCTGTAGAGCACCGGCAGCAGGGTCAGACCGATGCCGCTTTCACTGGCCGCCTGACTGATGCGCAACGCCAGTTCAGCCGGGTCCGCATACGGCTGACCGTTGCTGTCGTGGTGCACGTAATGGAATTCGGCGACCGAGGTGTAACCGGCCTTGAGCATTTCGATGTACAGCTGACGGGCAATGACGCCGAGTTGATCCGGACTGATTTTTCCGACGAGCCGATACATCAGATCGCGCCACGTCCAGAAACTGTCGTTGGGGTTGCCGGCCACTTCGGCCAACCCGGCCATTGCGCGCTGGAAGGCATGGGAGTGCAGATTGGGCATCCCCGGCAGCAACGGACCGCTCAGCCGTTCGGCGCCATCTGCGGTGGAATCGGCCTGGATTCGGGTCAGCAGGCCATCGGCGCTGACCTCAAGACGTACATTGTTGGCCCATCCGTTAGGCAGCAGCGCGCGTTCGGCAAAGAAGGCGGACATGGTTCAGCACCCCATCGTGTGTTATTTGTATATACATATACAGACGTTTGCCTGCCCGGTAAACTCCGGCAAGCTAGCAACCTCTACCGACGAACAAGGATCAACCGTGCCGACTCCGCCTCCAGTTTCCCCGTTGGCCGCGAACATGGGCGACAGTCCGGCGCCCTTGTACGCGCGCGTCAAACAGATGATCACCCAGCAGATCGACAGCGGTAACTGGCCGCCGCACTACCGCGTGCCGTCGGAAAGCGAGCTGGTCAATCAGCTCGGCTTCAGCCGCATGACCATCAACCGCGCGTTGCGCGAAATGACCGCCGACGGACTGCTGGTGCGCATGCAGGGCGTCGGCACTTTCGTTGCCGAGCCGAAGAGCCAGTCCGCGCTGTTCGAAGTGCACAACATAGCCGACGAAATCGCCTCCCGTGGCCATCGCCACACCTGCCAGGTGATCACCCTCGAAGAAGAGGCCGCCGGTTCCGAACGTGCGCTGGCGCTGGACATGCGCGAAGGACAGAAGGTCTTCCATTCGCTGATCGTGCATTACGAAAACGACATTCCGGTGCAAATCGAAGACCGCTTCGTCAACGCGCTGGTCGCCCCGGAATACCTCAAGCAGGACTTCACCCTGCAAACCCCTTATGCCTACTTGAATCAGGTCGCGCCACTGACCGAAGGCGAGCACGTGGTCGAGGCGATTCTTGCCGAACCGTCCGAGTGCAAGTTGCTGCAGATCGAGAAGGGCGAGCCGTGCCTGCTGATCCGTCGTCGCACGTGGTCGGGGCGTCAGCCGGTTACCGCCGCACGATTGATTCACCCGGGTTCTCGTCATCGTCTGGAAGGACGCTTTCATAAATGAGCAGTGAAGTGAAGGTTTTACGCGCTGAAGGTTATCCGCGCATGCCGTGGAAAAACGGCGGCGGCAGCACCGAGGAAATCACCCGTGACGCGGGTGCCGGTCTGGATGGTTTTGGCTGGCGGCTGTCGATTGCCGACATCGCCGAGTCGGGCGGTTTTTCAACCTTCGCCGGATACCAGCGGGTGATCACCGTGTTGCAGGGCGACGGCATGACCCTGTGTGTGGACGGTGACGATACTCGGCCATTGTTACCGCTCGACCCGTTTGCTTTCAGCGGCGAAAGTCAGGTGTCCTGCACACTGCTCGGTGGCGCGATCCGCGACTTCAACCTGATCTACGCGCCGCAGCGTTACCGCGCGCGGTTGCAGTGGCTGGATGGCGAGCAGCGGTTTTTCAGTTCGGCGGGGACGGTGCTGGTGTTCAGTGTCAGTGAGTTGCTGGAAGTGGCGGTCGGTGAAAAGACCGCACAGCTTGGACGGCATGATTGCCTGCAACTGGACGGTAACACCGGGCTGGTTGAGGTTGCGGTCAATGGCGGTTGCTGCGTGATCGAACTGACTACGCGCTGATCTCCCTGCTCATATAAAACACTTGTGGTGAGGGGATTTATCCCCGATGGGGCGCGAAGCGGCCCTGTTTTTGTTTAGAAAGCAGGGGCTGCTGCGCAGCCCATCGGGGATAAATCCCCTCGCCACAAGTGCATTCACACTTCTTGTTTCTTCGGTGCACCAACTTGTTACCGAACGCCCCAGCGTGGAGCAAAACCGCGCCCACGTAACAACCATCAGCCTTCCACAAAATCCCCTCGCGAAAAATTTCATCCACGCCCGAACCCTTGTTTCAGGCGCTCTTCAGCCTCATCCACGATTTTTCTTGAACACTCCTCCAGCAAGTTGGCCGCTTGATTGCATATGCTTGTATGTACAAGTAAAGACGTATGCGTATAAGTCCGCAGCGTCCACTGATTCGCTTGTCGCGCATTGAAGCGCACAGGCTGCTTGCCCACTGCCAGGGTTGGTTTGAATTGATCGCTGAGGAGTCTTTTTCGTGACTGACAACAAGATGACCACTGCTACTACATTTACAAAGCATCGTGACGTAGAAATCCGCGCCGCACGCGGCAACAAGCTGACCGCCAAGAGCTGGCTGACCGAAGCGCCGCTGCGCATGCTGATGAACAACCTCGATCCGGAAGTCGCCGAGAACCCGAAAGAATTGGTGGTCTACGGTGGTATCGGTCGCGCTGCGCGTAACTGGGAGTGCTACGACAAGATCGTCGAGAGCCTGACCAACCTGAACGACGACGAGACCCTGCTGGTGCAATCCGGCAAACCGGTCGGCGTGTTCAAGACCCACAGCAACGCCCCGCGCGTACTGATCGCCAACTCCAACCTCGTACCGCACTGGGCGAGCTGGGAGCATTTCAACGAACTCGACGCCAAAGGCTTGGCCATGTACGGCCAGATGACCGCCGGCAGCTGGATCTATATCGGCAGCCAGGGCATCGTTCAAGGCACCTACGAAACCTTCGTTGAAGCCGGGCGCCAGCACTACAACGACAACCTCACCGGCAAGTGGGTCCTGACCGCAGGTCTCGGTGGCATGGGCGGCGCTCAACCACTGGCCGCCACCCTGGCCGGCGCTTGCTCGCTGAACATCGAATGCCAGCAAGTGAGCATCGATTTCCGCCTGAAAAGCCGTTATGTCGACGAGCAAGCCAAAGACCTCGACGACGCCCTGGCGCGCATCGACAAGTACACCAAAGAAGGCAAAGCCATCTCCATCGCGCTGCTGGGTAACGCCGCTGAAATTCTCCCGGAACTGGTCAAGCGCGGCGTACGCCCGGACATGGTCACCGACCAGACCAGCGCCCACGATCCACTCAACGGCTACCTGCCGGCCGGCTGGACCTGGGACGAGTACCGCGCTCGCGCCAAGACCGAGCCGGCCGCTGTGATCAAAGCCGCCAAGCAGTCGATGGCGGTGCACGTCAAAGCCATGCTGGAATTCCAGAAGCAAGGCATTCCGACCTTCGACTACGGCAACAACATCCGTCAGATGGCGCAGGAAGAGGGCGTCGAAAACGCGTTCGACTTCCCGGGCTTCGTACCGGCCTATATCCGTCCGCTGTTCTGCCGTGGCATCGGCCCGTTCCGCTGGGCGGCGCTGTCGGGCGATCCGCAAGACATCTACAAAACCGACGCCAAGGTCAAAGAACTGATCCCGGACGACGCGCACCTGCACAACTGGCTGGACATGGCCCGCGAGCGCATCAGCTTCCAGGGTCTGCCGGCACGTATCTGCTGGGTGGGTCTGGGTCTGCGCGCCAAGCTCGGTCTGGCCTTCAACGAGATGGTCCGCAGCGGCGAGCTGTCGGCACCGATCGTGATCGGTCGCGACCACCTCGACTCCGGTTCGGTATCCAGCCCGAACCGCGAAACCGAATCGATGCAGGACGGTTCCGACGCCGTGTCCGACTGGCCATTGCTCAATGCTCTGCTCAACACCGCGAGCGGCGCGACCTGGGTTTCCCTGCACCACGGCGGCGGCGTCGGCATGGGCTTCTCGCAGCACTCGGGCATGGTGATTGTCTGCGACGGTACCGACGAAGCGGCCGAGCGAATCGCCCGCGTACTGCACAACGACCCGGCCACCGGTGTCATGCGTCACGCCGATGCCGGTTACCAGATCGCCATCGACTGCGCCAAGGAGCAGGGTCTGAACCTGCCGATGATTACCGGTAAATAAAGATCCTGTGGGAGCTGGCTTGCCAGCGAAAGCGGTGGCACTACTGGCATTGATGTTGAAAGTGCCGACGTCATCGCTGGCAAGCCAGCTCCCACAAGGTTTCAGTAGCCCGAGAGAACAATTAAACAATCCACAGAGGTTGAATCATGGCTGTTAACACCGATCGTGCAGGCAACAAACCGTTGATCGAAAGGCGTTCGATCGACTACATCCCGGAAGCGGAAAGACACGGTCGTCTGTTTAGCCAGTTCACCCTGTGGATGGGTGCCAACCTGCAAATCACCGCGATTGTCACCGGGGCCCTGGCCGTGGTGCTGGGCGGTGATGTGTTCTGGTCGTTGATCGGTCTGTTGATCGGTCAACTGCTCGGCGGCGGGGTGATGGCGCTGCATGCGGCGCAAGGGCCGAAGCTCGGTCTGCCGCAGATGATTTCCAGCCGCGTACAGTTCGGCGTGTATGGCGCCGCCATCCCGATTGTGTTGGTGTGCCTGATGTACCTCGGTTTCACTGCCACCGGCACGGTATTGTCCGGTCAGGCGCTGGGCCAGTTGTTTGGCGTCAGCGATACCGTCGGCATCCTGCTTTTCGCCAGTGTCATTGTGGTGGTCACGGTGCTCGGTTATCGGGTGATCCACTGGATCGGCCGTGTCGCCAGTGTCATTGGCGTGATCGCCTTCGTTTATCTGTTCAGCCGGCTGATCAGTCAGGTTGACGTGGGCGCACTCCTGCAAATCCGTCACTTCAGCTGGAGCAGCTTCCTGCTGGCGGTGTCGCTCGCCGCTTCCTGGCAGATCGCGTTCGGCCCTTACGTGGCTGACTACTCGCGATACCTGCCGAGTAATACCTCGGCGGTAAAAACCTTCTTCGCCGCCGGTGCCGGTTCTGTGGTCGGTGCGCAAGTGGCGATGATCCTCGGTGTGTTCGCCGCAGCTTCCGCCAACGGTCAATTCGCCGGTCACGAAGTGGCCTACATCGTCGGTCTGGGCGGCACCGGTGCCACCGCTGCGTTGCTGTACTTCAGCATCGCGTTCGGCAAAGTGACCATCTCGACGCTGAACTCCTACGGCAGTTTCATGTGCATCGCGACCATCATCAGCGGCTTCCGTGGCCACCTGCAGGTCTCGCGTTTGCAGCGTCTGGTGTTCGTGCTGTTCATCGTCGGCGCTGCAACCCTGATCGCCTTGCTCGGCCAGCACTCGTTCCTCGGTGCGTTCAAGTCTTTCATCCTGTTCCTGCTCGCCTTCTTCACGCCTTGGAGCGCGATCAACCTGGTCGACTACTACTGCATCACCCGTGAGCGCTATGACGTACCGGCGCTGGCCAATCCTGACGGTCGCTACGGACGCTGGAACATGCTCGGGATCAGCGTCTATGTGTTCGGCGTTCTGGTGCAGCTGCCGTTCATCTCCACCAAGTTCTACACCGGTCCGCTGGTGGCGGCGCTGGGTGATGTGGATATCTCCTGGATCATCGGTCTGGTGTTGCCTGCCGCCGTGTATTACGTGTGCGCCAAAAAATGGCACAGCGCTGTACCTGATCAGCTGATTCTGCCGGTCGAGCAGAGCAGCCATGCACAACCTGAAAAAAGCGGGGCCAGTCGCGTAGCGGCGCAGGCCTGATTGGACGTGGACAGGGCTGGATGCCTCTTGACTGCCGTAAGCCCAATTCATGATTAGGAGCGTCACGACAATGAAATCGAACAAGACCCTGCTGACCACTTTGCTTTCCATGGGCCTGCTCGCCAGTGCCGGTGCCACTCAGGCCGCCGGTTGGTGCGAGTCCGGCAAACCGGTGAAATTCGCCGGTCTGAACTGGGAAAGCGGCATGCTGCTGACCGACGTCCTGCAAGTGGTGCTGGAGAAAGGTTACGACTGCAAGACCGACAGCCTGCCGGGCAACTCCATCACCATGGAGAACGCCCTGAGCAGCAACGATATTCAAGTGTTCGCCGAAGAGTGGGTCGGCCGCAGCGAGGTCTGGAACAAGGCCGAGAAGGCCGGCAAAGTCGTCGGTGTCGGCGCGCCAGTGGTGGGCGCGGTGGAAGGCTGGTACGTGCCGCGCTACGTGATCGAGGGCGACGCCAAGCGCAAGCTTGAGCCGAAAGCGCCAGACCTGAAAAACATCGCTGATCTGGGCAAATACGCCGCCGTGTTCAAGGACGCCGAAGAGCCATCGAAAGGCCGTTTCTACAACTGCCCGGCCGGCTGGACCTGTGAGCTGGACAACAGCGAAATGCTCAAGAGCTACGGCCTCGAAAACAGCTACACCAACTTCCGTCCGGGCACCGGCCCGGCACTCGATGCGGCGGTGCTGTCGAGCTACAAGCGTGGCGAGCCGATCCTGTTCTACTACTGGTCGCCAACCCCGCTGATGGGCCAGGTTGATCTGGTCAAACTCGAAGAGAAACCCGGCGTCGACAAGACCGTGAGCATCAAGGTCGGCCTGTCCAAGACCTTCCACGACGAAGCCCCGGAACTGGTGGCCGTGCTGGAAAAGGTCAACCTGCCGATCGACCTGTTGAACCAGAACCTGGGACGCATGGCGAAGGAACGTATCGAGTCGCCAAAACTGGCGAAAATCTTCCTCAAGGAACATCCTGAGGTCTGGCACGCATGGGTGAGCGACGACGCAGCCAGGAAAATCGACGCGGCCTTGTAGGTTGAGTTTTGCCGACTGCTGGCAACAGCAGTCGGACGCTTGATCGCAACCCCTTGATTGAGAGTCTCTTATGTTTCCCGAAAGCTTTACCTTTTCCATCGCCGACTGGGTCAACGGTTGGGTCGATTCGCTGGTGACCAACTACGGTGATGTGTTCCGCCACATCTCCGACACCCTGCTCTGGGCCATCGTCAATCTCGAGGGCCTGCTGCGCGCCGCGCCGTGGTGGCTGATGCTGGCGATTGTCGGTGTCGTCGCCTGGCATGCCACGCGCAAAGTGGTGACCACCGCTGTCATCGTCGGTCTGCTGTTCCTCGTTGGCGCTGTCGGCCTGTGGGACAAACTCATGCAGACCCTGGCGCTGATGATGGTCGCGACGATCATTTCGGTGCTGATCGGCATCCCGCTGGGGATTCTCTCGGCGCGCAGCAATCGCCTGCGTTCGGTGCTGATGCCGCTGCTCGACATCATGCAGACCATGCCAAGTTTCGTGTACCTGATTCCGGTGCTGATGCTGTTCGGCCTGGGCAAGGTGCCGGCGATTTTCGCCACGGTGATCTACGCCGCACCGCCGCTGATCCGCCTGACCGATCTGGGCATTCGCCAGGTCGACGGCGAAGTCATGGAAGCGATCAATGCGTTCGGCGCCAATCGCTGGCAGCAACTGTTTGGCGTGCAACTGCCGCTGGCCCTGCCGAGCATCATGGCCGGGATCAACCAGACCACCATGATGGCCCTGTCGATGGTGGTGATTGCCTCGATGATCGGTGCCCGTGGCCTGGGTGAAGATGTGTTGGTGGGCATTCAGACCCTCAACGTCGGACGCGGTCTTGAGGCCGGTCTGGCGATCGTGATTCTCGCAGTGGTCATCGACCGCATTACTCAGGCGTACGGTCGGCCACGGCATGAGGTGAGCAAATGAGCAACACAACCGTGAGCAAGATCGAAGTCAAAAACGTCTTCAAGATTTTCGGCAACCGCGCCAAGGACGCTCTGGCCATGGTTGGCCAAGGCAAGACCAAGGATCAGGTGCTGAGCGAAACCGGTTGTGTGGTCGGCGTCAACGACCTGTCACTGAGCATCGGCACCGGTGAAATCTTCGTGATCATGGGCTTGTCCGGCTCCGGCAAATCGACGCTGGTGCGCCACTTCAATCGTCTGATCGACCCGACCAGCGGCGCGATTCTGGTCGACGGTGTGGACATCCTGCAATACGACATGGAAGCCCTGCGCGAATTTCGCCGGCACAAGATCAGCATGGTGTTCCAGAGCTTCGGCCTGCTGCCGCACAAGACCGTACTCGACAACGTTGCCTACGGCCTGAAGGTGCGCGGCGAGAGCAAGCAAATGTGCTCGGAGCGTGCGCTGCACTGGATCAACACCGTGGGCCTTAAAGGCTACGAAAACAAATACCCGCACCAGCTCTCCGGCGGCATGCGTCAGCGTGTCGGCCTGGCCCGCGCCTTGGCGGCGGACACCGACATCATCCTGATGGACGAAGCGTTCAGTGCGCTGGATCCGCTGATCCGCGCCGAGATGCAGGATCAGTTGCTGGAGCTGCAAAAGACTCTGCACAAGACCATCGTCTTCATCACCCACGACCTTGATGAGGCGGTGCGTATCGGCAATCGCATTGCGATTCTCAAGGATGGGCGGCTGATTCAGGTGGGGACGCCGCGAGAGATCCTGCATTCGCCGGCGGATGAGTATGTCGACCGGTTCGTGCAGCGGCGTGCTGCGGTGGTTTGATCTGAATAATGCATTGCACTGACTGGCCCCATCGCTGGCAAGCCAGCTCCCACAGGGATTGTGTGAACCCTGAGGGCTGGCAGGCCCGATTCCTACAGAGATTGTGTGAACACTGGAGATCCTGTGGGAGCTGGCTTGCCAGCGATGGGGCCAGTGAAGCTGCATCAATATTACGGTTGAGGTTTTAGATGTCCCAGGCTGAAAAAATCATCATCACCGGCGGCCACCTGCGTTGGCAGGACGTGGTCGCCGTCGCCCGTCACGGTGCACAACTTGAGCTGTCGAGCGAAACCTGGGCGCGCATCGAAAACGCCCAAGGCATCGTTCAGCGCATCGTCGAAAGCGGCGAGCGCGCCTATGGCGTCAACACCGGTCTTGGCGGCTTGTCCAACGTCTCGCTGCAAGACGAACAACTCAGCCAGCTCTCGCGCAACACACTGCTCAGCCACGCCTGCGGCGTTGGCCCGGTACTGCCCGACGAGCAGACCCGGGCCATCATCTGCGCGGCGATCCACAACTACAGCCATGGCAAGTCCGGTATTCATCGGCGTGTCGTCGAAGCGTTGCTGGCGCTGCTCAATCGCGGCATCACCCCGCAAGTGCCGTCGCAAGGTTCGGTGGGTTACCTGACCCACATGGCGCACATCGGCATTACGCTGCTCGGTGTCGGCAATGTCAGCTATCGCGGGCAGATCACCTCCGCGCAACAGGCGTTGGCCGAAGAAGGTCTGCAACCGGTGCAACTCGGTGCGAAGGACGGTTTGTGCCTGGTCAACGGTACACCATGCATGACCGGCCTCAGTTGTCTGGCAATTGCCGACGCCACGCGACTGGTGCAATGGGCCGACGTGATTGGTGCCATGAGCTTTGAGGCCCAGCGCGGTCAGATCGACGCGTTCGATGCCGAGATCATCGCCCTGAAACCACACCCGGGCATGCAGCACGTCGGCGTCAACCTGCGTGCGCTGCTCGATGGCAGTGAAGTGATTGCTTCGAGCAAAGGCATTCGCACTCAGGATGCGCTGAGCATTCGCTCGATCCCGCAGGTGCACGGCGCTGCACGCGATCAACTGGAACATGCGATCAAACAAGTCGAAGCCGAACTCAACGGCTGCACCGACAACCCGCTGTTGCTGGGCTCGCCGGACAATTTCCGCGTCATGTCCCAAGCCAATCCGCACGGGCAATCGGTGGCGATGGCGGCGGACTTGCTGGCGATTGCCATGGCCGAAATCGGCTCGATTGCCGAGCGTCGTCTCGATCGCTTGGTGAACCCGCACGTCAGCGGTCTGCCGGCGTTTCTGGTGGCCAATCCGGGGGTTAACTCGGGGATGATGATCGTGCAATACGTCGCCGCGTCGCTGTGTGCGGAAAACCGCCAATTGGCGCAACCGGCGGTGCTCGACAACTACATCACCTCAGGCCTTCAGGAAGACCATCTGAGCATGGGCACCAACGCCGCGCTGAAGCTGCATCGCGCATTGGAAAACTGCACGCAGATCCTCGCCATCGAATATCTGCTGGCGGCACAGGCGTTTGAATTCCTCAAGGAGCAACGCTTCGGCGCGGGCACTGACCGGGCGTGGCGACTGCTGCGCGAAACGGTCCCGGCCTACGATCAGGATCGCTGGCTGGCGCCGGATATCGCCGCCGCCGCAAGCGTTCTGAAAAACCCGAATTCGCTGCACAACGTATTACCGAATCTGCACTGACAATACCCATACCAGCGTGCCAAGGCGCGGATCGCTCAGAAGGCGAGAGGCGACGGATAACGGAATGCTCCGGAGCGACTGGTAGTTAATAACAAACTCTCAAAAGGAGCATTTAAATGACTGCGCTGAACCTGATCCCCGGCCAACTGAGCCTGGCCCAACTGCGTGACGTTTATCAGAACCCGGTCAAGCTGAGCCTCGACAACAGCGCCTCCGCGCAGATCGAGGCCAGCGTCGCTTGCGTTGAACAGATCCTCGCCGAGAACCGCACCGCCTACGGCATCAACACCGGTTTCGGTCTGCTGGCCTCGACCCGCATCGCCAGTGAAGACCTGGAAAACCTCCAGCGCTCGCTGGTGTTGTCCCACGCCGCCGGCGTTGGCCAACCGATCAGTGATGACCTGGTGCGGCTGATCATGGTGCTCAAGGTCATCAGCCTCAGCCGTGGTTTCTCCGGCATCCGTCGCGTGGTGATCGACGCGCTGATCGCGCTGATCAATGCCGAGGTTTATCCGCACATTCCACTGAAAGGTTCGGTGGGTGCGTCGGGCGACCTCGCGCCGCTGGCGCACATGTCGCTGGTACTGCTGGGCGAGGGCAAGGCGCGTTACAAGGGCGAGTGGATGGAAGCCACTGAAGCGCTGAAAGTGGCTGGCCTGACTCCGCTGACACTGGCCGCGAAAGAAGGCCTGGCGCTGCTCAACGGCACGCAGGTTTCCACGGCATTTGCGCTGCGTGGTTTGTTTGAGGGCGAAGATCTGTTTGCCGGCGCGATTGCGCTGGGCGGTCTGACGGTCGAAGCGGTGCTGGGTTCGCGTTCGCCGTTCGATGCGCGGATCCACGCGGCTCGCGGCCAGAAAGGCCAGATCGATGCTGCCGCTGCCTACCGCGATCTGCTCGGCGAGCGCAGCGAAGTCTCCGACTCGCACCAGAACTGCGAAAAGGTTCAGGATCCGTACTCGCTGCGCTGTCAGCCACAAGTCATGGGCGCGTGCCTGACCCAGTTCCGCCAGGCTGCCGAAGTGCTGGCCGTTGAAGCCAACGCCGTATCGGATAACCCGTTGGTGTTTGCCGCCGAAGGCGATGTGATTTCCGGCGGTAACTTCCACGCCGAACCGGTGGCCATGGCGGCTGACAACATGGCCTTGGCCATCGCCGAAATCGGCTCGCTGAGTGAGCGTCGTATCTCGCTGATGATGGACAAACACATGTCGCAACTGCCGCCGTTCCTGGTGGCCAATGGCGGCGTGAATTCTGGCTTCATGATTGCCCAGGTGACTGCGGCAGCACTGGCCAGCGAGAACAAGGCGCTGTCCCATCCACATTCGGTGGACAGTTTGCCGACTTCGGCCAACCAGGAAGACCACGTGTCGATGGCCCCGGCGGCAGGCAAGCGTCTGTGGGAAATGGCAGAGAACACCCGCGGGATTCTCGCGGTGGAATGGTTGGCGGCGGTGCAGGGGCTGGATCTGCGTAATGGTCTGAAAACCTCGGCCAAGCTGGAGAAAGCCCGGGCGATTCTGCGTAAGGAAGTGCCGTTCTACGAGAAGGACCGCTTCTTTGCGCCGGACATCAATGCGGCGACTGAGTTGTTGGCTTCGCGGTGCCTGACCGAGCTGGTTCCGGCGAAATTGCTGCCTAGCCTTTAACCCTACCCACTGATCGTTCCCACGCTCTGCGTGGGCATGCCTCAAGGGACGCTCCGCGTCCAGTGACGCGGAGCGTCACGGGCTGCATTCCCACGCAGAGCGTGGGAACGATCATCAATCCAAACGGAGGCCAACAGTGAAAACCCTCTGGCAACACTGCCACGTCGCAACCATGGCGCAAGGCGTCTATTCGATCATCGAGGATGCGGCCATCGTGACGTCCGGTGCGCTCATCGAGTGGATCGGCCCGCGCGATCAATTGCCCTCCGGCGAATACCCGGCGGTCAATGACCTGCAAGGTGCGTGGGTCACCCCCGGTCTGATCGACTGCCACACCCATACGGTGTTCGGCGGCAACCGCAGCGGCGAATTCGAAAAGCGCCTGCAAGGCGTCAGCTATGCCGAGATCGCCGCGCAGGGTGGCGGCATCGCCAGCACCGTGCGCGCGACTCGCGAAGCGACTGAAGACGAGCTGTTCGCCAGCGCCGCCAAGCGTCTGAAAAGCCTGATGCGCGACGGCGTGACCACAGTCGAAATGAAGTCCGGCTACGGCCTCGATCTGGCCAACGAACGCAAGATCCTCCGAGTGATTCGTCGCTTGGAAAAAGAGCTGCCGATCAGCGTGCGCAGCACCTGTCTGGCCGCTCACGCGTTGCCACCGGAATACAAGGATCGCGCTGACGATTACATCGATCTGATCTGCACCGAGATGCTGCCGGCATTGGCCGCCGAAGGGCTGGTCGATGCGGTGGATGCGTTCTGCGAATATCTGGCGTTCTCGCCGGATCAGGTCGAACGTGTGTTTATCGCTGCACAGAAACTCGGTCTGCCGGTGAAGCTGCACGCCGAACAACTGTCATCGCTGCATGGCTCCAGCCTCGCCGCACGCTACAAGGCGCTGTCCGCCGATCACCTGGAGTTCATGGATGAGGCCGACGCCATCGCCATGGCCGAATCCGACACCGTCGCGGTGTTGCTGCCGGGGGCGTTCTACTTTCTGCGTGAAACCCAACTCCCGCCGATGGACGCCCTGCGCAAACACAAAGTGAAGATCGCCATCGCCAGCGACCTCAACCCCGGCACCTCGCCGGCGCTGTCGTTACGGCTGATGTTGAACATGGCCTGCACCTGTTTCCGCATGACCCCGGAAGAAGCCTTGGCCGGTGCGACGATTCACGCCGCGCAAGCGCTGGGCATGGCTGATACCCACGGTTCGCTGGAAGTCGGCAAGGTCGCGGATTTTGTTGCCTGGCACATCGATCGTCCGGCGGATCTGGCTTATTGGCTCGGTGGTGATCTGGACAAACGCGTCGTGCGTCACGGCGTTGAATCAAGTCTGTAGGAGAGCGGTTGTGGATAAGGTTCTGAGTTTCAAACAAGGACGCGTGCCGCTGCTGATCAGCATGCCTCACGCGGGTCTGCGCCTGACGCCTGCGGTCGAGGCCGGGTTGATCGCGGACGCGAAAAGCCTGCCGGACACCGACTGGCACATCCCGCAGCTCTACGATTTCGCCCAAGAGCTGGGCGCCAGCACCCTGGCTGCCGAATATTCGCGTTTCGTCATCGACCTGAATCGTCCGTCCGACGACAAGCCGCTGTACGTCGGCGCCACCACCGGGTTGTACCCGGCGACCTTGTTCGATGGCATCCCGCTGTTCAAAGAAGGGCTGGAGCCTTCGAAAGAAGAGCGCGCGACGTATCTGGAACAGATCTGGACGCCGTATCACCGCACCTTGCAGGAAGAGTTGGCGCGGCTGAAGGCTGAGTTTGGCTACGCGCTGCTGTTCGATGCGCATTCGATCCGCTCGATCATCCCGCACCTGTTCGAAGGCAAGCTGCCGGACCTCAACCTCGGCACCTTCAACGGTGCCAGTTGCGATCCACAGTTGGCCACGCAACTGGAAGCGATCTGCGCCCGTCACGACGATTACAGCCATGTGCTCAACGGGCGCTTCAAGGGCGGCCACATCACCCGTCATTACGGCAACCCGGCCGAGAACATTCACGCTGTGCAACTGGAACTGGGCCAGTGCACGTATATGGAAGAGTTCGAACCGTTCCGCTATCGCCCTGACCTGGCCGAGCCGACGCGGGTGGTGCTCAAGGAGCTGCTGCAGCACTATCTGGCCTGGGCAAAGTCTCACTACACCGCATAACCCCCTGTGGGAGCGAGCCTGCTCGCGAAGGCGTCCGGTCAGCCAATATTTGCGTTGACTGACACACCGCATTCGCGAGCAGGCTCGCTCCCACAGGTTTTGTATGCAGCAGAAAAATTTGCGGTAGTGCACAGGCATGCTCATTGACGTAAATCGGGTTTATGATGCCCATCGGCAGAATAATAGAAGTCCCCCCAGGGATGACCTCGACCCCTTACGGAGCGCGCAATGCAGACTTTGTTTCCGCAGATCAAACCTCACGCCCGGCACGATCTGGCTGTCGACGACACCCATACGCTGTACGTCGACGAAAGCGGTTCGCCGGAGGGTTTGCCGGTGGTGTTCATCCACGGCGGTCCCGGCGCCGGTTGCGACGCGCAAAGCCGTCGCTATTTCGATCCGAACCTGTATCGCATTGTCACCTTCGACCAGCGCGGTTGCGGCCGTTCCACCCCGCACGCCAGCCTGGAAAACAACACCACCTGGGATCTGGTCGCCGACCTTGAGCGCATCCGCAAACATCTGGGCATCGATAAATGGGTGCTGTTTGGCGGCTCGTGGGGTTCGACCCTGGCGCTGGCCTATGCGCAAACTCACCCGGAGCGTGTGCATGGCCTGATCCTGCGTGGGATCTTTCTCTGCCGTCCGCAGGAAATCGAATGGTTCTACCAGGCCGGTGCCAGCCGTCTGTTCCCCGATTACTGGCAGGACTACATTGCGCCGATTCCGTTGGACGAGCGCGATGATCTGCTCAGCGCGTTCCACAAACGCCTGACCGGCAACGACCAGATCGCCCAAATGCACGCCGCCAAGGCCTGGTCGACCTGGGAAGGGCGCACTGCGACCCTGCGGCCGAACCCGCTGGTGGTCGATCGTTTCTCCGAACCGCAACGCGCATTGTCGATTGCGCGGATCGAATGCCACTACTTCACCAACAATGCGTTCCTTGAGCCGAATCAACTGATTCGCGACATGGGCAAGATCGCCCATCTGCCGGGCGTGATCATTCACGGCCGTTACGATGTGATCTGCCCGCTCGACAATGCCTGGGAATTGCACCAGGCCTGGCCGAACAGTGAGCTGCAGGTCATTCGCGATGCCGGCCATGCCGCGTCCGAACCGGGTATCACCGATGCGTTGGTGCGTGCGGCCGGCCAAATGGCCCGGCGCCTGCTCGACTTGCCGCCCGAAGAAGCATGAAGGGGCTTTTACAGCGCGTACGCGGTGCGCGGGTTGAAGTGGCGGGAGAGGTGGTTGGCGCGGTAGACCAGGGTTTGCTGGTGCTGGTGGCGGTCGAACCCGACGACACGCGTGCCAGCGCCGACAAACTTCTGCATAAGCTGCTTAACTATCGTGTATTCAGCGACGCCGAGGGCAAAATGAATTTGTCCCTGGCGGATGTCGGTGGCGGGTTGCTGCTGGTCTCTCAGTTCACCCTGGCTGCCGACACCAAAAGCGGGTTACGCCCAAGCTTTTCCACCGCGGCGCCACCGGCCCTTGGCGAGGAATTGTTCGACTATCTATTAGGCAAAGCGAAACAGGTGCATGGCACTGTGGCATCAGGTAGATTCGGCGCCGATATGCAGGTGCATTTGGTCAACGATGGCCCGGTTACCTTTTTGTTACAGACCTGAAAGCGCCTGAAACACCTTTTTAGGAAATTTCGACTGTTTTTAGGGTGTTTTCGCGATAAATACTTTGTTACCCCTGATGCGTTGTCATGCGGGCTACTAGATAATCGCGCGCTACGGGGATCAGCGTTCGTTGGTCCATTTTGACTTAGGTAGAGACTTGTCCGGATCCGCTTGGGGAATCATTTTGCCCCAGCGGAGTCGGAACAATGCTCGCCAACCTGGCATATAGATAGCTGGCCGTTGGTTTATTGATCTGTTTTCGGCGAGGGTTGCTCGTGATTGTTAGTCCCTGTAATGCAGCAAAAATGTCTGCCAAACGCATGCGAAGTGCCCTGGTAGCGGGTTCGGCGCTCCTGTGCCTGCTCAGCGCCGGTCAGCTTTGGGCGTTCAATCTTGACGATGTATCGACCAAGGCCAAAGAGCTGGCCGGGCAGAAATTCGAAGCCCCGCGCAGCAACCTGCCGAACGAATTCCGCGACATGAAGTTCGCGGACTATCAGAAAATCCGCTTCCTCACCGAAAAGGCTGAGTGGGCTGATCAGAAGACCCCGTTCAAACTGTCCTTCTATCACCAGGGTATGCACTTCGATACACCGGTGAAAATCAACGAAATCACGGCGAACACCGTCGAAGAGATCAAATATGATCCGACACGCTTCGATTTCGGCGACCTGAAATTCGATCCGAAAGCTACCGAACAACTGGGTTATGCCGGTTTCCGTGTGCTGTATCCGATCAACAAGGCCGACAAGCAAGACGAAATCATGACCATGCTCGGCGCGAGTTACTTCCGCGTTGTCGGCAAGGGCCATACCTACGGCCTCTCGGCGCGTGGTCTGGCGATTGATACCGCGCTGCCATCGGGCGAAGAATTCCCGCGTTTCCGCGAGTTCTGGATTCAACAGCCGAAGCCGGGCGACAAGCATCTGGTAATTTTCGCGCTGCTCGACTCGCCGCGCGCTACCGGTGCCTATCGTCTTATCCTGCGTCCGGGCAGCGACACCATTGTTGACGTCAAGGCGCAGGTGTTCCTGCGTGACAAGGTCGGCAAACTGGGCATCGCGCCGCTGACCAGCATGTTCTTGTTCGGCGCCAACCAGCCGTCGAAAGTCCTCAACTATCGTCGTGAACTGCACGACTCCAGTGGTCTGTCGATCCATGCCGGCAACGGCGAGTGGATCTGGCGTCCGCTGAACAATCCGAAACACTTGGCCGTGAGCAACTTCAGCGTCGAGAACCCGCGTGGTTTCGGTCTGCTGCAACGTGGCCGCGATTTCAGCCACTACGAAGACCTCGACGACCGCTACGACAAGCGCCCAAGCGCCTGGATCGAGCCGAAGGGCGAGTGGGGCAAGGGCACTGTTGATCTGGTAGAAATCCCGACCGCCGACGAAACCAACGACAACATCGTCGCGTTCTGGAGCCCGGAAACCATGCCGGAGCCAGGCAAGCCGCTGGATTTCGCCTACCGCCTGCACTGGACCATGGACGAAGCGGCGATTCACGCGCCGGACAGCGCCTGGGTTTCGCAGACCCTGCGTTCGACCGGTGACGTCAAGCAGTCGAACCTGATCCGTCAGCCGGATGGCAGCGTTGCCTACCTGGTCGACTTCGAAGGTCCATCGCTGGCGGCGCTGACCCCGGACGCCGACGTTCGCAGCCAGGTCAGTGTTGGCGACAACGCCGAACTGGTTGAAAACAGCGTGCGCTACAACCCGGAAACCAAGGGCTGGCGTTTGACCCTGCGGATGAAAATCAAGGACGCGAGCAAGTCGACCGAGATGCGTGCCGCACTGGTTCAGCCTGTCGTGACCGCCGATCTGGCGAAATCGGTGCCGGCGTCCAATTCGTCCGTCGCCAAGGCCGACAAGGTTGCCGCCAAGCAACAAGAGAAACTCGACAAGGAAGCCAAGGCCGCCGAGGCCAAACAGGCTGACGCCAAGCCAGTAGCAGATGCCAAGGACAAGGCCAACAAAGACGCCAAGCAGCCAGCGGCTGCGGACGCGGCCCCAGCCACACCGGAATCGGCACCGACTGAAGAAGTCCTGACCGAGACCTGGAGCTATCAGTTGCCTGCCGATGAGTAACTCTCAAGTACAGCCAGAGACTCTGTCCGAGTACCTGGCGCATCTGCCGATGACCGACGAGCAGCGCGCGGAACTCGCGGGCTGCCAGTCGTTCAGCGAGCTGCACCAACGCTTGTCGTCCTCGACGTTCGACGCCCCTGCCGAAGCCGCCCAGGCTTCGGTGGGCAAGCGCCTGACCCTGAGCACCGCCGAAGATCTTGAAGATGCGGAGATGCTGGTGCTCGACGCCAGCGGTCGCGTCAGCATGAAGGCGACGCCGCCGATCCGTCGGACCAAAGTCGTGCCGGAGCCATGGCGCACCAATATTCTGGTGCGTGGCTGGCGCCGACTGACCGGTCGCACCAACCCGCCGCAGCCGCCGAAGGACGAGAACGTCCTGCCGGCCGCGCGCTGGCGCACCGTCGGTTCGATCCGCCGCTACATTCTGTTGCTGCTGATGCTCGGCCAGACCATCGTCGCCGGTTGGTACATGAAAGGCATCATGCCGTACCAGGGCTGGTCGTTCGTCGATCTCGACGAAGTCTTGCATCAACCGCTGCTGCAAACTGCCACGCAAGTGCTGCCGTATGCGCTGCAAACCAGCATCCTGATTCTGTTCGGGATTCTGTTCTGCTGGGTCTCGGCCGGTTTCTGGACCGCGCTGATGGGCTTCCTCGAGTTGCTCACCGGTCACGATAAATACCGCATCTCCGGCAAAAGCGCCGGCAACGAGCCGATTGCCAAAGACGCGCGCACCGCGCTGGTGATGCCGATCTGCAACGAAGACGTGCCGCGTGTGTTCGCCGGTCTGCGGGCAACGTTCGAATCGGTTGCCGCCACCGGTGATCTGGATCGCTTCGACTTCTTCGTGTTGAGTGACAGTAACGACACTGACATCTGCGTGGCCGAGCAACAGGCCTGGCTGGACGTCTGCCGCGAAGCCAAGGGCTTCGGCAAGATCTTCTATCGCCGCCGTCGCCGTCGTGTGAAACGCAAAAGCGGCAACCTCGACGACTTCTGCCGTCGCTGGGGCGGTGACTACAAGTACATGGTCGTGCTCGACGCCGACTCGGTGATGAGCGGCGAGTGCCTGACCAGTCTGGTGCGCCTGATGGAAGCCACGCCGGACGCCGGGATCATCCAGACCGCGCCGCGTGCGTCGGGCATGGACACCCTGTATGCACGCATGCAGCAGTTCGCCACCCGCGTATACGGCCCGCTGTTTACCGCCGGTCTGCACTTCTGGCAGTTGGGTGAATCCCACTACTGGGGTCACAACGCGATCATCCGCATGAAGCCGTTCATCGACCACTGCGCCTTGGCGCCGTTGCCGGGTAAAGGTGCGTTCTCCGGTGCGATCCTGTCTCACGACTTCGTTGAAGCCGCGCTGATGCGTCGTGCCGGTTGGGGCGTGTGGATTGCCTACGACCTGCCGGGCAGCTACGAAGAACTGCCGCCGAACCTGCTCGACGAACTCAAGCGTGACCGTCGCTGGTGCCACGGCAACCTGATGAACTTCCGTCTGTTCCTGGTCAAAGGCATGCACCCGGTGCACCGTGCGGTATTCCTCACCGGTGTGATGTCTTACCTGTCGGCGCCGTTGTGGTTCTTCTTCCTGGTGCTGTCGACCGCGCTGTTGGCGGTGAACACGCTGATGGAGCCGCAGTACTTCCTTGAGCCGCGTCAGCTCTATCCGTTGTGGCCACAATGGCACCCGGACAAGGCGATCGCGCTGTTCTCGACGACCATCGTGCTGCTGTTCTTGCCGAAACTGTTGAGCATCATCTTGATCTGGGCCAAGGGCGCGAAAGAGTTCGGCGGCAAGTTCAAGGTGACTCTGTCGATGCTGCTGGAGATGCTGTTCTCCATGCTGCTGGCGCCGGTGCGGATGATTTTCCACACCCGTTTCGTCCTCGCCGCGTTCCTCGGCTGGGCCGCAACCTGGAATTCGCCGCAACGTGACGACGACTCGACGCCATGGAGCGAAGCGGTCAAGCGCCACGGCCCGCAAACCTTGCTGGGTTTCTGCTGGGCGCTGCTGGTGATCTGGCTGAACCCGAGCTTCCTGTGGTGGCTGGTGCCGATCGTCGGTTCGCTGATGCTGTCGATTCCGGTGTCGGTGATTTCCAGCCGTGTCGGTCTGGGCCTCAAATCCCGTGACGAGAGCCTGTTTCTCATCCCCGAGGAATACAATCCGCCACAGGCGCTGCTGGCGACCGATCAGTACACCCATGAAAATCGTTACCACGCGCTGAACGACGGTTTTGTCCGCGCGGTGGTCGATCCGCAGCAGAACGCCTTGGCGTGCTCGCTGGCGACTTCCCGTCACGGTCAGGCCGAGCCGATCGAGTGGCTGCGTCAGGAACGTGTTCGCCACGCGATCAAGGTTGGCCCTGCGGGGCTGAACAACCATGATCGTCTGCAACTGCTGAGCGACCCGGTTGCTCTGGCGCGCTTGCACGAGCAGGTCTGGGCCGAGGGTCACGCCGAGTGGCTGGATGCCTGGCGGGCTTCGGTGAAGGCCGATCCGCATGCGCCGCTGTTGCCGTTGCGACCGGTGAGCCTGCAGGCTCAACCGGCCTGATGAAGAAACCCCGCGATGTTGCGGGGTTTTTTTTGCCTGCTGAAAAGCCCCTTCACCCTTGATTGTTAAACAAATCGTCCATTAAACCTTGTGCAAAAAATCGAGTGCGTTAGCATCCGTCCCCGAATTGGCGCACCCGGGCTTTTTGGCCTGCCTCTGTTGGTTTTCGCGCCGCAAACGCAATGGTTTTGGGGACTTGAAGATGAAGAAGTATCTAGCGATGCTGCTGGTCGGCGTCACGGCACTGGTTGCAGTCAATGCGGCGCACGCTGGCGCAATCGATGACGCGGTCAAGCGCGGCACCTTGAAAGTCGGCATGGATCCGACCTACATGCCGTTCGAGATGACCAACAAGCGCGGCGAAATCATCGGTTTCGAAGTCGACATCCTCAAAGCCATGACCAAGGCCATGGGCGTCAAGCTGGAGCTGGTCTCCACCGGTTACGACGGGATCATCCCGGCGCTGATGACCGACAAGTTCGACATGATCGGCAGCGGCATGACCCTGACCCAGGAACGCAACCTGCGCCTGAACTTCAGCGAACCGTTCATCGTTGTCGGCCAGACCCTGCTGATCCGCAAGGAGCTGGAAGGCACCATCAAGTCCTATAAAGACCTGAACACCGCCGACTACCGCATCACCTCCAAACTCGGCACCACCGGTGAGATGGTCGCCAAGAAGCTGATCGCCAAAGCCAAGTACCACGGCTACGACAACGAGCAGGAAGCCGTGCTCGACGTGGTCAACGGCAAGGCTGATGCCTTCATCTACGACGCGCCGTACAACGTTGTGGCGGTGAACAAGGTCGGTGCCGGCAAGCTGGTGTTCCTCGACAAACCGTTCACCTACGAACCTTTGGCCTTCGGCTTGAAGAAGGGTGACTACGACAGCATCAACTTCATCAACAACTTCCTGCACCAGATTCACGAAGACGGCACCTACGATCGCATCCATGACAAGTGGTTCAAGAGCACCGAGTGGCTCAAGGACATGGAATAACACTCGGTCAGTTAGACCGAGTCGCCTCAATCGCGGGCAAGCCCGCTCCCACAGGTTTAGCGGCGAACACAAAATTTATGTTCACCGCTAAACCTGTGGGAGCGGGCTTGCCCGCGATGAGGCCCTTCCAGGCGACACAGAATTCGGAAACTGTAAAACAGATGAAACATAAAAAAGCCCAATGGCCTTGGCACGTCCTCACCGTGCTGGTGCTGATCGGCCTGGCTGGCGCGTTGTACTACGCGACGTCGCTGATGTCCTACGAATGGCGCTGGAACCGTGTGCCGCAGTACTTCGCCTATCAGGCCGAGGAAACCCAGCGCGCCGCCGATATCTCCACTGTCAGCGAACTGGTTCGCAAGGGCGGCAGCGCGCAAGTCACCCTGCGCAATGACGCCGGTGACGAGCAGCAGCTGACGGTCGACGAAAACAGCCTGCAATTCGCTCAGGGCGACGATGTGGCCGAAGGCGACGTCGTGGGCGTCACTCGGCATTGGGCGGCAGGGCCGCTGTTGTGGGGGCTGTGGACGACGCTTTGGCTGTCAGTGGTCTCTGGTGTGCTCGGTCTGTTGATCGGTCTGGTCACCGGTCTGTGTCGTCTTTCCAACAACCCGACGCTGCGTGATCTCTCGACGATCTACGTCGAACTGGTACGCGGCACGCCGCTGCTGGTGCAGATTTTCATTTTCTACTTCTTCATCGGCACGGTGATGAACCTGTCCCGCGAGTTCGCCGGGATCGCCGCGCTGTCGCTGTTCACCGGTGCTTATGTGGCGGAGATCATCCGTTCCGGCGTGCAATCGATTGCCCGTGGCCAGAACGAAGCCGCGCGTTCGCTCGGTCTGAGTGCCGGTCAATCGATGCGCCACGTGGTGCTGCCGCAAGCATTCAAACGCGTGCTGCCGCCGCTGGCCGGGCAGTTCATCAGTCTGGTCAAGGACACCTCGCTGGTGTCGGTGATCGCGATTACCGAGCTGCTGAAAAGTGGTCGTGAAGTCATCACCACTTCGTTCTCACCGTTCGAGATTCTGTTCTGCGTCGCCGGTCTGTACCTGTTGATCAACCTGCCGCTGTCGAAAATCGCCAGCCGGCTTGAGCGGAGGCTCGCGCAAAGTGATTGAAGTCCGCGATCTGGTAAAAGTCTTCGACACCCGTGGCCAAGTGGTCCGGGCTGTGGATAACGTCACCACCTCAGTCGCCAAGGGCGAAGTGCTGGTGGTGATCGGCCCGTCCGGTTCCGGCAAATCGACCTTCCTGCGCTGCCTCAATGGCCTGGAAGAGTTTGACTCCGGCTCGGTGAGCATCGACGGCCTGCAACTGGCCGACCCGAAAACCGACGTCAACGCCTACCGCCGCGAAGTCGGCATGGTGTTCCAGCACTTCAACCTGTTCCCGCACATGACCGTGCTGGAAAACCTCTGTCTGGCGCAGAAAGTCGTGCGCAAGCGCGGCAAGAAAGAGCGTGAAGCCAAGGCCATGGAGTTGCTGAAAAAGGTCGGTATTGCGCAGAAGGCCAACGAGTTTCCGTCACGCCTGTCCGGCGGTCAGCAGCAGCGCGTGGCCATTGCCCGGGCGCTGGCGATGGAGCCGAAGGTCATGCTGTTCGATGAGCCGACTTCGGCGCTCGACCCGGAAATGGTCGGCGAGGTGCTGGATGTGATGAAAAACCTGGCCGTGGAAGGCATGACTATGGTCTGCGTCACCCACGAGATGGGCTTCGCCCGGGAAGTGGCGGATCGGGTGTTGTTCTTCGATCACGGCAAACTGCTCGAAGATGCCTCGCCCGCTGAGTTCTTTGATGCGCCGAAGGATCCGCGCGCTCAGGCCTTTTTGCGTCAGGTTCTGTAACTGCGGCGTACTCTCGGACGCCATCGCTGGCAAGCCAGCTCCCACAGTGAGTGGGTTGAACACAACCTATGTGTTCGACACAAATCCTGTGGGAGCTGGCTTGCCAGCGATAGCATCACCTCGGTCCCAAGAGAACCGAGGAAGATGAGTTACCTCAAACCTTGAACCGGCCGACCAGCATCTGCAGATGCGTCCCCAGTCGCGCCAGCTCAACGCTGGACGCCGCGGTCTCCTCACTCGCTGCCGAGGTCTGATCCGACACATCCCGCACGTTCAGCACGCTACGGTTGATCTCTTCCGCCACTGCGCTCTGCTGTTCGGCTGCTGCGGCAATCTGCTGGTTCATCGCCTGAATCGCCGACACCGTGCGGGTGATGCTTTCCAGCGAGCCACCGGCGCGACGGGTCAGCTCTACGCTGCTGTCGGTCAGGGTGCGGCTGTTGTCCATGATCGTCGCCACCTGCTGGGTACCGTTTTGCAGGCCGACGATCAGCTCTTCGATCTCTTCGGTGGACTTCTGCGTGCGCTGGGCGAGGCTACGCACCTCGTCGGCAACCACGGCGAAACCCCGTCCGGCCTCACCGGCACGCGCCGCTTCGATGGCCGCGTTGAGCGCCAGCAGGTTGGTTTGCTGGGCCACGGATTTGATCACGTCGAGCACGCTGCCGATCTTGTCACTTTCGCGTTTCAGTTCGCCCATGGCTTCGGTGGAGTGACCCACTTCAGCGGCCAGGCGCTCGATCTGGGCGATGGCTTCGCCGACGACTTTGTCGCCTTCGCGGGCCTGTTGGTCGGCGGCGACGGCGGCTTCGGAGGCTTCTTCGGCGTTGCGCGCAACTTCCTGTACGGTGGCGGCCATTTCGTTCATTGCGGTGGCGACCTGATCGGTCTCGATCTTTTGATTGTTGACCCCGGCGCTGGTCTGCTCGGTGACCGCCGACAGCTCTTCGGCAGCGCTGGCGATTTGGGTGACGCCGTCGCTGATCCCGCCGATCAACTCGCGCAGGCCTTGGGTCATGCTCTGCATCGAACGTTGCAACTGACCGAGTTCATCGCGGCGCTGCGAGACCAGGTTGTGCGTGAGATCGCCGGCGGCAACACGCTCGGCGACTTTCAGGGTCTGGTTCAGCGGAATGATGATCTGCCGGGTGATTGCCCACGCGGCCAGCAGGCCGAAGGCCACGGCCAGCAGGGTCGCGATGATCAGCATGTTCTTGGCGTGGGCGGCGTCGGTGTCGCGCACCACGGTTTGGGATTCGGTGAGCTTTTTGCTGACGTCGAGCAGGATGTCGCCCTGAGTCGACATGCGCGCCTGGGCCTTGGCGCTATTGACCTGGGAGTCGCGGAACTGGGCGACTGCCGCACGGTAGGCCTTGATCGAGTCGGTGGCCTGTTGCAGGTTGGCGATGTGCTGTTCCGGCAGTTTCGCTGGCAGGCTTTCGAGGTTTTTCAGGGCATTGTCGATGGCGTCCAGCGCCGGTTGTTCGGCCTCGGCCTTGCCGCTGTAGGTGTAGCCGCGCACCTGATAGCGGGCCTGTTGCAGCAGTTTGCTCAGCTCGATCACGCTGTTGAATTGCGCGACGCTGTCGCCCTGCAGCACGGATTTTTCGACTTCGGAAACCTTGGCCACGGCGTTGTCGGCGCTGGCGCCGAGTTTGCTGCGGGCGTCTTCGCGTTGCACGGTGGCTTGGGTCATGTCGGCGAAAGCGCGTTTGTACTCGGCGACGGCGGCCAGTTGTTGATCGACCATCGCCGCATCGGACGGTTGTTCGATCAGGCTGCGAGCGGTTTGCAGGCCGCTATCGAGTTTGTTCAGCAGCTCGGTAACCGCGCCCGGGCCTTGTTCGCCACGGCGTGCTTCATAGTCCAGGCGTGCCAGGCGCAAGTCCTTGGTCAGCTCGTTGAGGCTGGAGATGAAACCGAGCTTGTCGCCACGGCTGATGATGCCGCTCATGCCGGTCCAGCCGGTAAAGGTGATCAACAGCGTCAGCAACAGCACCAGGCCGAAACCGATTCCCAGCTTGCGTTTGACGCTGACGTTCCCAAGATTCTCGGCTAACCAACGGTACATGCGACGACTCCCCTCGGACCACTAATTGGACTTATGGGGACTGTATCGGCCGCGTGATGGCAATCTGTAACACCATTTATCCGGGGGGGACGTGATCCTGTGGCGAGGGAGCTTGCTCCCGCTCGGCGGCGCAGCCGTCGTAAACGCCTGAATGCGGTGTGCCTGCAGAATGAAAAGCGCTGGCCGCTGCGCGCCCAAACGGGGGCAAGCCCCCTCGCCACAGGGATCGGTGTGGAATTTAGAACAGGCGCGCGAGCAGGGCGGTGACGGCGGTTTCGACGCGCAGAATGCGTTCGCCCAGTTGCACCGGTTGCAGGCCGGATTTGGCCAGCAGATCGATTTCGTAGGGAATCCAGCCACCCTCGGGGCCGATGGCCAGGGTCACCGGTTCGTTCAGCGCGCGCGGGCAGGGTGGGTAGTTGCCGGGGTGGCCGACCAGGCCGAGGGTGCCGTCGGTAATCGCCGGCAGCCGGTCTTCAACGAAAGGCTTGAAGCGCTTTTCGATGATGATCTCCGGGAGCACGGTGTCGCGTGCCTGTTCCAGACCGAGGATCAAATTTTCGCGAATCGCGTCAGGCTCAAGAAACGGCGTCTGCCAGAAACTCTTCTCGACCCGGTAGCTGTTGACCAGAATGACCTTCGACACGCCCATGGTCGCCACGGTCTGAAACACCCGACGGAGCATCTTCGGACGTGGCAGAGCGAGTACCAGGGTCAGCGGCAGCTTGGCCGGTGGCGGCTGAACGAGACTGACGCGCAACTCGGCTTCACCCGCTTCGAGGCGAAGCAGTTCGGCCGAACCCATCAGCCCATTGATCCGCCCGACGCGCAGGCTGTCGCCGACTTCCGAGCGGTGAACTTCCTGCATGTGGGTCAGGCGTCGATCACGCAGCACGACGCGGTCGGCCGCGATGAAATCGGCCTCTTCGAGCAACAGCAGATTCATGCCTGGGTCGCTGGCGGCTGGTCGTTGTGATCGTCGGCGGTTTCGTCCGGACGTTCGCGCTTGCTGATCAGGCCACCAAACAGAATGCCGATTTCAAACAGCATCCACATCGGCACCGCCAGCAGGGTCTGCGAGAAGATGTCCGGCGGGGTGAGGATCATGCCGACCACGAAGCAGCCGATGATCACGTACGGGCGGATCTTCTTCAGGTATTTGACGTCGACCACGCCGATCCACACCAGCAGCACCACGGCCACCGGGATTTCAAACGCCACGCCGAAGGCGAAGAACAGCGTCATGACGAAGTCGAGGTAGCTGGCGATGTCAGTCATCATTTCCACGCCGGCCGGGGTGGCGGCAGCGAAGAATTTGAAGATCAGCGGGAATACGAAGTAATAGGCGAACGCCATGCCGGTGTAGAACAGCAGGATGCTGGACACCAGCAACGGCACCGCAATGCGCTTTTCATGCTTGTACAGGCCCGGCGCGATGAACCCCCAGATCTGATGCAGGATCACCGGAATCGCGAGGAACAGCGAAACCATCATCGTCAGCTTCAGCGGCGTCAGGAACGGCGATGACACGTCGGTGGCGATCATCGTCGCGCCGACCGGCAGGTACTGGCGCAGCGGCGTCGAGACGAAGGTGTAGATCTGCTGGGTGAACGCAAACAGCCCGGCGAAGATGATGAAGATCGCCGCTACGCAACGCAGCAGGCGGGTGCGCAACTCGGTGAGGTGCGAAACCAGCGGCATGTGCTGGTCGTTTTCGGGGAGATCGCTCATGGGGCTCGCGGCGGCAGAGTAGTGTCGTGAGGCGCTGTTGTGATCGGCGCGGCGTTTGGCGCAACGTGTTCAACAGAATGTTCTACGGCGGCTGGCGCCGTTTCTGTCGGAGCTACAACGGCAGCAGGTGCTGGTGGCGTCGTCGCGGCAGCAGGGCTGTGAATCGTCTGCTGCCCCACATGCTCAACCGGCGTCGGCTCCTGCTGAACCGGCTGGAAAATCTTCCGCGCCTCTTGCTCCAGCGACAGAATGTGCTCGTTGTGCAGTTGCCGACGAATCTCGTCGGCACCGATTTCACGTTCAACTTCCTGTTTGATCGCGTTGAAGCTGCGCTTCAGCCGGCCGACCCACAGTCCGGCGGTGCGTGCAGCGCCCGGCAGACGCTCGGGGCCCAGCACCAGCAGGGCAACGAGGCCGACGAGCAGCAGTTCAGAGAAGCTGATACCAAACATTAGTCAGTGCTCACACGTCTTTGCGAATCGGCTCTTCGACTTTTTGCGCCTGCACGTCGATGGTGTGCGGCGGGTTGGCCTGAGCGGTGGCTTGCGGTTGGACCGGTGGCACCGGCTGCGCAGGCGTCACGGTTGGATCAGCAGCCGGTTTTTCATCGTCGTTCATGGCTTTACGGAAGCCCTTGATCGACTCGCCAACGTCGGTACCGAGGTTTTTCAGTTTCTTGGTGCCGAACACCAGCACCACGACAACCAGAATGACGATCCAGTGTTTCCAGTCAAAAATGCCCATGTTGCTGTTCCTCTCTAAAAATTGTTCAGGCGGACGGACGCGAGGCTTTCTCGACGTGTCCGGACAGGCCGAAGCGGCGATCCAGTTCATCCAGCACGGCCTGCGGATGCTGCCCCAGTTGGGCGAGCATGACCATGCTGTGGAACCACAGGTCGGCGGTCTCGTAGATCACGTCGCTGCAGTCACCGCTGATGGCGGCGTCCTTGGCGGCAATAATGGTTTCGACCGACTCTTCGCCGACTTTCTCCAGAATCTTGTTCAGGCCCTTGTGATACAGACTAGCTACATACGAGCTGTCGGCCGCTGCGCCTTTGCGCTCTTCGAGCACTTCGGCCAGACGAGTCAGGGTGTCACTCATGTTTGTGTCCTGCGGAGTAGATTGCGTGCGGGTCTTTCAGCACCGGATCGACGGTTTTCCAGTCGCCGTTTTCGAAGACACGGTAAAAGCAGCTTTGACGGCCGGTATGGCAAGCGATGTCGCCGATCTGTTCAACCATCAGGATGATCACGTCGGCGTCACAGTCCAGACGCATTTCATGCAAGGTCTGCACATGGCCGGACTCTTCGCCCTTGCGCCACAGCTTGCCACGGGAACGTGACCAGTAGATTGCACGGTTTTCCGCAGCGGTCAGCTCGAGCGCTTCGCGGTTCATCCAAGCCATCATCAGTACGCGTCCGGTCTTGTGATCCTGGGCAATCGCCGGCACCAGGCCATCAGCGTCCCACTTGATCTCGTCCAGCCAGTTGTTCATTTTCGACTCCGACAGCGAACCCACACTTCAATAGTCGGGTTTAGGCGTTGAAACAGTGTGCCAGCCGATCACGAAACTGGCTATCGGCGAACGACCAGATACAAGCCCACGGCCACCATGATCCCTGCGGGCCAATGCCCCAATTCGTGCAGCGGGCCGCCGATGGCAAGGATCACCCCGCCCGCCAGATGGGCGCAACCGAGCAGGCGCAGGAACCAGTCGTCCTTGCGTTTGTGCCACGGTGGCGGCGGGTCGTAAGCGTGTGGCTGGGACATGCGTTCGAGCAGATCGCGGGCCATATTCGCCAAGTGCGGAATTTGTTCGAACTGGCTTTGCACGTTGCCGAGCAAGGCTTTCGGGCTGACGCGCTCACGCATCCAGCGTTCGAGGAACGGCTGCGCAGTGTTCCAAAGATCCAGGTCCGGATAGAGCTGACGCCCGAGGCCTTCGATGTTCAACAGGGTCTTTTGCAGCAGTACGAGTTGCGGCTGGACTTCCATATTGAAGCGTCGTGCGGTCTGGAACAGGCGCATCAGCACCTGGCCAAATGAAATATCTTTTAACGGTTTTTCGAAGATCGGCTCGCAGACGGTGCGGATCGCCGCTTCGAATTCGTTGAGCTTGGTTTCCGCCGGCACCCAGCCCGAATCGATGTGCAATTGCGCCACACGACGGTAGTCACGCTTGAAGAAAGCGAACAGGTTGCGCGCCAAATAATCCTGGTCTTCCGGGGTCAGGCTGCCGACGATGCCGCAGTCGATCGCAATGTACTGCGGGCTCCACGGGTTGACGGTGCTGACGAAGATGTTGCCCGGGTGCATGTCGGCGTGGAAGAAACTGTCGCGGAACACCTGGGTGAAGAAGATCTCCACGCCGCGCTCGGCGAGCATCTTCATGTCGGTGCGCTGGTCGGCAAGGGTCGCCAGATCCGTCACCTGAATGCCGTAGATGCGCTCCATCACCAGCACTTTCGGCCGGCACCAGTCCCAATAGACTTGTGGCACGTAGAGCAGCGGCGAGCCTTCGAAGTTGCGCTTCAACTGGCTGGCGTTGGCCGCCTCGCGCAGCAGGTCGAGTTCGTCGTAGATGGTTTTTTCGTAGTCCTGCACCACGTCGACCGGGTGCAGCAGACGCGCGTCGGCGGAGAGTTTTTCGGCGGCGCGGGCGAGGATGAACAGCCACGCCAGATCCTGGGCGATGATCGGTTTCAGGCCCGGGCGGATTACTTTTACTACGACTTCTTCACCGCTTTTCAGCTGCGCGGCGTGCACTTGTGCCACCGAAGCCGAGGCCAGCGGTTCAACGTCGAAACGGCTGAACACTTCGCTGATCTTCTTGCCCAGCTGCTCTTCGATCAGCTTGATCGACAGCTGCGAATCGAACGGCGGCACGCGGTCCTGCAACAGCATCAGCTCATCGGCGATGTCTTCCGGCAACAGGTCGCGGCGGGTCGAGAGAATCTGCCCGAATTTGATGAAAATCGGCCCGAGATCCTGCAACGCCAGGCGCAAACGCGCGCCACGGTTCAGCTCCAGCGGCTTGCGCGGGAACCAGCGCCACGGCAGCACATAGCGCAGCGCCAGGAGAAACCAGGGCAGCGGCAGATCGAACAGCAGGTCATCGAGGCGGTAGCGGATCACGACGCGCTGGATGCGCAACAGACGGCGGACGGCAAGCAGCTTCATGCGTTATCGCTTGGGTCGAGGGATCGGGAAAGGCGCTCGAAACGCGCCTCGAGACGTTCCAGATCAAGTTTGATCCGGTCCAGTTCGCTGAACCGCGCTTCGGCTTCACGCTGCCCGACGAGGGTGCGCGATTCTTCGGCGAGGTATTCGGCGAGATTCTGGTTGAGGCTGGCAAATCCTTGTTGATACCAGCGTGCGCGGCTGCGCAGGTGACCGCCGACCAGTTGCGTGGCGACCGGGCCGAGCCAGCGCGAGAGTTCGTACTCCCAGTCCAGCTCAAGATCCTGAAGGATACCGGCCAGCTCCAGCAGCACGCCGCTGTCGCCATCCAGCTCGACTTCCGGGGCGTGCAACACCGCGGTCTTGTCTTTGCTCACGGCCAGTTTTATCAGGCTGGAAGCCGGAGCGCGCAAGGTGCAGTCGACGCCGGTTTCCCAGTGCGAAGCGAGCATCAGGCCTTCATCGCTCGGCAGGATGAACAGTTGCAGCGCCGGGCTGCGGCAATCGACGGCAATCACCTTGCCGGTCAGATGCGCCAGCCGCGGCAGCGCCGTGCTGTCGAGACGCAGCACCCGGTTCAGGCCGAGTTCGACGCTGGCGAGCAGCCCGGTGAGCAACATCAGGGCTTGATGCCGCGGTGCAGGGCAACGATGCCTGCGGTCATGTTGTGATAGGTCACGCGGTCGAAACCGGCGTCGACCATCATCGACTTCAGGGTTTCCTGATTCGGGTGCATGCGGATCGATTCGGCCAGGTAGCGATAGCTTTCCGAGTCGTTGGTGATCAACTTGCCCATCAGTGGCATGAAGGCGAACGAGTAAGCGTCGTAGGCTTTCGACATCAGCGCGTTGGTCGGCTTGGAGAATTCCAGCACCAGCAGGCGACCGCCGGGCTTGAGCACGCGCAGCATCGAACGCAGGGCGTCTTCCTTGTGCGTCACGTTGCGCAGGCCGAAGGCGATGGTCACGCAGTCGAAGTGATTGTCCGGGAACGGCAGTTTTTCCGCGTCCGCCTGAACAAATTCGACGTTGCCCGACACACCCAGATCGAGCAGGCGGTCACGACCGACCTTGAGCATCGATTCGTTGATGTCGGCCAACACTACTTGACCGGTCGGGCCAACGAGGTGCGAGAACTTTTTGGTCAGGTCGCCGGTACCGCCAGCAATGTCCAGCACGCGGTTGCCGCTGCGCACGCCCGACAGTTCGATCGCAAAACGCTTCCACAAACGGTGCATGCCGCCCGACAGAAGGTCGTTCATCAGGTCGTACTTGGCGGCTACCGAGTGGAATACCTCAGCGACTTTTTCCGCTTTCTGGCTTTCCGGAACGTTTTTGAAGCCGAAGTGAGTGGTGGGTTCGGCATCGCTGCCTTTGCGCTGATCAGTCATATCGCTGTCACCAAAAGAGAATGCGCGACATTCTAATCCCCAAGCCATGCTTTGTCTTGGAATGGCTAAAGGTAAGATGGGCAACCTTCGGGACGATTTGCCGCAGACGCGGTCAAGATTTACCGACAAGCATTCATCGTCATCTTCAAAAATCAGGAGTCATTCAATGGCCAAAATCAGTGTTGAGCGTGCGCACAGCCTGGGCAAGGAAGCCGCCCGCGAGAAGGCCGACAAACTGGCGCAGAAACTCTCCGATCAATATGGCCTGGAGCCGCAATGGTCGGGCGACACCCTGAACCTCAAGCGCTCGGGCGTGAAAGGTGCGGTGCATGTGGCCGACGATTCGATCCGCGTCGACGTGGAACTGGGCCTGATGATGTCGGCCATGAGCGGCATGATCAAAGCCGAGATCGAGAAGGCCCTGGATAAAGCGCTGGTCTGACGCATTTTTTGCAGAGTCCCGAATCCCTGTGAGAGCGGGCTTGCCCGCGATGGCGGTGGGTCAGATAACTCAAACTCTGGATGTGCCGCCCTCATCGCGGGCAAGCCCGCTCCCACAGGTTTCGTGTTTGCCTGACCAAGCTTTTATGTCAGTTGTTAGGGTGCCGTTTCTAATTTTTCTGCCTACTTTGTGCCTGAGCCCGACAAACCTGCGGGCAGTTCCTCAAACCTTCTGCGCGTGAGGTGCACCATGGCCAAAGTTATTTTGAAGAAAAAAATCGACGCTTCGACTTCTACTCTGAGCGACGTGAAATCCTATGCCCGCAAGATCTGGCTGGCAGGCCTGGGTGCTTACGCCAAGGTCGGTCAAGAGGGCAGCGAGTACTTTCAAGAGTTGATCAAGGCTGGTCAAACTGTTGAAAAGAAAGGCAAAAAAGTCGTCACCGAAAAACTTGAAGCGGCCAATGCCGAGATCGACGATGCCAAGAGTGAAGTCAGTTCTTTCAAAGGTCGTGTCGAAGTTCAGCTCGACAAGGTCGAGAAGGCGTTCGACTCCCGTGTAGCAAGCGCCTTGAATCGTATCGGCATTCCGTCTAAACATGACGTTGAGACACTCTCTGCTAAGCTCGATGAGCTGACGGCATTGCTCGAACGCGTCGCGCGTAAATCTTAAGGAGAACGGGATGGCTGGTAAAAAGAACACCGATAAAGAAGGCAGCTCGTGGATTGGGAAGGTCGAAGACTACTCCCGTAAAATCTGGCTGGCTGGTTTAGGCGTGTACTCGAAGATCGACACTGACGGCAGCAAGCTCTTCGATACATTGGTCAAAGACGGCGAGAAAGCCGAGAAGCTCACCAAGTCTGCAGTCGGCAAAAAAGTCGATGCCGCCAAGGACTCCGCTTCTTCGGCCAAATCGCGCATCAGTGGCGTGAAAGATCGCGCACTGGGCAAGTGGGATGAGCTGGAAGGGGCTTTCGACAAGCGCCTGAACAGTGCAATTTCGCGCCTGGGTGTGCCAAGCCGCAATGAAGTCAAAGCGCTGCACAGCAAGGTTGAAACCCTGACCAAGCAGATCGAAAAACTCACCGGTCTGAAAGCTCAGCCTGTGGCGGCGAAAACCGCAGCAGCCAAACCGGCAGCCAAAACCGCCGCAGCTAAACCAGCGGCAAAAACCGCGGCCAAGCCTTTGGCCAAAGCGGCTGCCAAACCGGTGGCGAAGGCTAAAGCAGCAGTTAAATCCGTAGCGAAAACGGCTGCCGCCAAACCTGCTGCGAAAGCAGCGGCCAAGCCGGTTGCAGCTGCCAAGGCTGCCGCGAAACCTGCCGCTAAAACCGCAGCGAAGCCAGCCGCCAAGCCAGCAGCGAAAACCGCTGCCGCCAAGCCAGCGGCCAAACCAGCGGCCAAACCCGCTGCGGCGAAGAAACCGGCTGTGAAAAAGCCGGCCGCACCGAAAGCCGCTGCGCCGAAACCGGCAGCGCCTGCCGCTGCAGCCAAGCCTGCCACCCCGGCAACCCCGGCCAGCGCGTCGAACTCCGCCGCTGCACCGACTCCGGTAGCCACCCCGACTGCTGCATCGACCCCGTCGACACCAACCAGTCAGTCCTGATTCTTCAGGGCAAAACAAAACGCCCGGCCTGTGAACGCCGGGCGTTTTTTTGTGTATTTTAAAAGCAAACCCTCACCCCAGCCCTCTCTCTGTATGTACCGGAGACATGGTGGACAGGTGTTCGGAGACATGGTGGACACTTTTTAATAGACACATTGCTCATCACCAAGGAGATGACCTGTGTCCTGGGAAGAGGTGTCCACCGTGCAGCTTCGTTCAGAGTTTGTGCATTTGGCTCGGCAAGAAGGAGCCAATGTCCGGCAGCTTTGCCGCCGATTCAATATCAGCCCAAGCACTGCCTACAAATGGCTCAACAGGTTTGAAACTTCAGGTGCAGAGGGCTTGATCGATCAGTCTCGACGACCGAAGACGTCACCCAAACGCTGCGCTGAAGAGGTTGAGCAGCAGATTCTGACCGTGAGTGAGGAATACGCGGCTTGGGGCGCTCGCAAGCTCAAACGTGTGCTGGAAGACAGCGGCGTAGTAATGCCTTCGGTCAGTACCGTGCATGCGGTTTTACAGCGTCATTCACGCGTTGATTCAAAGGCCGCTGAGATTAAACCGTTTATCCGCTTCGAGCATGAAGCGCCCAACGATCTTTGGCAGATGGACTTCAAGGGCCATATCAGCCTGGCTCAGGGACGTTGCCATCCGTTGACGATACTGGACGATCATTCGCGGTTTTCGCTGTGTATCGCGGCCTGCCTCGATGAGCGACGTGAAACCGTTCAGGAGCATCTAATCCGGGTCTTTCGGCGTCATGGTCTGCCTTTGCGCATGACGATGGACAACGGTTCACCCTGGGGTGACCAGACTGGCGTTTATACCGCGCTGGAGGTCTGGCTGATGAGTCAGGGCATCAAGGTCGGGCACTCTCGACCTTATCATCCGCAAACCCAAGGAAAGCTGGAACGCTTCCACCGCAGCCTGAAAAATGAAGTCCTGCGAGACCGACATTTTATTGATCTCAACGGTGCACAACGCGCGTTTGATATCTGGCGTGATATCTACAACCAGAAGCGTCCACATCAAGCGTTGGACATGCAGGTGCCTGCTACTCGCTACAGCAGCAGCCCACGGGAATATCAGGAGCAGCCCGCGGCGCCGGAGTACGACGATGGGGATGTGGTCAGGAAGGTTCAGGTGAAGGGCGAGATCTACTGGCGGAACCGTGAATACACAGTCGGAAAAGCTTTTTATGGGAGGTCAGTAGCTATCCGGGAAACGACGGAAGATGGCATCCACGATGTCTACTGGAGTAGACATCGTATTGCCCGAATCGACTTGAACTTGCAGATCGTTACGGCAGGTAAGAAGATCTAAAACCGTCCACCATGTCTCCGAACATGTGTCCACCATGTCTCCGGTACATACACTCCCAGAGGGAGAGGGGGCCGACCGCAATGTCTTACGTCATGCATCGACCGGAAAAACCGAGTCGATTATGGATTCAATAGAGAGATTTCAGGTCGGCGTAACTCATCAGCATCCCCGGATAAGTCCCCTCTCCCTCTGGGAGTGTATGTACCGGAGACATGGTGGACAGGTGTTCGGAGACATGGTGGACACTTTTTAATAGACACATTGCTCATCACCAAGGAGATGACCTGTGTCCTGGGAAGAGGTGTCCACCGTGCAGCTTCGTTCAGAGTTTGTGCATTTGGCTCGGCAAGAAGGAGCCAATGTCCGGCAGCTTTGCCGCCGATTCAATATCAGCCCAAGCACTGCCTACAAATGGCTCAACAGGTTTGAAACTTCAGGTGCAGAGGGCTTGATCGATCAGTCTCGACGACCGAAGACGTCACCCAAACGCTGCGCTGAAGAGGTTGAGCAGCAGATTCTGACCGTGAGTGAGGAATACGCGGCTTGGGGCGCTCGCAAGCTCAAACGTGTGCTGGAAGACAGCGGCGTAGTAATGCCTTCGGTCAGTACCGTGCATGCGGTTTTACAGCGTCATTCACGCGTTGATTCAAAGGCCGCTGAGATTAAACCGTTTATCCGCTTCGAGCATGAAGCGCCCAACGATCTTTGGCAGATGGACTTCAAGGGCCATATCAGCCTGGCTCAGGGACGTTGCCATCCGTTGACGATACTGGACGATCATTCGCGGTTTTCGCTGTGTATCGCGGCCTGCCTCGATGAGCGACGTGAAACCGTTCAGGAGCATCTAATCCGGGTCTTTCGGCGTCATGGTCTGCCTTTGCGCATGACGATGGACAACGGTTCACCCTGGGGTGACCAGACTGGCGTTTATACCGCGCTGGAGGTCTGGCTGATGAGTCAGGGCATCAAGGTCGGGCACTCTCGACCTTATCATCCGCAAACCCAAGGAAAGCTGGAACGCTTCCACCGCAGCCTGAAAAATGAAGTCCTGCGAGACCGACATTTTATTGATCTCAACGGTGCACAACGCGCGTTTGATATCTGGCGTGATATCTACAACCAGAAGCGTCCACATCAAGCGTTGGACATGCAGGTGCCTGCTACTCGCTACAGCAGCAGCCCACGGGAATATCAGGAGCAGCCCGCGGCGCCGGAGTACGACGATGGGGATGTGGTCAGGAAGGTTCAGGTGAAGGGCGAGATCTACTGGCGGAACCGTGAATACACAGTCGGAAAAGCTTTTTATGGGAGGTCAGTAGCTATCCGGGAAACGACGGAAGATGGCATCCACGATGTCTACTGGAGTAGACATCGTATTGCCCGAATCGACTTGAACTTGCAGATCGTTACGGCAGGTAAGAAGATCTAAAACCGTCCACCATGTCTCCGAACATGTGTCCACCATGTCTCCGGTACATACAGGGAGAGGGCTAGGGTGAGGGGCTCTTGATTTCAGTCGTGATCTTCAAGGTATTGCAGGGCCATCCGTTCGGTCGCCACTTTCACCGGCGGCAGCAAGTGCGGCGCCACCAGCATCATGATCTGGTACACGACGAGTCTGACCTCACCCTCACGATCAAGAATCCGCTGATAGTCCAGCGAGAACAGCAGGGTCATGGTGATCTGCTCCACCAGTTGCCCCAACGCCTGGGTATCACTGACCAACTGCCCGCCCGCTTTCAACCGTGCCAGCAATGACGCCAGCGTGCGCTTCAGAGCATTGAGCAAATGACGAATCCCCTTCGCCAGTTTCGGCAACCGTCCGGCCAGGTTCGACAGGTCCTGAAACAGAAACCGATACTGCGCCAGTCGCTCGACGATCAAATGCAGGAACAGCCAGTAATCCTCCGGCGCCAGCTCCACATCCGAGGGCGGATCGAGCAGCGGCGCCAGTTCATTCTGGAAACGTTCGAACAACCCGAGTATCAGCGGTTCCTTGCCGTGGAAGTGGTAGTAGAGGTTGCCGGGGCTGATCCCCATTTCGTTGGCAACCTCCATGGTGGAGACGTTTGGCTCGCCCTTTTCGTTGAACAGTTGCAGAGCACATTCGAGAATCCGGTCGCGGGTTTTCATCCAGTCTTCTTAGAAAAGTTCGGTTAAGCGTCAGCGCACACGCACGTAAGTACCGGGCGCGGCCTCCATCGGTGGATAGTTCGGGTTGCCGAGGGTAAACGTGGTTTCGTGCTGGGCACCGGAGCGCTGTTGAATCCATTCCAGCCACTGCGGCCACCAGCTGCCATCAACGTGTTTGGCGTCGTAGTACCAGGCGCGTGGGTCGCTGCTCATCTTCCCGTTCTCGACGTACGCGGCTTTCGGGTTGCTTGGCGGGTTGAGGATGCTTTGCACGTGGCCGCTGTTGGACAGCACGAAGCGGCGCTCGCCACCCAGCAGCAGGGTCGAGCGATACACCGCGTCCCACGGCGTGATGTGATCGTTCATGCCGGCGACGCTGAAGCTGTCGACGGTGACTTTTTGCAGATCGATCGGCGTGCCGCACACTTCCAGGCCGCCGGGATGGGTCAACGGGTTGTGTTTGAAGAAGTCCAGCAGATCGCCGTGAAACGCGGCGGGCAGGCGGGTGTTGTCGTTGTTCCAGTAAAGGATGTCGAAGGCGGGCGGTTCTTTGCCCAGCAGGTAGTTGTTGACGAAGTAGCTCCAGATCAAATCGTTCGGGCGCATCCAGGCAAAGATCTTCGCCATGTCGCGGCCGTCCAGCACGCCTTTCTGATAGGAGCGGCGCTTGGCCGCTTCCAGCGTCTGCTCATCGGCAAACAGCGTGGCCGGGGTTTCGATCTGGCTGTCGAGCAGGCTGACCAGATAGGTCGCGCTGGAGATGCGGCGCAACTGCCGCTTGGCCTGCAAATGACCTTGCAAGGCTGCGATGGTCAGTCCGCCGGCGCAGGCACCCATCAGGTTCACTTCGCGGGCGCCGGTGATTGCCCGGCACACGTTCATCGCTTCTTCCACCGCTTCAACGTAGGTCGACAGGCCCCACTCGCGATGGCGCACATCGGGGTTGCGCCAGCTGATCATGAAGGTCTGCAAGCCGTTCTTCAGCGCGTACTGGACGAAGCTGTTGTGTGGGCTCAGGTCGAAGATGTAGTACTTGTTGATTTGCGGCGGCACCACCAGCAGCGGCTTGGCGTACTGCTTTTCGCTCATCGGCTTGTACTGGATCAGCTCCAGCATCTCATTGCGAAACACCACCGAGCCGGTGGTGGTGGCGACGGTCTTGCCGACCTCGAAAGCCTGACGAGTGACCTGCCGTGGCAAGCCGTCGTTGTGCAGCAGGTCATCGAACAGATGACTGAGGCCGCGCACCAGACTGTTACCGCCGGAGTTGAACAGCTCCTTGATCGCCAGCGGGTTGAGCAGGGTGTTGGACGGGGCCACGGCGTCGTTGAGCAGGGTGAAGGCAAAGTGTGCACGGGCGCGGTCGTCATCGCTCATGTTGCTTTCATCGATCCAGCTTTTGACCTGCTTCTGCCAAGCCAGATAGGCCTGCAGGCTGCGCCGGTAAAACGGGTTGAGGCTCCACGCCGGATCGGCGAAGCGAGTGTCCTGCGGGTTGGTCGGGTGTAAGGTTTCGCCGAGCAGCACACGGCCGAGCTGGCCGCCGAGTTTCAAGGCGTGTTTCGCGCTGTGAATCGGATTACGCAGACCATGGGCGGCGACACTGCGCAAGGTCGAGAGCAGATCCCGGCCACGCAGACCGGTGATCGCACTTTGTGCGTTGATGAACACGGCGGGGCTGGGCACTACGCCCGTCGCTGGTTTGTCGCGCATGACTCAACACTCCTTCGTCTTCAGGTCAAAAAACAAACTCACCGAACCAGAACACCATAGACGCTGTTGCGGGTTGCTGCCTGCGCGGCGTCCTGCCGCGCACTTTCTACAAAAGCCCTGCATAAAGCCTGCCGCAGGGCTTAACCGCCGAGCGGAGTTGGATGCGGGTGCATCACGGCGCGTTGACGCTCCTCCTGGAGGAATTTCATGATGATCGGCGCCACCGCTTCGGCGCGGGTGATCAGGAACAGATGACCGTCGTCGATGATGTGCAACTGCGCATTGGGAATGCGCCAAGCGAGCATGCGCATGTTGATCAGCGGAATCAGCGGATCGTCATCGCCGGCCAGTACCAGCGTCGGTTGATGGATCTTGTGCAGCCAGTGAATGCTGGTCCAGCCAAGGCCGGCGAACAGTTGCCAGTAGTAACCGAGCTTGCCTGCCGAACGCACTTTCGCCGCATGGCTGGCGGCCAGCGTCGGGTCACGGCGGAACGAGCCGCCGTAGATCAAAGGCGCGATGCGGATGACATGGGATGGCTGGATGTAGCGCCGGGGGCTGGCCATCATCCACAGCACTTTCGGTTTGCCCGGCACCATCACTGCACCGGCAGCGGTCGCCGCCAGCACCAGTTTCTTGCAGCGCTCGGGGTAGTCGTAGGCGAATTGCTGCGCCAGTGCGCCCCCCCACGACACGCCGATCACATTGACCTGACCGTAGTCGAGGTAATCGAGCATCCGCGCAGTCAGCTTGGCCAGGCCAGGAAAGCGATACGGCCGGTTCGGCGTCGAAGAACCGCCGACCCCGGGCACGTCGAAAGCGATCACTTCCAGGTCCGGATCCAGCGCCGCGACGAACGGAAACACCAGCTCCAGGTTGGCGCCGATGCCGTTGAAAATCAGCAAGGGCGTCAAGTGAGGCTTGCCGGGGCGTACTGCCGTGCGGAGGGTCTGGCCATCCAGGTCGACGGTACGAAAAATGAACGGTTGCGGCATGCTTCAGGCCCTGTGGGTCAATCTCAATATCACCTCGAATCCCTTGTGGGAGCGGGCACTGTGGCGAGGGGATTTATCCCCGATCGACTGCGAAGCAGTCGCACACCCTCGAACGCGGAGAATCATAGTTGCCGCGATTGCAGGTTTTGGGGCCGCTGCGCGACCCATCGGGGATGAATCCCCTCACCACAAGCCCGCTCCCACGGGGGAATGAGGTGTGTCAGTTACCGCTCGTGAACATAAGTGCCCGGCGAGGCTTCACCTGGCGCATATGCCTTGTTGCCGAGTTTGGTTGGCGCTTTTTTCAGGTTGCCCGAGCGCTCGGCTTGCCACGTCTGCCAGTACAGCCACCAGGAATCGGTGTGCTTGGTCGAGTTCTCTTGCCAGTCATCGGCATTCGCCGCCATCTCTTCGCCGGTCATGTAGCGCGATTTCGGATTGCCCGGCGGATTCAGAATGCTCTGGATGTGGCCGCTGCTCGACAGCACGAACTCGACCTTGCCACCAAACAGCTGCGCCGACTTGTAGCAGGACTTCCACGGCGTGATGTGGTCGTTGGTGCCGGCCAGCGAGAAGATGTCGGCGGTGACCTGCTTGAGGTCGATGGGCGTGCCGCACACTTCCAGTGCGTTGGGGCGAATCAGTGGGTTGTTTTTGAACATTTCGATCAGGTCGCCGTGGAACGCGGCCGGCAACCGTGTGGTGTCGTTGTTCCAGAACAGGATGTCGAACACCGGCGGCTCGTTGCCGAGCAGGTAGTTGTTGACCCAGTAGTTCCAGATCAGATCGTTCGGCCGCATCCACGCGAAGACCTTGGCCATGTCTTTGCCTTCGAGCACGCCGGCCTGATACGAGTGGCGCTTGGCGGTCTCCAGAGTCTGCTCGTCGACAAATAGCGCGACGTCGCTGTCCAGGGTGGTGTCGAGCACGCTGACCAGCAGCGTGAGGGCATTGACCTTCTTCTCGCCGATCGCCGCGTAGTGGCCGAGCAGGGCGGTGCAGGTGATGCCGCCCGAGCAGGCGCCGAGCATGTTCACGTCTTTGCTGCCGGTGATGGCGGTGACCACATCGACCGCTTCTTTCAGCGCATCGATGTACGTCGACAGGCCCCACTCGCGCTGCGCCTTGGTCGGGTTGCGCCAGCTGACGATGAACGTCTGCACGTTGTTGCGCAGGCAGAAGCGCGCCAGGCTCTTGTCCGGGCTGAGGTCGAAAACGTAGAACTTGTTGATCTGTGGTGGCACCACCAGCAATGGACGCTCGTGAACCTGTTCGGTGATCGGCTTGTACTGGATCAGCTCCAGCACGTCGTTGCGAAACACCACGGCGCCTTCGGTGACACCAAGGCTCTTGCCGACCTCGAATGCGCCCATGTTGACCTGGCTCGGCATGCCGCCGTTGTGGACCAGATCCTTGGCCAGATGCGAGAGGCCGTCGAGCAGGCTTTTGCCGCCCGTTTCGAAGAAGCGTTTGACCGCTGCCGGGTTGGCCGCCGTGTTGGTCGGGGCCATGGCTTCGGTCATCAGGTTAATGACGAAATGCCCACGGGCGATGTCTTTGGGTGACAGGCTGCTGTCATCGATCCAGGCGTGGAGTTCCTTGCGCCACGCCAGATAAGTTTGCAGATAACGTTTGTAGAGCGGGTTCTGGCTCCACGCAGGATCGGCGAAGCGACGGTCATCGCCGGCCGGTTGCAGTTCGGATTTGCCGAACAACACGTTCTTCAGTTCGAGGCCGAAATGGGTGACGTGCTTGACGCTATGGATCGGTTGTTTGATGGCCTGTTTCAGCACCATACGAGCAGAGGCCAGCAGATCCTTTCCGCGTAGCCCAACGACGGGATTAAGCCCCAGGGTGTTTTCCGAGGCTTGGTACTTCAGGTCATCGTTATTCTTGTTACTCATCTACGACGCTCCATTGTCCTGAGACGAGTACCCGGTTTTCTGCTGTGCAGTTCCACAGCCAATGCCAGGTACTACTGCTCGGGTGACCGTTAATTCTGCATAGCTGCTTTACAGTCGTAGAGCACTGCAGGGAACTTGCCAGCTCCATTGGTTACCCGAGTTTAATTTTTTTCGCAAGCGGGCCGATCCTCGACGACGCAGCGGAGCATTCAAACAGATGAATTTAGAAAATGCCCTCTAAAGAGCAAGAGTCTCGGACTAGAGCATCAGCTTGACGATCGACTCATCCGGATCGCGGGTTTTTCCGGCGGCTTTGAGCTCGGCCAGATAATCGGCCCAGAGTGCGTCATGACGTCGCCCCAGCTCGTAGAGATATTCCCAGGTGAACAAGCCGCTGTCGTGACCGTCGTCGAAGGTCAGTTTCAGTGCGTAGTGACCGGCCGGTTCCAGCTTGCTCAGACCGACGTTGAGCTTGCCGAATTGCAGGATCGGTTTGCCGTGGCCCTGGACCTCGGCGGAGGGGGAATGCACGCGCAGGAATTCGGCGGGCAAGGTGTACTCCTCGCCGGACGCGTAGGTGAGCGTCAGGGTTTTCGAGGCTTTGTGCAGTTTGATGTCGGTAGGAATCATAGAAACAGCCTTTAGCTGCAAGCAACAAGCTGCAAGCTTAACTCAGCCCGTAGCTTGCCGCTTGCCGCTTGCCGCTCTACAGAATGTAGCGGGACAGGTCTTCGTTCTGCGCCAATTCGCCGAGGTGGCTGTTGACGTACGCCGCGTCGATCAGAATCGGCTTCTCATCGTGCGTGCTGGCCATATCACCGGCGCTGAACGACACCTCTTCGAGCAGACGCTCAAGCAAGGTGTGCAGACGACGGGCACCAATGTTCTCGGTTTTCTCGTTGACCTGCCAGGCGATCTCGGCAATGCGCTGGATACCTTCAGGCTGGAACTGGATGTTCAGGCCTTCGGTTTTCAGCAGTGCGCAGTATTGTTCGGTGAGCGAGGCGTGCGGTTCGCTGAGAATGCGCTCGAAGTCTTCCGGGGTCAGGGCCTTGAGTTCGACGCGGATCGGCAGACGGCCTTGCAGCTCCGGCACCAGATCGCTCGGTTTGCTCAGGTGGAACGCACCGGAAGCAATGAACAGAATGTGATCAGTCTTGACCATGCCCAGTTTGGTGTTGACGGTGCAGCCTTCGATCAGCGGCAGCAGGTCGCGCTGCACGCCTTCACGGGACACGTCAGCGCCGCCGACGTTACCGCGCTTGGCGACTTTGTCGATCTCGTCGATGAACACGATACCGTGCTGCTCGACGGCTTCCAGCGCCTTGGCTTTCAGCTCTTCCTCATTGACCAGACGCCCGGCTTCTTCGTCGCGCACCAGTTTCAGTGCTTCTTTGACCTTGAGCTTGCGAGACTTCTTCTTGCCCTTGCCCATGTTGGCAAACAGCGACTGCAACTGGTTGGTCATCTCTTCCATGCCGGGCGGCGTGGCGATTTCGATGCCGGCCACTTCGGCGACTTCGATCTCGATTTCCTTGTCATCCAGCTGACCTTCGCGCAGGCGCTTGCGGAACAGCTGACGGGTGTTGGAATCCGAGCTTGGCGCTTCTTCATTGCTGAAGCCCATGCGAGCCGGCGGCAGCAGGGCGTCGAGGATACGGTCCTCGGCGGCGTCTTCGGCGCGGTGACGAACGCGGGTCATTTCCTGCTCGCGCAGCATCTTGATCGCAGCATCGGCGAGATCACGGATGATCGATTCGACGTCACGGCCGACATAGCCGACTTCGGTGAACTTGGTCGCTTCGACCTTGATGAACGGCGCGTTGGCCAGTTTCGCCAGACGACGGGCGATCTCGGTTTTACCGACACCGGTCGGGCCGATCATCAGGATGTTCTTCGGGGTCACTTCAACGCGCAGCTCTTCAGGCAGCTGCATGCGGCGCCAGCGGTTGCGCAGGGCAATCGCGACGGCGCGCTTGGCATCGTCCTGGCCGATGATGTGGCGGTTGAGTTCGTGGACGATTTCGCGGGGAGTCATGGACATAATAATTGGCGGTCCTCAAGCAGAAAAAAGCCGTGGCGCAGGGGCCGTATCAGGCTTCTTCAGCGAGATCCTGCTCCTCAATGGTCTGAGTGTGGTTGGTGAATACACAGATGTCGGCGGCGATACCGAGGGCGGTTTCGACGATTTCCCGGGCCGACAGATCGGTCTTTTTCAGCAGGGCGCTGGCTGCTGCCTGTGCGTAGCCGCCGCCGGAGCCCATGGCGATCAGGCCATTCTCCGGTTCGACCACGTCACCGTTGCCGGTAATGATCAGGGAGGCGTCCTTGTTGGCGACCGCGAGCATGGCTTCGAGGCGGCTCAGGGAACGGTCGGTGCGCCATTCTTTGGCGAGTTCGACGGCGGCGCGGATCAGGTGGCCCTGATGTTTCTCAAGCTGGCCTTCGAAACGTTCGAACAGGGTGAAGGCGTCGGCGGTGGCACCGGCGAAACCGGCGATGACCTGGCCGTGGTACAGGCGACGCACTTTTTTCGCGTTGCCTTTCATCACGGTATTGCCGAGAGAAACCTGGCCGTCGCCGCCCATGACGACTTTGCCGTGGCGGCGGACTGAAACGATGGTGGTCAAGGGAAGAGTCTCCACACTGCAGGGCGAAAATGCCTTATGCCCATTCATATGGGGGTGGTGGAGAGGATTTCAACCGGGAGGGTCAATGGGAGACGAATGGTGTGTGATGACTGTGGCGAGGGGATTTATCCCCGATGGGGCGCGAAGCGCCCCTGAATCCTGCAATGGCGGTAAGACTGACACACCGCGAACGCTGGATTTACGACTGCTGCGCAGCCGGTCGGGGATGAATCCCCTCACCACAGTGATTGTGGGCAGCCTCGGAGTGAGGTGCCCACGGGGAACTGTCAGCGGCTCTGGCGTTGTTGTAACAACAGGTTGCTGAAACCGGCGCCAGCCAGTTGTTTCTGCGCCGTGGTCAGCTGTTCGCGGTTGCTGAACGGGCCGACCAAAACGCGATACCAGGTTTCATCCTTGACCGTGCCGGACTCAACCGCCACTGCCTGACCGAGCAGAATGATCTGCGCACGGACCTTGTCGGCATCCGTCTCTTTGCGGAACGAGCCGGCCTGGAGGAAGAACTTCGTCACCGGCGCCGCTTTGGCCACCGGTGGCGCTGGCGGCGGGGTAATCCCGGCCAGTGCCGCTTGAGCGCGTGCGGTGTCGATTTTTGCCGCTTCCGCCGGAGTGACGGGAGTCGTCGGCACTTGCGGTGTCGGCAGGGTTTTCTCCGGCACGGCGTCCGGCGGCACGATCACTTCCGATTCCGGCAGCAGCGTGTAGAAGTCGTACTTCGGCTTCACCGGTTGCGTCGGGCTCGGCGGGGTCTTGTTGGCCTCGGCGATCTTCGACGCTTTCTGCTGTTGCGCCTGCTCGACCTTCTCACGCTTGACCGTGTCGCTGCCCTTGCCCGGCTCCAGCTTCATCAGGAACACGATGAACGCACCGACCGTCAGGCCGATGGCCATCCACAGCCAACCCGGAATCGGTTGCTTCGCAGGAGCTTGGTAACGGCTGGCGCCACGCTTGGGTGCAGGTTTTTTCTTGGCAGCCAACTTACATACGCTCCAGAGTTTCCAGACCCAACAGCTCCAGGCCTTGCTTGAGGGTGCGGCCGGTCAGCGCGGCCAGGCGCAGACGGCTCTGCATCTGGGCCGGCGTTTCGGCGGCGAGGATCGGGCAGTTCTCGTAGAAGCTGGAGAACAGACCGGCGACGTCATACAGGTAGGTGCAGAGAATGTGCGGCGTGCCTTTGTCGGACACGTTGTTCAGCACTTCGCCGAACTGCGCCAGTTTCGCTGCCAGCTCTTGCTCGTGTGCCGCGTCGAGAACGATCTGGCCGTCGACTTCGCTGAAGTCCTTGCCCAGTTTGCGGAACACACCGGCGACGCGGGTGTAGGCGTACAGCAGGTACGGCGCGGTGTTGCCTTCGAAGTTCAGCATCAGGTCGAAGTTGAAGCTGTAGTCGCTGGTGCGGTGCTTGGACAGGTCGGCGTATTTCACCGCGCCGATGCCGACGACTTTGGCGATGTTGCGCAGTTCGTCTTCGGCAAGCTCCGGATTCTTCTCTTTCACCAGGTTGTAGGCACGTTCCTGCGCTTCGGTCAGCAGGTCGATCAGCTTCACGGTGCCGCCATCACGGGTCTTGAACGGACGGCCGTCGGCGCCGTTCATGGTGCCGAAGCCCATGTGTTCCATTTCCATCGGATGGGTCACGAAACCGGCCTTGCGCGCCACGGCGAACACTTGCTGGAAGTGCAGGGCCTGACGCTGGTCGACGAAGTACAGCGCGCGATCGGCTTTCAGCTTGCCGCTGCGGTAGCGCACGGCCGCCAGGTCGGTTGTGGCGTACAGGTAGCCGCCGTCAGCCTTGACGATGATCACCGGCAGCGGGTCGCCGTCGGCGTTCTTGAATTCGTCGAGGAACACGCACTGGGCGCCGTTGCTCTCGACCAGCATGCCGGCGGCTTTCAGATCGTTGACCACGTTGATCAGGTCGTCGTTGTAGGCGCTTTCGCCCATCACGTCGGCCATGGTCAGTTTGACGTTGAGCAGTTCGTAGATTTTCTGGCAGTGCGACAGCGAGATGTCCTTGAACTTGGTCCACAGCGCCAGGCACTCGGCATCGCCGGCCTGCAACTTGACCACCAGGCCACGGGCGCGGTCGGCGAATTCTTCGGACTCGTCGAAACGCTGCTTGGCGGCGCGGTAGAAGTTTTCCAGATCGGACAGCTCGTCGCTGGTGATCGGGTTTTCCTGCAGATAGGCCATCAGCATGCCGAACTGGGTGCCCCAGTCGCCGACGTGGTTCTGACGGATCACTTCGTCGCCGAGGAATTCGAGAACGCGGGCCACGCCGTCACCAATGATGGTCGAGCGCAGGTGGCCAACGTGCATTTCCTTGGCCAGGTTCGGCGCCGACAGGTCGACCACGGTGCGCTGCGCAGGACCAGCCTTGCGTACGCCAACATGGGCGTCGGCCAGCGCGGCGTCGAGGCGCGAAGCCAGAGCCTGAGTGTTCTGGAAGAAGTTGATGAAGCCCGGGCCGGCGATTTCAGCCTTGGTGACGTTTTCGTCAGCCGGCAGTGCGGCGATGATTTTTTCCGCCAGGTCGCGCGGTTTCATGCCAGCAGGCTTGGCCAGCATCATCGCGATGTTGCTGGCGAAGTCGCCGTGGGTCTTGTCGCGGGCGTTCTCCACCTGGATCGCCGGCGTCAGGCCTTCAGGCAACACACCTTCGTTGACGAGTTGGGTGAGGGCTTGTTGGATCAGCTGGCGAATGGTGTCTTTCATGGTCTTCTCTTTCGACCGCAAGCGCGGCGGCGCATCGATGCGCGGGTGGAAAAACTGGGCATTATCCGTTGCGAAGACGGGCTTGCCAACCTTAGCAGGCAGGATGTGGATGTGTGGTGACAAATAGACCGCTTTCGCGAGCAGACTCGCTCCCACATTGGATCTGCGGCGTTTAAACATTATGTGTCTGGCATCAATCCCTTGTAGGAGCGAGCCTGCTCGCGAAGGCGATCTTCAGGTCAATACAAATCGACCGGATCGACATCTAAAGACCAACGCACCGCCCGCCCACTCGGCATCTGCTCCAGTACCAGCAGCCAACTGGCGAGCAATCGATGCAGCGGTGCCCGTGCAGTCGCCTGCAACAAAAGCTGCGCGCGATAACGCCCGGCGCGTCGTTCCATTGGCGCCGGCACCGGCCCGAGCAATTCAATCCCGCTCAGCCCCTGCTCGACCAGCAAACGCTCGGCCTCGCTGCACGCCTCGTCAAGAAAACCTTCAGCCTGCCCCGGCTTGTGCGCTTCGGCACGCAACAACGCCAGATGCGCGAACGGCGGCAGCCCGGCGGCGCGACGCTCGCTCAGGGCCTGCTCGGCAAAGGCGAAATAACCCTGTTCGGTCAGTTGCACCAATAAAGGATGGTCGGCGAGGTGGGTCTGGATGATCACCTTGCCCGGCTCTTCTGCCCGCCCGGCACGCCCGGCGACCTGCACGATCAACTGCGCCATGCGTTCGCTGGCGCGGAAGTCACCGGAAAACAATCCGCCGTCGGCATCCAGAATCGACACCAGCGTCACCCGTGGAAAGTGGTGCCCCTTGGCCAACATCTGCGTGCCGACCAGGATGCACGGCTGGCCTTTCTGAATCGTTGCGAACAACTGATTCATCGCGTCCTTGCGCGAAGTGCTGTCGCGATCGACCCGCAGCACCGGGTAATCGGGGAAGAGGATCGCCAGGCGCTCTTCGGCGCGCTCGGTGCCAGCACCCACCGGGCGCAAATCGACCTTGTTGCACTTCGGGCACTGGCGCGGCGTGCGTTCGACGTTGCCGCAGTGGTGGCAGCGCAGTTCGCCGTAGCGCTGGTGCACGGTCATTCGCGCATCACAACGCGAGCACTCGGACATCCAGCCGCAATCGTGGCACAGCAGCGTTGGCGCAAAGCCGCGACGGTTGAGGAACACCAGCACCTGTTGCCCATTCGCCAATGTCTGGCCGATGGCTTGCTGCATCGGCCCGGAAATGCCGCTGTCCAGCGGACGGCTTTTCACGTCCAGGCGCAGGAAGCGCGGCTGCTTGGCACCGCCGGCGCGCTCGTTCAGGCGCAACAGGCCATAACGGCCGGTGTAGGCGTTATGCAGGCTTTCCAGCGATGGCGTCGCGGAGCCAAGGACGATCGGGATGTTTTCCTGCCGCGCCCTTACCAGTGCCAGATCGCGGGCGTGGTAGCGCAGACCTTCCTGCTGTTTATAAGAGCCATCGTGTTCTTCGTCGATGATGATCAGGCCCGGATTCTTCATCGGCGTGAACAGCGCCGAACGGGTGCCGATAATAATGTCGGCCTCGCCATCGCGTGCGGCGAGCCAGGCGTCGAGGCGTTCGCGATCATTGACCGCCGAGTGCAGCAGGGCGATGCGCGCATTGAAACGCTGTTCGAAGCGGGCGAGGGTCTGCGGGCCGAGGTTGATCTCCGGGATCAGCACCAGCGCCTGTTTGCCGGCCTCAAGGGTTTCGCGGATCAACTGCAAATAGACTTCGGTCTTGCCGCTGCCGGTGACGCCGGCCAGCAGGAAGGCGTGATAACTGTCGAAGCCGGCGCGAATCGCTTCATAGGCGGCGCGTTGTTCGGCATTGAGTGGCAACTCCGGTTGCGCGAGCCAATGTTCATGGCGTGCGCCCGGTGCATGACGGCGGATTTCCACTTGCACCAGATTTTTCGCCAGCAGCAGATCGAGGCTGTCCTTGCTCAACATCAGTTTGCTCAGCAACTGATGGGCGACACCGTGCGGGTGTTGAGCCAATGTGGTTAGCGCCTCACGCTGGCGCGGTGCGCGGGCGATACGCGGGTCATCAACGCTGGCGCCCGACACCACTGACCAGAAACGTTCCTGCCGGGCCTCGGCCGGTTCGCCCTGACGCAACAATACCGGCAGTGCCCAACTCAAGGTGTCGCCGAGGCTGTGCTGGTAATACTGGGAAGTCCACAGACACAGTTTGAACAGCGCTGGCGGCAGCGGCGGCGTGGCATCAAGCAGGGCCAGCGCCGGTTTGAGTTTTTCCACCGGCACTTCGCTGGTGTCGGTGACCTCGACCAGAATCCCGATCATCTCGCGCCGGCCGAACGGGACGCGCAGACGCATGCCCGGTTGTAATTGCTCGCGCAGCACGCCCACCGGCGCTCGATAGTCGAACAGGCGGCGCAAGGGCGATGGCAAGGCAAGGCGCAGAATGGCGTCGGGCACGCGGGGGGATCTCTATCAACGGACGATTAAAAGGACTGTGTAAATAGCCTGTGGGAGCGAGCCGGCTCGCGAAAGCGGTGTGTCAGGCGAAGAAAATGCTGGCTGATAGATCGTTTTCGCGAGCAGGCTCGCTCCTACAGAGGATCGCGTATTGGGTCGGGAGCCTAGCAGACGGTCGGTCTAAGGGACAGCTTGCGCGATTGACATTGTCTGGTAGAATCCGCGGCCTAATTACGTGCGGTATTCAACAATAGTGTTGAGTGGCGGCACGCTAGCCTGAGGAAGACATCATGAAAGCTGATATTCATCCAACATACGAAGTCACCGCAGTTACCTGCAGCTGTGGCAACAAGTTCGAAACTCGTTCGAACCTGGCCAAGCCTCTGGCGATCGACGTTTGCAACGAATGCCACCCGTTCTACACCGGTAAGCAAAAGACTCTGGACACTGGCGGCCGCGTTCAGCGCTTCGCCGACCGTTTCGGTGCTTTCGGCAAGAAACCTGCTCCAGCAGCAGAGTAAGGTTGAAGAGCCCGGTGGGCTTTTCCTCACTGCTGAAAAAGGCGTCCCTCGCGGGCGCCTTTTTTATGTCCGCGATTTGGCTGTCCGGCGCGCAGGCCTTCTGCCCGACGCCTTCGGAACTGACCACGGTGACGGTGCAGCGCGTGATCGATGGCGATACCGTGCGCCTGACCGACGGTCGCAGTGTGCGCATGATCGGCCTCAACACGCCTGAACTGGGCAAGCAGGGTCGCAGCGATGAACCGTTTGCCGTGGCGGCGCGCAAACGCCTTGAGGCGCTGGTGGCCGATAGCGGCGGACGAGTCGGTTTGCGCCTCGGCAAGCAAGTCAAAGACCATTACGGGCGTACGCTCGCTCACCTCTATAACGTCAGCGGCGCCAGTCTCGAAGCGCAAATGCTCGCCGATGGCCTGGGCTTTCAGGTCGCTGTGGCGCCGAATGTCGATCTGGTTGCCTGTCAGCAAGCCGCCGAGCGCAGCGCGCGTCAGGCGGGGCGGGGCATCTGGCGGCAGTCTCCTGTACTGAAAGCAGAGCAGATCCAGCGCTCGGGTTTTGCTGTGGTCAGCGGTCGTGTGAGCAAGGTGCAGCGCAATCGCGGTGGAATCTGGATCGAGTTGCAGGACTCACTTGTATTGCGCGTTGCACCCAATCTGGTCGGACAATTTGACAATGCTCGCCTGCAATCTCTGAAGGGCAAGCAGATCGAGGCTCGTGGCTGGGTGGTGGATCGTTCGCGGCGCGGAGGATTACAGGCGGGTCAACCGCGTTGGTTGCTGCCACTGACTGATCCTTCGATGTTTCAAAGTACCCGCTGAAGAAAAATTGTAGACATTTTTTCTTTCGATTGTGAACAGTCAAGCCCTTGTGCGCCGTGGCTCTTGGCCCAAAGTCGTAGGACAGGGCGCTTGACAGGGGTGACTGCTCAGTCTTGTGGGGACTTTGCGAGGCGCGTATCCTCGCTGACCAGTCTGTCCAACAGTAAAAAGCGGAATGCCAAAATGTCTGATCTGAAAACTGCCGCTCTCGAATATCATGCCAATCCTCGTCCAGGGAAGCTGAGTGTCGAGCTCACCAAGGCCACTGCTACCGCCCGCGACCTGTCGCTGGCCTACAGCCCCGGCGTAGCTGAACCAGTGCGTGAGATCGCTCGCGATCCTGAACTGGCCTACAAATACACCGGCAAGGGCAACCTGGTTGCAGTCATTTCCGATGGCACCGCGATTCTGGGTCTGGGTAACCTCGGCCCACTGGCCTCCAAGCCAGTGATGGAAGGTAAAGGCGTGCTGTTCAAGCGCTTCGCCGGCATCGACGTTTTCGACATCGAAGTGGATTCCGAAAGCCCGCAGGCCTTCATCGACACCGTAAAACGCATCTCCATCACTTTCGGTGGTATCAACCTGGAAGACATCAAAGCCCCTGAGTGCTTTGAGATCGAACGTGCTCTGATCGAGCAGTGCGACATTCCGGTATTCCACGATGACCAGCACGGCACCGCGATCGTGACCGCTGCGGGCATGATCAACGCCCTGGAAATCGCCGGCAAAACCCTGCCGGAAGCGAAAATCGTCTGCCTGGGCGCCGGCGCTGCTGCCATCTCCTGCATGAAGCTGCTGGTGAGCATGGGCGCACGCATCGAAAACATCTTCATGGTCGACCGTACCGGCGTGATCCACTCCGGCCGTGACGACCTGAACCAGTACAAAGCCGTATTCGCCCACGCCACCGAGAAGCGCAGCCTGGCTGATGCTCTGCAAGGCGCTGACGTATTCGTCGGCCTGTCCGGCCCGAACCTGCTGAGCGCTGAAGGCCTGCTGTCGATGGCGGCCAACCCGATCGTGTTCGCCTGCTCGAACCCGGATCCGGAAATCTCCCCGGAACTGGCGCACGCCACCCGCAGCGACGTGATCATGGCCACCGGCCGTTCGGACTACCCGAACCAGGTCAACAACGTACTGGGCTTCCCGTTCATCTTCCGTGGTGCACTGGACGTTCGCGCCAAGCGCATCAACGAAGAAATGAAAGTGGCTGCCGCCAACGCCCTGCGTGAACTGGCCAAGCTGCCTGTTCCACAGGACGTATGCGATGCCTACGGTGGTGCTCCGCTGGAATTCGGCCGTGAGTACATCATTCCGAAGCCAATGGACAAGCGCCTGATCACCCTGATCTCCGACGCTGTGGCCAAGGCTGCAATCGAGACCGGTGTGGCCACCCTGCCGTATCCGAAGAACTACCCGCTGAAAAGCGTGGATGACGTGTTCAACGGCTAAGCTGTTGTAGCGCTTCAAACAAAAGCCCCGGCTCGTGAGAGTCGGGGCTTTTGTTTATCTGAAGAATTTGTGTCGGGTCTGCCGGCCCTATCGCTGGCAAGCCAGCTCCCACAAAAGGTGAAGTGAGGGGGATATCGCGCAGGCTTCACAAACACTGTGGGAGCTGGCTTGCCAGCGATGGGGTCAGTACATCCGCTGCAAATCCGGTAGGTATAAAAAAGCCCCGCACTTCTCACGAAGGCGGGGCTTTTTGTCGGTTCGGGATCAGAACAAATCGATCGGCGCCTGTTCATCCGCCGGCAACGGACTGCCCGGCGCGGTGCCATTACCCAGCTCATTCACCGAGGGTGGCGTGTCTTCAGACTTGAACAGCTCGAAGTACGCCCCTGGCGTGCTCGGCGTCGCCGCACGGCCGCTGACCGGATCCACTCGCAGGCTCAGCAAACCTTCCGGCTCAGGCTGGACGTGAGGCGGCTTGTCCTTCAGTGCAGCGCCCATGTAATTCATCCAGATCGGCAGTGCCACGGTGCCGCCGAACTCGCGACGACCGAGACTTTCCGGCTGGTCGAAGCCCGTCCACACCGTGGTCACGTAATCGGCGTTGTAACCGGAGAACCAGGCATCTTTCGATTCGTTGGTGGTACCGGTTTTACCGGCGATGTCGCTACGGCCTAGAGCCAGTGCGCGACGGCCGGTGCCGAGCTTGATCACGTCCTGCAACATGCTGTTGAGGATGTACGTGGTGCGACCGTCGACAATCCGCTCGGCCACTGCCGGCGCTTGTGGCGCTGCTGCAGCACCCGGGGCTTCACCCGGAACCGGTGCGGCGTTGACGGTAAACGACTGATTGGCTGGCGCCGCAATGCCATCAGTGGCCGAGCCACCCTGCGGCACGGTTGGCGGGTTGGCGACGAACAGCGTGTCGCCATTGCGGCTTTCGATCTTGTCGATGATGTACGGGGTGATCTTGTAGCCGCCGTTGGCAAACGTGCTCCAACCAGTAGCGATCTCCATCGGCGTCAGGGTCGCGGTGCCCAGCGCCAGCGACAGGTTTGGCGGCAGGTCCTGCTTGTTGAAGCCGAAGCGGGTGATGTAGTCGATGGTCTTGCCCACGCCCATGGCTTGCAACAGGCGGATCGACACCAGGTTGCGCGACTTGTACAGCGCTTCACGCAGACGGATCGGACCAAGGAAGGTGTTGGTGTCGTTCTTCGGACGCCAGACCTTGTCCAGATACTCGTCGACAAACACGATCGGCGCGTCGTTAACCAGCGTCGCAGCGGTGTAGCCGCTATCCAGCGCGGCGCTGTAGACGAACGGCTTGAAGCTCGAACCCGGCTGACGCTTGGCCTGCATGGCGCGGTTGTAGTTGCTCTGCTCGAAAGCGAAACCACCGACCAGCGAGCGGATCGCGCCGTTCTGCGGATCCAGCGACACCAGCGCGCCTTGCGCCTGAGGAATCTGGCTGAACTTCAGCGAGTTGTCCTTCTGGCGCTGCACGCGAACCAGATCACCGACCTGAGCCACATCCGACGGCTGACGCGGGTTGGCGCCCATGCTGTTGGTATTGAGGAATGGACGGGCCCATTTCATCGTGTCCCAGGCCACATGCTCCTCGCCGGTGCGGGTCAGCACTTGCAGGCCGTTCTTCTCGACCTGCGTGACGATTGCCGGTTCCAGACTGCTTATGGTGCGTTGCTTGGTCAGTTCGTTGGCCCAGGCCTCACGGGTCTTGCCCGGCAGGCGCGACTCGGGGCCACGGTAGCCATGGCGCTGATCGTAGGTCATCAAACCTTCGTGCAGGGCGGTGTTGGCCATTTCCTGCAGATTGCTCGGCACCGTGGTGGTGACGCGGAAACCTTCGGTGTAAGCGTCGCTGCCATAACGGCCGACCATTTCGGCACGGGCCATTTCGGCGATGTACGGGGCGTTCACTTCCGGGGTCGGCACGTGATAGCTGGCGTTCAGCGGTTCGTTGATCGCGGCGGTGTAGTCCGCCTCGCTGATCTTGCCGAGCTTGTACATGCGGCCGAGGATCCAGTCGCGACGTTCTTTACTGCGCGCCGGGTTGGCCAACGGGTTGAAGCGCGAAGGGGCTTTCGGCAGGCCGGCGATCATCGCCATCTGCGCCAGGCTGACGTCGCGGATCGACTTGCCGTAATACACCTGCGCCGCCGCCTCGATGCCATAGGCGCGGTTGCCCAGATAGATCTTGTTGACGTACAGCTCAAGGATCTCGTCCTTGGTCAACTGTCGTTCGATCTGCAGGGCCAGAAGAATTTCGGTGGTTTTGCGCGAGAAGCTGCGTTCGCTGGTCAGGAAGAAGTTCTTCGCCACCTGCATGGTGATGGTGCTGCCGCCGGACTGAATGTGCCCGCTCTTGACCAGTTGGGTCGCGGCACGCATCAGGCTGCTTGGATCGACGCCGTAATGGTTGGCGAAATTGTCGTCTTCAGCACTTAGTAACGCATTGATGAAATTGGGTGGAATGTCGGCGAAACGGATCGGTGTACGGCGCATTTCGCCAAATTCTGCGATCAACTTGTTATCGCTGCTGTAGACCCTCAGAGGAATCTGCAACTGAATGCTTCTCAGAGCCTCCACGGATGGCAAACCCGGACTAAGGTAAAGATACGCGCCGCTGAGACCTAAAAGCAGTCCGCAGAAAACGGCGACGATGGACCAACCGAAAAATTTCAGCAGACGAATCAAGGCGTTTGGACATCCAGGGCAAGAATGAATTTGGCGACGGGGCTCCGGCAACACACAGAGCCATCCGCGCAGGCAGTAAAAAGCGGAAAAAATCGCTGGGCATTATAAGCACTTTTCTGCTGGGGGCGTCATTTGCGCTTCTGTCAAGACGGGGTGAAGGAACGCAATGCGTATTACAGAGTCCGTAACTCACGGAAAGTCATAGGGAATTGGTAGTGCTGGGACTCTTCAATAAAAAGACCAATACGTTACTGGGGATCGACATCAGCTCCACGTCAGTGAAGCTGCTGGAACTGAGCCGTCAGGGTGATCGCTACCGGGTCGAGGCGTATGCGGTGGAGCCATTGCCAGCGAACGCCGTGGTCGAAAAGAACATCGCCGAACTCGAAGGCGTTGGCCAGGCTCTGACCCGGGTGCTGGTCAAGGCACGCACCGGGGTCAAGAGCGTCGCGGTGGCGGTGGCCGGTTCTGCCGTGATCACCAAGATCATCGAAATGGACGCCGGGCTGTCCGACGACGAGCTGGAAAATCAGCTCAAGATCGAAGCCGACCAATACATTCCCTATCCGCTGGACGAGGTCGCCATCGACTTTGAAGTCCAGGGCGTTTCTGCGCGCAACCCCGAGCGAGTCAACGTACTGCTCGCCGCCTGCCGCAAGGAAAACGTCGAAGTCCGTGAAGCGGCGCTGGCACTCGCCGGGCTGACCGCGCGCGTGGTCGATGTCGAGGCTTATGCGCTGGAGCGCTCGTTCGGCTTGCTCGCAACGCAACTGGCCGCGTCGCAACAGCGCCTGACGGTGGCGGTGGTCGACATAGGCGCGACCATGACCACCCTCAGCGTCCTGCACAACGGCAAGATCATCTACACCCGCGAGCAGTTGTTCGGCGGCCGGCAACTGACCGAGGAAATCCAGCGTCGTTATGGCCTGACAATCGAGCAGGCGGGGCTGGCGAAAAAGCAGGGCGGCCTGCCTGACGACTACGTCAGCGATGTGCTGCAGCCGTTTCGCGAAGCACTGGTGCAACAGGTGTCGCGTTCATTGCAATTCTTCTTCGCTTCCGGGCAGTACAACGCGGTCGATCACATTCTGCTCGCCGGTGGCACGGCGTCGGTGCCGGGGCTGGATCGCTTGATCGAGCAGCGCCTGGACACGCCGACGCAAGTGGCCAATCCATTTTCCGCCATGGCCTTGAGCAGCAAGGTCAACGCCGGAGCCCTGGCCAGTGACGCGCCGGCCCTGATGATTGCCTGCGGGCTCGCGCTCAGGAGTTTCGACTGATGGCGCGGATCAACCTTTTACCCTGGCGCGAGGAGCGCCGCGAAGAGCGGCGCAAACGCTTCCTGCTGGCGTTGATCGGCGTAGTGGCCGGTTCGGTGGGGGCGGTGTTTATCGCCGACCAGATCGTCAGCGCCGCCATCGATCGGCAAGTCGCACGCAACGATTACATAGGCAAGCAGATTGCCGTAGTCGACGAGCGGATCAAACAGATCAGTGACCTCAAGGCGCACCGCCAGCAACTGGTCGAGCGCATGCGCATCATCCAGGATCTGCAGGGCAACCGGCAGGTCAGCGGGCGTATCTTCGATCAATTGGCGCGAACGCTGCCGGACGGCGTTTATTTCACTGACGTGAAAATGGCCGGAAAAATCCTTTCGATCAGTGGCGCCGCCGAGTCGAACAATCGTGTCTCCGAGTTGATGCGCAATCTGGACGCCTCTGACTGGTTCGATGCGCCGAGCCTGAACGAAGTCAAAGCGACTTCTGCCGATCAGCTTGAGCAAGCCAATGTCTTTCAGTTGACCGTTCGTCAGACTCAGCCGAAGACGCTGGAGGGCGAGCAATGAAACCGTCCGACTGGCTGGAAAGCTTGCGCAACATCGACTTCAACGACCTCGACACCAGCAACATCGGCTCTTGGCCAGGCGCGGTCAAAGCCATCGCCGGGGCGTTGTTGATGGTGCTGGTGTTGGCGCTTGGCTATAACTTTTTCATCAGTGACATGGAAAACCAGCTTGAGCTCAAGCGCGAGGAGGAAACCACGCTCAAGGAGCAGTTCGCCAGCAAGGCGCATATTTCCGCCAATCTGGAGCTGTACACCCAACAGATGAAGGAGATGGAAAACTCCTTCGGCGTGTTGCTGCGACAGTTGCCTAGCGACACCGAGGTACCGGGCCTGCTGGAAGACATCACGCGTACCGGGCTGGGCAGCGGCCTTGAGTTCGAAGAAATCAAACTGCTTCCGGAGGTCACCCAGCCGTTCTACATCGAGCTGCCGATCCAGATCACCGTCACCGGCGCCTATCACGACCTCGCCACTTTCGTCAGTGGTGTGGCCGGTTTACCGCGCATCGTTACCCTGCACGACTTCGAACTGGCGCCGGCCAATAAAGAAGGCGGGCCGAAACTGCGCATGAGCATCCTCGCCAAGACGTACCGCTATAACGACAAGGGGCTGCAGAAATGAGCCCGACTCGTTATTTCGCACTGGCAGTGGTGTTGCTGGCATTGAGCGGTTGTGGTGGTGGCGATGATTTCAGCGATCTCGATGCCTACATGAATGAAGTGCGGTTGCGCTCGGCGGGCAAGATCGAGCCCACGCCGACATTCCGCTCTTACCCGACCTTTACTTACAGCGCCGCCAACCTGCGCAGTCCCTTTTCGCGCCAGGTGCGCGTCGATCTGGCCGGGCAAAGGCACGGCTCGCGCAACGTCAAACCGGACCCCAATCGGGTCAAGCAATACCTCGAAGGTTTCAACATCGAGCAGTTCGAGATGGTCGGCACGATTGCCAACGCCACTGGCTCTTTTGCGCTGTTGCGTGGAGCTGGCGGTGTGCATCGGCTGAAAGTCGGCGATTACCTGGGGCGCAACGACGGTCGCATCGTGGCCATCAGCGCCACTCAGGTCGATGTGGTCGAAATCGTCCCCGACGGCGAAGGCGCCTGGCTGGAACGTCCGCGCACCATTCCTTTGAAAGAGCACTCATAGTGGAAGTCGAACAATGAACAGGATTTTCTCCACCCTCGGTTTTTCGCTATGGATAGCGCTGATGTCGCCGATGGTACTCGCGGCCAATCTGAAGACGCTGGACGTGGCGGCGTTGCCGGGTGACCGCGTCGAACTGAAGCTGTCGTTCGATGGCCCGCCGCCGCAGCCCAAGGGCTACACCACCGATTCACCGGCGCGAATCGCGCTGGATCTGCTCGGGGTCGCCAGTCAGTTGGCCAGCAAGAACCTCGATCTGGGCAGTGGCAACGCACGCACGGCCACGGTGGTTGAGGCCAAGGATCGCACGCGGCTGATCGTCAATCTTACCCAGCCAGCGCCTTACAACACGCGAGTCGAAGGCAACAATCTGTTCGTGGTGGTCGGTCAGGGGGCGCCGGCAAGCGCTCCCCGTCCCGCCGCTGTTGCTCCAGTGCGCGCGACTGCGGCAGGGGCTCCCGCCAAAGCGTTCGTGCCGAAAACCAAAGCCATTCGCGGCGTGGACTTTCAGCGCGGCACCGCAGGCGAAGGCAATGTGGTCATCGACCTGTCCGACCCGACCATCGCTCCGGATATTCAGGAGCATGACGGCAAGATCATCCTCAGCTTCGCCCGCACGCAATTGCCCGACAAGCTGCGGGTACGCCTCGACGTCAAGGATTTCGCCACGCCCGTGCAGTTCGTCAACGCTGCTGCAACAGGCGATCGCGCGATCATTACCGTTGAGCCCAGCGGTACCTTCGACTATTCCACCTACCAGACCGACAACAAGTTGACCGTCAGCATCCGTCCGATGACCGTCGACGATCTGCAAAAGCGCAACGCCGATCGTCAGGCCTACGTCGGCGACAAGCTGTCGCTGAATTTTCAGGACATCGACGTGCGCTCGGTGCTGCAACTGATCGCCGACTTCACCAACCTCAATCTGGTGGCCAGCGATACGGTGCAGGGCGGCATCACTCTGCGTCTGCAAAATGTGCCATGGGATCAGGCGCTGGATCTGGTGCTGAAAACCAAGGGGCTGGACAAGCGCAAGATCGGCAATGTGCTGCTGGTCGCCCCGGCAGACGAAATCGCCGCCCGCGAGCGCCAGGAACTGGAGTCGCAAAAACAGATCGCCGAACTGGCGCCGCTGCGCCGTGAACTGCTGCAGGTGAACTACGCCAAGGCTGCCGACATCGCCAAGCTGTTCCAGTCGGTGACCAGCGCCGAAGCGAAAATCGACGAGCGCGGCTCGATCACCGTCGACGAGCGAACCAACAACATCATTGCCTACCAGACTCAGGACCGGCTCGACGAACTACGGCGAATCGTGGCGCAACTGGATATTCCCGTGCGTCAGGTGATGATCGAGGCGCGAATCGTCGAAGCCAACGTCGATTACGACAAGAGCCTGGGTGTGCGCTGGGGTGGGTCGATCCAGAACAAGGGCAACTGGAACACTTCCGGCGTCAGTAACGGCTCGTCGACCACCATCGGCACCCCGGGCAGCACCAGCACCAATTCGCCGTTCGTCGACATGGGCACCGTCAACAATACTTCGGGGATTGGCATTGCCTTCATCACCGACAACGTTTTGCTCGATCTTGAGCTGACTGCCATGGAGAAAACCGGCAATGGCGAAATCGTCTCGCAGCCCAAGGTGGTGACTTCCGACAAGGAGACCGCGAAGATCCTCAAGGGCACCGAAATTCCTTATCAGGAGGCCAGCTCAAGTGGCGCCACTTCGGTGTCGTTCAAGGAAGCTTCGCTGTCGCTGGAGGTGACGCCGCAGATCACCCCGGACAACCGCATCATCATGGAGGTCAAGGTCACCAAGGACGAGCCTGATTATCTGAACAAAGTGCAGGATGTACCGCCGATCAAAAAGAACGAGGTCAACGCCAAAGTGCTGGTAAACGACGGCGAGACCATCGTGATTGGGGGCGTTTTCTCAAATACTCAAAGCAAGGTCGTAGATAAGGTGCCATTTCTTGGCGATGTGCCGTATCTTGGCCGCCTTTTCCGGCGTGATGTGGTTTCGGAGAAAAAATCCGAGCTGCTGGTATTTCTCACTCCGCGTATCATGAATAACCAGGCGATTGCTGTGAGTCGTTGATTCTGTGCGAAATTTGATTCTTGTAGGACCGATGGGGGCTGGAAAAAGCACCATCGGCCGATTACTGGCCAAAGAGCTGCGCCTGCCGTTCAAAGATTCCGACAAGGAAATTGAACTGCGTACGGGCGCCAATATCCCGTGGATCTTCGACAAGGAAGGCGAGCCCGGCTTTCGCGATCGTGAGCAGGCGATGATCGCCGAGCTGTGCGCGTTCGACGGCGTGGTACTGGCGACCGGCGGCGGTGCGGTGATGCGTGACGCCAATCGCAAGGCTCTGCATGAGGGCGGTCGCGTGGTGTATCTGCACGCCTCCGTCGAACAGCAGGTTGGCCGCACCTCCCGCGATCGCAACCGGCCGTTGCTGCGCACTGCCGATCCGGCGAAAACCCTGCGTGATCTGCTCGCGATCCGTGATCCGCTTTATCGGGAAATCGCCGATCTGGTGGTGGAAACCGACGAACGGCCGCCGCGCATGGTCGTGCTCGACATTCTCGACCGCCTGGCGCAGCTTCCTCCCCGTTAAAGCATCGCCTGAAATGCGCTATCCTCGGCGTCCTGTCACCGCCCGCCGAGGTTGTGGCGGATGGCGTGCGAGCGGCGTCATACCCGCTATAGGCCGCAGACAACCAATAATTCAGGGCAGGACGCCTGCTTTCCATCTTCACTGTGGGGACACATGCAGACACTCAAGGTCGATTTAGGCGAGCGCAGCTACCCGATTCATATTGGCGAAGGTTTGTTGGATCAGCCCGAGCTGCTGGCGCCGCATATTCATGGGCGGCAGGTGGCAATCATCTCCAACGAGACCGTTGCGCCGCTCTATCTCGAACGTCTGACTCGCAGCCTTTCGCAGTTTTCGGTGATTTCCGTGGTTTTGCCTGACGGCGAAGCCTTCAAGAACTGGGAAACCCTGCAACTGATCTTTGACGGCTTGCTGACCGCTCGTCATGACCGCCGCACCACCGTAATCGCCCTCGGCGGCGGTGTGATCGGCGACATGGCCGGTTTTGCTGCGGCTTGCTACCAGCGCGGCGTCGATTTCATCCAGATTCCTACCACCTTGTTGTCCCAGGTCGATTCGTCGGTGGGTGGCAAGACCGGGATCAACCATCCGCTGGGCAAGAATATGGTCGGTGCGTTCTATCAGCCGAACGTCGTGCTGATCGATACCGCGTCCCTGAAAACCCTTCCAGAGCGCGAGCTGTCGGCGGGTCTGGCGGAAGTCATCAAGTACGGTCTGATCTGCGACGAGCCGTTCCTGACCTGGCTCGAAGACAATGTCGACGCCCTGCGTGCACTGGATCAAAAGGCTCTGACGTATGCCATCGAGCGCTCCTGCGCGGCCAAGGCTGCTGTGGTTGGTGCCGATGAAAAAGAAACCGGCGTACGCGCCACGCTCAATCTCGGCCACACCTTCGGCCACGCCATCGAGACCCACATGGGCTATGGTGTCTGGTTGCATGGTGAGGCGGTGGCGGCTGGCACCGTGATGGCGCTGGAGATGTCCGCGCGTCTCGGCTGGATCAGCGAGCAGGAGCGTGATCGCGGCATTCGTCTGTTCCAGCGCGCCGGTCTGCCGGTGATCCCGCCTGAAGAGATGAGCGAGGCCGATTTTCTCGAACACATGGCAATCGACAAAAAAGTGATCGACGGTCGTCTGCGCCTGGTGCTGCTGCGCCGGATGGGCGAAGCGGTAGTGACCGCCGATTATCCGAAAGAGGTTCTACAGGCCACGCTGGGAGCGGATTACCGCGCCCTGGCTCAGCTTAAAGGTTAATAAGATTCCGATGACTAGTTTGCATGCCGACGAGGCGTTTCTCGGCCATTTCCAGTTAAGTCACGACCCCTTCGCGCCGCGGGTGCCGGGCTTTAAATTCTTCCCGGCCCAGCGCAAACCGGTGCTGGGTCAACTGCATCACCTGGCGCGATACAGCCAGTTGCTGCTGGTGGTCACCGGCCCGCAGGGCAGCGGCAAGACTCTGCTGCGTCAGGCGCTGGTGGCCAGCACCAACAAGCAATCGGTGCAGAGCGTGGTGGTTTCCGCGCGCGGTGCCGGCGATGCCGCGGGCGTGCTGCGTCAGGTCGCTCAGGCGCTGAACGTGGCCCAGGCTGAAGTCGGCGCGATTCTGGATCAGGTGGTGCAACTCGCGCTGACCGGCCAGGAAGTCTATCTGCTGGTGGACGACGCCGAGCAGCTCGACGAATCCGCTCTCGAAGCGCTGATGGCGCTGGGTGCTGGCGCGCCGGAAGGTCGCCCGCATGTGTTCCTGTTCGGTGAGTCGTCGCTGATCGCTCAGCTTGAGGCTTTGCACCTTGAGGAAGAGCGTTTCCACGTCATCGAATTGCAGCCGTACACCGAAGAAGAGACCCGCGAGTATCTCGACCAACGGCTGGAAGGTGCAGGCCGGGGTGTCGAACTTTTCACCGCGGATCAGATCTCTGATATTCACGAAAGCTCCGAGGGTTGGCCGGGCAACATCAACCAGGTCGCTCGCGATGCTCTGATCGAAGTCATGATTGCCAGCCGCTCTGCGGTCAAGCGTCCAAGTATGGGGTTCAACATGCCGAAGAAACACGTATTGGCGATTTCCGCCGTCGTTGTGGTCGCGGTCGCCGCCGCCTGGCTGATGCCGGGTCGCAACAAGGCGCCAACCACCGGCGCGCCAGCCAACGAGCAGGCGCAACTGCCATTGGGTCAGGGCGCAGCGAATGGCGGCGCACCGAACGTTGAGTTCGCCGGTAATACGCAGCCGATGCCGTTGCCGCTGGTCGGCAACTCGCAGCCGGTGATGCGCGGTCCGTTGGCCGAAGCGGCTGGCGGGATCACCGAGGGTGACGACGGCGTGCCTTTGGAAGGTTCCAGCGATACACCGCCAACCGTGACCACTTCGGCACCGCCTGCCGGCGTTCCGGCCGGTCCTGCACCGACCCCGGTTCCAGTGCCAGCAGCCAAACCAACCCCGGCACCGACGCAAATCGCCACCGCCAAGCCTGCTCCGGCAGCGCCAGCGGCGAAACCGGCTCCAGCGCCAGCCAAGCCAGTTGTCGCTGCCAAACCGGCCGAGAAGCCGGTTACCGTCGCCAAAGCCGCCGGTAGCAGCTGGTACGCCGGGCAGCCGACCAGCAACTACGTGGTGCAGATCCTCGGCACCAGTTCGGAAGCGACCGCGCAAAACTTCGTCAAGGAGCAGGGCGGCGAGTACCGTTATTTCAAGAAAGTCCTCAACGGCAAGCCTCTCTACGTGATCACCTACGGCAACTTCGCCAATCGTGATGCAGCCGTTTCTGCCATCAAGGCCTTGCCAGCGAAGGTTCAGGCTGGTAAACCTTGGCCTCGCACTGTCGCCAGCGTCCAACAGGAACTGGCAACAACTCGCTGAAGATTCGGCGGCCTTACCCAGGCCGCCTCTCCAAGCACCTCAAAATTTCTACGAGTGCGCGCCGTCTCTACAGACCGCGTGCCTTGTGGTGTCTGCGTCACAGTAGTCTTTGAGTCGTTGCGGTCAAAATTAAAAAAGTTTTGACTAGCACAGCAGATCGCTTTAAACCTTTCACAAATGCGACATAGATTTGCGACATTTCGTCGTCAAATTTGTGAGCGTCTGTGTCGCTGTGTACAATGACCACCCTTTTGCCCCCGCTAAGCTGGCGTACGTTCGGCGCGGATTGCAAGTGGTTGAATTGAAAAGAAATTTGCCTCGAAAAGAGGCAGCCTGGTGAGAAAGTGTCTATGAAAGCAGGTCTGTACCAACCAGATGAATTCAAGGATAACTGCGGTTTCGGCCTGATAGCCCATATGCAGGGCGAACCCAGTCATACCCTTTTGCAAACGGCCATTGAGGCCCTGACCTGCATGACCCACCGCGGTGGGATTAATGCCGACGGCAAGACCGGTGACGGTTGCGGTCTGCTGATTCAAAAGCCTGATGCGTTCCTGCGCGCCATTGCTCAGGAAACCTTCAGTGTCGAGTTGCCCAAGCAATACGCTGTGGGCATGGTCTTCTTCAACCAGGATCCGGCCAAGGCCGAAGCCGCTCGCGAAAACATGAACCGCGAGATCCTTGCCGAAGGCCTGCAACTGATCGGCTGGCGCAAAGTGCCGATCGACACCAGCGTCCTCGGCCGCCTGGCCCTTGAGCGCCTGCCGCAGATCGAGCAGGTGTACATCGGCGGTGAAGGCCTGAGCGATCAGGACATGGCGGTCAAGCTGTTCAGCGCCCGTCGTCGCTCGTCGGTCTCCAATGCCGTCGATTCCGACCACTACATCTGCAGCTTTTCGCACAAGACCATCATTTATAAAGGGCTGATGATGCCGGCCGATCTGGCCGCGTTCTATCCAGACCTGAGTGACGAGCGCCTGCAAACCGCGATCTGCGTGTTCCACCAGCGCTTCTCCACCAACACCTTGCCGAAATGGCCGCTGGCGCAGCCATTCCGCTTTCTCGCCCACAACGGCGAGATCAACACCATCACCGGTAACCGCAACTGGGCACAGGCCCGACGGACCAAGTTCACCAATGATCTGATGGATCTGGAAGAGCTCGGCCCGCTGGTCAACCGTGTCGGTTCCGACTCCTCGAGCATGGACAACATGCTGGAGCTGATGGTCACCGGCGGCATCGACCTGTTCCGTGGCGTGCGGATGATCATTCCGCCTGCATGGCAGAACGTCGAAACCATGGACCCGGATCTGCGTGCGTTCTACGAGTACAACTCGATGCACATGGAACCGTGGGACGGCCCGGCCGGCGTGGTCATGACCGACGGTCGCTACGCGGTGTGCCTGCTCGACCGTAACGGTCTGCGTCCGGCGCGCTGGGTCACCACCACCAACGGTTTCATCACTGTTGCTTCGGAAATCGGCGTGTGGAACTACCAGCCCGAAGACGTGATCGCCAAGGGCCGTGTCGGTCCGGGGCAGATCCTCGCCGTGGACACCGAAACCGGGCAGATCCTCGACACTGACGCGATCGACAACCGTCTGAAATCCCGTCATCCGTACAAGCAATGGCTGCGCAAGAATGCCCTGCGCATCCAGGCGACCATGGAAGACAACGACCACGGTTCGGCGTTCTACGACGTCGATCAGCTCAAGCAGTACATGAAGATGTATCAGGTCACGTTCGAAGAGCGTGATCAGGTACTGCGCCCGCTCGGCGAACAAGGCTACGAAGCCGTGGGTTCGATGGGCGATGACACGCCGATGGCCGTGCTGTCCCAGCGTGTGCGCACGCCGTACGACTATTTCCGTCAGCAGTTCGCGCAGGTCACCAACCCGCCGATCGACCCGCTGCGTGAAGCCATCGTGATGTCGCTGGAAATCTGCCTCGGTGCCGAGCGCAACATTTTCCAGGAGTCGCCGGAACACGCCTCGCGCGTGATCCTCAGCTCGCCGGTTATTTCCCCGGCCAAGTGGCGCTCGCTGATGAACCTCGACCGCCCGGGTTTCGAGCGGCAGATCATCGACCTCAACTACGACGAAAGCGTCGGCCTCGAAGCGGCGATCCGCAACGTTGCCGATCAGGCTGAAGAAGCCGTGCGAGCCGGGCGTACCCAGATCGTTCTGAGCGACCGCCATATCGCCCCGGGCAAGCTGCCGATCCACGCCTCGCTGGCCACCGGTGCGGTCCACCACCGCCTGACCGAAAAAGGCCTGCGCTGCGATTCCAACATCCTCGTTGAAACCGCCACCGCCCGTGACCCGCACCACTTTGCGGTGCTGATCGGTTTCGGCGCCTCGGCGGTGTATCCGTTCCTGGCTTATGAAGTGCTGGGTGACCTGATCCGTACCGGTGAAGTGCTGGGCGACCTCTACGAGGTGTTCAAGAACTACCGCAAAGGCATCACCAAAGGTCTGCTGAAGATTCTGTCGAAGATGGGTATCTCGACCATCGCTTCGTACCGTGGTGCGCAGCTGTTCGAAGCCATCGGTTTGTCCGAAGAGGTTTGCGACCTGAGCTTCCGTGGCGTGCCGAGCCGCATCAAGGGCGCGCGTTTCGTCGACATCGAAGCCGAGCAGAAAGCACTCGCCACCGAAGCCTGGAGCCCGCGCAAGCCGATCCAGCAGGGCGGTCTGCTGAAGTTCGTCCACGGTGGCGAATATCACGCCTACAACCCGGACGTGGTCAACACCCTGCAAGCCGCTGTGCAGCAGGGCGACTACGCCAAGTTCAAGGAATACACCTCACTGGTGGATAACCGCCCGGTGTCGATGATCCGTGACCTGCTCAAGGTCAAGACCCTCGACACGCCGCTGGACATCAGTGAAATCGAACCGCTGGAATCGGTGCTCAAGCGCTTCGACTCCGCCGGTATCTCGCTGGGCGCACTGTCGCCGGAAGCTCACGAAGCCCTGGCCGAAGCCATGAACCGCCTCGGTGCGCGTTCTAACTCCGGCGAAGGCGGCGAAGACCCGGCGCGCTACGGCACCATCAAGAGCTCGAAAATCAAGCAGGTCGCGACGGGCCGTTTCGGGGTCACCCCGGAATACCTGGTCAACGCCGAAGTGCTGCAGATCAAGGTCGCTCAAGGCGCCAAGCCGGGCGAGGGCGGGCAACTGCCGGGCGGTAAAGTCAACGGGCTGATCGCCAAGCTGCGTTACGCAGTGCCGGGCGTGACGCTGATTTCGCCACCGCCGCACCACGACATCTATTCGATCGAAGACTTGTCGCAGCTGATTTTCGACCTGAAACAGGTCAACCCGAAGGCGCTGGTCTCGGTGAAACTCGTTGCTGAAGCGGGCGTCGGCACCATCGCCGCCGGTGTGGCCAAGGCCTACGCGGACTTGATCACCATCTCCGGCTACGACGGTGGCACCGGTGCTTCGCCGCTGACCTCGATCAAATACGCGGGCGCACCGTGGGAACTGGGCTTGGCTGAAACCCACCAGACCCTGCGCGGCAATGACCTGCGCGGCAAAGTCCGGGTGCAGACCGACGGTGGCCTGAAAACCGGCCTCGACGTGATCAAGGCTGCGATTCTCGGCGCCGAAAGCTTCGGCTTCGGTACCGCGCCAATGATCGCCCTGGGCTGCAAATACCTGCGCATCTGCCACCTGAACAACTGCGCCACCGGCGTCGCGACTCAGAATGAGAAGCTGCGCAAGGATCACTACATCGGCACCGTCGACATGGTGGTGAATTTCTTCACCTACGTCGCCGAAGAAACCCGTGAGTGGCTGGCCAAGCTCGGCGTGCGCTCCCTCGAAGAGCTGATCGGTCGTACCGATCTGCTGGAAATCCTCGAAGGTCAGACCGCCAAGCAACATCACCTGGATCTGACCCCGCTGCTGGGCAGCGATCACATCCCGGCGGACAAACCGCAATTCTGCGGCGTTGAGCGCAACCCGCCGTTCGACCAAGGCCTGCTGGCCGAGAAAATGGTCGAGATGGCGACGTCGGCAATCAACGACATGAGCGGCGCCGAGTTCGATCTGGACATCTGTAACTGCGACCGTTCGATCGGCGCACGGATCTCCGGCGAAATCGCACGCAAGCATGGCAACCAAGGCATGGCGAAAGCGCCGATCACCTTCCGTTTCAAAGGCACGGCCGGGCAGAGCTTCGGCGTGTGGAACGCCGGCGGCCTGAACATGTATCTGGAAGGTGACGCCAACGACTACGTCGGCAAAGGCATGACCGGCGGCAAGCTGGTCATCGTGCCGCCGAAGGGCAGCGTCTATCAGACTCAAAACAGCGCCATCATCGGCAACACCTGCCTGTACGGCGCCACCGGCGGCAAGCTGTTCGCCGCCGGCACCGCAGGCGAGCGTTTCGCCGTGCGTAACTCCGGTGCCCACACGGTTGTGGAAGGCACTGGCGATCACTGCTGCGAGTACATGACCGGTGGTTTCGTCTGCGTTCTGGGCAAGACCGGTTACAACTTCGGCTCTGGCATGACCGGTGGTTTCGCCTACGTGCTCGATCAGGACAACACCTTCGTTGACCGGGTCAACCACGAACTGGTGGAAATCCAGCGGATCAGCGGCGAGGCGATGGAAGCCTACCGCAGCCACCTGCAAAACGTGCTGAACGAGTACGTCGCGGAAACCGACAGCGAGTGGGGTCGTGAGCTCGCCGAAAACCTCGATGACTACCTGCGCCGTTTCTGGCTGGTCAAGCCTAAGGCTGCCAACCTGAAATCGTTGCTTTCCAGCACTCGTGCCAACCCGCAGTGATATGCGCCTGAAGAGTTTGATGAGGTTTTAACAATGGCTGAACGTCTGAATAACGACTTCCAGTTCATCGATGTCGGGCGCAAAGATCCGAAGAAGAAACTGTTGCGTCAACGCAAGAAAGAGTTCGTCGAGATCTACGAACCGTTCAAACCCCAGCAGTCGGCCGACCAGGCCCACCGCTGCCTGGGTTGCGGCAACCCGTATTGCGAATGGAAGTGCCCGGTGCACAACTTCATTCCCAACTGGCTCAAATTGGTGGCTGAGGGCAACATACTCCAGGCCGCCGAACTGTCGCACCAGACCAACACCCTGCCGGAAGTCTGCGGCCGGGTGTGCCCACAGGATCGTCTGTGCGAGGGTGCCTGCACCCTCAACGACGGCTTCGGCGCGGTGACCATCGGTTCGGTCGAGAAATACATCACCGACACCGCGTTCGCCATGGGCTGGCGCCCGGACATGTCCAAGGTCAAACCGACCGGCAAACGTGTCGCGATCATCGGTGCAGGCCCGGCGGGCCTCGGTTGTGCCGACGTGCTGGTGCGCGGCGGCGTGACCCCGGTGGTGTTCGACAAAAACCCGGAAATCGGTGGTCTGCTGACCTTCGGTATCCCCGAGTTCAAACTGGAAAAGACCGTGCTGAGCAATCGTCGCGAAGTCTTCACCGGCATGGGCATCGAGTTCCGTCTGAATACCGAAGTCGGCAAAGACGTAACCATGGAACAACTGCTCGCCGAATACGATGCCGTGTTCATGGGCATGGGCACCTACACCTATATGAAGGGCGGTTTTGCCGGTGAGGATCTGCCGGGCGTTTATGACGCACTGGACTTCCTGATCGCCAACGTCAACCGCAACCTGGGCTTTGAAAAGTCGCCGGAAGACTTCGTCGACATGAAAGGCAAGAAGGTTGTGGTGCTCGGCGGCGGCGACACGGCGATGGACTGCAACCGTACGTCGATCCGTCAGGGCGCCAAGTCGGTGACCTGTGCCTATCGTCGTGACGAAGCGAACATGCCCGGCTCGCGCAAAGAGGTGAAGAACGCCAAGGAAGAAGGCGTGAAATTCCTCTACAACCGCCAGCCAATCGCCATCGTTGGCGAAGACAAGGTTGAAGGTGTGAAGGTGGTCGAGACCCGTCTCGGCGAACCGGACGCCCGTGGCCGTCGCAGCCCCGAGCCGATCCCCGGTTCCGAAGAGATCATCCCGGCCGACGCCGTGGTCATCGCTTTCGGTTTCCGCCCAAGCCCGGCGCCGTGGTTCGAGCAGTTCGAGATCCAGACCGACAGCCAGGGCCGCGTCGTTGCGCCTGAGCAAGGTCAGTACAAGCACCAGACCAGCAACCCGAAAATCTTTGCCGGTGGCGACATGGTGCGCGGCTCCGACCTGGTGGTGACGGCGATCTTCGAGGGCCGTAATGCTGCCGAAGGGATCCTCGATTACCTGGGCGTCTAAACCGCGCCTGACTGACTGCAATGCAATACCTGTGGGAGCTGGCTTGCCAGCGATGCAGACACCTCGGTTTCTCAGTCAGACCGAGGTGATGCTATCGCTGGCAAGCCAGCTCCCACAGGTGTTTTTGGGGGCTGCAAATTCTGCATTCCAGCGCAATAAATTGACCCGATAGACAAAAGGCTGACCTGTATCCGTGCCTTTTGCGTCGCGCTCTGAGAAAATGCCCGCACTTTTTTTCCGGATGCCGACATGACTGCCCTGAAGAACGACCGTTTCCTCCGCGCCCTGCTCAAGCAACCCGTTGACGTCACCCCCGTGTGGATGATGCGCCAGGCCGGCCGCTACTTGCCGGAATACCGCGCCAGCCGTGCCCACGCCGGTGATTTCATGAGCCTGTGCATGAATCCGGAGTTCGCTTGCGAAGTCACCCTGCAACCGCTCGACCGCTATCCGCAACTGGACGCGGCGATCCTGTTTTCCGACATCCTCACCATCCCCGACGCGATGGGCCAAGGCCTGTACTTCGAGACCGGTGAAGGCCCGCGTTTCAAGAAAGTCGTCAGCACCCTGGCTGATATCGAAGCCTTACCGATTCCTGACCCGCACAAAGACCTCGGCTACGTGATGGATGCGGTCAGCACCATCCGTCGCGAACTGAACGGCCGTGTGCCGCTGATCGGTTTCTCCGGCAGCCCGTGGACCCTGGCGACCTACATGGTCGAAGGCGGCTCGTCGAAAGACTTCCGCAAGACCAAGGCGATGCTCTACGACAACCCGCAAGCCATGCACCTGCTTTTGGACAAGCTGGCGCAGTCGGTGACTTCGTACCTCAACGGCCAGATCATGGCCGGCGCGCAAGCGGTGCAGATCTTCGACACGTGGGGCGGCAATCTGTCGGCGGCGGCGTATCAGGAATTCTCCCTGGCCTACATGAAGAAAATCGTCAGCGGTTTGATCCGCGAAAACGACGGTCGCAAGGTGCCGGTGATCCTGTTCACCAAGAACGGCGGCCTGTGGCTGGAAAGCATCGCCGAGGCTGGTGCCGATGCACTGGGCCTGGACTGGACCTGCGATATCGGCAACGCCCGCGCCCGCGTCGGCGACAAGGTCGCGCTGCAAGGTAACATGGACCCGACCGTGCTCTACGCCAAACCGGAAGCGATCCGCACCGAAGTCGGGCGCATCCTGGCCAGCTACGGCAAGGGCAGCGGCCACGTATTCAACCTCGGCCACGGCATCACGCCTGAGGTTGATCCGGAACACGCCGGTGCGTTCCTGCGCGCGGTGCATGAGCTGTCGGCGCAGTATCACGAATAACTCAGCGACGGCAGTACAAAAAAACCTGTCCCGTGTCATGCGGGGCAGGTTTTTTTTGCCGTTTAGAAAGCTTTAGGTTAATAGTTTCTTATTGTAAGAATTTTTTATTTAGTTGTCGGATTAGTTCCCGTGGCGACTATTCCTGCCGAACCCGGTGATTACTCCTACATAGAACTTTTAACTATCCACGTAAGGTTTCAGGCGTGTGTCCGGCATGGCGTCGAGCACCGTATTAGAGCCTGGCGTCGCGCCAGGCTCGCTTATTTGATATGAGCCTGGAATAACAATGAAAAAATCAATTTTCCGGAGGAGTGCATTGGCAACGTGCACTTCTTCGCTACTCTTGCTGTCGGGCATGCTGGGTTCTTCCGGCGCTGCGGCCCACGGTTATGTGGAGTTCCCTCCATCGCGCGCTTTTCTCTGTCAGAAGGGAATGAACACCGGTTGTGGTGGTGCTCAATATGAACCGCAAAGTGTTGGCGAAACCTTTCAGGGCTTTCCGGCCGGCGTCGGCGGCGCGGAGGGCCAAGGACCGATCGATGGCAAAATCGCCAGTGGCGGACACGAGTTGTTTTCTGCCGTGGACGTGCAGTCCGCCACACGCTGGCAGCTCACCGACATCAAAGAGCGCACTCAGGATTTCCAGTGGCATTACGAAGCTCCACATCCGGTGGCCAAGCACGAGTATTTCATTACCCGTAATGGCTGGAACCCGAATGAATCGCTGAAACGCAGTTCTTTTGAGAGCACGCCTTTTTGTCAGGTCGCGGGTGACTTCCAGATGCCGGTTCCCGGCACCAAGCACCGTTGCAGCATTCCCGAAGACAAAAACGGCCACCACGTCATCCTCGCCATTTGGAGCGTGGGCGATACCAAGATGGCGTTCCACAGCGTCGCTGACGTCAACATCCTTGCCGAAGCCGTTCTGCCGGGTGGCTGGTCTGCTGTCGGCGCCATCGCTGCATCGACGCCACTGCTGGCTGGCGACAAGGTCAAGGCCCGTGCCTTTACCGCTTCCGGTGAAAATCCGTCCTACAGCGTTGAAATTTCGATCGACACTGCGCAAGACGCCGAGGCGCACAACTGGTCGTTCAAACTCGCCGAGCAGATCAACAAGACACACACCCTGATCCGCGCTGGCGTGCGTGATGAAAACGGCAACATCGAAGCGATCCGCGGCAGCAACACGTTGTACGCGCAAAAAGAAAGCGGCGTCGTCCGCTACGAAGTGCAGTTACTGATGAAAGAGGACGCCGACGCCCGCCTGTCGGTGGCCTCGCAACAAGCGGAATATGTACTCGACAAAGGCAAAACCAAAGTCGACTTCAGCCTGATGTCCAACCGCAAAATGAACGTCGAAGCCAACCTGTTCAACGAGCAGAACAAACTGGTCGGCACCACCACCGCACAAGCGGACAGCGGCGCAACCTGGCTGACCATGGACATCCGCAGCAATCCCGGCCCGCACACTCTGACCCTGGTCGGCACCACGCTGGATGGTCGCACCACCCGTCAGGACACCCAGCCTGTCAACGTCACCGGTGAAGGCGCTGGCGCCGATTACGACTTCCTGTTCCCTGAAGGCCTTAGCGACTACACCGCCGGCACCAAGGTACTGCAGCCGAAAACCAACGAGGTCTTCGAGTGCAAGCCATTCCCGGCTTCTGGCTATTGCAAGCAGTACAAACCTGAGGCGAACGGTTTTGAACCGGGCGTGGGCGAACACTCGCATGCGGCGTGGAACAAGCTCTAAGGCTCCTCCCGTGTAATTACGTCAGACGACCGTCCAGGTCGTCTGATCGGTGGTGGTTTTCAGGGGCGATTCAAATGGCGCTTTCGGTTTATTCCAAGCAACAAATACTGCTGCACTGGGTGTCGGCAGCTGTAATCCTGTGGACGCTGGTCACCGGGTTTTATGTGGCTAACGTCAACGTGGCCAACGACACCAAACAATGGGTGGCCGGGGTCAATGTGTCGCTGACCACGCTGTTCATTCCGGTGTTCTGCTGGCGGCTGGTGGTGTTTATCAGCCATCTGCGACATGAACGCATGTCGCAGTTTTCTTCGGCAAAAATGCTTGCGATGTTTGTCCATCGGCTGATCTATCTGTTGGTGGCCGTGGTGCTGTTGAGCGGGGTGCTGATGATGGATCGGCCGATCCCTGTATTTGGCCTGCTCGAATTCCCCCAGCCGCTGGACGATGTGGCGCTGACTGACGGCTTTTTCGTGCTGCACATCTGGGCCTGCACGGCGCTGGCGGTGCTGGTGGCGATGCACATTGGCGCGGTGATTCTGCACGAGCTGCGCGGTTATCGCGTACTGCGGCGCATGTCGTGGCGCTCGCGCGTTCGCCAGGCGTGCGGGCGCATCGGATGAGCCGTCAGTGAGACTTTTATCGCTGTCGGGACTGTGGGCGCTGCCGTTCGCGTGTGCCGCGTTTCTCGCTTGGCAGGAATGGACATTTCGCAGTGCGCAACGTCTGCCGGCACCGGTCGCTGTGCCGCTGCCGGCATCGCCCGCGCTGGCGCCGTTGAACACCGCAGCAGTGGCGACGGTGTTCGGGCTCGCTGCGCCAACCGCACTTCGGCCAAGCGCCGAGTCGTTGACTCTGCAAGCGACTTTCGCCGTCGACAGTGGTTTGTCGAAAGCCCTGATAAGCGTTGCTCAAGGGGCGCGGTTATATCGGGTAGGCGATGACTTGCCGGGCGGCAGCGTGCTGCGTCGGGTCGAGGCGCAACATGTGGCGCTGTGGAACAAGGGCCGGGAGGAATCGTTGCCTCTCGCACCTTCTGCCAGTGCGTTTCTCAAGCGTTTGCCCGCATCCACCGAGGCAGACCCCGCTGGCATTTCCGCCCGTTTTCTACGCCCGCTCGCCGGGCAGTCAGAGTGATCACATTGATGAACAGCTTGATTGGCGCGCAAGCCTTGCGCGCCCTGTTGGTTTGCGCCGTGTTGGTGATACCGCTCCTCAATCGCCCAGTGCACGCCGGGGAACAGCGCTGGCAGTTGGCGATGAATCAGGCCGAACTGCGCGACATCGTCGAAGAGATCTCGGCGATTCTCGGCACCACCGTGGTGCTCGACCCGCGCGTCTCGGGACGCATTACCGTCATGTCCCGTCAGGCGCTGGATCGCGAAGGCGTACGGCGCTTGTTCTACTCGGTGCTGGACGCGCACAACTTCACGGTGATCGATGAGGGCGACCGCATCCTCATTACCCCGGTGGCAGACGTGAAAACCCGTGCTGGACAGGCTGCCAGTGAGCGCGTCACCCCCGCGCAATTCATTACCCAGGTTATCGAACTCAATACCAGCAGCGCTGCCGATCTCGCCGCGCTGATCCGCCCGTTGGTGTCGGCCAATGGCTACCTTGGCCCATCCGTTTCGGCCAACGCTTTGGTAATCACTGACACCAGCGCCAACGTCAAACGCATTAGCCAGGTGGTGCGCCAACTCGACGCGGGGCAGCAGGATCAGCATACAGTGGTGTCGCTGCGCTTTGCTCAGGCCAGTGATATCGCCACGGTGATCGAGTCCTCATTGGGCAAGCGCAATGCTGACTCGCTCATTCAGGTGCTGGCCGATGTCAGAACCAACCGCTTGATCGTCATCGGCCCGCTCGCCGTGCGCCAGCGCTTGACCGAGCTGATTCGCCAACTCGATGTCCCCGCCACCGCCAGCCTCGATACCGCGCGGGTGATTCGTTTGCGCCATAGCGACGCCAAGCAGTTGGCGCAGGTGCTGGAAAGCATGGGCCAGAATCGCAAGGCGCCGGCGGCCCTCAACGGCAGGGACGCAGCTGCTGCGACGCCGTTCATGCTCAAGGCCGACGAAAGCCAGAATGCGCTGGTGCTGATTGCCGAACCGGCTCAGGTCCGAACCATCGAGAACATCGTCCGCGAGCTGGATCAGCCGCGTGCGCAGGTGCTGATCCACGCCGCTATCGTCGAAATCTCCGGCGATATCGCCGATGCCGTGGGCGTGCAGTGGGGTTTGAACACCGGCGACGCGAAAGGCTTTATCAACTTCCCCGGCACCGACATTCCCATTGTCGGCGGACTGAAGTTCGACGAGAAAAAATCGGCGCCCGACGGTGCGATTCTGCAATTGGGCGGCGACCGTTTCGGCGCGTTGATTTCGGCACTGGCGAGCAACACGCGGAGCAATCTGCTGTCCACGCCGAGCCTGCTGACCCTGGATAATCAGCAAGCGGAAATCATTGTCGGGCAGAACGTGCCGTTCAAGACCGGATCCTACTCTACCAACAGCAGCGGGGCGGATAACCCGTTCACCACGGTCGAACGCAAAGACGTCGGCATCAGCCTGAAAATCAAACCGTATATCAACGAGGGTGCGACCCTGCGTCTGGAAGTCGAGCAGGAAGTCTCGGACATCGCGCCTTCAGTAACAGGCATCGACTCCTCGGATCTGATCACTAACAAGCGCGCCCTGAAAAGCACGATTCTCGTCGACGACGGCGAAATCATCGTCATTGGCGGGCTGATCCGCGACAGCGTGCGCACGCAGAAAAGCGGTGTGCCGTTGCTGCGCGATATTCCGTATCTCGGCGCGCTGTTTCGCTGGAGTCGCGACACCCAGACCAAAAGCAATCTGATGGTGTTCCTGCGCCCGACCATCGTCCGCAGCCGTGAGGGTCTCTCGGGCATCAGTCAGCAGCGCTACAACACTTTGCGCGACCTGAGTCAGCCAAAGGCCGGGGAGAGCAACTCGCTATTGCTGCCGGCCGAAGCGCGACAGTTGTTTGAGCCGGCAACGGTGGCGCCATGAGTGCCGCGTTGGCAATCCTGCCATTCGGTTTCGCCCGACGATTTGGCGTGCTGCTGGAAGGCACGGGCACGCAGGCCCGCGTGCTCATGCGAGCCGACACGCCGCTGACGGCGCTGGCCGAAGTGCGCCGCTTGTGCGCTCGCGAACTGCCGATCGAGATACTTGCGCAGGAGTCGTTCGCCGCGCGGCTGGCCGCGACCTATCGCGAAGGACAGAGCGCTGCGCAACAGGTCGCGCAAGGGTTGGACGATGAGCTCGATCTGCTCAGCCTCGCCGAACAGGTGCCGCAGACCGCTGACCTGCTGGAGCAACAAGGCGACGCGCCAGTGATCCGCCTGATCAATGCGTTGCTTAGCGAAGCCGTGCGCGCACAGGCCTCGGACGTCCATCTGGAAACCTTCGAGCAGTACCTTTCGGTACGCATGCGCGTCGACGGTCAGTTGAGCGAAATGCTCAGGCCAAGACGTGAACTGGCGACGTTGCTGGTGTCGCGGATCAAGGTCATGGCGCGGCTCGACATCGCCGAAAAACGCGTGCCGCAGGACGGCCGGATTGCCTTGCGTCTGGCCGGGCACGAAGTCGATGTGCGCGTCTCGACATTGCCGTCGGCGCACGGCGAACGTGTGGTGCTGCGCTTGCTCGATAAGCAAGCCGGGCGTCTACAACTGCAACGTCTGGGCATGCCGGACGACACTCTCGCTACCCTGCAAAGCCTGCTCGCCAGGCCGCACGGGATTTTGCTGGTGACCGGGCCGACCGGTTCCGGCAAAACCACCAGTCTCTACGCGGCGTTGAGCAGCCTCAATGATCCGTCGCGCAACATTCTCACGGTCGAGGATCCGATCGAATATCACCTGCCGGGGATCGGCCAGATGCCGGTCAATCCGAAGGTGGAAATGACCTTCGCGCGCGGCTTGCGCGCCATTCTTCGTCAGGATCCGGACGTGGTGATGGTGGGTGAAATCCGTGATCGCGAGACCGCGCAGATTGCCGTGCAAGCCTCGTTGACCGGACATCTGGTGCTGTCGACCTTGCACACCAACAGTGCGGTCGGCGCGGTGACGCGACTGAGCGACATGGGCGTGGATGCGTATTTGTTGGCCTCGTCGCTGGTCGGTGTGCTTGCGCAACGCTTGTTGCGCACGTTGTGCGTGCATTGCAAGGCGCCGTACTTTGCCGACGCTGCGACCTGTCATCGGCTGGGGCTGGATCCCTTATTGGCGGCGCCGCTTTTTCGTGCGCAGGGCTGTGAGCATTGCCAGCACGGTTATCGCGGGCGCATCGGCATCTACGAACTGATCAGCATCACCGATGCGGTTGCCGCGCTGATTCATCAGGGCGCCAGCGAGCGCGAGCTGATTGACGCAACGCGCAAGGAGTCTCGCAGCCTGTTTCAGGCCGGCCGGCAACGTGTGCTCGACGGCGAGACCAGCGTCGATGAGTGGTTGCGCGTGACGCAGGAGGATTAATCGATGCCGACCTTCGATTACCGCGCCGACAATGCTCAGGGCCACCGCTGCCGTGGCAGACTCGAAGCGGAAAACGCCCGGCACGCGCGACAGTTGTTGCGTGAGCGCGGACTGTGGCCGTTGCAACTCAAGGAACTGCGAGGCAATGGCAGCGGCCATGGAGCGTGGCGCGCCGGTCGCTTGAGCGTTGCCGATCTGGCGCTGCTGACCCTGCAATTGTCGACGCTGGTACAGGCCGGTTTGCCGCTGGAAGAAGCGCTGGAAGTGGTCGCCCGCCAGACCGCCAAGCGGCGCGTTGCCGGTTTACTGTGGGCAGTGCGCGGGCGGGTCATGGAAGGGCACGCGCTGGCCGTCGCGTTAAGCCGGTTTCCTGCGGCGTTTCCCGAGTTGTTCCGCGCCACGGTGGCGGCGGGTGAGCGCTCTGGCCATCTCGGTCATGTGCTGGAGCAACTGGCTGTTTACACCCAGGCGCGCCAGGCATCGCGACAAAAGATTCAGATGGCGCTGATCTATCCCTCGATTCTGATGTTCGCCAGCGTGGCCATCGTCGGTTTTCTGCTCGGCTACGTGGTGCCGGACGTGGTGAAAATTTTCGTCGACAGCGGTCAGCCGTTGCCCTGGTTGACCCGCGCACTGATCAGCCTCAGCGACGGTGTGCGCCAGTTTGGTCTGGTATTTCTCGGCGCCAGCCTGGCGCTGTTCAGTGGCTGGCGCTGGAGTTTGCGTCAGCCGCTCTGGCGGCTGCGCTGGCATGCGCTGGCGTTAAATATTCCGCTGCTCGGCACGTTGCTGCGCGCCATGGAAGCGGCGCGATTCGCCAGCACGTTGGCGATCCTCGGCAAGAGCGCCGTGCCCTTGGTCGATGCGCTGGAAATCGCCGCCGCCGTGATCGGCAATCAGACCATTCGCGGGCGTATGAGCGAGGTCGCCCGCTCGGTGCGCGAAGGCTCGACGCTGACCCGCAGCCTGGAACGCAGCGGCGATATCCCGCCGATGATGCTGCACATGATTGCCAGCGGTGAACGCGCCGGCGAACTCGACGCCATGCTCGCCCGCGCCGCCGAACAACAGGAGGCGAGCCTCGCTGCGCGCATCGCGCTGATGGTGAGTCTGTTCGAGCCGGCGATGTTGCTGGTGATGGGCGCGGTGGTGCTGCTGATCGTCCTCGCCATCCTCCTTCCGATCCTCAGTCTCAACCAATTGGTGAATTGATCCATGGCTCTTTTGCACAGAAAAACAGCGGCCGCGCAGCGCGGTTTCACCCTGATCGAAATCATGGTCGTGGTGGTGATCATCGGCATCCTTGGCGCAATTGTCGTGCCGCAATTCATGAGCCGGCCGGATCAGGCGAAAACCACGGCGGCGAAGATCGATATTCAAGCAATCGCCACGGCGCTGGAGATGTATCGCCTCGACAACGCGCGATATCCGACTACGCAGCAGGGCCTCGAAGCGTTGGTAAAACGCCCCGCCGGGACACCGGCGGCACGTAACTGGAACCCTGCCGGTTATCTGAAAAGTCTGGCGCGCGATCCCTGGGGTACGCCGTACCAGTACCTCAACCCCGGTACGCGTGCGGCGGGTGGCGGTTACGACTTGTATTCGCTGGGCTCCGATGGCGTCAGTGGCGGTGAAGGCCACGCCGCCGATATCGGCAACTGGGCCATCGATTGATGCGCCAGCGCTGCCGGGGTTTCACCTTGCTGGAATTGATGGTGGTCATGGTGCTGATCGGCGTGTTGCTGGGTATGGTCGGCCTGGTGGGCGGGACCAATCCGGCGCAAGTGGCGCGGCAGGAGGCGAGCCGGCTGGCTCGGCTGATCGAGCAATTTCGCGAACGGGCAGTGCTGGAAGGGCGGGAGTTTGGTGTGGGTTTTAGTCTGGAAGGTTATCGCGTTCTCCAGCTCGGCGAGAAAGGCTGGCAGCCGTTGCTGCCCTTGCAAGCATGGCCGCCGGAACTGCAGCCGCGACTTACCGTGGAGGGCCTGCCGGTGCGCTTGGCGAACAGTGCGCAGCTGCCGCAATTGTTGATTCTCAGCAGTGATGAAATCAGCGCATTTACCATGTTTCTAGTAACTCGTGAGCGAGTTTGGGCGAATTTGTCTTCGGATGGTTTGAGTGAGGTCTCACTCGATGAGTGACCGACCGACGATCACTCGCATGCGAGGTTTCACGCTGCTGGAAGTCATGGTCGCGCTCACGATTTTCGCCGTACTCGCAGCGGCGATATTGTCGGCGAGCCGTTACGTGGTGCAGCAGAGCGGCGCCGCTGAGCAACGGCTTTTCGCCGCGTGGCTTGCGGATAATCATCTAAATGAGTTGCGCCTGAAAAACGACTGGGTCGCCGGACAACAGCAGCAGATTGTGCACATGGATCGCCGCGACTGGCGCCTTCGATCATATCTGCGCGTGGGCGAAATTCCGGGGCTGTTCACGGTGGAGCTGGAAGTCAGTCTCGGCGACAGCGATCAACTGTTGTATCGCACGTCTGCGCGGTTGCAGGGCCGCCATGAATAACCAGCGCGGATTCACCTTGTTGGAACTGGTGATCGCAATGGCGATTTTCGCTCTGCTCGGTCTCGCCAGTTGGCGCCTGTTCGACAGCGTGGTGCGCGTGCAACACGCGACGGCGAGCCATGAGCGCGGCTTCAGAAGTTTGCAACGGGCAGTCGCGGTGATCGAGCGCGATCTGCTGCACGTCACCGAACAGCCTATCGTCTTGAGTGCCGGGCAACTGAGTGTGCAACGCAGCAACTGGCGCAATCCACTGGATCAACCACGCAGCGAACGCCAGGAGCTGACATATCGCCTGCTCGACAGTGTGCTGTGGCGAGAGAGCCGCGCCGAAGGATCGCTGACCGTACAGCGGCAGAAGTTGCTGGAGGAGGTTGTCGATCTGCGCTGGCGGTTGCTCGGTGGTTCTGCGGGCACACCTTTGACGCTGGAGTTTCTGGTCTCGACCCGACGCTATGACGGTATTCGCCGGGTCCTTTTGCTGCCGGGAGCATTGCCATGAAACACCGGCAACAAGGGCTGGCGTTGATCAGCGTGATGCTGGTGCTGAGTCTCGCCTTGCTGATCACCAGTGGCATGTTGCGTAGCCACCGAATGTCGTTGCAGAGCAGCGCGCAACAGCTGCAAACCCTGCACTTGCGTCAGTGGGCGGTGGAGGGAGAGCTCTGGGCGCTGCGGCGTTTGCACAAGGCTGTTGTGGATCAGCAAAACCATGCCGAGATGCTCCTGGACTGGCCCCAAGACATTCCTGAACTGGGCCGCGAAGACACGCAAGTCGAGGTGCACATCGAAGACCTGTCGGCGCGTTTCAATCTCAACGCATTGCTGCATCAGGGGCAGATTGATGCGGTGACGCTGGAGCGCTGGGCGCGGTTGCTCGAATTGCTGGAGCTGCCTGCGCTGCAGCCGAGCCAGGTCGGCCAGTTATCCGAGGTGAGCCAATTACGTTTGCTGCCAGGTTTCGACGCACCAATGCTGCGGCGTCTGGAACCGTGGGTGGCGCTGCTGCCCACGGATGCGACGCTGAATGTCAACACGGCACCGGCGTTGTTGCTGCGTGTGCTCGAGCTGGAACCGGATGTGGCTGACGCTCTTGTTCGCCAACGTTCGACGACCTCCTGGCACAGCGTTCAGGCGTTTAGCGCCGACCCTTTGATCGCCGATACCGGAATCAATACACATGGGCTCGGCGTCGACAGTCGCTGGCATCGCATCACCGTACGCGTGGTGCAAGAACAGCAGGTGCTGACGCTGAACACTGATGTCGAATTCGTCACGAAAACCGCCCGATTGAAAGTCGTGCAACGCCGTTTGCTTCCTTCCCGCGGCATCGAGATAACGCAATGAAAAACTGGCTTTACCTGACCGCCGAAGGGCTTGCGCACCTGTCGTCCGACTGGCCTTGTTGCCTGTGGTCGCACGCCGGCGAACAACAAACGATGCCGCTGCACCAAGCGGTACAAGTGCTGCACGGGAAAAAAATCGACCTGTTGCTGCCCATCGAATCTTGCAGCTGGCTGCGCAGCGAACCCTGGCCCGGGCGACGTGCGCCGACCGCGCAGGCGCTTGCGTTTGCCGTCGAAGAGCAGCTTGGCGAAGTGCTCGACAATGTGCATTTGAGCATGGGTCAAGCGGATGGCGAGCGACGTTATCCGTTGATGGTCATCGCTCGCGAGCGCTTGGCGGCCGTTTTGTCGTTGCTCGCCGAAAGTGGTCTGCAAGTGCGCTCGGTGTTCGTCGATGCCGATTTGTTGCCAATGAATCAGCCTGCTGGTGTCCGCTGGTTCGGGCGCTGGTTGCTGGGCGGGGCGTTACCGGCCCGACTTGCAGTGACAGAGGAGGGATTGCTGGCGTTGAAAGGTGTGTTGCCCGAGAGCATGGTTTGGGTCGATGAGCCGGATGATCGGTTATTGCTGGCGGAAGGTTTTCGACAAGCGATCAATCTGCGGCATGGCGAATTCGCCTTGCGGCACTCGCCGCTGCCGTGGCGTGCGTTCTCGGCAGTATTGCTGATCCTGTTGTTGCTGGGTGTGGGCACCAGCGAAACGCGGTTCCGTTTCCTTGACGACGAAACCCGGCGACTCGCCGAGCACAATGAGCTGCGCTTTCAAACGCTGTATCCCCAGCACGCGCAAACCCTCGATCTGACCGCACAGATGCAGGCGATTCAAAGTGTGCCAGCGCAGTCCCGTGACACCCGGGTTGCGGCGCTGGTCAGGTTGATCGAACAGGGTGATTGGCGCCAGTCAGGTGGAGGTCAGGCGCATCGAGTTTGGCGAGGGCGATGGTTGGAAAGTCCAACTGACGGCCAACGGTTTCGCCGAGCTTGAGCAGTTGCGTGAGCGCGGGCGTCAGCAAGGTCTGGCGATCAAGATTGATGGCGCCAGCAAGATCGGCGATCGGGTGACGGCGACACTGACGTGTGAGGCTGGCGTATGAGGTCTGTGATGTTCCTTGAACGATGGCGACGGCTGTCAGGTCGTGAGCGCAACCTGATACTTTTTCTGGCGACGGGTTGCCTTGGCGGCGCAATGTTACTGTGGCTCTGGCAACCGAGCGTGCAACGGCTGGAAGCGGCCGAGCGCCTATATCGTCAGCAACAGACTTTTGCGATTCAACTGAATCGCGCTCAGCCACCAAGCGGTGCCGTGTTCGATGCGAGTCAGCCATTGTCATTACGGATCAGCGATAGCCTCGCCACGGCGGGGCTTGACGTTCAGCAAATGGATAGCGACAACGAGCAGATTCGCCTGACCCTCACTGGCCCGCCCGAGCCTTTGCTACTCTGGCTGGACAGGCTTGAGCGTGGCGGTGTGGTATTGCACTCGCTGACGCTTGAACCGCGCGACAATCTGCTGGAGGCGCGGTTGCTACTCAGATAGTCGTGCCGGTCAGGGGTGGCAGCTTCGCCAGTTTCAGTGCGACCAGCAGCGCGATCAGCAACAACGCGCCGATGAACAAACCGATGCCGTTCCAGCCGCCAAGGTGCCAGAAGACCCCACCCGCCGTCCCGGCGATGCTCGAACCGGAGTAATAGCTGAACAGATACAGCGAGGACGCCTGTCCCTTGGCCTTCAACGCCCGCCGACCGATCCAACTGCTCGCCACCGAATGTGCACCAAAGAAGCCGAAGGTGAAAATCAGCATGCCGACGATGACCAGCAACAGCGGTGTAAACATCGTCAGTGCCAGACCGACGAACATCAGCGCAATGGTCGCCCACAACACCTTGCGCCGCCCCAGTTTGTCCGCCAGTGAGCCGATCTTCGCCGAGCTGTAGATGCCCGACAGGTACACCACCGAGAGCAAACCGACGAACACCTGATCGAGGTTGTACGGCGCGGCCAACAGACGATAGCCGATGTAGTTGAACAGCGTGACAAACGCACCCATCAACACGAACGCTTCAAGAAACAGCAGCGGCAACCCGGCATCGCGAAAGTGCATGGTGAAGCCGTCGAGCAGGCTGCGCGGGTGCAGCGAGCGCGAGCGGAAGTTGCGCGACTCGGGCAGGATCTTCCAGAACACCGCCGCTGCAATCAACGCCAGACCGCCGATCACCAGCATCGCCGTATGCCAGCTGACAAAATCGATCAGCACCCCGGTGATCAAACGACCGCTCATCCCGCCAATCGCGTTGCCGCCAATGTACAAACCCATCGCCAGGCCAATGTGCTGCGGGTGAATTTCTTCGCTCAGGTAAGTCATCGCTACCGCCGCAAGACCGCTCAACGACAGCCCGATCAGCGCGCGCATGATCAACACGCCTTCCCAACTCGGCATCATTGCGCTGGCCATGGTGCACAGGGCTGCGGCGAACAGCGCGGTGACCATCACCGGTTTGCGCCCGACCCGATCGGAGATCGGCCCGGTGATCAGCAGGCCGATGGCGAGCATGCCGGTGGCCACCGAGAGGATCAGGCTGCTCTGCGCCGCATTGATCCCGTACTCGTGGGACAGCAGCGGCATCATTGGCTGCACGCAGTACAGCAGCGCAAAAGTCGCAAATCCGCCACTGAACAGCGCCAGCACCGTGCGCATGAACATCGGCGTGCCTTTTTCGATGTAGATCTCTTGCAGTTCGGCGACGACATCGTCGGCCGCTGCAGGCGGGACTTCATGGGCAAGGGGCGCGACAGCTGTTTTCACTTCAGACCTCGGAGGGCACGGCCGGGCAGGCAATGAAAAAATCATATAGCTGGCTAATGTTTCTATCCAATATATTGTTCGACCTGTTTGATAGCTTTAACGACCTAATGGGGTTTCCATGGAATTGCGTCATCTGCGCTACTTCATCGCCGTTGCCGAAGAATTGCACTTTGGCCGCGCCGCCCAGGTGCTGGGGATCTCTCAGCCGCCGCTGAGCCAGCAGATTCAGGCGCTGGAGCAAGAGGTTGGCGCGCGGCTGTTCGAACGGACCAATCGTCGGGTCGAGTTGAGTGAGGCCGGGCGGTTGTTTCTGGAAGAGGCGCGGCTGGTGCTGGCACAGGTCGACAAAGCGGCGGACGTCGCCCGGCGTGCGCAACTCGGTGAGCTCGGGGAATTGAAGATTGGCTTCACCTCATCGGCGCCGTTCAACTCGACCATTCCGCAGGCGATTTTCTCTTTCCGTCAGCGCTTTCCGGCGGTGCACCTGAACTTGCGTGAGATGAGCAGCACCGAAGTGGCCGAGTCACTGGTGGACGAATCAATCGAGGTCGGCATCATGCGTCCGCTGGGTTTGCCGGATTCCTTGAGTGTGGTCGAGTTGATGCGCGAACCTTTGGTGGCGGTACTGAGCGCCAAGCATCCGTTGGCTCAAGGCAGCGAGGATGGCCTGTTTCTTTCGGCGCTGGCGCTGGAACCGTTTGTGTTCTTCCCGCGCAGTTACGGCAGCGGCCTCTACGCGCAACTGCTCAGCCTGGCCCGCGATGCCGGGTTCAGCCCCCACTTTGCCCAGGAAGCGGGGGAAGCGATGACGATCATTGGTTTGGTGGCGGCGGGGCTGGGCGTTTCGGTGCTACCGGCGTCCTATCAACGCATGCGCATCGACGGTGTGGTGTATCGGCCGCTGCTCGATCCGGAGGCGATTTCAGCGGTGTGGCTGGTGCAGCGCAAGGATCAGAAATCGCCGATGGCCAAGGCGTTTGTCGAACTGCTCACGCGCAAGGTCGAGCCTTCAAAAGCTTGATTGCTGCGCAATCAAATCGCGAGCAGGCTCGCTCCCACAGGGGAGCGCATTCCAAGGTGTGAGCGAGCATGCTCGCGAAGGCGTCAGCTCAATCACCACCGCCCTCAGGGCAACCGCACCAGATCCCCCTTCAACGCCACCCGAGTCACAAAAATCCCCGCCCGACACTCGTAAGTATTCAAATCCTTGCGCACATGCCGGTCGTAATAACTGACGATATTGACCACCGCATTCGCCCCGACCCGCTTGGCCTCGGCTTGCAACTTGATCAGGTTCGATTGCAACACCCACTCGCAGGAATCGTGATCACTCTTGTTGAAACCATTGGTCTTCAGGTCGCTGATCACATCGCGCTGCAACAACCGCTGAGTACCCTGCGGCCCATTCCCGGCCAGATAAAACTTCACACTGCCATCCAGCCGCCCGGCGCGAATGGCGTCCGACAGCACGGTTTCGAAGGGCATGTACATCAGATTGGTGGCATGGCTGGCGCTGGGCAGCAGACTGAAGAGCGTGGCGGCGATCAGGGCTTTCACTTGCATGGTCATCTCCTTGACGGTGAAAGAGAGCAGCGAGTGCTCGACTGATGATGGCTCGCCGTTCTGGCAGGCGTTAAGGGGAGTGGCCTGCTTGAGCGAGTGTAGATGTTGCTGGTGAAGGTGTTCGGTGTGAGTGATTTGCAGCCATACATTTCGAGTACGGAACTGCCGTTGGGGAAATTGCTGCTGTCGGGCAGGATCAGTTTTTTCTTGAATGAGTGTCACGGATGCCACTTCGATACCAGCCTAGGGAGGGCAGCGTTCTGATTTGCGATTTCAGGGGTCATGAAGTACCTGAGATGGTGAAAGTCAGGCCTGTCGTTGTGATACGCAAGCACCGAACGAATAGCTTGCTGGTGACGGTGGTGCCGCTGAGTACCACTGCTCCGGAGCGCTTGCTCGACCATCATCTTGAACTCGCAAGCCACCTTCACGGAGCCAGTCCAACCTGTTGGGCAAAGTGCGATATGGTTGCGACAGTCAGCCTTTCGCGACTTGATCGAATCAAAAGTCGGGATCGTCAAGGCAAGCGCGTTTACCTGATCTCACATCTTGCAACAGACGAGTTCTACGCCATCAAAACCGCAGTCAGACGGGCGTTGGGACTGTAATGGCAGATGCAGTGGCGCATTGAGGCCAAATGCCAGCCGTTGTCCCTGCCTGTTTTTCGGGCAATACTGCCAGCGTTCCCGAAAGGGGCTTGTGAGACTCTGAGGATCCTGGGCAACCAGCCATCGCAGAGCCAGACAGGTAACTGGCGATGACAAGCCAACCTGTTTGTGAAAGGGCGCCGAAAGGCGCCCTTTGTCGTTTCTACAGCTCAATCAATCAACGTGGGCGAGGTCACCACGCAACGCCACGCTCGACACCACCAGCCCCGCACGGCACTGGAATTTTTCGGTGTCTTTGTACAGGTCGCGCTGGTCGACGCTGGCGATGTTGATCACGGCGTTGGCGTCGGCTTTTTTCGCGGCGTTCTGCAGGGTTGCGAGGGCCGATTGCAGGGCCCAGAAGCAGGCGTCTTCGTCGGATTTGTTCGAACCGTTGGTTTTGCGGCTGCTGCTGACGGTGTCGAGTTTGCGCACTTGTTTCGGCAGGGTTTCGCCGGCCAGGTAGAACTTCACGCTGCCGTCGAGCAGGCCGGCGTCGGTGGCGCGTTTGACGCCTTCGCGAAAGCTCAGGTAAGTCGGTTCTTCCGCACCCTGTTTGATGATGCCCAGGTTGTTCACCGCTTCGATGTCCGGGTTGATCGACAGTTCTTTGAGCACGTTGTCACGCAGGCGGTTGACCCAGCGGTTGTAGTTGCCGTGGATCTTGCCGTCCTTGGCGTCGAGGCCGTAGCTGCTGCGATAGTCGATTTCGAACGAGGTCGGGGTGAACGGGATATCGACTTCGGCGTGGTGGCGGCCACGTACGGTGATCGCGGCTTTGATCATGCCCGGGCGTACCGACTGCACGACCCATTGGCGGTCGTTCAGCGCGGTGACGATGGCGCGGCTCATCTGTGAGGCCGTGAAGCCGAGGTCTGGCGAAAACTCTTCCTTGGCGTTGTACACCGGTTTGCTGGTGCAACCGCCGAGGACGAAGGCCAGGGCCAACAGGGCGGCGATGCGGTGAAACTGAGTCATTCCCTTCACTCCAAAACGTATTGCGGTCAGTGCCAGCGGCGGAAAATCAACGAGGTGTTGACGCCACCAAAAGCGAAATTGTTGTTCATCACGTATTCGTGATGCATCTGGCGGAATTCGCCGCGCAGGTAGTCGAGCTTGCCGCAGTGCGGATCGACCTCGTCGAGGTTGAACGTGTGCACGTACAGGTCGCGATTCATCATCTCGATGCTGAACCACGACTCCAGCGCCCCGCACGCCCCGAGCGTGTGGCCGAGAAAACTCTTCTGCGAGCTGATCGGCATGCGCTCACCGAACAAACTGCTGGTCGCCAGCGTTTCGGCAATGTCGCCCTGTTCTGTAGCGGTGCCGTGACCATTTACATAACCGATGGCATCCGGTGTCAGCCCGGCATCTTCCAGCGCCAGCTCCATGGCGCGGCGCATGGTGATCTGCTCGGGACGGGTGGTGTGCTGGCCGTCGGCGTTGCTGCCGAAACCAACGATCTCGGCATGGATGTGCGCGCCGCGAGCGAGGGCGTGTTCCAGCTCTTCGAGCACCAGCATGCCGCCACCTTCGCCGATCACCAGGCCGTCGCGGCCCTTGTCGTAGGGGCGTGGGCTGGTTTGCGGTGCGTCGTTTTTCAGACTGGTGGCGTAGAGCGCGTCGAAGACCATGGCTTCGGTCGGGCACAGCTCTTCGGCGCCGCCAGCGAGCATCAAGGGCAGGCGGCCGAACTTGATTGCTTCGTAGGCGTAGCCGATGCCCTGACTGCCACTGGTGCAGGCGCTGGACGTCGGGATCAGACGCCCGGTGAGGCCGAAGAAGATGCTGATATTGGCCGCCGTGGTGTGCGGCATCATCCGCACATAGGAGTTGGCGTTGAGGCCCTCGGCCACCGAGTTGAGCAGCATGTTGCCGAACGCCTTGATCTCGTCGGTGCTGCCGGTGGACGAGCCGCAAGCCACGCCCATGCGCCCGTCCTTGATCGACTCATCACCCAGCAAACCGGCGTCGGCCAGCGCCTGTTCCGCCGCGCCGACCGCCAGCCGCGACACCCGCCCCATGCTGCGCAGTTGCTTGCGCGTCCAGTGCGCCGGGACGACAAAGTCATCGATCGGCCCGGCCAGACGAGTGTTGAGTTCGCTGAAGCGGTCCCACTCGTCCATCCGGCGGATGCCGCTGCGGTTGGCCGCGAAGTTGCCGGCGATGGTCTGCCAATCGCTGCCCAGCGAGGTGATGCCGGCCATGCCGGTGACGACGACGCGCTTCATCAGCACAAGCCTCCGTTGACCGCCAGCACCTGGCGGGTGATGTACGAGGCTTCCGCCGACATCAGGAAATTCACCGCACTGGCTACTTCTTCAGGGGTGCCCATGCGCTGCGCGGGGATCATTTTCATCAGTTCTTCCACCGGCACGTTTTCGTCGAGCATCGCCGTGTCGATCAGGCCCGGCGCGACGCAGTTAACCGTGATTTTGCGCTTGCCCAACTCGATCGCCAATGCCTTTGCCGCGCCGATCACGCCAGCCTTCGAGGCGCTGTAGTTGACCTGGCCACGGTTGCCGATCAAACCCGACACCGAGGTGATGCAGACGATCCGACCGGCGGCGCGGCGGCGGATCATCGGCATCATCACCGGGTGCAGAACGTTGTAGAAACCGTCGAGGTTGGTGCGCAGTACCACGTCCCAATCGTCGTCGCTCAACGCTGGAAACGCTCCGTCGCGGGTCAGGCCGGCGTTGAGCACCACGCCGTAATAGGCGCCGTGGGTTTCGACGTCGGCCTCAAGAATGCTTTTGCACGCTTCGCGGTCGGCAACATCGAATTGCAGGACACGTGCGTTGCGGCCCAGTGCTTCGATTTCGGCCTGCACCGCTTGTGCGTCGGCAATGCCGCTGCGGCAATGCACGACGATGTCATGCCCGGCCTGCGCCAGACGCAGGGCGATGGCGCGGCCGATGCCACGGCTGGAGCCGGTGACCAGTACGGATTCAGTCATCGTTCGACTCCTGTGTTTGTTGCAGATATTGGGACGGTTGGGGCGGGCGAAACACGTTCAGCCGGGCGCTGACTTCAATGCCCGGCGCGTTGATATGGCATTCGAAAACGCCCATGCCGTTGTCGTCTTCCAGCGAGCGGATACCGTGGACAGTCAACTCGCTGCCGGCCGGAAATGCGTCGACGTTGCACTCGAACTTGCGTGTGCCGAGCAGGAAACCCAGTTCCACCGGATTGCCTTTCAGGCGTGCGTGGCAACCGGCAAATGCGGCGACACTCTGCGCCATCAACTCGATGCCGACCCACGCCGGCAGGCTGCCGTCGGGCAGGTTGAACAGGCCGTCAGGCTTGACCGTGAGGCGGGTGTAAATCTGTTCATCGTCGAAGCTTTCGATCTTGTCGATCAGAATCATGTCGCCGGCGTGGGGCAGCAGGTCGGCGAGCGGCCAGTCGGTCATGGGGCGTCTCCGATAATCAGGCTGACGTTATTGCCGCCGAAGGCAAACGAGTTGCTCATCAGGTAGCGGGGTGCAATGGACGTCAGGCGTTCGTTCGCGGTCACCCACTTCAGCGGCGGCAGGCCGGGATCGGCCTGGCCATCCCAGACGTGCGGCGGCAAGCCGTGTGCCGGGTTGTCAGCGCTCAGGCTCAACCAGCAGAACGCCGCTTCCAGTGCCCCGGCCGCGCCGAGCGTGTGACCAGTCATGGGTTTGGTCGACGAGCAGGCCACGCCGCCCGGGAACAGTGTGGCGACCGCCAGGCTTTCCATGGCGTCGTTGTGCTGGGTCGCGGTGCCGTGCAGGTTCAGATAGTTGATCTGGGGGGCTTGCAGTTGCGCGCGGCTCAAGGCCTTTTGCATCGCTTGCAGGGCGCCGCGACCGCTCGGTTCCGGGGCGGAGATGTGGTGAGCATCAGAACTGGCACCGGCGCCGAGCAGCGCAATGACCGGGCCGTCGCCACGCTGCTTGCTCATCATGAACAGCACCGCCGCTTCGCCGATGTTGATGCCGTTGCGGTTGGCCGAGAACGGATTGCAGCGCTCGTCGGACACCGCCTCCAGCGCGCTGAAACCGTTGAGCGTCAGCTTGCACAGGCTGTCGACCCCGCCGCACAGGACCGCGTCGCACAGACCCAGGTCGAGCAGACGCTGTGCGCTCATCAAGGCCCGTGCACTGGAAGTGCAGGCCGTTGAAATCACGTAGGCCGGGCCGCTGAGCTGCAGCCAGTCGGCAAGAAAGTTCGCCGGGGCGCCGAGTTCCTGTTGCCGATAGTCATACTCGGTGGGGAACTGATGCTCGCGAATATAGTGCGCCAGACCGCGGCTGGCCTCGTCGATACCCGAGGTGCTGGTGCCGAGGACCACGCCGATGCGCTCGCGGCCGTAGGTCTGGATCGCCCGATCGATGTCAGCGCGAATCTGCAGTGCGGCTTCCAGCAGCAGTTGATTGTTGCGGCTGCTCTGGTCCGCCAGTTCGGCCGGAACCGCCGCCAACTCACCGTGCACCGCCGCCACCGGCAACTCGCGCCCGGCCACCCAGCCGGATTCGCGGCGCATGCCCGAGCAGTCGCCGGCAAACAGGTTCTGCGCGACTTGATGCTTGTCGCGGCCCAGGGCGCAGATCACCCCGAGGGCATTGAGGTAGGCAGTCATGGCGTCGGTTCACCGAGGGGGGAAACCCGATAGTGCGGGCCTTGGGGCAGGTTCAATTCGAAGCTCAACGGTTGCGTATAACGGATCGCCCAGCGCGGCGGCAGCGAGCGTTGCCCGGCCTGTTGCTGCGCGGCGGGATAATTGCGCAACAGCTCGCCGGACGGAGTCAGGGCGAACAGCAATGCGGCGAACAGCTCCCGGGCTTCAGGATTGGGCGGCAACAGACCGTCGGCCTGCCAGTGTCCGTCGATCAGTTGCTGACGGGCCTGAGGAATACCCAGCGGGTCCATCATCGACCAGCGAATGCCGGGGCCTTCGCGCTGAATCACCAGCAGCCAGTCCTGGCGCTGATCGGCGAGGTTGCGTTCGACGTGCAGTTGCAATGGCAATGGCAAGGTCGGGTTGCTCGCAGGCAGGGGCGCCTGGCTGGCGCAACCACCCAACAAGGCAAATAACACCATCAGCCACACCAGAAATCCTGGGGGAGCTGGCTTGCCAGCGATGGCGTCGGCACATCCAGCATTCACGCTGACTGACACACCGCTATCGCTGGCAAGCCAGCTCCCACAGGTTTTGGGTTGTACAGGTCGAATGCGGTACATCAGACGGCACCTTCAAGCGGCTTGCGCGCGACGACGTTGACCAACGTCTCTTCCCGCTGCCCAAACGGTTTCGGCTTGCGCAACCCGAACCGCTCCAACAAGCCAAAGTCCTTGGACCGGCTCCACCACAAATACGGGTATGAAACGTTCCGTTCGCCGAATTCGAAACCCTGCTCGCGAATCATCTGCAAATACTGCGCGGCGCTCTTCTGTACATGCATCGGATGGCGGAACAACCAGCGAATCACCCACGTATCAATGTATGCCTCGGTGGACTCGGCGAACAGCAGATAGCCGCCCGGTTTGAGCACCCGATAAAACTCGGCGAGGGCTTTCTCTTGCTCGACCAGATGATGAAAGGTCTGGTGACAGAACAGTAGATCGACACTCGCATCCGGCACCTTCAGCGTCGCGCAATCGCTGCCAATCAACTCGACGTCCAGACCCTGACGCGCCGCCTCTTCGCCGCTCAACTTCAGGCTGTGTGGGTCGGCATCGACGCCGATCAGACGCTGTGGTGCGAAGGTCTGGCGCAGATGTCGGAACGACTTGCCCTGACCACAACCGGCGTCCAGCAACACCGGGTTCGCCGGCAGCGACTCGCTGAACAAGCCGCGCAGATCGTTGATCGCCACGCGCAACACGTGGTGCTGCCAGGTGTGGCTGCGCAGGAACCAGAAACCGAAGCGGGTTTCCTCGACGTAGCTGTCGCTCAGGTAACTCATGGGGCGTCCTTTGCACAAAGTTCGGAAATCATCTTCAAGCGGCGACGCGCTTCGCTGACGAACGGATTGCGCTCGTCCCAGGCGTAGCCGGCGAGGATCGAGCAGATCATCCGGCGGATTTCCGGCTGGCTGTTTTCATGGAAAATCACGTCCTGAAAGGTCCCGGCGTACCAGCCTTCGACGTAGCAGCGGAAGGTGTCGACGCCGCGCTTCAGTGGCTCGGCGAATTCGCTTTGCCAATCGACCGTTTCACCCTGCAACTGACGGTGCAGCACCGCCGCCGCCATGCTCGCCGAACGCATGGCGATGGTCACGCCGGAAGAGAACACCGGGTCGAGAAACTCCGCCGCGTTGCCCAGTAGCGCGAAGCCCGGGCCGTGCAGGGTTTTGACGTTGGCCGCGTACCCGCCGAGGGTGCGTGCCGGGGTATCCCACACGGCCTTGTTCAACACGCCAGCGAGGCTTGGCGTCTCGGCAATAAAACCGCGCAGGCAAGCGTCGAGGTCGGCATCACGACCGTTGAAGTGCTCGGCCGCAGCGACCACGCCGACCGAGCAGCGGCCGTTGCTGAACGGGATCGTCCAGAACCAGATATCGCGATGGTGTGGATGGGTGGTGACGAGGATTTTTTCGCGATCGAAAGCCGGGTTGTCGATGTGATCTTCGACATGGGTGAAAACTGCCTGACGCACCGGGAAATTCGACGGCGCTTCCAGGTCGAGCAAGCGCGACAACACGCGGCCGTAGCCGCTGGCATCGAGTACGAAATCCGCCTCGATGCGATATTCGCTGCCGTCTTCACGGCGCACATCGAGTCGCGGTTTTGCCCGCTCGAAATCGACGCTGACGATGGCATCGCCATAGCGGATCTCGGCGCCTTGCAGCGCTGCTTGATCAGCCAGCAACTTGTCGAAGTCGGCGCGCTGCACCTGGAACGTGGTCGGTTTGCCGTCGGTGAAGGTATCGCCGAAATCAAAGGCACTGTAGCGCTCGCCCCAGGCAAACGCGGCCCCGGTCTTGCGCTGGAACCCAGCGGCGTTCACCGCTTCAAGCATGCCGGCCTCTTCGACGAAATCCAGGCAATGACTCAGCAGGCTTTCGCCGATGGAAAAGCGTGGGAAGTGCTGGCGCTCGATCACCAGCACGTCGTGGCCCTTGCGCTTGAGCAGCGCAGCGGCAATGGCGCCGGACGGACCGGCACCGATGATCACTACCTGACGACGTTGCATTTCAACGGTTGGCACGTGAACTCCCGGGCGCAATGGCGGTGTGTTTCTGGGGCGCGCGATGCAGGCCGATCAGGGCCGGCAGCAGCGTCGCGATCAGGCCCATCAGCATCAGCGCGAAGTACAGCGCCGGGGTGATGAGCTGTTGTTGCAACAGCAAGTTGAGAAAGACGATTTCGCTGAGGCCGCGAATGTTCAACAGCACACTTTCGCGCCAGCGGCTGGCACCTTCGAACGAGGCACCGGCCCAACCGAGGCCGAGCCAGTTGCCGAGGAGTTTACTGGCAATCGGTAACATCAGCAGCGCGGCCCATTGAGCGGGGCCGAGGCTGGCGAGGGCGCTGTGCACGTCAATCTGCACAATGCCAAAGGTGAGGATCAGCGGAATCGCCAACCACGTCTGCAAGCGGCTCATCCAGCGTGCTGGCAATGGCAGCACCAGCGGCACTTTCAACGCAGCCATGCACAGCAGATAACCGATGCCGAAAATCAGCGCGTTGAGTTTGTAATGCTCGGCCATCACCAGCAGGGCAAAGAAGCCGAGGCTGTAAGTCAGTGGGCGGCGCACACCGAACAGGCACAGCAGCAAGGGCACGCAAGCGAGACCCAGCGGCAGCAAAAGACTGCTCAGGTGCAGACTGCCTTGGGCGAGGCCGAACAACGTCCAGCAGGTCAGGTCGATCAGGATCGCGGTCTGTACCAGACGTCGGGTGGCGGCGGGCGGGTAATCGATGTGACGCAGATACAGGTACAGCACCGGAATCGCGGTAATCGCGAATACCAGGCCGATGGCCAGTGAGTTGAGCCACGGTTGCGCCGGCAGCAGCCAATACGCGACCGCGAGACCGCAGGCGAACGGTACGGCGAAACTCGGCACGGCGATTTTCACGCTCTGACGATCCAGTCGCAGGTCGATCACATCGCTGAGAATATGCCCGAGCAGCAAGGCAAAACTCAGGCTGTAGAGGTTTTTCAGCCACGCTGGCGCGATAAGTTCAGCGCCTCTGAGCTGCCAGCCCGGCTCAATCCAGAAGTACATCAACAGCGGTAAACCGAAGCTGGCCAACAGCAACTGGCTGACGATCGGGATCAGGCCGAAATGTCGACCGACACGGGTGGCGACGGCGAACAACGCCAACGCCAGCAACCAGAAACCGATGACCATCATGCTGCCGGCTCCGCTACAGGCGCCGCATGCTCATGTCGGCCGGCCCACGGCGCGAGCATGAAACTGAACGCCAGACCGAGGCTCACCGACAAGCCGAAATTGCTCACGGCCGGCGTGCTGGAAACCGCCAGCAAACCAAACGACAGCCAAGTCGTCACGGCCGCCAGTAAGGTGCCGAGCAGACTTACCGCTGCACCGCCGACCTGCTCGCGCATGAGAATCGCGTAGTCGACGCTGATCGCCGTCACCAGCAGCAGGCCGAACAGGCTGAACAGGGTCAGCGGTTGCCCCAGCCAACCGAGACTGGCGAGACTGCACAGTGCAGCCAGCAACGGCAGGGCAACGATGCGCAGCGCGCCGCCGAAACCGAATGGCAGGATCAGCACCAGCACGATCAACACGCAGGAGGCGAGTTTCAGTTCGGCGGCGCTGATCTGCGTCGCGGCGAAAACATTGTTCAGATCGCCGAGACGATCCACCAGCATCACCCCCGGCAGATCCAGCGCCTGCACCCGCAGCAACGACGGATTATTCAGGCCTTGCAGGCTGGTCATCGCCGCGACGCCGTCCTCGGTCGGACCGAGCCACAACGTGCGATACGGTTCGCCGAGCGGCCCGGCCAGCGCAGCGTCGATGTCCTCGGTCGGCAGTGCCTGCAACTGTTGCAGCTCGGTTTGCAGCGCAGCGAGGGGAACGCCGAGGTCGAGCAGCGGCTGCCAGAACTGTGGCAGTTTGTTCAGCGCATCGCGCACTTGCTGTTGCTGGCCTGGCGGGCTGACCAGTTGATCCAGCGCGAGATAGCCTTGCAGCTTGTCGAGATTGACCAGTTGTTCCAGACGCTCGCTCAGCGCTGCTTGCCGCTCCAGCAATTCTTGCTGATTGGCCGCACGCACGAGGAAGAACTGGCTGGTTGGTTGATAGCCGGTGATGCGCGCAATGGTCTGCGCTTCATCGGTCAGACGTTGCGGTGCGCCGACCCATTGGCGGATGTCGTTTTTGCTTTGCAGTTGCACCAGACCGCCGGCGCAGAAGGCGATCAGCAACGCCAGCAACACCGGGGTACGCACGCGTTCAAGCAGTTTCTCGCGCAGATTGACCATGCGCTCAGCCAGGTGCAGCGGCCATTGCGCCGGGCGCAGTTCGACGTTTTTCAGCAGCGCCGGCAGCAAGCACACGGCTGACAGATAGGCACCGAGCAACCCGGCAGCGGAGAACACGGCGATTTGCGTCAGCGCCGGGAACGGCGTCCACGCCAGCGCCAGATAACCGATGGTGCTGGTGAGCAGGCTCAGGGTCAGCCCGGACAGGGTCAGGCGCAAGGCTGGCCAACTGCGCCACGGCTTGAGGCTCCAGCTCTTCGACAGATAGTGCAACGGGTAATCCACCGCCACGCCGATCAGGCTGGAGCCGAGCACCAGCGTCATCACATGCATGTGGCCGAACAGCGCCACGCACGCAACCGCGCCGAACAACATGCCCACCAGCACCGGCACGAACGCCAGCAACACGCGCCAGCGGCGGAAGGCGAGCAACAACAGCAACAAAATACCGATCGTCGCGCCGCCCCCGACCCAAGTCATTTCACGGGTCGCTTGCTGCTGACCATTGGCCGCGTAGAGCAAACCGCTGGCGGCCAGCAACTGCACGTCTGCTTTCGCCGCTTGCTCACGGCTGTGTTGCAGCAGGGCGGCGACTTGCAACGGTAGGTTCATGTCGAAAGCATTGCCGGTGGTGCGTGCACGCAGCAGCACCCAACTCTTGCCGTCAGCGTCGGCGACCAATGCGCCGCTGCCGATATCCAGTTGCACCGCGCCGTGTTTCGGCTGGCTGTTCTGGATGCGTCCGGTCAGGCCCAGCCAGTCATCCTGGCTCGGCACCAGGCTGAAACCGGTAAAGGGATCGAACAGTGCCTGCACCCGTTGTTGAATAAACCCATCGGGATGCTCGATCAGCAGTTGCCGATCATCCGCCGAAAGCATCGCCAGCCGCCCTTGCAACAATTGCGTGCGCAAGGCTGGCAGATCGGCTTGCAGGTTCCACTGGACTTTTTCGAACAGTCCACTGGCCTGCCATTGCTCGCCCAGCGTCTGCGCCATGGCTACCGCTTGCTGGCGATCGGCGTGGCCGACCAGCACCAGCATTTCGCGGTTGAGCGGTTCCTGCATGCGTTGTTCGGCGCGCAGTTCGAGGGCGTCAGGATGGGTGCCTGGCACCAGTTCCATCAGGTTCGCCGACAGTGGCGCACCGTCGCGCCATTGCCAGCCGGCCAGCGCGACAACCGCCAGTAGCAGGATCAGGAACAGCCAGGGCAGCCTGCGTTCACTCGGCAAAGTCATGTTGCTCCGTGTCGCTCAGCGGTTGGCCGGCGGTACTGTTCTGCATGCGCAGCACCGTGCTGTCGCCCTGGGTTTCCAGCAGTTCAATGGTTTGCACCAGAGCGCCGCCGTCGATGTTGATCTGATTGAACACTTGCTTGAGCAGCAATGAGCGTGGCGTCAGGGTCAGTTTCCACTGTTGCGCATCGCCGCTCAGGGCCAGTTCGAAGTCCCGTTGCAGGCCGCTGCTGTCACCTTGCAGCACGGCGAGGAACAAACGGTTCTGCTCGGCCCCGGCGCTCTTGTTCGGCAGCAGTTGCCAGCCATCGCCGTCACGCCGGGCGATGCCTTTGGCAGTGATGCGGTAATCCTGTTGCAGCGGAGTTTTCAGCAGCCAGAGCAAACCGTGATTTTTCGCGAGGACAAAGCTGCCCTTGCTGATCAGCGGCTGGGGCAGGGCGCGCAGGTGTTTTTCCTGAATGAACTGGCCGTGGATAACGTCCGGTTTAGCCAGTTGCTCGCTGAGTTGTTGCAGGTCGAAGGCGTTGGCCAGTGTCGATATGGCCAACAGCGCCAGCGCGCCAAGACTTTTGCAAAACAGGTTCATCACAGCATCCTTTCCACGGCATCGGTGAAGACTTTCGGCGAGGCCAGTTGCATCTCGCGACTGCTGACTTCGACCGCCACTTGCACCGAGCTGGCGCGGGTCAGGCGTTCGCCGGTTTGCGCGTCCGTGATCAGGTAATGGATCTTCAAGCGGTTTTCCCATTCCACCAGGCTGGCGCGCACGTTCAGACGCTGGCCGAACACCGCACCGCGCACGTAGCGCAGTTGCAGATCGATCACTGGCCAGGCGTAACCCGAGTCGACCATCTGGTTGTAGTTGTGGCCGATCTTGTCGAGCAGCGCGCAGCGCGCCACTTCGAGATATTTGACGTAATGGCCGTGCCAGACGACATGCATGGTGTCGACGTCGAAAAACGGTACGAGGATTTCCGTGTCGGCGTGAATCACTCCGGCGCTACGCATGCAGCCTCCAGTGTTGCGCGGCGATGCGTTGCAGGCACAGGCGCAGTTCGCCTTCCAGCGCGCGGTCCTCGATGACCGGCGGGAAGTCTTGGGCAAGTGCTTCGTGCATGGCAGCCAGCGCGGGTGGCAGTGGTCGGGCGTCTTCGGCCTGGCCCCGCAGCCAGACGCCTTGGTTGGCGGCGAGCAGGGTGGCGGCGGCGACCTGTTCGGTCAGTTCCAGCACACGGATTGCGTCGCGGGCGGCGATGGTGCCCATGCTCACCTTGTCCTGATTGTGGCACTCGGTGGAGCGCGAGAAGACGCTGGCCGGCATGGTGTTTTTCAGCGCTTCGGCGGTCCAGGCGCTGGTGCCGATCTGCACAGCCTTGAAGCCGTGGTTGAGCATTGCGCGATCCGCCGGAGCGCCGGACAGGTTGCTCGGCAAGCCGTGGTTGTAGCGCTCGTCGACCAGCAGCGCGAGCTGCCGATCGAGCAGGTCGGCGACGTTGGCCACCAGGTTTTTCAGGCTGTCCATGGCGAACGCGATGTGGCCGCCGTAGAAGTGGCCGCCGTGCAGCACGCGTTCGGCTTCGGCGTCGATGATCGGGTTGTCGTTAGCGCTGTTGAGTTCGGTTTCGATGAACGAGCGCAGCCAGTTCAGGCTGTCAGCCAGCACGCCGAGCACATGCGGTGCGCACCGCAGCGAGTAGCGATCCTGTAAACGATGCAGCGGTGCGGTCGGTGCGTCGATCGCCAGATCCTTGCGCAGCCATGCGGCGACTTGCATCTGCCCCGGGTGCGGCTTGGCGGCGAACAGGCGTTCGTCAAAGTGCTCCGGATTGCCTTGCAGTGCCACCACGTTGAGCGCGGTGATGCGCGTGGCCAGTTGCAGCAGATAATCGGCGCGGGCGTAGGCGAGGCAGGCGAGGCCGGTCATCACCGCGGTGCCGTTCATCAATGCCAGCGCTTCTTTCGGGCGCAGCACCAACGGTGTCCAGCCGAGTTCGCGGTGCACATCCGAGGATTGACGGCGTTCGCCACGGAACATCACTTCACGCTCACCGGACAGGGTCGCGGCGACGTAGGACAGTGGCGTCAGATCACCGCTGGCGCCCACCGAACCTTCTTCGGGAATCAGCGGCAGGATGTCGTATTCGAGGAACGCGTGCAGACGCTCCAGCAGTTCAATGCGTACCCCGGACACGCCGTGGCACAGCGACTGCAAACGCGCCGCCAGCACCGCACGGGTGGCTTGCGCATCGAGCAGTTTGCCCAGTCCGCAACCGTGAAAGGTGTAGAGATGACGCGGCAACGCCTCGACGTGATGCAGCGGCACCGCGACCACGCAGGAGTCGCCGTAACCGGTGGTCACGCCGTAGATCACGCCTTCCTTGTCCAGCAGCGAATCGAGGAACCGCGCACCCTTGGCGATGCGCTCGCGATAGTCGGCGTCGCTCTGCAACTGCACGGGCGCCTGACGGTTGGCCAGGGCCAGCACGTCTTCGATGCGCAAAGGGCGTTCGCCGAAGGTTACCGGCTCATGGGTTGGCGTCGTCATCGGTCTTCCAGAAAGGGTAAAAGTTGAACCATTGCTGCGGGGCTTCGAGGCAATAGTGACTCAGGCGCTGCGCATAGCGGGTGGCCCACTGATGAATGACCTGCTCGCGCTCGCGGCGTGTCCACGTCACGGCATCGGCGAAGGGCTCGAGGGTCAGGCGATAGTGGCCGTCGGGTTGTTTCAGGCACATCAACAGGTTGACCGGGCATTTCAGCAGGCCGGCCAGCAGCCACGGCCCTTGCGGGAACGGCGCCGGATGGCCGAGAAAGTCGACGGTCACACTGCGTCCGCCGTGCAGCGGCACGCGGTCGCCGGCAATCGCCAGCCATTCGCCGCGCTCCAGGCGTTCGTGCAGTTGCAGCATGATCACCGGGTCCAGTTCGCTGACCTGAATCAGACGCAGATTGGTCGCCCCTGCCTCGCCGAGCAAGCGGTTGAACTGCTCGGCGTGCTTGGTGTGCACCAGCACATTCATGGTGACCTTTTCGCCGATCTCCGCCAGCGCCCGGCACACTTCGAGATTGCCCAGATGTGCGCCAACCAGCAGTTGCCCACGGCTGCCACGCAACTGATTGCGCAGCAGGGCCGGGTCGATGATTTCAATCTGTTCGATGCGGATCTTGCCGTTCCACACGTCGAGCTTGTCGAGCATCGAATCGGCGAACGCCATGAACTGGCGGAATACCCGCCAATGACTCGGGCGCAAGTCTGCACGGTTGCTCCACTCGGCCAGCCGTTGCTGGTATTGCCAGGCACTGCGTCGCGCGGTGCGGCCGAACAGGAAAAAGTACAGGACGATGCCGTACAGCAACGGGCTCAGCAGCCGCCGGCCAAGAACCTTGGCAGCGAACGCGGTGAATTTCATCAGCAGGAAACTGCCGCGCTCCTCGCGGTCGGCCCAATGCTTTTTGTCGGCCTCGACAGTCATGGGCGCCACCGCCGCCAGAGGATCACCGGCAAACGCAGCAACATGCCGAAGAACAGGCGCGTGTGCATGCTGGAAATCAGTGCGTTGTCGTGGAACAACCGGAAGTGCGAGACGCCATCGAGCGGGTAATGCACGCTGGTTTGCAGCCAGCGCATCGGCTGATTGCGCCAGGCCAGACGCACAAGAATGTCCGAGTCGAAATCCATGCGTTTGCCAACCTTGGCCGAGTCGATCACGGCCAGCGTCGGCGCCAGCGGATAGACACGAAAGCCGCACATCGAATCGCGGATCTGCAACGACAGCGTGTTGATCCAGACCATCACGTGGGTCAGATAGCGCGCGTACAAACGGCCCTTGGGCACGCTTTCATCGAACAGCGGATAACCGCAGATCATCGCTTCAGGGTGTGCTTGCGATTCTTCGACGAAACGGGCGACGTCGTGCAGGTCGTGCTGACCGTCGGCGTCGACCTGCAAGGCATGGCTGAAACCCAGTCGCGAAGCTTCGCGCAGACCGGTCATCACCGCGCCGCCCTTGCCCTGATTGACGGTGAGGCGGACCAGATAGACGTTGTCGCGCTCGGCCAAAACATCTAGCACTTTCGCGCAGGATGGCGTGCTGGCGTCGTCCACCAGAATGCACGGCAGATGTTGCGCGAGCAGAGCATCGACCACCGTGCCGATGGCGGTTTCGTGGTTATAGACCGGGATCACAGCACAAGCGTTATGCATCGCCAGTCCCCAGAAGGATTCGGCCGCTGGAGCAGGTCGCGGTGTCGTTGCGGTAGGCGAAATACAACTTGCTGCGCTCGGGATCGAAGCGCAGGTGCAACTGGATTTCATCGCCGGGGCGCACCAGTTGCTGAAATTTCAGCACTTCCATGCCGGCAAACGGGCCGGTCAAGTTGAGTAATTGCCGACCGAGGTCCACTGCCCATTCGACCTGGACCACGCCGGGCAACACCGGGGCCTTGGGGAAGTGGCCGCTGAAGTAGGCCAGGTCCGGCGGCACGCTCAGTTGCAGGCTCCATTCGCCCTCGGTTTCGATTTGCTCCAGCACTTCGGGGGCTTTCGACCGTGGTGCGACAAGCAGTGCTTCGATGTCGGCCTGAGGCAGTTTGCCCTGGCTGTTCAACGGCATTTGTCGCAGCAGACGCCAGCGACGGGGCAGGGCGAGGGCTTCGCAATGCTCGCGCAGATGCTGACGCAACGTTTCGGTCAGGCTGCGGCGGCCGTGTTCGCGCAAGGCAAACAGGCCCGTTTCGCTGAGCACCAGCAATGCGCCGAGGGAGGCACGGTTTTCCTGGACCACGCCCAGTCGTGCTTCGGCGACCCATTCATGGCTGACCAGCGCTTGCTCGAGCATCGGCAGGGAAATACGTTTTTCTTCGAGTTTGACGATCCGGTCCAGCCGTCCGAGCAGTTCGAAACGACCATCGGCGGCGATGCGCGCAGCGTCGGCGGTGTGTTCGACATGGCCCGTCGGCAGATACGGTGAGGCGATCAGCAGCGCGCCGTCGTTGTCCTGACTCAGTTCGACACCGGCGAATGGCTGCCACAGGGCTTCACCCTGTCGCCAGGCAATGCCGCCGGTTTCCGAGCTGCCGAGGATTTCCGTCGGCCACTGTTGCAGGCGTTGATGCAGGCTCTGCGCCGCGTCGGCTGGCAGTGCGCCGCCCGAGGAGAACACTCGCCGCACGGCGCTGAGGGCCGGCCAGTCGAGGTTGTCGCCCATGCGCTTGAGCAGCGCCGGGCTCGCGACCCAGGCGAAGGCCGCATGCTCGCGGCTGGCGCGCTGCATATCCTCGGGGAAGGCCAGTTGCTTGCGCACGAATGTTCGCCCGGCACACAGCGGCCACAACACGCGAAAAAGTAAACCGTAGATATGTTGAGTGGCGACGCTGCCGATGATGCATGCCTCACCGAGATCTGCGCCCCATAGCTGCTCCAGCGCTTCGACCTCGTTGGCCAGTTGGCGCAGAGTCTTGTCGATACGTTTGGGTTCACCGCTGGAGCCGGAGGTGCACAGGCTCAAACGGCACTTGTCGAGATCCAGTTCGGCGCCGGGCAATGGCGCCTGCTGAAGGTCAGTTAAACAGCTGTCACCCGGTAGATCGGTCAGCCACAGATCGACTTCGCCCGACCAGCGCTGACGGGTTTGTACTTGCAGATCCGAAGGCAGCAACACGCTGACGCCTGCGCGCCACGCGCCGAGTAGAGCGATGGCCAGTTCGGCGGCATCTTCCAGATGCAACGCCAGACGTCGCACACCCTGGGCTTGCAGGCCGGCGGCAACAGACAGCGCCTGTTCGCACAGATTCGTGTGATCGAGAGCCGGCGCGTGGCTGATCGCCCGCGCCGGCAAGGCCTTGAGCAACAACTGCTCAAGTTTTATCCAGTTCATGTACGGCCTCTTACCCGTTGTCGTATCAGCCATTCAATGGCAAACATCAGGCCGATCAATCCGTAGGAGATCAGGCCGGTGTACAACATCCACCAATTCAGCGGCGCCCACAGTGTCAGCAGGGCGGCGCACAAACCGTTGCAGAAGAAAAACACGCTCCAGGCCACCGTGACCTTGCGGGTGTAGACAATCGCGTTGGCCGGCAACTGCGGTTCACGCAGCCGGGCCAGACGTTCGACCATCGGCGGGCCGTATTTCAGGCTGAGGCTGAACAGCACGAGCATGAAGCCGCTGATCAATACCGGATACCAACGCAGCAACAGCGGGCTGTCGAACACTGCCAACAACAGGCAGAAGCCGATGGCCACGCAGGCCATCCACAGGCTGCCGGGTTTGCGTTCACCGGTCAGGGCCCGCGCCAGCCACAGGCTGCCCAGCAGCAGGCCGAACTGCCACGGGGCGAAATGCTCCATGCCGAAATACACCGCAAAGGGGTACAGCAGACCGGCCAGCAGCAGGCCGAGGCCGATCAGACGGCTCATGCGGCCGGTTGAACCAGACGGTAGACCGCCTCGACCACGTCACCCACGGTGCGCACCGATTTGAATTCTTCGGCGGCGATTTTCTTGCCGGTCTGGCGCTTGATGTGATCAATCAGATCGACCGCGTCGATGCTGTCGATTTCCAGATCCTGATACAGATTGGATTCCAGGCTCACACGGGCCGGATCCAGTTCGAACAGCTCGACCAGGGCATCGCGCAGGGTGTTGAAAATGTCGTCACGAGTTTGCATGGTCCGGTCTCAAGCTGCCTGTTTTGCCGTGACGAACGCCGCAAGGCTGGCCACGTTGGTGAAATGGTTGCGGGTGTCTTTGGCATCGGCGTCGATTTTGATGCCGTATTTTTTCTGGATCGCCAGACCCAGTTCCAGCGCGTCGACGGAATCCAGGCCCAAGCCTTCACCGAACAGCGTCTGGTCGTCGCCGATGTCGTCGACGCTGATGTCTTCGAGGCCGAGGGCGTCGATGATCAGGCCTTTTATTTCACGGTGCAGATCGCTCATCTTCGGCGAGCTCCTTAATAAAGTAAGAGTGCAAATAATCGTTGAGCTTGCGCGAGGCTTGCGGAGCTGGCCCTTGCGCGGCAAATGTCTGTGGGTCTATATCGGCCCCGACCCGAAAACTGAAGTGCACGCGGCGATTGGGAATCCGATACCACGGCTCGGCTTTGGTCAGCGTGGTCGGGCTGACCTTGATGATCACCGGCGTGAGGATTTTCGCACCTCGCAGGGCAATCGCTGCGGCCCCCCGATGAAAGGCCGGTGCCTGCCCCGGCTGAGTACGCGTGCCTTCGGGGAAAATGATCAGGGTCTGGCCGTTTTGCAGCGACTCGGCGGCGGCATCGAGCATGTCCATGCTGCCGTCGTTGCTGATGTATTCGGTGCTGCGCAGCGGGCCACGGGTGAAGGGGTTTTCCCACAGGCTTTTCTTCACTACGCAATTGGCGTTGCGCACCAGTCCGATCAGAAACACCACGTCGATCAGCGAGGGGTGGTTGGCAATGATCATCTGCCCTGGACGACCGAGGCGCTCGGCGCCCTGAATGTCGTAGGTGAGCACGCCGGTGCGGGCCATGAAACGCACGAAAAACCAGAACAGCCGACTGACCGTTTGCCGGGCGCGCTGGCGGTGTTTGATGGCATCACCCGGCAGACAGCCGAGCAGCGGGAAAACCACTAAACGCAGGCACAGCCCGCCGAGCCCGAACAGGGCGAAGCTTGCAGCGGTGGCCAGCAGACGCCAGTAGTAGGCGTCGCGGTGCTTCGCGATCACGGGCTGCGTTGCCAGGTCCATACACGATTTTTCCAGGCATGTTGGCAAAGGGTTTGCTGGCCGAGCAGGGTGCGCAGCAGATTGAGCGCGTGGGGCCAGTGCGCTTTGGACAGTGCTTCGGTGGTGCTGTTCAAGGTCAGCCGCCAGTCGGTACCGGGGGTCAGCAGCAGACCCAGCGCATAAGGAAACGGCACGTCGTCGATCCACTTCGAATAGGCTTCGGGCGGTTGTTCTTCGGTGATGATCAGCAGTACCGCCGCAGCGCCCTCATTGAGCAGGGCGGCGGCTTCGAGCATGCCGTGTTCGAGGCCGTCGCCCGCAGCGGCGAGGGCGGTCATTTCGGCGGTTTCGCCGCGCATGATCGACCACAGGCCAATGATTGCGTTGTGCACCGAGAGGCTGAACTGGGTTGGCGACAGCGGTTCGTCCCTGGCCAGATCACTGAGAATGTCGTAGGTGCGCGGGGTTTCGCCGTGCCGCGAGACAAACACCAGCGGCAGGTTTTCCCGTCCGTCTGCCAGTGGCCAGCCCACACTGAACGCCATCCGGGCCAGTCGGCTGAGGCGACGCCGTTGCATGGCCGGCAAAAACGACACATCGGGCGCGGCATCACTGCTCTGGAGCACGACCGGCTGTCGGCTCCAGGCCTGCCAGGCGTCCACGCTGTCGAGCCCCGGGGCCCACGCGCGCCATTGGGCGATGTTGAAGTTGATCACGGACATTTATCCCGCCCCTGCGGGCTTAGTATTGACGCATTGAGTCGCCAAAGCCGCAGCGGGCCTGACATAGCGCTTGGCGCCGGGTGGCGCGCATTATCCCGGTGCGACGAGTGTGTAGCAAATGCTGGTTACATTTTGTGCAGCGAAATGTACCGACTGGTTCGCGGCAGAACTGTCACTTGGCCATTATCCAGGTTGCGAGCGGCTTGTCTGTCGGGAATCTCGGCGATTCATGACGGTTTTTACTGGTCTCCACGGGGATATTTGCACCTGACCCTGTAGTCCGTGTCCGTGAAGGTAGCGAAGCGAGGTCGCGCGCATCTACACTCGGTCATTCTTTGATACACGGAGGTTTGGTCATGCGGCGCGTGGTGTTCAATCAGAAAGGTGGCGTAGGCAAATCCAGCATTGCCTGCAATCTGGCGGCGGTCAGCGCGAGCGAGGGTTATCGCACGCTGTTGGTGGACCTCGATGCCCAGGCCAACTCCACTCAATATCTGACCGGGCTCACCGGCAACGATATCCCGATGGGCATTGCCGACTTTTTCAAGCAGACCCTGTCTTCCGGGCCGTTCTCGAAGAAAAATCAGGCCGATATCTACGAAACTCCGTTCGATAACCTCCACATCATCACCGCCACCGCCGAACTCGCTGACTTGCAGCCCAAGCTTGAGGCCAAGCACAAGATCAACAAACTGCGTAAGTTGCTCGATGAGCTCGATGGCGAATACGACCGTATTTACCTCGATACGCCGCCAGCCTTGAATTTTTACGCGGTATCGGCGCTGATTGCTGCCGATCGTGTGCTGATCCCCTTCGATTGCGACAGCTTTTCCCGTCAGGCCTTGTACGGCTTGATGGCCGAAATCGAAGAATTGAAGGAAGACCACAATGAAGGTCTGGAAGTTGAAGGCATTGTGGTCAACCAGTTCCAGGCACGGGCCAGCCTGCCGCAGCAGATTCTGGATGAGTTGATTGCCGAGGGTTTACCGGTGTTGCCGGTGTATCTGACCAGCTCGGTGCGCATGCGTGAGTCGCATCAGGCCAGCATTCCGCTGATCCACCTTGACCCACGGCACAAGCTGACCCAGCAGTTCGTCGAGCTGCACAATTTGCTCGAAGATCACTGATCCCTGAGTTACACAGATCCCCTGTAGGAGTGAGCCTGCTCGCGATGGCGTACTGTCAGTCAACACCTGAGTTGACTGGCCGGGCGCCATCGCGAGCAGGCTCACTCCTACAATTGGATTTATGGTGTATCAGATACCCTGGCTGCGCAGCCACGCCATCAGTTGCGGCAGCGGAAACGCGCCACTCTGCCGCGCCACTTCCCGGCCGTTCTTGAACAGAATCAAACTCGGAATCGAGCGAATCCCCAACTGCGCCGACAACTGCTGATTCGCCTCACTATCGAGCTTGGCCAGTCGGCACTTGCCCGCCAACTGCGCAGCCGCCTGCTCGAACACCGGTGCAAACGACTTGCACGGCCCGCACCAGTCCGCCCACACATCCACCAATAGCGGCAGATCGCCCTTGATCTGGCTGGCGTAATCGCCTTGCTTGAGTTCGAACGGCTTGTTCAGCAGCACTGCGGATTTGCAGCGGCCGCATTTTGGTTGGTCAGCAAGGCGCTCGGCGGGAATGCGATTGAGGCCGTTGCAGGAGGGGCAGGGGATAAGCAGTGGGTCGGTCATGATGGGTTCTCGGACAGGAAGTCTGTAAGACTGTTCTGAGGGCAAAGTCGTGATTATCAAGGAATTGATCTTTAGGGCATTACCTTCTTTGAGCTACCGGTAGATGTATTTATCTGAAGGGCGTTGCAGAGCCATCCAACGCCAGGGCAGTTGCACTCTGCTAGCATGTCGCGCGGCTTGTTCAGCCGCGCTTTCATCTAAAGGGAATTAACTGTCATGAGCACCACCCAAGAGGCCGCTGCGCCTACCGATTCCACGCCTTACAAAGACGCGAGCATGAGCTGCGGGCATTGCAGCTACACGCTCAAGCCGACGTATCACCAGGCCTTCGAGCTGGTTCGGTTGCAGCCCATCAACTGTTATCAGTGCAGTTCGGATCTGTTGCTCGAAGAGGCCGACCGTCAGGTGCTGGACAAAAAATTGCAGACAGCCACCCGCATTGGCAAGCTGGCGTTGCTGATTCTGGGGCCGTACTTCCTGATCAGCATGCTTGCGACACTCTATTTCATGTTCTTCGCCGAGCCGCCGTTCTCCGGGTTCACGGGCGTGTTGTTTGGCGGTGGGTTAGTAATCGGCTTCCTCCTCAAGAGCGCCGCCACGGACAGCGAAGAGCGCGATTTCGTCCTGTTCAAACAGGGCGAGCGACCTGCTGCCGAGGCGCAAACTGCGTAGCTGACTGATGGTGCGGCCTCGCGAGCGCTATTGTGTTCCGGGCTCAAAGATGCGCTGCTTCCACGCAGCGCTGGCATCGACCAGCGAGTAGCCATCGTTGCAGCTCAGCACGATGCCGACGTTCTTGCAGAACACCACCTCGACGATGTTCTGTTCGCGGGTGAAATCCGTCAGTTGATCCACTGCCATGAACACCTCGACGTTTTGAATCGCGTAATGCACTTCCCCGCCCCATTGCGAACCATATCCGGAAATCTTCAACGGCCCGCGTAACTGATAGACCCCAGCGGCTTTGCCCTGCGCGGTTTCCAGCTCACGGAAGGGCAGAATGGTCGTCCCCACCAGGTGAAGGAAGCCGATCGCCCGACTGTCCATGAACGCCAGCGCGGCTCGTTCCGCGTCGTTCAATTGGCGAAGGGGTTGCGCCTTGGCGATGAACCGGCGAGTCGACCAGGACAGGGCCACGAGTTTCCAGAGAACCACCACCGCCGGCCCGGTGAGCAGCGCCACGATGACGAAAACCGCGAGCATTTCGAACTCTGACTGGCCCATCAGGAGGCGCCCACGCCGTTCGATACAGGCCGGCGCTCCCACAGACGCCTGGCCAGATTGGCGCCGTAGGCGACGCACAATCCACCGCTGACATATTCCACCCACGCCTGCGCGTTGCTGCGATCCGCGTCGGGGTAGCACAAGTGCGCCACCAGCCAGGAAGTCGCGAACAGCCCCATCATCACCGCGTTGCCGAGCCAGACCTCATGTTCTTGATACCGCCAGTCGGCATAGGCGTCGGGCAGACCTTCGATCTTGAGCAGCCAGTCATACCAGCCTCTCTGCGCATCGACCTCGATATAAGCAATAACGGTCTGGCCTTCCTTGATGTGATTTTCAATCTGCAGCCGGACCGGTGGTTCGACGGACACACGTTTTTTACCGATGGTCATTCCCTCCTCAGGAACCCGGCGATAAACGCCTTGAATCCGATTGACCACGCTGCGTGGCTGATGCTTCTCCAGCGTCATGGGCAGGAAGCCCGCAAGGGTCACGAAGAAGAAGGGGACAAACCATTCCTTGGCTGTCAGCCACTCAAATGCCATCGCCCAGAACAGCAGCACGCTTGCCACGACCGCACAGGACCCCCAAAAGCGCCGCAGACAGGGCATGTGCGTGTTCATTTCATACGCGAGGCGTCTACGCTCTTTCTTGCGGGCAGGGCGCTGTCCCAGGATCAGTGTCTCTTCGTCGCCGATACATGGGCCCGGGATGCCGAACGTCCATTGAACGTCAGCCCGCGCGTCGGTTTCGACACGCTGGGCGAACGCCTCGATGTGATAGCCATCATTCAGGCGGATCACATAAGCGCGCTTTTTGCCGCAGATGATTTCGGCCTCGTTGTTGCCTTCCTTGTTCAGAAACGGCAGGGCCAGTGCAGGCAGGAATACCGGGAATTCAGCGATGCGGTCCATGCCGGACCAGTCTTTCATGGTGCCGGTTTTTCGATAGGCGCCGCTGATCAGGTGAACATCGCGCTCGAATGTTTCCTTGGGGTAATAGAGGGCGAGCAGCCGGTGCTCTTCGATCGTCGCGCACCGCGCAGGTTCGTCGCGGCGCAGTGCGTTGAGTCTGAACTGACATGCCCAGATGCCGCCGACATACATAAGCATTGAAAGCGTTTGAAACAGCGTGATGCCAACGAAAAGATAGCCGAGCACTGCAACGTCCTTGTCCTGTAGTGCCGCGTTGTCCCGTACGCGGCGGTGTTCTATGAAGCCAGAATGCCCGGCAGTGTCACATCGCTTGCCTCACGACGAACAACTGATCTCCAGATGCTTGCCCCATTCCGGCGGCCGCTCGGCGTAGCTTTCCATCCCCGGCTGCTCCTCGAAAGGTTTGCTCAGCACCGCGTGCAGGCGGCGAACCTCCGAGTAGTCGCCCTGTTCAGCCGCATCAATGGCTTTTTGCGCCAGATAATTGCGCAGGATGTACAGCGGATTGACCGCATGCATCCGCGCGCGACGTTGCGTTTGATCAGCCGCGCCATCACGGGCAACCCGCGCCACGTAGCGCTCGCCCCAGGCATCGAAACCTTTGATGTCGACGAAGTCGTCACGCAAAAGGGCGACGGCTTGTTCTGCTGAGTCCTCTCCGAGGCGGCGGAAAAACAGCGTGTAGTCGACGCCGCTGTTCTGCATCAGTTGCAGGAGGTTTTCCAGCAGTGTCTGGTCGTCCTCTTCGGCGCTGGTGAAACCGAAGCGACGACGCATCAGGTCGAGGTAATGCGCCTGGAACAGCGGCAAGTACAGGCCGAGGGTTTCGCGCAATGCTTCGACGCTGATGAACGGCGTCAGCGCCTGCGCGAGGGCGCTGAGGTTCCACTGGCCGACCGGCACCTGATTGCTGAACGAGTAGCGACCCTGATCATCCGAATGGTTGCAGATGAAGTTGGCGTCGAAGTCATCAAGGAAGGCGAACGGGCCGAAGTCGAAAGTGATGCCGAGGATCGACATGTTGTCGGTGTTCATCACGCCGTGGCAGAAACCATAAGCCTGCCATTTGGCGATCAGTTCGGCGTTGCGCTCGACGATCTCGCGGAACATCGCCAGATACGGTTCCGGCTGCTCCAGGCATTGCGGATAGTGCATCGCCAATACGTGTTCGCCGAGCTGCTTTTGCTGCTCGGGACGCTTGGTGTAGTAGAAGTATTCGAAGTGGCCGAAGCGGATATGGCTCGGCGCCAGACGCAGCACCATCGCCGCACGTTCCTGCTTTTCCCGCCAGACCGGCGTGTCGGAGCCGATCACACAAGCCGCACGCGACGAAGGAATGTTCAGCGCATGCAGCGCTTCAGAGGCAAGGAATTCGCGGATCGACGAACGCAGCACCGCACGGCCGTCGCCCATGCGCGAAAACGGCGTTTGCCCGGCGCCCTTGAGGTGCAAGTCCCAGTGCTCGCCGGCCTGGTTGTAGACCTCGCCCAGCAACAGACCACGTCCGTCGCCCAGTTGCGGCGTATAGCCGCCGAACTGGTGTCCGGAATAGACCATCGCCCGCGGCTCGGCATCGGCCCACAGTTTGTGGCCGCCAAACAGCTCGGCAAACTCCTGGGTTTCGGCGGTCGCCGGATCGAGATCCAGCAAGGCCAGGGCCGCCGGGCTGGCGACGACCAGGCGCGGATTGTCGATCGGCTCGGGCAGCACGTGGGCGGAGAACGCATCACCGAGGCGGGCGAAGCGATTGTCGAAGGTCAGTTCGTCGAGGGCTTTCAAGGGCCGGCTCCAGCAGAATGTCCGAGCATTCTGCTGGGAATAGACCGGTTAGTCGAGTTTGGCCGGCGGTGGTTCTTGCAGCGGCTTCTGCTCGTCGGGCACTGCGACGATGGTTTTGGCTTCCGGCTCGATGGGCACCAACTTGTATTCCTGGCCATGCAGGTTCTTCAGGTAAACCTCCATCTGGCGGAACGAGATGTTGATGTGCTGCTTCTTGAACTCGCGGTTGATGAAGCGGTTCACTTCATCGATCACCGGGTTACGGTCGCCGAGGTCACGCACGTGCATGCGCAGTTCGTGGTCGAGGGTGCTTTCGCCGAAGTTGAGGAAGTACACGTGCGGCTCGGGTTCCTTGAGCACGCGCGGATTTTCCCGGGCAGCCTTGAGCAGCAGTTCCTTGACCAGATCCAGATCGGAGCCGTAATCGACACCGAGTTTCAGCGTCACACGGGTGATGGTGTCGGTCAGCGACCAGTTGATCAGTTGTCCGGTGATGAACGTCTTGTTCGGGACAATGATGTCTTTGCGGTCAAAGTCGGTGATGGTCGTGGCGCGGATGCGGATCTTGCTCACCGTACCCGACAGGTTGCCGATGGTGATGGTGTCGCCGATCCGCACCGGACGTTCGAAGAGGATCATGATGCCGGAAATGAAGTTGGCGAAGATCTCCTGCATACCGAAGCCGAGACCCACCGACAACGCCGCCACCAGCCATTGCAACTTGTCCCAGCTGACGCCGAGGGTCGACAGGGTCGAGACGAAACCGACGCCGGCGATCACGTACGACAATAGCGTCGTGGTCGCGTAGGCGCTGCCCTGAGCCAGATTGAGCTTCGACAGCACAAACACTTCAAGCAGGCCCGGCAAGTTGCGCGCCAGGGCGAAGGTGATGCCGATGATGATCAATGCACCGAGCATGTCGCCGATGCTGATCGGCACCATGCTCATGTTGGCGCCGGTGCCGCTGGTGTATTCGTAGAGGGTGATGTTATCGAGGTACGAGAACACCGAGATCAGGTCCGACCATACCCAGTACAGCGCCGCGATGAAGCCGCCGAGCAGGGCCAGACGGATCAGGCGCAGGGACTGTTCGTTGACCTTTTCGATATCCAGCGTCGGCTCTTCGATCACCGCCTCGCCGTCGCCTGCTTCTCTTGCCGCTTGGCGTTTGGCCAGGGCTCGCTGGTAGGCCAGGCGTCGTGCGGCGACGCTCAGACCACGGACGAAGGTGGCTTCGATCACCAGCCAGAACATCAGCAGGTAAAGGGTATTGATCAGACGGTCGCTGAGTTTCAGCGCGGTGTAGTAGTAACCGAAGCAGACCGCGACGAACAGGGCGATAGGCAGCAGGGTGAACATCACGCCCACCACTTTACGGAACAGCGAAGCGTTTTCGTGGGCCGGGCTGCTGATCAGCAGGCGGCTGAGCAACCACGCCATCAAGGCGTAGCAGGTCAGCACGACCGGCATGCCGAGCACGTCGTCTGCCAGCGCCGCCGGTTGCAGTTCGGCCACCGCCACCACGGTGACCAGCGCCATGACCACCAGCCCGAGTCGACGGATCCAGCCTTGCAGGAATTCGACTTGCGGCTTCTCCCAACGGAAGTGCAGTTCGGCCACGCCGCCCGGCGCAAGAATCCGGTAGGCGGTGTAGAACACCAGCCACGCCTGACCCATTTGCAGCAGCGCCGCGCCCATGTTGGCGTTCTGCCCACGGGCGTCGATCTGCAAGGCCAGACCGCACAAGGCCAGACCGAGCGCCACCGGCATGGCCAGCAGAATATTGATCAGAATGGCCTGCGGCGTGTGCCACTGGCTGTCACGCTTGAAGTGGCCGATGTCCTGGTGAACCTTGTTCAACCGCGCATATAGAGCCTTGCGGCGCCACAACAGCGCACCGATCAGCAGAGCCAGCGGCAGGAACAGCAACGGGCGCTGAGTCAGGCCGTCAGTCAGCTCGCTCAGGCTTGAGGCCAGCGGCAGGGTGTCGACCTGACGTTTCAGGCGTTCCGGCACGCCACGCATCCACTCGATGTCCAGCGGCTTGTTGCTGGGGATCCAGAACATCTGTTCGTCGAGGGTCGCACGCAGGCTCTGCGCAGTGCTCAGCAGCTGCTTCTGATTCAGTTGCAGGGTGATCGATTCATTGAGCATCGCGCTCAGTTCGCGATTCAGACGCTCCAGCAAGTCAGCACGGGTGCTGGCCAGCTCGAGCAGGCTCTTGCGCAGTTGCGGTGTGACTTGTTCCGGTGGCTGGGTGGACAGCAGGTTGTCGACATAGGCCGCCGGATTGCTCAGTTGTTCACGTTGCTGGCTGACGTCGAATTGCCACAGGCGAATGTCGGCGATCTGATCCGCCAGATCGCGGTCGACCTTGAGGCGCGGCAGGGCCTGTTTCTGCTTATAAAGAATCTTCGACAGCAGCAGGCTGCCCTTGAGCACGTTGATCTGCTCGTCGAGGGCCGAATCGCTTTGGGTCAAGCTGTCGAGCTGCTGCTTGGTCTGCAGATTCTGCTGAGTGACTTCGTTGAGGCGGTCGGTGCTTTTGAGCAGATAGTCCGACAACTTGAGGTTGGCCGTACTTTCGATGGCAAGCAGGCTGCTGCTGCCGGCCTTTTGCGCTTCGATCGATTGCTGGGTGACGGTTTCCTGAGACTGCGCCAGACGCTTCTGGTTGATCAGCGTTTGCAGCTCCTGGATCTCGCGGTCGAGGCGGTCGGACTTCTCCGAGAGCAAGTCATGCAGGCTGTTGCCCAGATCCTGCAACTGGTTGTTGCCGGCCAGTTCCTGGCGGCGCAGCGGAATCAGTGCGTTCAGCGCGGCCAGCTCGGCGTTCAGCAGGTCTCGCTGCTCGGCGCTGACGGTCTTGCCCGCGTCCTTGCCGGACTTGAGGATGTTGTTGATTTGCTGGATGCGCGTCTGGCTGGCGGAAATTTCCGCCTGGGCGCGCTCGGGCCGGGTCTGCGCGGTAATGATCAGACTGTTGGCGTCGGCCAGGGCTTTTTGCAGATCGCTTTGCTGGGTCGAGCGATCGGTAAGGATCTGCTCCAGCTGCGTGATCGACTCTTTGGGAAAGCGCTGGGCCACAGGCACTACCGCGTTCGCCTTGAGCCGCGTCAGTTCGCGATTGTTCTCGATGGTCTGCTTTGGCGCGGTCGCCAATTGCTGCTTCAGATCGCTGAGTTTCTGCTCGTAATCACGCCGGTTGTTGAGCTGATTGAGCGTGTTCTGCAAAACGGCTTGCAGGGGCTTTTTATCAGCATCCGGCAGTTTGCTGTCGGCAAGCTTGTCCAGACTGGCCTGCACGGCGTCGCTGGACGGTGGTTCGGCGGCGTACAGCGGGCCGACAGTAAGACTCAGGCCCAGCAGGGCCGCGGCGAAAAAGGAACGCAGGATAGGCATAGAGACCGGTCAAGCAAGTGAGAGTGGACGCAGTTTAGAGGAAGAGCCCGGGGCCCGGGCGACTTCCTTCGGGGAATCTGACGCCCACTTTGCCGATCTTGTTCCCGTCCATGACCGCAACCGTCCAGTGAGTGTTGTTCCACTCCACCTGGTCACCGACGATTGGCGCACCGCCGACTTTCTGCGCGATGAAGGCGCCCAGGGTCATGTCCGGATCGATGCCGTCGGCCGGCAATCCGTAAAGCGCTGCAACCGCTTTAAGCTGGGCGTCTCCTTCGAGCACAAAGTCGCCGAAGAAACGCAGATCGAGGCCACGTTGCGGCGCCTGGCTGAACAGTTTTCCGAGAGCCGGCAAGTTGTGTTCATGGCCGATAACACACAGCAAATCATCGACTTCCAGCACCGTACTACCCGACGGATGGAGCAATTGCTGGCCACGAAACAGGGCAGCGATACGGGTGCCTTCGGGCATTTTCAGCTCACGCAGGGGCGAACCGATGCACCATTTCTCCGCTCCGAGCTTGTACACGAACAGCTCCCATTCGCTGGTGACGTGAACTTCCAGCGCTGAACGGGAAATGGGCGCAGGCTCGGGCGGTACAGTCACCTTGAGCAGTTTGGCCACCCACGGCAGGCTCGTGCCCTGTACCAGCAGCGACACCAGCACGATGAAGAAGGCGAGGTTGAAGTACAGTTGCGCGTTCGGCAGACCGGCCATCAGCGGGAACACCGCCAGAATGATCGGTACGGCGCCGCGCAGGCCGACCCAGGAAATAAAGGCTTTCTCGCGGCCATGAAAGGCCTTGAACGGCAGTAGGCCGACGACTACCGACAGTGGTCGCGCGAACAGAATCATCCACAGTGCCAGACCCAGGGCAGGCAGGGCGATCGGCAGCAAATCATGCGGCGTGACCAACAGTCCCAACACCAGGAACATGCCGATCTGCGCCAGCCACGCCATGCCGTCGAGCATGTGCAGGATGCCGTGGCGACTGCGCACCGGACGGTTGCCGATCACCAGACCACACAGATAAACCGCAAGGAAGCCACTGCCGTGCAAGGCGTTGGTCAGGGCGAACACCACCAGACCACCCGCGATCACCAGGATCGGATACAGGCCGGCGGCGAGGTTGATCCGGTTGACCAGTTGCAGCATCAGCCAGCCACCGCCCAGACCGATCACGCCACCGATGCCGAACTCGCGGATCAGGTGGGTCAGCAGGCTCCAGTGCAGGCCGGTCTGGCCGCTGGCGAGCATGTCGATCAGGGTCACGGTGAGAAACACCGCCATCGGGTCATTGCTGCCGGATTCGATTTCCAGGCTGGCGGTCACCCGTTCGTTCAGGCCTTTGCCACCGAGCAGCGAGAACACCGCTGCGGCGTCGGTCGAGCCGACGATGGCGCCGATCAACAAGCCCTGAATCAGGTTCAGGTCGAACAGCCACGCCGCCGCCATGCCGGTCAGCCCGGTGGTAATCAGCACCCCGACCGTGGCCAGCGACAACGCCGGCCATAGCGCCACGCGGAAACTCGACACCCGCGTGCGCAAACCGCCGTCGAGGAGGATCACCGCCAGGGCGAGGTTGCCGACCAGATAGGCCGTCGGGTAGTTATCGAAAATGATCCCGCCGCCATCAACCCCGGCCGCCATGCCGACCGCAAGAATGATGACCAGAATCGGAATGCCGAGACGGGAAGACAGAGAGCTGACAAGAATGCTTGCGCCTACCAGCAACGCGCCGATCAAGAACAGGCTGTTGATGGTCGTCGCATTCAAAGGCAGTACTCCAGAAGCGTAAAGACGGGCACAAACTGACCATGCAGTCTGCGTGCCAGCGATTCTAACCTGTTGAAATGTGATGCTGTCAAAAAGGTTTTTGCGCTGGGGCTGTTGATCGTTCCCACGCTCTGCGTGGGAACGCCTCAATGGACGCTCTGCGTCCGCTTGGGACGCGGAGCGTCCCGGGCTGCATTCCCACGCAGAGCATGGGAACGATCGACAGCAGAGGAGGCAGGTTTAAAGGCTAAACCGCCCAACCATATTGTTCAGGTCCAGCGCCAACCGCGACAGCTCGTTGCTCGCCGCACTGGTCTGATTCGCGCCGGTCGCCGATTGCACCGACAGGTCTCGGATGTTCACCAGGTTACGGTCCACTTCCCGCGCCACTTGTGCCTGTTCTTCGGCGGCGCTGGCGATCACCAGGTTGCGCTCGTTGATTTCGACGATGGCAGTGTTGATGGTGTCCAGCGACATCCCGGCACCACGGGCAATGTTCAGCGTCGACTCGGCGCGCTCGGTGCTGTTACGCATCGAATCCACCGCGTGTTCGGTGCCGCTCTGAATGCTGCCGATCATGCGCTCGATTTCGCTGGTCGATTGCTGAGTGCGGTGCGCCAGTGCACGAACCTCGTCAGCCACCACCGCAAAACCACGGCCGGCCTCACCGGCACGGGCCGCTTCAATAGCTGCGTTCAACGCCAGCAGGTTGGTCTGGTCAGCCAGACCACGGATCACGTCCAGCACCTTGCCGATGTCGCGAGATTCATTGGCCAGATCGCCGATCAACGATGCAGTGCTCTGCACGTCGGCGCTCATCCGTTCGATGGCGCTGACGGTTTCCTGAACCAGATCACGACCGTCGCCGGCCGAGGTGGTGGCGTTCTTCGACGCTTCCGAAGTGCTCACTGCGTTGCGTGCGACTTCTTCCACAGCACTGGTCATCTCGTTGACCGCAGTCGCCGCCTGTTCAATTTCGTTGTTCTGCTGAGTCAGGCCCCGCGCGCTTTCGTCGGTGACACTGTTCAGTTCTTCAGCGGCAGAAGCCAGTTGAGTGGCCGAACCGGAAATTCGCTGCAAAGTGTCGCGCAGTTTCGATTGCATCTTGGCCATGGCAGCCAGCAGGCGCCCGGCTTCATCGGAACCGTCGACGTGAATTGGCTGGGTCAGGTTGCCCTCGGCAATGGTTTCCGCCGCGTCGAGTGCCTTGGAGATCGGCCGGGTGATGCTGATGGTCAGCAACCAGGCGAACAGGAAGGTCAGGCCGGTGGCGATCACCAGCAGGGTCACCACCAGATCGAACGCCGAGGAATACTGATCGGCCGCTTGCTGATTGGTCTCGCTGATCTGCTCGCCGTTGATCTGCATCAGGCGGTTGAGCACGGTGTTCATGGCTTCGGAGTTGTTCAGCAACTCGGTGTTGAGCAGGTTGCGCAGCTCATCCACCTGATTGTTGCGCGACAGGCTTTTCATCCGGTCTTCGATCTGGCGGTACTGACCGAGCAACTGCACGTACTGATCGTAGGCCGAACGCTCTTCCGGGCTGCCGATCAGCGGCTCGTAATCAGTCTGGGCCTTGCGGATCTGCTGATTGCGCATGTCCAGCAGCTCAATCGTTTTTTGCTGCACATCCGGTTCACGGTTGACCAGCAGGCGGTACGACAGCACGCGCAGACGCAGAGTCAATTGAGTGAACTCGTCGAGGTTCTTGATGCTCGGCACGCTGCTCGACGAGATGTCCTCGGCGGCGCTGCGAATTTTGCTCATCTGATTCAGCGCGAACACGCCCAGAATCAGCATCAGGCCGCCGATCAGGGCGAAACCGGTAAACGCCCGGGGGCGATGTTCATATTGCGAAGGGACATGGGGCGGATACCAAGAGAGGGCCGCATCCATGCGGGCTGAGACTGCTGTATGGATGACTTATCGGTCATACGACTAAAGTCTTGAGGCGGTGTGCGTATTTGTCGCAGAAGGTCTTGGGCGACGAAGTGCAGGAACCAGATCGGCAGATCACAGTCTTTTAAACTCGCGGGAACGCTCGCCCGCCAGGAAAATCAAGGCCTTGCGCCGGTTAAACCCTGGCATCCGTGGTGACTTTTCTTTATCGTACGCGCCCTTTGAAAAACGCTTGGAAGATCAAAATGTTGGAAGCATCCCTCAGCCAATTGGAACAGCTCGTCAGCGACCTGGTGCAACAGAACCAGGCCCTCTCGCAAACCAACCAGACCCTGTCCACGGAACTGGCCCAGGCCAAGGATGAAAACGAAAGCCTGCAACTGAGCCTGATGGAACAGGAAGAAAAGCACGGCGCCACCGCCGCACGCATTCAAGCCTTGGTTGATCGCGTCAACGCAGGTCCTGTCAGCGCATGAACCACCACACAGCAGGGGTAAAAGTCGTCTCCATTCTCGGGGAGGACTATTCGATCAAGGCACCGGCCGGGGAAGAACAGACCCTGCTGGACGCGGCAATGATGCTCAAGGCCGCTTTGGACGACACCAAAAGGAAATACCCGACGCTGATCGGCGACCGCCTGCTGGTGCTGGCGGCAATGAATCTGTGCTCGCAGCAGATCGAAATGAAGAAGCAGCACAAAGAAGAACTCGACCGTTACCAAGAGCAAGTCAGCGCCACGGTCGACACCATCGCCAAGACCATCAATCAGGGCTGATGGGTTTGCGCACAACCAAAGAATAGATTGTCGATTGGGTTGTATACAATCGGCACGGCTGTTGCATTGTTTCGGCCACTTATTCTTTGGGGGTGCTCCATGCAGTTGTGGCGACGCAGTATTCAATGGCAGCTGATTCTCAGCATGGGCACTGCCCTGCTGGTCAGCATCCTGATCGTGGTTGGCATTTATACCCTGGTGGTCAACCGCCTCGCCCAGAGCTATCTGGTCGAACAAGCGTTGCCGTCGAGCATCGAGGCGACGCGCAACGACATCGAACGCATCCTTATCCAGCCGTTGACGGCCGCGAAAGACATCGCCAGCAATTCCATGGTGCGCGATTGGTTGGCGGCGGGTGAAGACGGCGGCAAAACGGCGGCCTTCGCACAGTATCTGGAAGGCATCCGCGCCGAACACAAGGCTTTTACCGCTTTGATCATCGGCACCGAATCGAATCACTACATCACCGAAAAAGGCCTGGATCGCACCCTCAGTCGCGCCAAACCGGCCGACGCCTGGTTCTATTCTTTCCTCGACAGCAGTCAGCCGCGCACCCTGAACATCGACAACGATGGGGCCACCGGAGAATTGGCGCTGTTCATCGATCTGAAGGTTGAACAGGCCGGCAAAGTGGTCGGCGTAGCGGGGCTTGGGCTGAGCATGAAAGAGCTGTCCGAGCTGATTCACAACTTCAGCTTCGGCGAGCGCGGCAAGGTCTACCTCGTGCGTTCCGACGGTTTGATCCAGGTGCACCCCGAGGCGCAGTTCAGTGGCAAGCGCACCTTGAGCGAGCAGATTGGCGCTTCGGCGGCGCAGGCCGTCATGGGTCAAAAAACTGCCATAAGCAGCAGCTTCCAGCGGGATGGCGAAGACTTCCTTGCCTTCAGCCTGCCTTTGCGTGATTTGGGCTGGACCCTGGTGGCCGAAGTGCCGCAGTCGCAGATCTACGCCGAAGCCCGCAAAGCGATGTGGATGAGCGGCGGCATCGGTCTGGCGGTGGCCTTGGTGTGCCTCGCGTTGGTGGTATGGCTGGCCCAAGGGTTGGTGCGACCGATTCGTCAGGTAACAGCGGCGCTGGTAGCAATCGGTAGCGGTGGGGGAGATTTGACCCATCGGTTAGATTCCAGTCGTGCCGATGAGCTAGGCGATCTCGCCCGCGGCTTCAACCGTTTCCTCGATAGCCAACGGGGGATGATCGGCGAAGTGCTGACCACCAGCGAGCGCTTGCGCACGGCGGTCGGGCAGGTGGCAAAGGTGGTGGAGAACACTGCCGAGCGTTCTGGTCGGCAGCAGGAAATGACCGACATGGTCGCCACCGCCGTTCACGAAATGGGCCTGACCGTGCAGGAAATCGCCCAGAACGCCGGCAACGCCGCGCTTGCCTCGCAAACCGCGCGGGATGAAGCGATGCAGGCGCGGGAGGTGGTCGGTGGCTCGATTCGACATATTGAGAGCATGTCCGATGAGATCGGCGTGGCGGCGGGCGCGGTGGGTGAGTTGGCGCATCAGGTGGCGTCGATCGATTCGGTGCTGGCGGTGATTCGCGGGGTTTCCGAGCAGACCAATCTATTGGCGCTGAACGCTGCCATCGAGGCCGCACGCGCCGGGGACATGGGCCGAGGGTTCGCTGTCGTTGCAGACGAGGTTCGCACCTTGGCGCGCAGAACCCAGGCGTCCACAGACGAGATTCAGCAAATGATCGGCAGCCTCAAGCAAGGTGCGGAAAACGCCGTGTCGTCGATGCGCACCGGCCAGGCTGCGACGGGCACCGGGGTTGAGTCGAGCCAGCGTACCGGCGCATCGTTGACTGCGATTACCGGGCAGGTCGAGCGCATCAGTGACATGAACCACCAGGTGGCGACAGCGACCGAGGAGCAGTCGGCGGTGACCGAGGAGATCAACCGTAACGTGCAGGGGATTTCCGATCTGGCGCGGGCGACGGCGGGAGAGGTTCGGGCTTGTCGAGAGGATTGTCAGATGTTGCAGCGGTTGGCGGATGATCTGGCGCGGCAGATGGGTGGGTTCAAGTTGAGTTGATGCGCCACCCGTCCCGGCCCCTTCGCGGGCAAGCCCGCTCCCACAGGTACTGCGGCGGTTTCACGAAATGTGTGACCACCAAAGAACCCTGTGGGAGCGGGCTTGCCCGCGAAGACGGTATCAGCCGCAACGCATAATCCCGATCAGAACCAAGCATCCTGCATCGTCAGACACGTATCATCCCGCGCCTCCAGCAACGCCAGCTCATGGTGACAACCCGGCACTTCCCACGTCAGGAAATACCGTGCCGCCTGCAACTTGCCCTTATAGAAGTCGACATCCGCGGCATTGCCTTTCAGCAAGCCTTCTTCGGCACGAATCGCCTGCTCCAGCCAACGCCAGCCAATCACCGTGTGCCCGAACACCTTCAAGTACAACGCCGAGTTCGCCAGGCTGCTGTTGACCTTGCCCTGCGCCAGATCGGTCAACAAACCAATGGTCACGACTTGCAAACGCGCGACCAGTTTCTCCAGCGGCTCACGCAGCGCGGTCAGCGATTCGTGCGCCGTTGCGCGCTCAGCGGTATTGGCAATCAGACGAATCAATTGCTTCAGTCCCGCGCCGCCGTTCTGCGCCAGCTTACGCCCGAGCAAGTCCAGCGACTGAATGCCATGAGTGCCCTCGTGGATCGGGTTCAGCCGGTTGTCGCGGTAATACTGCTCCACCGGGTATTCACGGGTGTAACCGTGGCCGCCGAGAATCTGGATCGCCAGTTCGTTGGCCTTCAAGCAAAATTCCGACGGCCAGGATTTGACGATCGGCGTCAGCAAATCCAGCAACTCATGGGCCTGTTTACGCTCGCTTTCGGTCTCAAGCGTGGTGGTGTCGTCAAATAAACGCGCGGCATACAAACCGAGGTCAAATGCCCCTTCGACGTAGGACTTTTGCGTCAGCAGCATGCGTCTGACGTCCGCGTGTTGAATGATCGGCACTGGCGCGGTGCTTGGGTCTTTGCTGTCCGGCACTCGACCTTGCGGACGCTCGCGGGCGTATTCCAGCGAATACAGATAACCGGCATAACCGAGCATCACCGCACCCATGCCGACGCCGATCCGCGCTTCATTCATCATCTGGAACATGTAACTCAAACCGTGATGCGGCTTGCCCACCAGATAGCCGACGCATTCACCGTTATCGCCGAAGTTCAGTGCGGTGGAAGTGGTGCCACGCCAGCCCATCTTGTGGAACAGCCCCGCGAGCAACACGTCGTTGCGCTGACCGAGGCTGCCGTCATCGTTGACCAGAAATTTCGGCACGATGAACAGAGAAATGCCCTTCACCCCCGGCGGCGCGTCCGGCAGTTTGGCCAGCACCATGTGCACGATATTTTCCGAGAGGGGGTGATCACCGCCGGAAATGAAGATCTTGTTGCCCTTGAGGCGATAAGTGCCGTCGGACGCAGGCTCGGCGCGTGTACGAATATCCGACAACGATGAGCCAGCGTGGGGCTCGGTCAGGGCCATGGTGCCGAAGAAACGACCGTCGATCATCGGTTGCAGAAAGCGCTGCTTCTGCTCGTCGGTGCCGAAGCTTTCGATCAGGTTCGCCGCGCCCATGGTCAGGAACGGATACGACGTCGATGCGGCGTTGGCCGACTGGAAGTGCGCGAAGCAGGCCTGCGACAGCAGCGTAGGAAGTTGCATGCCACCGGCGTCGAAACTTCTCGCGGCGTTGAGGAATCCGGCCTCAAGGAAGGCATCCACCGCCGGTTTCACCTCGGGAATCAGAATCGCCTTACCGTCCTCGTAGCGCGGCTCGTTCTCGTCGCCCTTGCGGTTGTGCGGCGCGAAGTATTTTTCGGCGATGTTGCGTGCGGTGCCGATGGCGGCGTCGAAGGTCTCGCGATTGTGCTCGGCAAAACGCTCACGGCGGGTCAGGCCCTCGGCATCAAGGACTTCATACAGCTCGAAAGCCAGATTGCGGGAACTGAGCAGCGTCTCGGACATGGCGGCCTACCTTTTTTTGGGTTGGGCCGAGTCTAGGCGTGCTGATAAAAGCTGAACAGGATGATTGATAAGCGTGATGGAGGGGCAAAACGAGGGTAGGGCATGATCGTTCCCACGCTCTGCGTGGGAATGCAGCCCGGGACGCTCCGCGTCCCTAAACGGCGTGACGCAGAGCGTCACAGGAGGCATTCCCACGCGGAGCGTGGGAACGATCAATCAACCAGGGACGTTAGCCGATAGTCATCAGGCTGGCATTACCACCCGCCGCCGCAGTGTTAACACTCAACGCCCGCTCGATCACCAGACGCTCCAGCGCAATGTTGGTCTCGCCCTGGGACAAGCCCTGAACACCAACAATGGCACCGGCACGCTTGGCAATCTGCTGGCAAACGCCACGCAACTGGTCGGAATGGCCGTGATGCAGAACCGCATCAAACACCACTTCGTCTTTAGTCCAGTCGGAAACCAGCTTGATCCGCGCCTGAACGTCCTTCGGCAAGCGTGCGAACAAGGCCTTGCTGATGTCGGATTCCGGCCATACCGCCGAACCGCCAACCGCCAGCACTGCTGCCAGTTGCGTCAGCAGATCACCTTCAACCTCCGCCAGGCACAGCACGTGCTCGCGCGGCAGGATGGCGTAGCTGTTTTTCTCACCGGTCGGGCCGGCCAGCACGCGGGTGATGCCGCTCTGCGACTGCGCAGCGTACTGCACGCACAGAGTGCTCAAGTCGGCGTACTTATTGCTCTCGGCCCAGGCTTTCAGGGCATTCAGCGGTTTGCTCATGGCATCACGCAGACGCACGTCCGGCGCCACGGCAGCATCACCGCGAGCGAAGGATTGTTCGATGGCATCGGTAGGACGCGTTGACAGCAAGCGGTACAGGTACAGCGGGCCGCCGGCTTTCGGGCCAGTGCCCGACAGGCCTTCGCCGCCGAACGGCTGCACGCCGACCACGGCACCAACGATGTTGCGGTTGACGTAGACGTTACCGGCGTTGACGTTGTCGATCACCTTGGCGATGGTCTCGTCGATACGTGTGTGTACGCCGAGGGTCAGGCCGTAGCCGGAAGCGTTGATCTGGCCGATCAGTTGATCGATCTCTTTACGCTTGTAGCGCACCACGTGCAGCACCGGACCGAAGATCTCGCGTTGCAGCTCATCGAAGCTTTCCAGTTCGATCAGGGTCGGCATGACGAAGGTGCCGCGTTTGACTTCTTCAGTGTCGGCAATCGCCACCTGGTACACGTTGCGACCTTTGTCGCGCATGCCCTGGATGTGCTTGTCGATGCCAGCCTTGGCTTCAGCGTCGATGACTGGGCCGATGTCCACGGACAGGCGTTCAGGATTGCCGAGACGGCTTTCAGCCATCGCGCCTTTAAGCATTTCGATGACACGGTCTGCGGAATCTTCCTGCAAGCACAGGACCCGCAGCGCCGAGCAACGCTGACCGGCGCTGTCGAACGCCGAGGACACCACGTCGATGACCACTTGTTCGGTCAGTGCCGAGGAGTCGACGATCATTGCGTTCTGGCCACCGGTTTCGGCGATCAGCGGAATCGGACGGCCCTGGCTGTCCAGGCGACCGGCAATGTTGCGTTGCAGCAGACGAGCAACTTCAGTGGAACCGGTGAACATCACGCCTTTGACGCGCTCGTCACCGACCAGACCGGCCCCGACGGTTTCACCGCGACCCGGCAGCAGTTGCAGCACGCCTTCGGGAATCCCGGCTTCCAGCAGCAAGCGCACGGCTTGCGCAGCGACCAGCGGGGTTTGCTCAGCCGGTTTGGCCAGTACCGGGTTACCGGCGGCCAGTGCGGCAGCGACCTGACCACTGAAAATCGCCAGCGGGAAGTTCCACGGGCTGATGCACACCACCGGGCCCAGTGGGCGGTGGGCGTCGTTGCTGAAATCGTTGCGTGCCTGCACCGCGTAATAACGCAGGAAGTCGACGGCTTCGCGGACTTCGGCGATGGCGTTGGCGAAGGTCTTGCCGGCTTCGCGAGCCAGCAGACCCATCAGCGGCTGGATCTCGCCTTCCATCAAGTCAGCAGCGCGTTCCAGAATCGCCGCGCGCTCGGCCGGCGGGGTGGCCTGCCAGATCGGTGCAGCGTTGAGGGCGCACTGGATGGCGTTGTCGACGTCCTCGACGGTGGCTTCTTGAACGTGGCCGACCACATCACGATGGTCTGCCGGGTTCAGCACTGGCGCAGGCGTTTCGTTGCTCGAAGTGCAACCGAGCATCGGCGCGGCTTTCCAGTTGTTGTGCGCGGTGGCGAGCAGGGCGCAGGACAGCGAGGCCAGACGATGTTCGTTGGCCATGTCGATGCCGCTGGAGTTGGCGCGCTCGGAACCGTACAAGTCACGCGGCAGCGGAATACGCGGGTGCGGCAGGCCGAAACCACCTTCCACGGTTGCCATCTGCTCGATCTGCGCCACCGGATCGGCCACCAGTTCCTGAATCGAAATCGACTGGTCGGCGATGCGGTTGACGAACGAAGTGTTCGCGCCGTTTTCCAGCAAACGACGTACGAGGTACGCCAGCAGGGTTTCGTGGGTACCGACCGGTGCGTACACGCGGCACGGACGGTTCAGCTTGCCTTCGGAAACTTTGCCTACAACTTGCTCGTAAAGCGGTTCGCCCATGCCGTGCAGGCACTGGAATTCGTACTGGCCCGGGTAATAGTTCTGACCGGCAATGTGGTAAATGGCCGACAGGGTGTGGGCGTTGTGCGTGGCGAACTGCGGGTAGATGACTTCCGGCACCGACAGCAGTTTGCGTGCGCAGGCAATGTAGGAAACGTCGGTGTACACCTTGCGGGTGTAGACCGGATAGCCTTCCAGACCTTCGACTTGGGCGCGCTTGATCTCGCTGTCCCAGTACGCGCCTTTCACCAGACGGATCATCAGACGATGACGGCTGCGGCGGGCCAGATCGATCACGTAATCGATCACGTACGGGCAACGCTTCTGGTAAGCCTGGATAACGAAACCGATGCCGTTCCAGCCGGTCAGTTGCGGCTCGAAGCACAGGCGCTCGAGCAGATCCAGCGACAGTTCAAGACGGTCGGCTTCTTCGGCATCGATGTTCAGACCGATGTCGTATTGCTTGGCCAGCAAGGTCAGCGACAGCAGGCGCGGGTACAGCTCGTCCATCACGCGCTCGTACTGCGCACGGCTGTAGCGCGGGTGCAGTGCCGACAGTTTGATGGAGATGCCCGGGCCTTCATAAATCCCACGGCCGTGGGAGGCTTTGCCGATCGAGTGGATGGCTTGTTCGTACGACGCCAGGTACTTCTGCGCGTCGTGTTCGGTCAGGGCCGCTTCACCGAGCATGTCGTAGGAATAGCGGAAGCCCTTGGCTTCGAACTTGCTCGCGTTGGCCAGCGCTTCGGCGATGGTTTCGCCGGTGACGAACTGTTCGCCCATCAGGCGCATGGCCATGTCGACGCCCTTGCGGATCATCGGTTCGCCGCTCTTGCCGATGATGCGGCTCAGCGAAGAAGTCAGGCCGGCTTCGTTGTGGGTCGACACCAGTTTGCCGGTCAGCAGCAGACCCCAAGTGGCGGCGTTGACGAACAGCGAAGGGCTGTTGCCCAGGTGCGGGTGCCAGTTGCCGGTGCTGATCTTGTCGCGGATCAGTGCGTCGCGAGTGCCTTTGTCCGGAATACGCAGCAGCGCTTCGGCCAGGCACATCAGCGCCACGCCTTCCTGGGACGACAAGGAAAATTCCTGCAGCAGACCCTGAACAATGCCTGCACGACCGCCGGCACTTTTCTGGTTACGCAGTTTTTCGGCGATGGAGGCGGCGAGTTTGTTGGTCGCTTCAGCCATCGGCGCCGGCAGGCGCGCCTGCTCGATCAGCATTGGCACCACTTCCGGCTCAGGGCGGCGGTAAGCGGCGGTGATCGAAGCGCGCAGAACCGACTGCGGCAAGATGCTTTCAGCAAATTCGAGGAAGCACTGGTGGGCGTGATCGGTATGAAGTTCGCCAGCGTCGTCGGCGTCCTTGGCGGTCAAACCGTTCAGCTCGGTCAGGGTTGCACCACCCTCGAGTTTTTCCAGGTAATTGAAAATTGCCTGCTTGATCAGCCAGTGCGGTGTGCGATCAATCGAGGTCGCGGCAGCCTTCAGGCGCTCGCGGGTCGGGTCATCGAGTTTGACCCCAAGGGTGGTGGTAGCCATATTTTTATCCTCATGGTTGCCACAGTTGCGTGGCATCAGCTGGCGGCAAGATTAGCCGTGCGCTGAAAGAGGTGCAACCGGGTGCAACCCTTTTTTTGTCGGAAAAATAAGCAGCTCATCAGGAAATATTTTCTGGTACGAAAGTGCCGCTCCTGCTTGGTGCTTTTGCTTCTAGCAAAGCGCGTTGACTGCGCTAAAAGGGAGCAAAAACCGCTTGTTTGTCGATATATCCGACTAGGTGCAACTAATTCTCGCGAAACTGGTTGCACCTTTTTTGGTTTGTTGCATAGCATTCGCGCCCAAGGTGCAACCGGTGTAAACCGGTGCATCGGCTGGTGGCTTTCCTGGGGAAACATCAGTCCTAAATGCTCGGGATCCGGATTCGTCTGCCAAACGTCGTCGTTTGTGTGCGATCCATCACCGCTGCTACATAAAAACAAAGCCAGGGCGTAACTTAATGAGCGTAAGCAATCCAACACTGATCACGTTCGTGATCTACATCGCAGCAATGGTGCTGATCGGCTTCATGGCCTATCGCTCCACCAATAACCTTTCTGACTACATTCTTGGCGGCCGCAGCCTCGGCAGCGTGGTGACGGCATTGTCTGCCGGTGCTTCCGACATGAGTGGCTGGTTGCTGATGGGCCTGCCGGGCGCCATCTACATGTCCGGTCTGTCCGAAAGCTGGATCGCCATCGGCCTGATCGTCGGCGCCTACCTGAACTGGCTGTTCGTTGCCGGTCGTCTGCGCGTGCAGACCGAGCACAACGGCGATGCCCTGACTCTGCCGGACTACTTCTCCAGCCGTTTCGAAGACAAAAGCGGCCTGCTGCGGATCATCTCGGCCATCGTGATTCTGGTGTTCTTCACCATTTATTGCGCATCCGGCATCGTGGCTGGTGCCCGTCTGTTCGAAAGCACCTTCGGCATGTCCTACGAGACCGCGCTGTGGGCCGGTGCTGCAGCGACGATTGCCTACACCTTCGTGGGTGGTTTCCTGGCGGTGAGCTGGACTGACACCGTACAAGCCACGCTGATGATCTTCGCCCTGCTGCTGACGCCGATCATCGTGCTGCTGGCCACCGGCGGTGTCGACACCACGTTCCTGGCGATCGAAGCCCAGGATCCAAGCAACTTCGACATGCTCAAGGGCACCACTTTCATCGGCATCATTTCGCTGATGGGCTGGGGTCTGGGCTACTTCGGTCAGCCGCACATTCTTGCGCGCTTCATGGCCGCTGACTCGGTTAAATCGATCGCCAACGCCCGTCGCATCTCCATGACCTGGATGATCCTGTGCCTGGGCGGCACCGTGGCGGTGGGCTTCTTCGGTATCGCCTACTTCTCGGCGCACCCGGAAGTTGCCGGTCCCGTGACCGAAAACCACGAGCGTGTGTTCATCGAGCTGGCAAAAATCCTCTTCAACCCATGGGTTGCCGGTGTGTTGCTGTCGGCCATTCTGGCAGCGGTAATGAGCACCCTGAGCTGCCAACTGCTGGTGTGCTCCAGCGCCCTGACCGAAGATTTCTACAAGACTTTCCTGCGTAAATCCGCTTCGCAAACCGAGCTGGTCTGGGTCGGCCGCGCCATGGTGCTGCTGGTTGCCCTGATCGCTATCGCGATGGCGGCGAACCCGGAAAACCGCGTGCTGGGTCTGGTGTCCTACGCCTGGGCCGGTTTCGGTGCTGCGTTCGGTCCGGTGGTGTTGATCTCGGTGATCTGGAAAGGTATGACCCGCAACGGCGCACTGGCCGGTATCCTGGTCGGCGCGATCACCGTGGTGGTATGGAAGCATTTCGAGGTGATGGGTCTGTACGAAATCATCCCGGGCTTCATCTTCGCCAGCCTGGCAATCTACATCGTCAGCAAGCTTGGTTCGCCAAGCAAAGGCATGGTGATGCGCTTCGAAGCGGCAGAAAAAGATTTCCATCTGAACAAGTGATGCACTGAGCTTCGGCTCACCTGAAAACGGCCCGATTCCTACAAGGAACGGGCCGTTTTTTATTGCCCAGAATTTCTCAAGAGCACTGGAGAAACCTGTGGGAGCTGGCTTGCCAGCGATAGCGGTGTGTCAGTCAATGCATGTGCTGAAGGTGCTGGCCTCATCGCTGGCAAGCCAGCTCCCACAGGTTTCGTGTTGGTTTTGAGACGTATGTCTGTAGTCGGATGCGCCGACTTTTTACGGGATATTCAGCAGTCCATGTAGGGCAAATCTGATTTTCCTGTCGCCCGCTCAATCGCTCTTGTCCCTCATGCAGAATCGGCCGCCCTCACACTGCAGAGAAACATCGGATGTTCGCGCCTGCCAATCAACCGCGCTTCACGTTGACCCTTGAGGGCGCCCAGCACGACCTCAAAGTCCTTGAGTTCACGGGCAAGGAAGCCATCAGCCAACCTTTTCGCTTTGAGCTGGAACTGGTCAGCGAGCGACCGGATCTGGACCTCGAAAGCCTGCTGCACTGTCAGGCATTTCTGAGTTTTGAAGCGGACGGTTCCGGTGTGCACGGTCAGATTTATCAGGTCGGACAGGGCGATTCCGGCAAACGTCTTACGCGCTATCACATCAGCCTTGTCCCGCGTCTCACATACCTCGGGCACCGGACCAATCAGCGGATATTCCAGCATCAGAGCGTGCCGCAGATCGTTGCGCAGATTCTCAAGGATCACGCGATCCTGCGCGATACCTTCGAGTTTCGCCTCGGCAGCGATTACCCGGTGCGAGAGTATTGCGTGCAATACGCCGAGAGCGATCTGGCGTTTATCCAGCGTTTGTGTGCCGAGGTCGGCATTCATTACCATTTTCAGCACAGCCTCGAGGGGCACTTGTTGGTGTTCGGCGATGATCAGACGGTGTTTCCGCGTCTCGCTGAACCGACCCTCTACCTGCCCGGCAGCGGCATGGCTGGCGGGGCGCCGGCAATCAAACGCTTCAATGTCCGCGTGGAAACCCGCACCAGTGCCGTCACCCGACGCGACTACAACTTTGTAAAGCCGCAGTTGCAACTGGAAAGTCGCATCGACAGCGAACAGCGCCCGGTGCTTGAGGACTATCACTTTCCTGGCCAATTCAACGATCGTGAAACCGGCAAGCATCTGGCGCAACGCGCACTTGAAAGGCATGTCGCCGATTTCCGTCAGGCCGAGGGCATCAGCGATCAATCCGCATTGGTTTGCGGACATTTCCTGCAACTGACTGACCACCCGCGTAACGACTGGAATGATCTGTGGCTGCTCACCGGTATCGAACACCATGGCCGACAACCACAAGTGCTGGAGGAGTCGGTCACCAGCGATGGAGGAGAATTCCAGGGCTACCGTAATACTTTTCTTGCGACGCCGTGGGACGTGTTCTTTCGTCCGGCGCTGGGCCCGGAAAAACCACGGATGCTCGGTTATCAGCCGGCCGTCGTTACCGGGCCGAAAGACACGGAAATCCACTGCGACGAGTTCGGCCGGGTCAAGGTGCAACTGGCCTGGGATCGCGATGGCGAGTTGAACGAGCACTCCAGTTGCTGGCTGCGCGTCGCCACCGGTTGGGCCCACGACCGTTACGGCAGTGTGCTGATTCCACGGGTCGGCATGGAGGTGCTGGTCGGTTTCATCGACGCCGACGCCGACAAACCTCTGGTGGTGGGCTGCCTGCCCAACGCCGCCACCCCGGTGCCACTGGATCTGCCGGCGGACAAGACCCGCAGCATTTTCCGCAGCCAGAGCAGCCCGGGGGGCGGTGGCTACAACGAGTTGCGCATCGAGGACAAAAAAGGCGCCGAGGAGATTTACCTGCGCGCCCAGCGCAACTGGACCCAGCATGTCTTGCACGACCAACAGGTGCAGGTCGATAACGCACGCAGCATCGTCGTCACCGGCATCGCCAAACATGAGTTGAAGGCTGACGAGCAACGCATCACCCACGGCCAGCGCCAGGCTGAAGTGAAACAGGACGATCACCTGACGGTGGTCGGCGACCGGCATATCCGCGTGAGTAATCAGGCGACCAGCGCCAGTCAGCAAATTCACGTCAGCGCCGGCCAGCAAGTGGTGATCGATGGCGGTGCGAGCGCAACCATTCAGGCCGGCGGGCAGTGGATCAACATCGGCCCCGGCGGGATTTTCAGCAGCGTGCCGATCATGGTCGGTGGTGCGCCAATGGTGGCCATGAGTGCCGCGCCGGTTGTGCCGGGACTACCGGAAAAACTGACGGCAGCGCCGGCGGCCATTCTTACCGCAGCACAGATCATGAGCTTCAAGGGCGATGCGCCATTCTGCGAAGAGTGTGAGCGTTGCAAGGATGGTGTTTGTGCAGCCTGATTTTCTAAAGCCTTCAGAGTGGCTGGAGCGTGAGCCGCTGAAATGTTCGGAACAGCTGTTCGCGATCTTCAGTCATGCCAGCGCCGCCAAGCCGCCGCAGGTAGCGGCTAGCCCGATTTGGGCGGATACGATTTATGCCGAGTGGGATGCAGTGATGCCTTTCGTGGGAATTGTCCCGGCAGACAGTGAGTTTCTGGATTGGGCGGCGACTACTGAGTCTCATGATTGGGGCTGGCTGGCGGTGTCTTCAGCGAGCCTTGAAGTGGTGGTTGAGCATTTTCGCAGTTTGACTCAGGTGTTGATGCCGGACGGCAAAGCGGTGTTTTTCCGTTTTTGGGATGGACGGTTTTTGTCGCCGATCTTGCAGTCCGAGGCGGTCAGCGCGGCGCAGCTGTTGCCGGTGATCTCGCGTGGACTGATCAATGGTAAGGCCATTGATATCGGGGGGAAGGCGCAGGTTTCCGGGCAGGTGTTTCCATGGTGGAAAGTGCCGGAATCGGCATTGGCGGCGGGCGGAGCTGATGTTCAGGTCAGTAACGCTGTGCAGTGGCTGAGCGAGGACCATCCGACGCTCTTCGAGGACTTCCCCGAGCCGGTTCTACGCTGCAAGGTCAGGCAGTTTTTTCAGGTCGCAACGTCGGAAGAATCGTCGCAGTCGGCGTTGTTGGAGTATTTGCTGACAGAGTCGGAGTGAGGTTTCCGGGCGAAGGCCCCGGACGTTTCCTTCGAGTCGCGGCGGTTTTCATGAACTGGTGGGCGATGGGTTGCAGGGATAGTCTTTTCGTTGTCACCGCGAGAGTGGTGACAGGGTGTAGGAACCCTGAGAAATTCACCGCGCATCAGCGCTGTCGTTTGATTGCGGCACTTAATTCGTGCCCCTGATATCTTTGCGGCGGCTGTGCGCGGGAACGCTTCGGCGTAGCTGAGTTTGGTGGGTTTCTCAGTTTCCTACTCTCGCGTACGGCTGCCACCCAAACCTGTAGGAAGGTCATTGGCAGCCCCTCTTAAACCTATTGAGGTGTAACTGAAATGACGACGCTCAAACCCGATCCACCCTACGTAAAACACATCCCCCATCCCGACAACCGCTACATGGCATTGACCAGCAACTGCAACGACATGCCCACGCTGTTCGTCGACACCCACGCCCCTTCTGATGTCCTGATGGACGCCGCCAACTACCGCATCCGCACGGTCGTCCAGGTACTGGAAAACCTGTGCATGCGCGGCTCGATCGAATGCGATTCCCTCATCCTCAGCGACTTCGCCAAACTCTGCGCCATTCCCTTGCGCGACGGCTGTGATTTGCTCGATGTCATCGGCAAGCGATTAGGCGCAATGCCAACCTTAGTTCCGCGATGACTCAGTATTGTGGCGAGGGGATTTATCCCCGATGGTCTGCGCAGCGGACCCCGGATCCGCAAACACGCTGTTTCAGGCGTACCGCGTCGGGTGGTTTTGGGGCTGCTGCGCAGACCATCGGGGATAAATCCCCTCGCCACAGGGAGCTTGTTGTCTGTCCGCTCGGCTGCGAACCCCTGACTTGCCGCCCGGTAAAAGGTAAACTTTGCGCCCTTCGCAGGAGCAGCCATGAATTATCGTCACGCCTTCCATGCCGGCAATCACGCCGATGTGTTCAAACACCTGACCTTGACCCGCCTCATCGCCCTGATGTCGCGCAAGGAGCAGCCGTTTGCCTATCTCGACACGCACGCCGGCATCGGTCTGTATGACTTGCAGGGCGATCAGGCCAACCGTACCGGCGAGTACCTGGAAGGCATCGCGCGCTTGTGGGATCAGCCTGACCTGCCGGCGCTGACCGCCGACTACATGAAGGTGTTGCACGAGATGAACCCGGATGGCCAGTTGCGCTATTACCCCGGTTCGCCGGAACTGGCGCGGCGCCTGACTCGCCCACAGGATCGGGTGATGCTCAACGAGAAGCACCCGGAAGACGGCGTGCTGCTCAAGGACAACATGGCCGGTGATCGTCGGGTGAAAGTGCATCTGGGCGAGGGTTGGCATGTGGCGCGGGCAATGCTGCCGGTGCAGGAGAAGCGTGCGGTGATGTTGATAGATCCGCCGTTCGAGCAGCTCGACGAGATGCAGCGTTGCGCGGCGTCGTTGAAAGAAGCGATTGGCCGTATGCGCCAGACCGTGGCGGCGATCTGGTATCCGGTGAAGGATCAGCGCGCGTTACGTCGGTTCTATCAGGACCTGGCCGGCACCGGTGCGCCGAAGTTGTTGCGCGTGGAGTTGCTGGTGCATCCGCTGGACACGCCGAACAGCCTGAACGGTTCGGGCATGGCAATTGCCAATCCGCCGTGGGGGCTGGAGGAAGAATTGCGTGAGTTGCTGCCGTGGTTGTCCAAGAAATTGGGCCAGACCCAAGGTGGGTGGCAGATGGATTGGTTGATTGCCGAGAGTTAATCAATTGCTTTGATGGTGTCTGAACGGACGCCTTCGCGGGCAAGCCCGCTCCCACAGGTTTAGCGCCGAATTCAAAAATAGCGCATGACCCTGTGGGAGCGGGCTTGCCCGCGATGCTTTTGGGGTTTAGTTACCCGCCAGACTCGGCGGCATGCACACACCGGTGCCGCCGATCCCGCAATAACCTTCCGGGTTTTTCGCCAGATACTGTTGGTGATACGCCTCGGCGAAGTACACGGTCGGTGCCTGTTCGATCTCGGTGCTGATCTCGCCCAGGCCAGCCTTCGACAGCTCGGCCTGATAAGTCGCCTTGCTCTTCAGCGCCGCATCCAGATGCTCGGGCGAAGTTGCATAGATCACCGAGCGGTACTGCGTGCCGATGTCGTTGCCCTGACGCATGCCCTGTGTCGGGTTGTGCAATTCCCAGAACATCGCCAGCAGCTCTTCGTAGCTGACTTTGGCCTTGTCATACACCACCAGCACCACTTCAGCGTGGCCGGTCAGGCCCGAGCAGACTTCTTCGTAAGTCGGGTTCGGTGTGAAACCGCCGGCATAACCAACGACCGTGCTGACCACGCCTTCACGCTGCCAGAAGCGACGTTCGGCGCCCCAGAAACAGCCCAGACCGAAGATTGCAAAATCGACGTCCTGGAAAAACGGGCCAAGCAGCGGGGTTTCTTCGAAGACGAAATGCTTTTCCGGCAGTGTCATCGCGGTTTCGCGGCCGGGCAGAGCTTGTTCTTTAGTCGGGAGCACGTTTTTGTTCACCAGTATTTCCGAGCGCAGAACCATGATCGTTCCTCTCAGTCAGGATGGGATGTAAAAAGTCAGACCGCCAGTGTGCCCAATGATGCCGAGTTAATCACTAGTCAAAATGTGCGGGTACTCGCACACACCGCTATCGCGAGCAGGCTCACTCCTACAAGGAATCTGCGGTGTTTTAGAGGCAAAGCGGGCCGCGCGGGTAGCGCTTCAGAGCCTGGATCAGCTCGGCGCCGGGAATCGGCCGGTCAAACAGGTAACCCTGGCCGACGTCGCAACGGTGGCGGCGCAGGAAGGCCAGTTGTTCAGCCGTCTCGATGCCTTCGGCCACGACCTTGAGCTTGAGGTTGTGGGCCATGGCGATCACGGCGGAGGTGATTTCCATGTCGTCCTGGTTGTCCGGGATTTCGTGGATGAAGCTGCGATCGATCTTGATGATGTCGATCGGGAATTTCTTCAGATAGCTGAGCGATGAGTAACCGGTACCGAAGTCGTCCATCGCCAGGGTCAGGCCCAGGCGCTTGAGCTGATCGAGCTGCAAGTGCGTGTCTTCGGTGGCTTCCAGCAGCAGGCCTTCAGTCAGCTCCAGTTCGAGCAGATTGGCCGGCAGCGCTTCTTCCTTGAGGATATTGGCGATGGACGCGACCAGGTCCGGATCGGAGAACTGCTTGGGCGACAGATTGATCGCCACTTGCAGATTGCCCATGCCGGCGGCGGTCAGCGCCTTGCTCATGCGGCAGGCCTGGCGGGCGATCCACTTGCCGATCGGAATGATCAGCCCGGTTTCTTCGGCGACGCTGATGAACTGGTCCGGGCGGATCATGCCGCGCTCCGGGTGATTCCAGCGCAACAGCGCTTCCATACCCAGCAAGCGACCGCTGCGCAGGCACAGCTTGGGCTGGTAGAACACGTCCAATTCATTCTGGGTCAGGGCGCGACGCAGGTTGTTCTCGACGAACAGTTTGTAACTGGCCTCGGCGTTCAGCGCTTCGGTGAACACCTGCACCTGATGTTTGCCGTTGGCCTTGGCCTTGTGCAAGGCGAGGCCGGCGTTGCGCATCAGGGTTTGCGGATCGCGGCCATGCAGCGGCGCGCAGGCCAAACCCACGGAACCGGTGACGCTGATCAACTGGTTGTCGACAAACATCGGCTTGTCGAGGGTCATCAGCAACTGGCTGGCGATTTGTTGGCCGGCCTCAAGGTCGGTGTTGTCGAGCAACACCGCGAACTCGTTACTGGCGAAACGCGCGAGGCTGCCGCTCGGGCTCAGGCTGTTGCGCAGGCGCCGGGCGAGGCTGATCAGCAGTTTGTCGCCGGTCTGGTGGCCGAGGCTGTCGTTGATTCGCTTGAAGTTGTCGATGTCCACCAGCAGCAGGCTGATCGGGGTATCGCTATCCCGGGCGAAGCGTTCGTCCAGATTGCGGATAAACGCCGGCCGGTTACCGAGGTTGGTCAGGTTGTCGGTGTACGCCAGACGCTCGATGCGCTGTTGCGCGAGTTTGGTCTGAGTGATGTCTTCGTAGATGCCGATGTAGTGGGTCAACTCGCGGTTGTCGCCATACACCTTGGAGATCGACAACTGGCCCCAATACGGTTCGAGATTTTTGCGCCGGCTCTTGAATTCGCCCTGCCAACTGTTGCTTTTGGCCAGCGCCGAGGGGGCGTCGAACAGCAGTTCGCTGAGGTTTTCCAGCGCTGGCAGCTCGGACAGACGCTGGCCGTGGACTTCCTCGGTGGTGTACTGGGTGATCGCCGTGAAGCTCGGGTTGACGTACTCGACCACGCCGTCGCAGTTGACCAGCAAAAACGCGTTGGCGCTTTGCTCGACCGCACGCTGGAACAGGTGCAGGGCGCTGGTGGCTGTGCGGCGGTTGTGGTTGTTGATGACTTGCGCGAACTGGTCGGCCAGTTCGCCGGCAAAGGCAATTTCGTCGGATTGCCAAGCGCGGGTCACGCCGGTCTGCTCCAGGCACAGTACGCCGACTACCTGGCCGTCGACGCGAATACTGGCGTCGAGCATCGCGTTGACGTCACGCGGGCGCAAGGCTTCGGCCATCTCGCGGGTGCGCGGGTCGCGCATCGCGTTATGCGCGTCGATGGCGCGGCTGCTGTGCAGTGCTTCCATGTAGTCGGGGAAGCCGCTGACGTCGATCACGTCCGGCAGAATGTATTCCTGCGTCGCGCGATGGTAGGCCGAGATCGGCACCAGTTGCTGGCCTTCGAGGTTCCACAGGCTGGCGCAGTCGATTTCATAGATATCGCAGGCGCAGCGGGTGATCAGTTCGGCGGCTTCTTGCAGCGAGTTGTGCGAGCTGTAGCGCTGGCGGGCGAGCAGCAGAATCAGATCCTGCTGGGCGCGCACGCGTTCGAGGTGTTGCAGTTGTTCCTGCTGGGCGCGCTGGTTGAGTTCGAGGGCGATTTGCAGGCGCGAGTTCTGGGTTTCGAGGTCGACGCAGGGCACCTGCTGCACTTCGTCGAACACATCATCTACCGCCAGTAGATAGCCGCGCAGCAGATGACGATTGTGCTGTTTGTAGGCTTCGCCCAATTCGAGGATGTTCAGCTTGCCTGCGGCGGTGTGCAGGGCATAGCGCACCAGATAATGCGGGCTGTCACGCAGTTGTTGCTGGATCGTGTCGTGCAGTTGGTAACGCGCTTCCGGTTCCATCAGGCTGGCGTAGGGCGAGCCGACCAGTGCACAGAGTTCGACGGCCGGCTGACCGAACTGGCGTTCGCAGTTTGGATCGAGAAACAGCATCGCCCAACTGGCTTCATTCAGGCGCTCGAAACGCAGCATGCCGAGCCGCGAGGGCACAGGCAACTGCGTCACTACCTCGGCCGCCATACGGCTGGCGGCATCGGGTTGGCTCTTCATGAAGGGAACTCGCTTGGAAATATGCTGAACGCGCCGGGCTCTCGCCCTCTTTACTGTTGCCTGCGGCAAGGTTGCATCATTGCGGCACCGACTGACAAGAGTGATGAAGGCCAAGTGCTATAAGAATGTGTCGGCTGCGTTGGGCATTTCTCCAGCGTCGTTCAGAAAAGAGCAAAAGATCGCAGTCTGCGGCAGTTCCTACGGGGCTTACGGTAGCTGCCGAAGGCTGCGATTCATAAAGGCTCAGCGCAGTTTTATGGCGATCGACTGCAACTTTTTCCCATCCCGATCATGGTAATTGACCAGAATTTGATCAGCCTCAACCACCACATGGGCAAAGTTGTCCTCACTGATCACGGTGCTGGTCAACTCATGCCGATAATCGCCCGCCGCCGTCGTCACCAGCGGCTGGTCAAGAATGAACGTGGACGCCTTGGCGTATGGCAGCAACTTGCTGTTGCACAGAGGCGAGGAGACGATGGTGTGCACTTCGAAGTCCGCTGCTTCGCTGTGGGTCAGGCGCGACGTCAACGAACCATGCACATCACCCGAAATGAACACGACGTTCTTGATGCTTCGAGTGCGGATTGTTTCCAGAAGGCGTAGACGCTGTTCCGGAAAGGCCTTCCAGGCATCGTCGCCCAGCACTTTGCGGTCCGGGTAGAACATCACGCTGGTGACAACGAACTTCACCCGTGCCGGACTGTTGATCAGCCAGTTGAGTAACGCCTGTTCCTGCGCCTCATCAAGGATGCGTCGATCATCGGCCGACAAGTTGCGTCGGGTGCGGCTGTCGGTGACAAACCATTCGATATCACCGTCGCTGAACTGATACCAGTAGTGCTCAAGTTTCGAACGGTTGACTTGCCCGTTATCTGTCAGTTCATGTGCCGGACTGTGACTGACTTGATACAACTCATAGGCCGCCATGGCATTACGGTATAACTCGCCATCGGACTTTCCGGCATTGGCTGGCCAGTTATCTTCTATTTCGTGATCATCGAGAATCATGTAAGTCGAAGTGCCGGACATCAAATGTTTAATGTGCGGTTGGGAAAAGGCCGCGCGGTATTTACTGAGTATGTCTTTGTATTCGCGATCCGGTGCAATCAGATTGAGATCGTCGACATAGATTTGATCGCCGGTCATGAGTGTTGCGCTGATTGCTGGTTGTGCGCCTTCAATCAATTGACTGATGGAAGCAAAGATCCGGTCGCCCAAGTGCGGCAACGATGCAACGCCGGCGGTCATGCGCAAGTAGCGGCAGGACCCGACAATGTAGGCCCGGGGCTGCATGGCTTTGCTGGAACGAGTGCGTAGGCGGTAAATCTCCCGTGGCCATTGCAGCGGCAACTCGGCGACAGAGTCCGTGGTGTGTACCGGGCTCATCGGGCTGAACCAGCCGGCCTGATATTCATACTCGGTGTCCGTGCTCAAATTATTAAGTACAAGCACTTCAGACATGTCGCGCAACTCGCTCAGTTTGGCGAAGATGGCTTTTGACCATTGTTGTGTTCCGCTAATGCGATAGCGTATCCCGCCAAATACCGGGGCGTTGTTTTGACTGTTGCCGCGAATAAAGATGCGTGCGTGATTAGTTGTAACGTGGCCAATGATCGGGCCGATAGTCGGTTTTAACATGTCGAATCCATTCGAGTGGGTGCTGCGTAAGTAAGTCATTCATGCAAAGTTCGATTGATTAACTTTGTTGTACCAAGGTTAGTTGCATGGCGAGTAAAAAAGTCGGCGCGAAGTTGACTTCGGTCGTGGCTGATGTCAGCGCAACTTGTAGGAAAAATACTAAGGCGGGTTTATTTCGGACAAAAAAAAGCCCCGTCAATTGACGGGGTTGAGGTACGAGCGTGTGGCGCTCGAAAACGTGAAACACAAGCGGCCCTCCGTTGCCGGAGGGCCACTTGGGATTACAGCAGGATGGTACGGATGTCCGCCAGCAGGCTGCCCAGACGCTGGGTGAAGCGGGCGGCAGCGGCGCCGTTGATCACACGGTGATCGTAGGACAGCGACAGCGGCAGCATCAGTTTCGGCTGGAAGGCTTTGCCGTCCCAGACTGGCTGGATGGTTGCCTTGGAAACACCGAGGATCGCCACTTCCGGCGCGTTGACGATCGGCGTGAAGCCGGTGCCGCCAATGTGGCCGAGGCTGGAAATGGTGAAGCACGCGCCTTGCATGTCGTCAGCAGTAAGCTTCTTGTCGCGGGCCTTGGCGGCCAGCGCAGCGGCTTCGGCTGCCAGTTGCAACAGACTCTTCTGGTCGACGTTCTTGATGACCGGTACCAGCAGACCATCCGGAGTGTCGACGGCGAAGCCGATGTTGACGTACTTCTTGCGAATGATCGCCTTGCCGCTTGGCGCCAGCGAACTGTTGAAGTCCGGCAGTTCCTTGAGCATGTGCGCGCAGGACTTGAGCAGCAGCGGCAGGATGGTCAGCTTGACGCCAGCCTTCTCGGCAACGGCTTTCTGCGCGACGCGGAACGCTTCCAGCTCGGTGATATCAGCCGAATCGAACTGAGTCACGTGCGGGATGTTCAGCCAGCTGCGGTGCAGGCTCGACGCGCCGATCTGCATCAGGCGAGTCATCGGCACTTCTTCGATTTCGCCGAAACGGCTGAAATCGACGACCGGGATCGGCGGGATGCCCGCGCCACCGGTTGCGCCAGCAGCAGCGGCCGGTGCTTCCTTGGCCTTCTGCATCATCGCTTTGACGTAAGTCTGCACGTCTTCTTTCAAGATACGACCGTGCGGGCCGCTGGCGCCGACAGCGTTCAGCTCGACGCCGAACTCACGGGCCAGTTGACGCACGGCCGGGCCGGCGTGAACTTTCGCGCCTGGCTTGGCCGGTGCGGCGGCTGGAGCGGCAGCAGGTGCAGGTGCAGCGGCAGCCGGAGCAGCAGCGGCAGGTGCCGGAGCGCTTGGAGCAGCAGCGGCAGCCGGAGCCGGGGCAGCAGCAGGGGCCGCGCCTTTGACTTTCAGCTTGAGGATCAGGTCGCCAGTACCGACTTCGTCATCCAGCTTGATGGAAACGCTTTCCACCACGCCAGCGGCAGGCGATGGGATTTCCATGCTTGCCTTGTCGGATTCCAGGGTGATCAGCGACTGGTCGGCTTCGACGGTGTCGCCAGCCTTGACCAACACTTCGATGATCTTGGCCTTGCCGGCCGAACCGATGTCCGGGACGTGGATGTCCTGGACGCTGTCGGCAACTGGAGCAGCCGGGGCTGCTGCAGGAGCAGGCGCAGCGGCAGCAGCCGGTGCAGCAGCCTGAGCCGGAGCGGCCGCAGCAGGGGCCGCAGCACCCGCTACTTCCAGGTCCAGGATCAGGTCGCCAGTGCCGACTTCGTCGTTGAGCTTGACGCTGATGGCCTTGACCACGCCAGCGGCAGGCGACGGGATTTCCATGCTGGCCTTGTCGGATTCCAGGGTGATCAATGATTGATCAGCCTCGACTTTATCGCCGACCTTGACCTGGATCTCGATGATCTGTGCCTTGCCCGACGAACCGATGTCCGGCACGTGCACTTGCTGAACCGAAGCGGCGGCAGGAGCTGCGGCTGGCGCAGCCGGTGCAGGAGCGGCAGCCGGTGCAGCTTCAGCCTTGGCGGCAGGAGCAGCAGCCGGAGCAGGGGCCGCTTCAGCGGCGCCCTCGACTTCCAGCTCGAGCAGTTCGTCGCCTTCTTTCAGACGGTCGCCCAGCTTCACTTTCAGGCTTTTGATGACGCCGGCTTTCGGGGCCGGCACTTCCATGCTGGCCTTGTCCGATTCCAGGGTCAGGATGCTCTGGTCGGCTTCGATACGGTCGCCGACCTTCACAAACAGTTCAATTACTTCACCTTCACCGCTGCCGATGTCAGGTACGCGAATGAGTTCGCTCACAAAATGTCTCCTCAGCAGTCCAGTGGGTTGCGTTTTTCCGGGTCGATACCGAACTTCACGATGGCCTCGGCCACGACTTTAGGTTCGATATCACCACGGTCAGCCAGTGCTTCCAGGGCTGCCAACACCACGAAATGACGGTCGACTTCGAAGAAATGACGCAGTTTCTTGCGGCTGTCGCTGCGGCCGAAACCGTCGGTGCCCAGGACTTTGAATTCCTTGGACGGTACCCACTGACGGATCTGCTCGGCGAACAGCTTCATGTAGTCGGTAGAGGCAATGACCGGACCTTTACGGCCGTTCAGGCACTCTTCGACGTAGCTCAGCTTAGGCTTCTGGCCAGGCTTCAGACGGTTGCTACGCTCTACGGCCAGGCCGTCGCGACGCAGTTCGTTGAAGCTGGTGACGCTCCACACGTCGGCGCCGACGTTGAACTCTTCACGCAGGATCTTCGCCGCTTCACGGACTTCACGCAGGATGGTGCCGGAGCCCATCAGCTGTACGTGGTGCGCCGCATCGCGGGTGTCTTCTTCGAGCAGGTACATGCCTTTCTTGATGCCTTCTTCGGCACCGGCCGGCATGGCTGGCTGCTGGTACGACTCGTTCATCACGGTGATGTAGTAGAAGATGTCCTGTTGCTCTTCGGTCATCTTCTTCATGCCGTCCTGAATGATCACCGCCAGCTCGTAGCCGTAGGTTGGATCGTAGGTGCGGCAGTTCGGGATGGTCGCGGCCAGCAGGTGGCTGTGACCGTCTTCGTGTTGCAGACCTTCACCGTTCAGGGTGGTGCGGCCGGCGGTGCCACCGATCAGGAAGCCACGGGTACGGCTGTCGCCGGCAGCCCAGGCCAGGTCACCGATACGCTGGAAGCCGAACATCGAGTAAAAGATGTAGAACGGCAGCATCGGCTGGTTGTGGCTGGAGTACGAAGTACCGGCGGCGATGAACGAGCTCATGGCGCCTGCTTCGTTGATGCCTTCTTCAAGGATCTGACCTTTCTGGTCTTCCTTGTAGAACATCACTTGGTCTTTATCGACTGGCTCGTAGAGCTGGCCGACGGAGGAGTAGATGCCCAGCTGACGGAACATGCCTTCCATACCGAAGGTACGGGCTTCGTCCGGGATGATCGGAACGATGCGCGGGCCGATTTCCTTGTCCTTGACCAGTTGCGCGAGGATCCGCACGAACGCCATGGTGGTGGAAATTTCACGGTCGCCCGAGCCATCGAGGATGGCTTTGAGGGTGTCCAGATCCGGGGTCGGTACGCTGAAGCTCTGCGCGCGGCGCTGAGGTACGAAACCGCCCAGTGCAGTGCGGCGCTCGCTGAGGTAGCGGGCTTCGGCGCTGTTTGGCTCTGGCTTGAAGAACGGCAGGTTCTCCAGCTCTTCGTCCTTGACCGGAATGTCGAAACGATCGCGGAACAGCTTCAGGCTTTCAACATCAACCTTCTTGGTGTTGTGCGCGGTGTTTTTCGCTTCGCCGGCACCGGTGCCATAACCTTTGATGGTCTTGGCGAGGATGACGGTCGGTTGTTCTTTGTGGTTGACCGCTTCGTGGTACGCCGCGTAGACCTTGTACGGGTCGTGGCCGCCACGGTTGAGTTTCCAGATCTCGTCGTCGGACAGATCAGCAACCATTGCCTTGAGTTCAGGCGTGTTGAAGAAGTGTTCACGCACGAACGCGCCGTCTTTGGCTTTGTAGTTCTGATACTCGCCGTCGATGACTTCGTCCATGCGACGTTGCAGGATGCCGTCGACGTCTTTGGCCAGCAGTGGGTCCCAGAAACGGCCCCAGATGACTTTGGTCACGTTCCACTGAGCACCGCGGAACACGCCTTCGAGTTCCTGGATGATCTTGCCGTTACCGCGAACCGGGCCGTCGAGGCGCTGCAGGTTGCAGTTGATGACGAAGATCAGGTTGTCCAGCTTCTCGCGGCCGGCCAGGGAGATGGCGCCCAGGGATTCCGGCTCGTCGCACTCGCCGTCGCCCAGGAAGCACCAGACTTTCTGTTTGCCCGGCTGGATGAAACCGCGGTGTTCCAGGTACTTCATGAAGCGCGCCTGGTAGATCGCCTGGATCGGACCCAGACCCATCGATACGGTCGGGAATTGCCAGAAGTCAGGCATCAGCCAAGGGTGCGGGTAGGACGACAGGCCCTGACCGTCGACTTCCTGGCGGAAGTTGTTCATTTGGTCTTCGGTGATGCGGCCTTCCATGAACGCACGGGCGTAAACGCCTGGCGAGGTGTGGCCCTGGAAGTAGATCAGGTCGCCGCCGTGTTCGTCGGTCGGGGCCTGGAAGAAGTAGTTGAAGCCGATGTCATACAGGGTCGCACTGGAAGCGAAGCTGGAGATGTGACCACCCAGGTCAGAATCTTTCAGGTTCGTACGCATTACCATGGCCATCGCGTTCCAGCGTACCAACGAGCGAATGCGGCGTTCCATGAACAGGTCGCCAGGCATGCGTGCTTCGTGGGTTACCGGGATGGTGTTGCGGTAAGGCGTGGTGATGGCGTAAGGGAGTTGCGAGCCGCTGCGGGTCGCCAGTTCACCCATACGGGTCATCAGATAGTGAGCACGGTCTTCGCCTTCTTTGTCGAGAACCGATTCCAGGGCGTCCAGCCATTCCTGGGTTTCGACGGGATCGAGGTCTTGCATGGCTTGCTCCAGGGCGGAAAGGCTTCCAGAATCGGTTGCCTGAGTTTGCGACTGGCCTTGTGGGCAGACGATTTAAAATTCTTGGATTGCCGACAGGTTGTTCCGGCGGCGTGTAGTTTTACTACAAATCTTCGGGCATTTCAGCCTTTCGAATGTATAGACGAGTAGTAAAACTACAGATGAAAGGCTTGTGGCCTCTGACTGCGTTGTGAGAATAATCGTTAAGGTTGGTCGATTACCATCCGAAAAAGGTGAAAGTTTGATGCTGGGTGCCAAAGAAGAAGAAATTTCAGCTATTTCTAACTTTTGTTCGACAGTCCTTCACGTAGCGGGTTTTCATCATTCACTACAAGCGGCCCTTTACACGCCGATCAAGGATAGACCATGACCCTGCCCGTGCTTGCTGAACTGCCCGCCATTCTCCTGCCGTTGGTCAGCCGATCCGAGCAGTCGTTCCGTACGGCCGTCGCCTCGCTTGAGGGCGATCACGGCTTCTCCACCTGGACGCCAGAGCGCTGGGCGCAATTCGCCCGCGTTACTGCGGCCAGCGAGTTTGTCATTGAACAGAGCGTTCGTGACCCTTTGATGTTGCTGTCGCTGGTGCAGTCCGGAGAGCTCGACCGACCGTTTGCACCGGGTGAACTCTGCGCGCAGATTGCCGCTGTGGTGAACGCCGCCGAGAGCGAAGATGAACTCGGTCGCGTGCTACGCCGTCAACGCACCCGGCACCAAGTGCGCATCATCTGGCGCGACCTGACCCGCCAGGCCGATCTGGTGCAGACCTGCCGCGACCTCTCGGACATGGCCGACGCGACCATCGATCAAGCCTATCAATGGCTGTACAGCCGCCATTGCCAGCAGTTCGGCACACCGACTGGCCGACGCAGCGGTCTGCCGCAGCAAATGGTTGTTCTCGGCATGGGCAAGCTTGGCGCGGTCGAGTTGAACCTGTCTTCCGACATCGACCTGATCTTCGCCTACCCCGAGGGCGGCGAAACCGTCGGCGTGAAACGCGCGCTGGATAACCAGGAATTCTTCATCCGGCTCGGTCAACGCCTGATCAAGGCCCTCGATCCGATAACCGTCGACGGCTTTGTGTTTCGCGTCGACATGCGCCTGCGCCCGTACGGTTCGTCCGGCGCGCTGGTGCTGAGCTTCAATGCGCTGGAGCAGTATTACCAGGATCAGGGTCGTGACTGGGAGCGCTACGCGATGATCAAGTCGCGGGTGGTGGCCGGCGATCAGCAGGCTGGCGCGCAATTGCAGGAGATGCTGCGCCCGTTTGTTTATCGGCGTTATCTGGACTTCTCGGCCATCGAAGCGCTGCGCACCATGAAGCAGCTGATCCAGCAGGAAGTCCGCCGTAAAGGCATGGCCGACAACATCAAACTCGGCTCGGGCGGTATCCGCGAAGTCGAGTTTATTGCCCAGGCTTTTCAGCTGATCCACGGCGGGCGCGACTTGAGCTTGCAGCAGCGTCCTCTATTAAAGGTATTGAGCACGCTGGAAGGGCAGGGTTATCTGCCGCCGGCAGTGATCAGCGAGTTACGCGAAGGCTACGAATTCCTGCGTTACACCGAACACGCGATTCAGGCCATCGCCGACCGCCAGACCCAGATGCTCCCGGATGGCGCTCAGGATCAGGCGCGCATCGCCTTCATGCTCGGTTTCGCTGACTGGCAAGCTTTCCACGAAAAACTCATGTTCTGGCGCGGCCGCGTGGCCTGGCACTTTGCACAGGTGATCGCCGATCCCGATGAGGACGAAGGCACTGAAAGCGAAGTGGTGGTCGGCGGTGAATGGCTGCCGCTGTGGGAAGACGCGCAGGACGAAGAGGCCGCGTGCCGGCAGTTGGAGGAGGGCGGTTTTACCGATGCGCCCAAGGCGCTGAAAGCACTGGCCGGTTTGCGCAACAGTCCGCAGTTGCGGGCGATGCAGCGTTTGGGCCGTGAACGTCTCGATGCATTTATCCCGCGCCTGCTGGCGCAAGCGGTCGAGCATGACAATCCCGATCTGGTTCTTGAGCGAGTGCTGCCGTTGGTTGAGGCGGTCGCCCGCCGTTCGGCTTATTTAGTGTTGTTGACGGAAAATCCCGGAGCGCTGCGTCGTTTGCTGACACTGTGCGCAGCGAGCCCGTGGATTGCTGAACAGATCACCCGTTTCCCGCTGCTGCTTGACGAACTGCTCAACGAGGGGCGTCTGTTCAAACCGCCGCTGGCGCCGGAACTCGCCGCCGAATTACGCGAGCGTCTGACGCGGATTCCCGAGGACGACCTCGAACAACAGATGGAAGCCCTGCGCCATTTCAAACTGGCGCACCGCTTGCGCGTCGCCGCCTCGGAAATCGCCGGCAGCCTGCCGTTGATGAAAGTCAGCGATTACCTGACCTGGCTGGCTGAGGCGATTCTCGAACAGGTGCTGGCCCTGGCCTGGCGCCAGACCGTGGCCAAGTACGGCACGCCGCTGCGCACCGACGGCACTCTGTGCGATCCCGGTTTCATCATTGTCGGCTACGGCAAAGTCGGCGGGATCGAGTTGGGGCATGGTTCGGATCTGGATCTGGTGTTTATCCATGACGGTGATCCACAGGCGGAAACCGACGGGCCGAAACCGATTGATGGCGCGCAGTTCTTCACCCGGCTGGGCCAGCGGATCATTCACTTGCTGACTGCACAGACCAACTCCGGCCAGCTCTATGAAGTGGATATGCGCCTGCGGCCGTCCGGTGCCTCCGGGCTGCTGGTCAGTTCCCTCGGCGCGTTTGCCCGCTATCAGGAAAATGAAGCCTGGACGTGGGAGCATCAGGCGCTGGTGCGGGCGCGGGTGCTGGTCGGTAGTCAGGATGTCGGTCAGGCCTTCGAGAAAGTCCGTGCTCAGGTATTGGGCAAGGCGCGGGACCTGGCCAAGCTGCAACAGGAAGTCAGCGAGATGCGCGCGAAGATGCGCGACAACCTCGGCAGTAAGAGCACGGCGGCCGGTACGGCGGCAAATGCCTTCGACGCCACGGCGCCGTTCGATCTCAAGCAGGACGCCGGAGGTATCGTCGATATTGAATTTATGGTGCAATACGCGGCCCTGGCGTGGTCGCAAAGCCACCCGCCATTGCTGCGCTGGACCGATAACATCCGCATTCTGGAAGAGCTGGAACACGAAGGGCTGATGCCTGCCGAAGATGCCAGTCTGTTGCGTGAGGCCTATAAAGCCTACCGCTCCGCCGCCCACCGGCAGGCCTTGCAGAAGGATGCCGGGGTGATTGCAGGCGACCAGTTTGCCGACGAACGCAGGCAGGTTTTACGGATCTGGAAAGAGTTGGGGCTAAGCTGAAACCGGATATTTGAAACACCTGATGGCCCATGTGGGAGCGGGCTTGCCCGCGATGACGGAGTGTCAGCCACCATCACTATCGAATGTGATGGCCTCATCGCGGGCAAGCCCGCTCCCACAGTGATCTGCGTTGAAATGCAGAGGTGTGAAGGAATGCAAAACCCTGTGGGAGCGAGCCTGCTCGCGAAAACGGAGTGTCAGGCGACATTGATTTTGGATGTGCTGGCCTCATCGCGGGCAAGCCCGCTCCCACAGTGATCTGCGTTGAAATGCAGATGTGTGAAGGAATGCAAAACCCTGTGGGAGCGAGCCTGCTCGCGAAAACGGAGCGTCAGGCGACATTGATGTTGGATGTGCTGGCCTCATCGCGGGCAAGCCCGCTCCCACAGTGATCTGCGTTGAAATGCAGATGTGTGAAGGAATGCAAAACCCTGTGGGAGCGAGCCTGCTCGCGAAAACGGAGTGTCAGGCGACATTGATGTTGGATGTGCTGGCCTCATCGCGGGCAAGCCCGCTCCCACAGTGATCTGCGTTGAAATGCAGATGTGTGAAGGAATGCAAAACCCTGTGGGAGTGAGCCTGCTCGCGAAAACGGAGTGTCAGGCGACATTGATGTTGGATGTGCTGGCCTCATCGCGGGCAAGCCCGCTCCCACAGTGATCTGCGGTGAAATGCAGATGTGTGAAGGAATGCAAAACCCTGTGGGAGCGGGCTTGCCCGCGATAGCGGAGTATCAGACGACAATAATGTTGAATGTGAAGACCCCATCGCGAGCAGTCTCGCTCCCACAGTAGATCTACAGTGTTTGTAGAATTCTCGAGGCGGGGAGGCGTAAATGCCTCCCCGGTTCGTTTTTGGAAACCACATGAATATTCTGATCGTTGGGCCCAGTTGGGTCGGTGACATGGTGATGGCGCAGACACTGTTTCAGTGTCTCAAGCAACGCCACCCGCAATGCGAAATCGACGTGCTGGCCCCCGAGTGGAGCCGGCCGATCCTTGAGCGCATGCCTGAAGTGCGCATGGCCTTGAGCTTTCCGCTCGGCCACGGCGCGCTGGAGCTGGCGACCCGTCGACGCATCGGCAAATCCCTGCGCGGCCAGTACGACCAGGCGATCCTGTTGCCGAATTCGCTGAAGTCAGCGCTGGTGCCGTTCTTCGCCGGCATCCCGAAACGCACGGGCTGGCGTGGCGAATTCCGCTACGGCTTGCTCAATGACGTGCGCACCCTCGACAAAGAACGCTATCCGTTGATGATCGAGCGGTTCATGGCCCTGGCTTACGAGCCGAACGCCGAGCTGCCGAAACCCTATCCGCGCCCGAGCCTGCAAATCGACCCGGTCACCCGCGAAGCGGCGCTGGCCAAGTTCGGCCTGACCCTCGACCGCCCGGTGTTGGCCCTGTGCCCCGGCGCCGAGTTCGGTGAGTCCAAGCGCTGGCCGTCCGAGCATTACGCCAAAGTCGCCGAAGCGCGGATCCGCGAAGGCTGGCAGGTGTGGCTGTTCGGTTCGAAGAACGATCACGCCGTGGGCGAAGACATCCGCGCGCGGCTGATTCCCGGCCTGCGTGAAGAGTCGGTCAACCTCAGCGGCGGCACCTCGTTGGCCGAAGCCATCGACCTGATGTCCTGCGCCGACTCCGTCGTCTCCAACGACTCCGGCCTGATGCACGTCGCTGCTGCCCTGAACCGCCCGCTGGTGGCGGTTTACGGCTCGACTTCACCGGGCTTCACGCCACCGTTGGCCGAACACGTCGAAGTCGTGCGCCTGGGCCTCGATTGCAGTCCGTGTTTCGACCGTACCTGCCGTTTCGGCCATTACAACTGCCTGCGCCAGCTGATGCCGGACGCGGTCAACGATGCCTTGCAGAAATTGCAGGGCTCCGTGGTCGAGGTTCATTAAGTTGCGGGTATTGCTGATCAAGACTTCATCGCTGGGCGACGTGATTCACGCGTTGCCGGCGCTGACCGACGCGGCCCGGGCAATCCCCGGGATCAAGTTCGACTGGGTGGTGGAAGAAGGCTTTGCCGAGATTCCGACCTGGCACCCGGCCGTTGGCAAAGTGATTCCGGTGGCGATCCGTCGCTGGCGCAAAAATATCTGGCAGACGATCAAGAGCGGCGAGTGGAAACGCTTCAAACAATCGGTTCGCGCGCAGAAATATGATTTGGTGATCGACGCCCAGGGCCTGCTCAAAAGTGCCTGGTTGACCCGTTACGTCAAAGCGCCGGTAGCCGGCCTCGACAAAGGTTCGGCCCGCGAGCCGATGGCGGCGCGTTTCTACGACCGCAAACTGGCCGTGGCCCGTGGTCAGCACGCGGTCGAGCGCGTGCGGCAGTTGTTCGCCATTGCGCTGGGTTACGACTTGCCCAAAGGCTTGGGCGACTACGGCCTTAACGTCGAGCGTCTGGTCGAACTGCCGCGCAAGAACGCCTTTGTGGTGTTCCTGCATGGCACGACGTGGGACACCAAGCACTGGCCGGAAAGCTACTGGCGCGAACTGACCGAGCGGGTCGGTTATCTCGGCGTCGGCGTGAAACTGCCATGGGGCAACCCACTGGAAAAGGCCCGTGCCGAGCGGATCGCCGCCGGTTTCAAGCACGCCGAAGTCTTGCCGAAACTGAATCTGGCCGGTGTCGGCAAAGTGCTCGCAGGGGCGCAAGCCTGTGTGGCGGTAGACACGGGTCTTGGCCATTTGGCCGCGGCGCTGGACGTGCCGACCATATCGCTGTTCGGCCCGACCAACCCGGGCCTTACCGGCGCCTACGGCAAATTGCAGATTCACCTGGCCAGCGATTTTCCGTGCGCGCCGTGCCTGCAAAAGAAATGTACCTATCAACCGACCGCGCAGGATGCCCGTCAGTTTGACCTGAAACGCGAGCAGCCTCTGTGCTTCACGCGTCTGAATCCCGAGCGTGTCGCCAGCCGACTGAGCACGTTGTTAATGGCTGAGGAGCTGCGCTGATGCAATTGGCATTCGTCCTGTACAAATATTTCCCGTTCGGTGGCTTGCAGCGCGACTTCATGCGCATCGCCCTCGAATGCCAGAAGCGCGGCCACCAGATCCGCGTCTACACGCTGATCTGGGAAGGCGACGTGCCGCCCGGTTTCGAAGTGCTGGTGGCGCCGGTCAAGGCGTTTTTCAACCATCGTCGTAACGAGAAACTCACTGCGTGGATGGAAGCGGACCTGGCCAAGCGTCCGGTGGACCGGCTGATCGGTTTCAACAAGATGCCCGGGCTGGATGTCTATTACGCCGCCGACGGCTGCTTCGAAGACAAGGCGCAAAACCTGCGCCATTCGCTGTACCGTCGCTGGGGCCGCTATCGCCACTTCGCCGAATACGAACGCGCGGTGTTCGCCAAAGACGCGAAAACCGAAGTGCTGATGATTTCCGAAGTGCAGCAGCCGCTGTTCATCAAGCATTACGACACGCCGCTGGAGCGCTTCCACCTGCTGCCGCCGGGCATTGCCCAGGATCGTCGCCGCCCAGCGGATGCCGATGAAATTCGCGCCGGATTTCGCGCCGAATTCAACCTCAAGGACGATGACCTATTGCTGGTACAGATCGGCTCCGGGTTCAAGACCAAAGGCGTCGATCGCAGCCTGAAAGCGCTGGCCGCATTGCCGGCGGAACTGAAGAAACGCACCCGGCTGTTTGTAATCGGCCAGGATGACCCCAAATTGTTCCAGATGCAGAGCGCGACTTTGGGGTTGGGCGACAACGTGACGTTCCTCAAGGGCCGCAGTGATATTCCGCGGTTCCTGCTCGGCGCCGACCTGTTGATCCACCCGGCCTACAACGAAAATACCGGTACAGTGCTGCTCGAAGCGCTGGTCGCCGGGCTTCCGGTGCTGGTCAGCGCCGTCTGCGGCTACGCCCATTACATTGCCGAGGCGGATGCCGGGCGAGTACTGGACGAGCCGTTCGACCAGGCGCAACTGACGCAATACCTGACCGATATGTTGAACGACGACGCTGCACGCGCGGCCTGGAGCCGCAACGGTCTGGCCTTCGCCGAGACGGCCGACCTTTACAGCATGCCGCAGCACGCGGCCGATGTGATTCTGGCGGAGCGCGCTTAATGAAGTTGATGCTGGCTGAACCGTTCAAGAGCCTTTGGGCCGGACGGGACCCGTTCGCCGAAGTCGAAGGCTTGCAGGGCGAGGTTTACCGCGAGCTGGAAGCCCGCCGGACGCTGCGCACGGAAGTCGATGGCAACGGTTTCTTCGTGAAGATTCACCGTGGCATTGGCTGGGGCGAGATCTTCAAGAACCTGCTGACCGCCAAGCTGCCGGTGCTGGGCGCGGGTCAGGAATGGAAAGCGATCCAGCGGTTGCAGGAAGTCGGCGTGCCGACCATGACCGCCGTGGCGTATGGCGAAAAGGGCAGCAACCCGGCCGATCAGCATTCGTTCATCGTTACCGAAGAGCTGGCGCCGACCATCAGCCTCGAAGACTTCAGCATCGACTGGGTCAAGCAGCCGCCAGAGCCAAGACTCAAACGTGCGCTGATCGCCGAAGTGGCGCGCATGACCGGCATGATGCACCGCGCCGGGGTCAACCACCGCGACTGCTACATCTGCCACTTTTTGCTGCACACCGACAAGCCGATCACCCCGCAAGACTTCAAGCTCTCGGTGATCGACCTGCACCGTGCCCAGACCCGCGCAAAGATCACTCAGCGCTGGCGCAACAAGGATCTGGCCGCCCTGTACTTTTCCGCTTTGGACATCGGCCTGACCCGCCGCGACAAATTGCGTTTCCTCAAAGGCTATTTCCAGCAACCGCTGCGCCAGATTCTGGCGGAAGAAGCACCGCTGCTGAACTGGCTGGAAGGCAAGGCCAACAAGCTCTACGCGCGCAAGCAGCGTTACGGGGATGCGCTCTGATGGCGGGTTGGACTCTTGAGCCGCAGTACAGCGATCTTGCCGAAGACTTCGGCAGCCTTCAGGCCGTATTCGCCCTGCAAGGCGAGCGGCTGACCCGCGATCCGTTGTCCGAAGTCATTCGCGTGCAACGCAACGGCGTCAACTATTACGTCAAGCGCTACGTCGGTGCCGGCAAGGGCTTGCGCCGATACCTCGGCAAGCCGCGAGTGAAGATGGAATGGCAAAACCTCAAACGCTTCGCCAAATGGGGCATTCCCACCGCTGAAGTGGTGGCCTGGGGCCTGGAGCGACGCGGCGCGGCGTACGACCGTGGGGCGATGATTACCCGTGAACTGCCGCATACCGAAGACCTTGCGGCCTTCGCCGAGCGCAAGGATCCGAGGCTCAAGGATCGCGCCTGGGTCGATGGCATCAGCCGGCAGTTGGCGGGTTATACCCGAACGATGCATGATCACCGTTTTACCCATAACGATTTGAAATGGCGCAATCTGCTGATCGACGATCAGGCGCGCGTATTTCTCATCGATTGCCCCAACGGCGAGTTCTGGCGCGGCTTCTGGCTCAAGTATCGGATCACCAAGGATCTGGCCTGTCTCGACAAGCTCGCCAAATATCACCTGTCCAATACCCAGCGCCTGCGTTTCTATAAGCAATACCGCCAGTGCGATCGGCTGAATACGGCCGACAAGAAACGGATTCGGCACGTGGTGAGATTTTTCGAGGGACGTGAATGACTGATTTTCTGGCCGAAGAGGACCGTGCACTGCTTGAGCGTCACGGTCTGGGCACTTTTGACGCGCTGTGGGCCAAACAGCTTGAGGCGGTGGACGAACCCAATACCGCCCGTGGCGGCTGGAGCAGCGTCTTTCGTCTGGATCTGGAGGGCCAGGGTTTCTACCTCAAGCGCCAGAGCAATTACCTGACCCGCACCTTGCACGCGCCGTTTGGCGAGCCAAGCTTTGCCCGTGAATTTCGCAATATCAGCCGCTATCGCAAGCTCGGCATTCCCGCGCTGCAAGCGGCGTTTTTTGGTCAGCGCAAAGTCGATGGCGAAGTCCGGGCAATTCTGCTGACGCGCGCCCTCGACGGCTGGAGCGATCTGGAGTCGCTGTTGGCGCGCTGGACTCAGCTCGCTACTGCACAGCAATCGGCGATTCTCAAGGCCTGCGGGCTGCTGGCGCGGCATCTGCACGGCGTGCGTCAGGTGCACGGTTGTTTCTATCCAAAACACATTTTTCTGCAAGCCAGTGGCAACGGGTACCAGGCGCAATTGATCGACCTGGAAAAAACCCGGCCACTGCTATTCGGCATGCGTGACCGGATCAAGGATCTGGAGCCGCTGCAACGACGTGCCCCGGAGTGGAGCGAGGCGCAGTTGCGCGAATTGCTGGCGGCGTATCTCGACCAGCCGACCGACAGCTCGCTGCTCGACAGTTGGCTCGCCCGGCTGACCGCGCGCCGTAGTCACAAGGAGACCCGCTGATGCAATTGTCCGAGCTGGCCGCTGCCGGGCGCACCCCGCAACTGCCGCTGACAATAACGCTGGCCGATGCGGCCGGCACCGCGGACTTGCAGTTGCTGAGTCTGTTGCGTGTTTTGCCGGGGCAACGCTACGTCGGCGCTGGCGTCTGGCGTGGGCGTCCGGTGCTGGCCAAGTTGCTGGTCGGCAGCAAGGCGGCCCGGCACTTTCAGCGAGAGCTGGAAGGCGTGCGCTTGCTGGCTGCTCAAGGCCTGACGACACCGTTGCTGCTGGCTGATGGCCTGAAGAACGCTGAGGGCGGCTGGCTGCTGTTCGATTTTCTTGAGGGTGCTGAAAGCCTCGGCGACGCCTGGACGAAAGTCGAGGCGCTGCCGATGTTGGCGGATGAGCAATCCGCGGTGCTGGCCGAGGCGCTGGGTGCGATTGGCCGGTTGCACGGTAAAGGGCTTTGGCAGGAGGACCTGCACCTGGACAATCTGCTGCGTCACGGCGGGCAGTTGTATTTGATCGACGGTGCGGGCATCTGCGTGGAAACCGCCGGACAGCCGTTGTCGCGGCAGAAAGTCCTGGAAAATCTCGGTGTGTTTTTCGCCCAGTTGCCCAAGGCGCTTGAACCGTTCACCGAAGAACTGCTGGTGTATTACCTGCTGAGCAACAGCGAGCACGCGCTGCCACTGGAAGCCTTGCAGAAACAGATCGACAAGGTTCGCCGCTGGCGTCTGAAGGATTACCTGATCAAGGTCGGTCGCGAATGCACGCTGTTCAGCGTTCGGCGGGGAGCCTTTGGTTTGCGCGCGATCCGTCGCGAGGAAGAGGCGGCAATGCTGCCGGTGCTGGAACAGGCCGATCAGTTGCTGGACAAGGGGCATCTCTACAAGACCGGCGGCGCCGCGAGCGTCGGCAAGGTCGACGTGGAGGCGCGCGCGCTGGTGATCAAGCGCTATAACATCAAGGGCTTCGCCCATTGGCTCAAGCGTTTCTGGCGCCCGAGTCGTGCCTGGCATTCGTGGCGTGAGGGCAATCGCCTGGCGTTTCTCGGCATCGCCACGCCCAAGCCGCTGGCGGTGCTGGAAAAGCGCTTTTTGTGGCTGCGCAGCCGTGCATATCTGGTCACCGAGTTCCTGCCGGGGCCGGACATCATCGAGCGATTTGCGCCGTATGTTGAAAGTGGTGATGCTCCGGAAGCGGAGTTGCAGGCGCTGGATCAATTGTTTGCCCGGTTGATTGCCGAGCGCATCAGTCATGGCGACTTCAAGGGCCATAACCTGTTCTGGCAGAACGACCGCTGGGCGCTGATCGATCTCGATTCGATGTGCCAGCACGGCTCGGTGAACACCTTTGCTGGTGCCTATGCGCGGGATCGGGCGCGTTTCATGCGTAACTGGCCGGCGAGTAGTGCGTTGTATCAGGTCATCGATCAGCGTTTGCCTAAAGATATCTCCAGCGCCGGCTGAATCGGCTCTTCGACCCTTTCGCAAGCAAGCCCGCTCCCACCCTTGGAATGCATTCCTCCTGTGGGAGCGGGCTTGCTCGCGAAGAGGTCTGTAAAAACACCGAAAATGTTCCTCGCTCAATGAGGGACAATATTTTCTGAATGGTCCTACAGCTTCATCAGAAGCCATGAACTGTGCCCGCTTCAGCCCCGATGCTAGTTTGCCTGACGACAATGGAGGGCAAATTTTGATGATCAAAAAGGCTGTGATGCTGGGCGCTTTTTCATGGGGTTTATCAGGCTGCGGCAGTGTCCTGACTGTATTGCAGGATGATGCCGATGTCGCCCGGGACATGCGCAAACAAAAAACCTACTGCCAATCCATTCCGCGCGTTTACAGCGGTCTGGCCTACGATTTCTGCGTGTTGAACGCACCGCCCGATCCAAGTGGCTTTCTCGCGCCATTCGTCTTGCTGGATCTGCCATTGTCCGGAGTGGCCGATACGGTTGTGCTGCCCTACACCATTTATCGTCAGGCGACTGACGGTAATCTCGGTATCTACTGGCGCACGGGCGGTTATTGAACCCACAGGCAGGGTTTATCCGATCCATTCAACCTGGGGCAATTCGCACAGGGTAATTCCCCGCATGTTTACGCTATAATCCCGCCCTTTAGCTGTTCCTCGCCCTTTGCGAGGGCACATCAATTTTCAAGGCGCATCGCGCCTGCACGCAGACTAAAGAGGCTAGACCCCTGTGGCATTGACGATTCTTGGCCTGTCCGGCGCCCTTAGCCATGATCCATCAGCTGCCTTGTACATCGACGGCAAGCTGGTGGCGGCGGCCGAAGAAGAGCGCTTCGTACGCGATAAGCATGCAAAAAACCGCATGCCCTACGAGTCGGCGAAGTTCTGTCTTGAGCAGGCCGGTATCAAACCGTCCGACGTTGACGTGGTAGCGATCCCGTTCGCTCCGATCAGTCTGTTCGGCAAGGCCCGTTGGCACTATGCCAAGCGTTACTGGTATGCCCCGGATCGCGCGCTCGATGCGATCCTGATGGGCAACCGTCGCTACAAACGCTATCGCAACAAGATCGTCTGGTGCCTGGAGCAACTGGGTTTCGATCCGAAAAAAATCAAGATCGAACCGGTCGAACACCATCTGGCCCACGCTTCCAGCGCTTACCACTGCTCCGGTTTCAAAGAGAAAACCGCGATCCTCGGTATCGACGGCAAGGGCGAGTACGCCACGACCTTTTTCGGTTATGGCGAGAACGGCAAGATCCACAAGATCAAGGAATTCTTCGATCCTGACTCCCTCGGCGGCCTGTATGGCGCGATCACCGAGTTCCTCGGTTTCGAGATGCTCGACGGTGAGTTCAAGGTCATGGGCATGGCGCCGTATGGCGATGCCAGCAAATACGATTTCTCGCGTCTGGCCTCGTTCGAGAACGGCGAGCTGGTGATCAATACCGACTACGCCAACGTGATCGGCCTGCGCCGCTATAAAGAGAAGGGCAAGGGTTTCTACTTCTCGCCGAAGCTGATCGAGTGGCTTGGTCCGAAGCGTGAAGGCGATATTGCTGACGAACCTTACATCCACTATGCCGCCAGCATGCAAGCGCTGTTCGAGAAACTGGCGCTGCAGATGATCGATCACTACCTGGGCGACGTGCTCAAGGAAACCGGCAAACTGGCGTTCGCCGGTGGCTGTGCGTTGAACGTCAAGCTCAACCAGAAAATCATCGCCCGTGACGACATCAAGGAGCTTTTCGTGCAGCCGGCGTCCGGCGATGCCGGTACTGCGGTTGGCGCGGCAGCCTATGTGTCTCATGCCCGTGGCGTGCCGGTCGAAAAGATGGAACACGTCTACCTCGGCCCGTCGTACAGCAACGAAGACGTGATCGCCGCGTGCGCTCGTCACGAGAACAAGCCTGCGTGGCGCAAGCTCGACAACATGCCGGAACAGATCGCCAAAATCATGGTTGAAGGCAATCCGGTGGCCTGGTTCCAGGGTCGCATGGAATTCGGTCCGCGCGCATTGGGCGGCCGTTCGATCATTGGCTGCCCTAGCGTGGCCGGCGTGGCTGATCGTATCAACCACCAGATCAAGTTCCGCGAGCGCTGGAGGCCTTTCTGCCCGTCGATGCTCGATACCGTCGCGCCACAGATGATCAAGATCGATCACCCGGCTCCTTTCATGACCTTCACGTTCGAAGTGGCGGAAGAGTGGAAAACCCGTGTGCCGGAAGTCGTCCACGAAGATGGCACTTCCCGGGCGCAGGTGCTCAAGCGCGAATACAATCCGCGTTACTACGACATGATGAAAGCGCTGGAAAACCTGACCGGCAACGGCGTGTCGCTGAACACCTCGCTCAACCGTCGTGGAGAACCGATGATCTGCTCGCCGACCGACGCGCTGAACATGTTTTTCGGCTCCGATCTGGAATACTTGATCATGGAAGATATTCTGGTCGTAAAAGAGGGTGTGAAAGGATACGGACTTGACTGAAACACTGATCAGCGTCGTGATTCCCGCTTACAACTATGCGCGGACCCTGCCTCGTGCAGTGGAGTCGGTATTGGCGCAGCTGGATGATGCGACGACGGATCTGTTAGTCATCGACGATGGGTCGACGGACGAAACGCCTGAAGTAGTAGAGAAACTTCTGCTCAAGCATGGCGGGCGTTTTCGTGCGTTGCGCAAAAGCAATGGCGGGCTGTCTTCAGTGCGAAATCGGGGGCTTGAAGAGACGACCGGGCAATACCTGGTTTTCCTTGATTCCGATGACGAAATGGCCCCCGGCGCTTTGGCTGCGCTGTCGCAACACATTGCCTGCAACCCTCAAAGCCTGATGGTCATCGGTGCCCACTGGTCAGTGTTCGCAGACGGCAGGCGCAGCTTGCAGGCAGCCAAACCGTTGCCTTCGACTCCCCGTCAGCGTTTGCAGGGTTACCTGCTGGACAAGACCGTATCGATTTCCAATGGTGCGTGCGCGATGCATCGCGCTGTATTCGCTCCGGGTAATTACCCGGAGCATCTGCGCAACGTCGAGGACCTGCCAGTGTTTGCCCAGGTGCTGGCGCGTTTCCCTTGCACCGTTCTCGATCAGCCTATGGCATTGATCTACAAGCATGCCGACAGCATGCGTCATGATCTGCGCCAAAGTCTTGCTGCTGGCACGGAGCAGGTGGTCAGCGAAGTGTTTTCAAGTCGGCGCATGCCGGCAGAAATGCAGGATTTACGTCAGGCATTTCTGGCACAGCGCTGCCTGTCGCTGTTTCGCGATTGCTATTCACATGGTGAATACGCGTTGGCCAAGGGCTTCTATTTTCAGGCGTTGCGTGCCGACTGGCGCACGGTTTCGCGCTGGTCCTACACTCGCAAGGCTTTGCGGTTGTTGTTTCGGTAAGCGGTTCGCGAACACATGTGCGTACCACGTAACGAGTGTCATTGAGGTGGCTGGGTGAAAGGTACGGGCGTTAAAGTGGCAACTCGGGTCTCCAGAATCATCGATGAATACCCGGTATGGCTGGCGTTTCTGGGCAGTGTGCTGCTGTCGCTGATTGCGGTCATGGGCACCGCGACAGTCGGGCGAGATGCCGCGCTGTACATCGATATTGCGCAACAAGTTACCGAGCACGGTCCCAATGTGGCTTGGGCAACTTTCGACTGGCCGTGGTTTTCCTTTCTGCTCGCCGGCACGCATCTGATCCTGCATTTACCATTGGAACTGAGCGCCTATCTCTGGTGTGGCCTCTTCTTCGCCGGCACCAGTGCATTGATGGTGGACTGCGTACGTCAGCGTTCTGCGCACGTCACCCGCTGGGCTTGTCTGGTGGTGCTGGCAATGCCAGCGGTCAATGCCTTTCGAAATGACATCATCCGTGAATGCGGTTTCTGGTTTTTCTGCACGCTGGCGCTGTGGTTTGCATTGCGCTGGCAAACCCGTGGCGGCTGGCTACGCGCGGCGTTCATTCATCTGGCGATTATCGGAGCAGCCTTTTTCCGCCTGGAGGCGTTGCTGCTGTTGCCGGCGTTGGCGCTGTGGCAGTTGCCAAACCTCTGGTCGTCCACACGACGCCTGCAATTCTTTCAGTTTTCGCTATTACCGATTCTGGGCCTGTTGGGTATATGTGTGTCGGGCGCGCTCCTGTCGGCCCGCCTGATGCTTTATCTGGACATGATTGCGCCGCACAGTGTCTTGTCTTCGTTTCAGATGCTGTGTGATCAGTTTGCCAACTCGCTCATTAACAAGTACTCCCAGGACGAAGCCGGCCGAATCATTTTCTTTGGCATCCTGGCGACCATGACTATCAGTTTCGTCAAGTTGATGGGACCTTTCGCCGTTCCGTTCATCCTGCGCCGCAACTGGGGAGTGCTAGGCACCTACTGGCGTGACTACCGCCCCTTCGCCTGGACGGCGCTGTTGTACCTGGTGGTGCTGGTGCTGTTTTTCATCAAGCAACAGTTCATGAACACTCGCTACCTGAGCTTTCTCAATCTGTTGTTTGTGCCGGTGCTGGCACTGGGACTGGCCGCTTTTGTTCGCGAGTTCCCGCGTTGGGGCAAGTGGCTGGTTATCGTGGGGTTGCTGGTGATGCTGTCGAACGTCATCTCCACCGGGGCCGGCAAAACCCACTATGTCGAGGCCGGGCGCTGGATGTCCTCCCATGTCGAGCCGGATGCGTCGACATACTTCGCAGATGGGCGGATCAGCTACTACGCCGGTCGCGGCTACGTGTTGCCCGTTCTGACCCAGGAAGAGGCGATGTCCACCGCCCATGCCGGCGACTATCGCTATTTTGTGATTGAGGCGAAGGGTGACGAGCCCTGGCTGAAGGAATGGCTGGAGGCGCACAAGTTGCGCATCCTCGAGCATTTCGCCAACCGCAAAGGTGCAACGCTGCTGGTCATCGGCCGCTAAGGCTCAACCCAGCAGCGGACGCAGGCGCGAGATCAGTGGCGCTTGCCGGTTGCTTGGCAGGGCCTGGCGGTAGCCTTCGATGAAGGTGTCGCCAGCGTCTTCGCCCAGCAACCATTGGCGGTCTTCTTTATAGCGCAGCAAATGGGCGAAGTTGCGCAGGCGTTTGCTGTCGCTGAGTGCGCGTCTCTGGCAGCGCAGGTCGGCGATGTCGATCAGGCCCAGTTGGTGATCGGGTGTGAGTACGACATTGCCGAAGTGCAGCGAGCGAAAATACACGCCTTTTTCATGCAATTGAGCGAAATATCCGCCCAATTGGAACCTCAACGCATCATTCCCTTCACTGCTGCCTTGCAACTGGCGCACCGTATCGCCCGCCAGCGGGCTGTAATAAACGCCATCGCGCTCGATACTCGGAATGCGATACACCGCAATGACGGTCGGACAGAGAATGCCGCGCTGCTCCAGTGCCCGGGTGTTGTCGGCAAAGCGCTGCGCATAGGGATAGAACAGCGCCGAACTGAGCAGCCGCTTGCGACGGAACAGCTTGAGCATGCGTCCATCGGCCAATCTGAGCACCTTGTCGCCGGAACCGTCGGCTTCCAATACGTGTGCACCTTCGCGCAGTGCCTCGTAAGTGCTGTGGTCAATCGATTGCATGTCTGGCTCCCCATCATTAGCGGGGTATCTTAACCGACTTGGTCAAAGGCTGGCTTGCAGTCATGTTTATCGGGGGAAAAACGCGTGTGATATCATCCCCGCCTCACTGAATTGTGCGGATCACCATGAGCAGTCCTGAACCGAAAGCCCAGTCAACGCTGGCGATCTACTTCCGCCTTTTGGCTTACGTGCGGCCTTACGCCGGTCTCTTCCTTCTCAGCATCGTCGGGTTTCTGATCTTCGCATCGACTCAGCCGATGCTCGCTTACATCCTAAAGTACTTTGTCGATGGCCTGGCCAATCCTGAGGCCAGCCTGTTTCCGGGCAACCCGTACCTGGGCAAATTGCAATTGCTCGAAACCGTGCCGCTGATGATCGTGTTCATTGCGCTGTTGCAGGGCGTGGGTTCGTATCTAGGCAACTTCTTCCTGGCTCGGGTTTCCCTGGGCCTGGTGCATGACCTGCGGGTGGTGCTGTTCAACAAGTTGCTGGAGCTGCCCAACCGGTTCTTTGACAAGAACAACTCCGGGCATCTGATTTCCCGAATCACCTTCAACGTGACGATGGTCACCGGCGCTGCGACGGACGCGATCAAAGTGGTCATCCGTGAAGGCATGACCGTGATTTTCCTGTTCTGCACCCTGTTGTGGATGAACTGGAAACTCACGCTGGTGATGGTGGCCATCCTGCCGGTCATCGGCATCATGGTGAACAGCACCAGCAAGAAATTCCGCAAGCAAAGCAAAAAGATCCAGGTGTCGATGGGCAACGTCACGCACGTCGCCTCCGAGACGATCCATGGTTACCGTGTGGTGCGCAGTTTCGGCGGCGAAGTCTATGAAAAGGACCGCTTTCGCGATGCCAGCCAGAGCAACACCGACAAGCAGCTGACGATGACCAAGACCGGCGCGGTCTACACGCCGATGCTGCAACTGGTGACGTACAGCGCCATGGCCGTGGTCATGTTCCTTGTGCTGTACCTTCGCGGTGATGCATCGCCGGGCGATCTGGTGGCCTACATCACCATGGCCGGTCTGTTGCCGAAGCCTATTCGCCAACTCTCCGAAGTCAGCTCGACCATTCAGAAAGGTGTGGCCGGTGCCGAGAGTATCTTCGAGCAGCTCGATGAGCCGGCCGAAGTGGATCAGGGTACGGTCGAGCGCGATCGCCTTGAAGGCCGACTGGAAGTGCGCAATCTCAGCTTCCAGTACCCGGACACCGACAAACAGGTACTCAACGACATCAGCTTCGTCGTGGAGCCTGGGCAAATGGTCGCTCTGGTCGGCCGTTCCGGCAGCGGCAAGTCCACTCTGGCCGGGTTGATTCCGCGCTTTTATCAGCATGAACACGGGCAGATTCTGCTCGATGGCGTGGAAGTGCAGGATTTCACCCTGCGCAGCCTGCGTCGCCAGATTGCGCTGGTGACCCAGGCGGTGACGTTGTTCAACGATACGGTGACCAACAACATCGCTTACGGCGATCTGGCCGGCGCGCCTTTCGAGGAAGTCAAACGCGCGGCCTCCGAGGCCTATGCCGATGAGTTCATCGTCAAGATGCCGCAGGGCTATGAAACCATGGTCGGCGAGAACGGAGTGCTGCTGTCCGGTGGCCAGCGTCAGCGCATTGCCATCGCCCGCGCCCTGCTCAAGGATGCACCGCTGCTGATTCTCGACGAGGCCACTTCTGCACTGGATACCGAGTCGGAGCGGCATATTCAGGCAGCGCTGGATCATGTGGTGCAGAACCGCACGACTCTGGTGATCGCGCACCGCTTGAGCACCATCGAGAAGGCCGATCTGATTCTGGTCATGGACGAAGGCCGGATTGTCGAGCGTGGCACCCACGCACAACTGCTGGAGCAGAACGGCTATTACTCGCGCCTGCATGCCAAAGAGTTCGAAGAGGGTGACGAGCCGCAGCCGGCCCACGTGACCAACGTATGCTGAGGGTGTTTCGCAGCTTTCGTGAACGTGGCTGGAGCGAAATTGACCGGGATGCCTACGCTCAAGCCTGGCTGCGTTTCGGTGGCAGCTTTGCGACGCATCCCGAGGTGGTCGAGCGACTGTCGACATTCGTCGGGATCGAACTGCGCTACCTGGGCTGGATCGTTGGCGGTGAGGTGGTTGCCGCCATTCCCAGCTGGGGGCGGCATGTGGCCTTGTCCAAGGAAGTCCTCAAGCGTGAAGGCAAGCGTGGGTTGCTCGACATGGGCAATGCGGAAATTATCCTGCCGATCGCGCCGGATGTCGTCGTGCCGGTCCGCCAGCGCATGGCGTATGTCTCCCAGATCAATGCCGAGCAGATCAGCACCCTGAAAACCCAACCGGAGGGCTTGGCCCTGGCCCGGTTGCCGGAAGAGTATTCGAAGAAATTTCGCTACAACCAGCGTCGCGAACAGCGTCTGCTGGAAGAGGCGGGTGGCTCGCTGGTGCCGATGTCGGAGTTTTCTCCGGCAGAGCAAGCGCAGGCATATGGCGATCTGTTCGAGCGTCGCTGGGGCTTCGAAGTGCCTGGCAAGGCCGGGCTCGTCGAGGTTTTCACCTTGTTGCGCGAATTCATGACCGGTTCGGTGGCCATGCTTGAATCGGCGCCGGTGGCGATTCAGGTTCTGTACCGTGTCGAGGCACCGCAATGGGTTTCGCTGGAGTACATCAACGGTGGCGTCGACCCGCAGAGTCGCGAATTCAGCCCCGGCAGCGTACTGAGCTTCGTCAACACCCAGCAGGCCTGGGCTGACGCGCAAGCACTGGGCAAGCCGCTGCGTTATTCATTCGGTCGTGCCGACCGTGAGTACAAGGATCGCTGGTGCCACACGGTGCCGGTCTACAAGGTCTGAACCCATGAGTGCTCGCAAGCAACAGCTTCTCAAGGCCCATCGGCGCAGCAAGCGTCTGTTCCTCGTCGCCTTTCTGGTGTCGCTGTTGCTGATCGGTGTGTTGATCGCCTGGTGGCTGGTGCCGCTGTTGCTGGTGCTTGCCTGGGTTGCCCACGAAGCGTGGTTTGCCGATCATTTGTTTTACCGCCCCGGCGACGATTATCAATACCGGTTTCCCGCGAATACTGCGCGTCAGGCCGTTAGCCTGGATGGCGGTGTTGTGCGCCTGAGCGAGCCATTGGCCCCGGGTGAAACGCTGATTCTCGAGCTTGAAGTGAAGGCCGGTTGGCTGGGGCGCTGGCTCGATCCGTATGTTCAGGTCGGCAATGATCGCCAGGATTTTGAACGTGGGGTCAAAGGGCGGCGTTTTCTCAACCTTTCCGGACAAGCAACGGCGCTGGGCCAGGGTTCGCTGACGCTGAGCGGGCACCATTGCACGCCGGGTGCCACGGGCACGCTGTGGGTCATGGCCAACCCTGACTACGCTCGCCAGCGCGTCATGGTCATCGCGCCGCATGCCGATGATGCCGAGCTTGCGGCATTCGGCCTTTACAGTCGCAGCGAAGACGTCAGCATCGTCACCCTTACCCAAGGCGAGATCGAGGCTGAAGACTTCCAGCGACTGGGCCTTGATCAAGCCGCTGCCGCACGCTTGAAAGGCCGCTTGCGCAGCTGGGACAGTCTGGTGATTCCGCTGTGGGGCGGGGTGCCCGCAGAACGTTGCGTGCAACTGGGTTACTACTGTCTGCAATTGCCTGCAATGGCCGCCGAGCCAGGCAAGGCGTTTGGCTCTCGCGAGTCGCAGGAAAACGATGTGCGCAGCGTGCGCCGACACAACCCGCTGATCTTGCCTGGTGATCTTGACGGGCAACCGACCTGGAAGAATCTGGTCGGCGACCTGGTGGCCCTGCTGGAGCACTATCGTCCGCAAGTGCTGGTGACACCGCATCCCGAACTGGACCCGCACAGTGACCACGTCGCCGCCACTCAGGCGCTGCTTGAGGCCGTTGGCCGCAGCAACTGGAAGCCGACGACCCTGCTGATGTACGCCAATCATCTGCATGACAACGACCGTTGGCCGATGGGGCCGGCAGGTGCCGGTATCGCGCTGCCGCCGGCCATCGAGGCATTGCCAGCCGATCGCTTGTGGAGCCCGCTGCTGTCAGCCGACGTGCAACTGGACAAGGCCATGGCACTGGCCATGGAGCATGATTTGCAGGGTGGGCAAGTGTTCAAGCGGCAATTGCGTCGCTGGATCCAGCACGGACTGGCGGGGCGCCGCTGGCCTGTCACGGGCAGTAACGAATTTTTCCGCAAGGCGGTCCGGCGCCACGAATTGTTCTGGGTGCGCGACCTTTCAGATTGAGGCGGACGGCGCTTTACCCTGTGTTAATATCGCGCCCCTGTTCATTTTGTATGTGGGTTGCTCCATGAAGTTGTCCATGCCGCGTTTCGATCAAGCCCCGGTCTTGGTAGTCGGCGATGTCATGCTCGACCGCTACTGGCATGGCGGAACCTCACGGATTTCCCCTGAGGCACCGGTGCCGGTCGTTAAGGTCGAGCAAATCGAAGACCGTCCGGGCGGCGCCGCGAACGTTGCCTTGAACATTGCCGCGCTGGGTGCGCCGGCGTCTCTGGTCGGTGTGACCGGTGATGACGAAGCCGCCGACAGCCTGAGCAACAGTCTCAAAGGCGCGGGCGTTCGGGCCCTGTTCCAGCGCATCGCGCACCAGCCAACCATCGTCAAGCTGCGGGTCATGAGCCGGCACCAGCAACTGCTGCGTATCGACTTTGAAGAACCGTTTGCCACTGACGCCCTGGCCCTTGGCTCGCAGGTCGACGACCTGCTCGAAGGCATCAAGGTCCTGGTGTTGTCCGACTACGGCAAAGGCGCGCTGAAAAACCATCAGGCGCTGATCCAGGCGGCCCGGGCAAAAAACATTCCGGTGCTGGCCGATCCGAAAGGCAAGGATTTCTCGATCTACCGTGGCGCCAGCCTGATCACCCCGAACCTCAGTGAGTTCGAAGCCATCGTCGGCGGTTGCGCCGATGAACACGAACTGGTGAGCAAGGGCGCAACCCTGATGCACGATCTCGAACTCGGTGCGCTGCTGGTCACTCGAGGCGAACACGGTATGACCCTGCTGCGTCCGGATCATCCGGCACTGCACCTGCCGGCCCGTGCCCGTGAAGTGTTCGATGTCACCGGCGCCGGTGACACGGTGATTTCGACCCTGGCCGCTGCCATTGCCGCCGGCGAAGAGCTTCCGCACGCTGTGGCACTGGCCAATCTGGCCGCCGGCATCGTCGTCGGCAAGCTCGGTACCGCTGCCATCAGCGCCCCGGAACTGCGTCGCGCCATTCAGCGCGAAGAAGGCTCCGAGCGCGGTGTGCTGGGCCTCGAGCAGTTGCTGCTGGCGGTGGCCGATGCCCGCGCGCACAACGAGAAGATCGTCTTCACCAATGGCTGTTTCGACATCCTGCATGCCGGCCACGTGACTTATCTGGAGCAGGCGCGAGCCCAGGGCGATCGTCTGATCGTCGCGGTCAACGACGATGCGTCCGTCAGCCGACTGAAAGGGCCGGGGCGCCCGATCAACAGTGTTGACCGGCGTATGGCGGTTCTGGCCGGGCTCGGGGCTGTGGACTGGGTCATCAGCTTCCCTGAAGGCACACCGGAAAACCTGCTGCGTGAGGTCAAGCCGGACGTGTTGGTCAAGGGCGGCGATTACGGGATCGACCAAGTGGTGGGTGCCGATATCGTGTCGGCTTATGGCGGCACCGTGAAAGTGCTGGGACTGGTGGAAAACAGCTCGACAACAGCGATTGTCGAAAAAATCCGCAGTCGTTGAGCAGATGAATCTTTACCGTTGTGTACTGCGTGTGAACGGATTTTGCCTTGGGGATCTAACCGTTTCCGTTGATGTTGGCAGGTTTGAATCCGATGCGCTTGCCTGCCTATGTCGCGTGGTCAATTAACTTATGAAAGTCATGCTCCTGGTGATGGACGAGCAGCGGGTCATTCTTGACCGGCTCTACGACATCGTGCAGCAGAACTGTGATGAATGTGTCATCTACCGTCTGAGCAAACAGCAACAGATGAACCTCGGGCCGTTTCTGGCCTCGGTCGATTACCAGATGTTCGACCGCGTGGTGATCTTCTCCCGGGTCAAGCGCCTGGCCCCGCAACTGCGGGTGCTCAAGTGCATTCCCGGGCTGATCTTTCTCGAACACGACGCCTACCAGAACTACATGCCTGCCAGTAAGTATCGGGGCGTGTATTCGCGGCTCTACAGCCGTCTGCCGAGCTGCCGCGCACTGGTATCCGGCGCGGTGGTCGCGCGCAAAATGCTCGCTGAAGGCATTGATACAGTGTTCGTCTCCAAGGGTTACGACGAGCAGATGCTGCGCAACATCGGCACTGAGCGGGACATTCCCGTCGGTTTTCTCGGCAGCCTGAAAAGCACCGAATATGCCGAACGCAAAGCACTGCTCGAATCGCTGTCGAAGCGAACCGGGATGCTGGTGACGCGCACGAAGTCGGGCTCGGAGTATCTCGAAACGCTCAATCGCATCAGGATCTTTGTCAGCGCCGATATCGGCATGAACGAGTTCATGATCAAGAATTTCGAAGCCATGGCCTGCGGTTGTGTGCTGCTGGCCTGGAGTCAGGGCGAAGAAGACCAGTTGCTCGGTTTCGAAGACATGCACAACACCGTGTTCTACCGCAGCGAAGACGAAGCGGTGGAAAAGATCAAACTGTTGCAAGGCAACCCTGAGCTGGCGGATCGCATCGCCAGCAATGGTCAGGCCTTTGCACAGAGCCGTTATTCCTTCGCGCGGGTTGGCCAGTCCCTCGCGGCTGAAATCCAGCGCGAGATGCGCCCATGGCAGCCGCCGTCGGCATTTACGCGGTTCTGGGTGAAGCTGCGTCACGGGATGAAGGTGCCGGTCTGAATGATGGACGAACACATGGCGCTGGATGCGCTGCCCGGTGGTGACCAGTCGGTGTTGGGCGCTTTGCCCGAGGCGTTGCGCGAGTGCCTGAGTCGCGCAGCGCGGGTCATCCTGATTGCCAACAACCCGGCCATCACGGCAGCGGACGTTCAGGCGCTGAACATTGGCGTCGATGACGTCGTCGTCAGCTTCAATACCTGCATCAAGGCAGCGCTGCTCAACGCGCAAAGCGCCAATGTCTTTGTGCACGGCTATAACGCCCCGGACCATTACTTTTTCGGCCTGCCTTACGGGCCGGACGTACAACGACTGATCAATCAGGCGAGTGAACGGTGTTTCACCCTGCTGGTCGGTTGCGCGGCACCGATGTGCCCGTTACCGCGGGTGGCGATGTACTGGGATCGCATCCCGTTGCCGCCGCTGTGGAACTATCCGGTCGACCGGCCGGGAGGCAAGCGTTACGTCGGCCCCACAACCGGTTTCAACACGCTGGTGTTGCTCGACTGGTTGCGCGGTCAACCCGGTTACACCTATCAACTGATGACTCTGGGTTTTTCCAACGAAGCCGGCAAGCTGTGGGGTGGTCACGCCTGGGATTACGAGCGCGACTGGCTGCAGAAGTCGGACGTCATCGTAGTGCCCCTGCAACCCCGTCGCTGGTGGCAAAAGCTGTTCCGCCAGAAATAAGCGATAGCCTGTCGCCGGCCGGCCCGAACTACTTTCAAAAGGTGCTGTTGAGTGTTGAAAATTGCCGTGGCCTTTTTCGGGATTCCGAGAAACTCGCCGATTTGCTTCCCCTCCATCGAGCAGAACGTCCTGGCGCAGTTGCCTGCGGGCAGCGACGTAAAGTGTTTTTATCACCTGTACAAAATCGATGAAGTGCAGAACTCGCGCTCCGGCGAAAAAGGCGAGCTGGCGGCAGACAACTATCAGCCGTTCGAATCAATGACCGGGACGCTGACTTCAACCGAAGGCGTGCTGGAGCGCTGGGATTTCGAGCAGGTCAAGGCACAAGGCGACACGTGGGCCGATGACTTCGCGTCGCTGCGCAACCTGATCTATCAGCTCAACTCGCTGCACACCGTGACCACGATGATCGAGGCCTTCGATCCGGATTACGTGGTGTTCGTGCGACCGGACAATTTCTTCCACAACCCGCTGCCTGCTTATGTGTTCAATCATCCAGAGGCCCGGCGGCACAATGCCTACATTCCTGATTGGCAGTGGTGGGGCGGGTTGAATGACCGCTTTGCCATTTGTGGGCGCGACACTTACGTCGCCTACGGCAAGCGGATCGAGCGCATCTTCGAATTCTGCAAGGCGACGGGGCGAAAGCTGCAC